>CAMNGC010000012.1 GCA_946537885.1 uncultured Clostridia bacterium
TTTCTTTTGCAAAGTTAAGGGGCTATCTCAATTTAGTTTTGAGACAGCCCCTTAATATGTCTAATATGATAAGAATAAAAGCCAGGCTAGGTCTTCTATCGCATCCGGGACAACTTCACCGTTTGGCGCTCCTACCAGATATACTTCTCCATTTTCAGTAACTTCAACATCGACTACGTTATAATTAGACGGTGCCAGCAGAGTCTGATAGTTGGTATCAACAAGATGAATAACCGAACTGCTTATTCCAAATGTATATTCTAATGTCTGCTGAGCCTCTGTGAGCTTAATGTTAAATACGTTAAATGTACAGTAGAGGATCATCTTTCCATCCGTACGGACTTCGATGCTTTTTATTGCCCAAAGACCATCGTCGCCATAAAGATCCATCATGTTGGGACCATAAGCCGCAGCGATCAAGTCATTAACAGAATAACCATTATTCGTAAGATCATTAAAAAAACTATCTAATCGACCCCCTCTACAGTTTACAGTTAATTGTTCAGACAATTCCTGCGCCTCCTCGGGAGTATAAACATATGCCGGAGTCGGCGTATTAGTCGGCATAGGTGTATTGGTCGGGATCGGTGTGTTTGTCGGCTTAGGGGTATTGGTCGGCTTGGGAGTATTAGTTGGCTTGGGAGTATTAGTTGGCTTGGGAGTATTGGTTGGCTTGTCATCGTTTCTCTCGTGACGAGCGTTAGCCGTCTCAACAAACTTGTTATTACCAGATCCTGAACATCCGCAGAATACGCAGACTACCAGCAGAACAAGCATAATAACTGTAATAAGACGATGATTCCTGAAAAACATATTTGATAACCCCCCACTAAGTGTTTTTGTATTGTAAGCAGATTAGCCATAACGCCATAAAAGGTAAACACATCCATTATGGTCAATATATCACAACAAAATAGTGTCTGCAAACTCTCTGTTTATCATCTTCGTACCAAACGACTTGTCGCCCACCCGATCCGTGTTATCATCGAAGCTCTTTCTCTGGAACTGCGAAGGACGTTTGATGCCACTTCTTTGGCTGATGTGAGTATTTGGACTCTTGGCTCCGTCTCGAAAGATGTACCGAAGCACATTCACGCTATATCCCAAGCTTTCCGCGAAGAAGCTAAAAAAACTGCCCCAATATAATTGAGGCAGTCTCCTTATATCAGTTATCTGACAGATCAGATCTTGTGGTCGGAACCGAGAACGTTAACGATCTTGTGAGCAACCATATCCTTAACAGCCTGACGAGCGGGCTTAAGATACTGACGAGGATCGAAATGATCAGGGTGCTCAGCAAAGTACTTACGGATATTACCTGTCATTGCAAGACGGATATCAGAGTCGATGTTGATCTTGCAAACAGCAAGCTTAGCTGCCTCACGGAGCTGCTCCTCGGGGATACCGACTGCATCAGGCATGTTACCGCCATACTGGTTAACCATCTTAACGAATTCCTGAGGTACGGAAGAAGAACCGTGCAGAACGATCGGGAAACCGGGCAGTCTCTTGATGCACTCCTCGAGAACGTCAAAGCGGAGCGGCGGAGGTACAAGGATACCGTCTGCATTTCTTGTGCACTGAGCAGCCGTGAACTTGTAAGCGCCGTGGGAAGTACCGATAGCAATAGCGAGTGAGTCGCATCCTGTTCTGTCTACGAACTCCTCAACTTCCTCAGGTCTTGTGTAAGCTTCCTTACCGGACTCGACAACAACCTCATCCTCGATACCTGCGAGAGTACCAAGCTCAGCTTCAACAACAACACCGTGAGCGTGAGCATACTCAACAACCTGCTTGGTAAGAGCAATATTATCCTCGAAAGACTTGGAGGAAGCGTCGATCATAACAGATGTGAAACCACCATCAATACAAGACTTGCAGAGCTCAAATGTATCACCGTGATCGAGGTGAAGAGCAATCGGGATCTGGGGATTCTCGATAACAGCAGCCTCAACGAGCTTAACGAGATATGTATGATTTGCATATGCTCTTGCGCCCTTTGAAACCTGAAGTATTACAGGGCTCTCAAGCTCTCCTGCAGCTTCCGTGATTCCCTGAACGATCTCCATGTTGTTAACATTGAAAGCACCGATAGCATAACCGCCGTCATAAGCCTTCTTGAACATTTCAGTAGTTGTTACCAATGGCATAGTACTAGTCTCCTTTGATAGTGATTAGGGGGATTACCCTCCACATTCTATGGTACAATCCGGGACTATAATTAGTCAACGGTAACAGTTAGCAATATATAAAAACAGTTTCAGCCCGGAAGTCACTTGCCATAGCTGAAGTAATAATAGTCATGGCCATTGCTGTTGAAGCCCGGTAACTCATCTATTGTATAAAGCCGCTCATAATAGGGCCAATCCTGATCCGCCTCATTTATCTTCGCATCGGAATATCCCATCTGGAAGACGGTGCCGTCATAATCCTCCGGGCAAGTGACCATGATAATAATGGTCAAGATCCCCTTCTCGTCGTCACGACTTGCATCGTAAGCCATCTGAACATCAACATCATCGCCCCTGCAATCGAAAGTAAACTCACAAGGTTGCTCTGCCTCTGCCGATTCATAATACTCAAAAGAAGTTCCGGTATACTTATCGAAAGCCAACTGCCACGAAGCGAATCTGTATCCCTCCGGCAACTGACTCAGATCAACCTCGAAAACAGCCTCAACGATCTTATATCCCTCGCGATCTTCACATGCTGTCTCTGTTATGGCAACATCGACATTCTCAACAAGCTCCAACTCATTACCGTCGCCGTCATATGCCTTCGTATCAAAAGAGAATGCGCCTTGCGGGCTCAAAGTAAGATCATTATCTTCAATAAAAGTCTTTTCGCTGTCAGTTGCACAGGCAACAAACACTGCAATAGACAGCAGAAGACATAAAACAGATGCTATCAGCTTTCTCATATTTCCCCTCATTTCTATATGCCGGCAAGCTGAACAATATCGTCACTTACATAAGGATTATAGCATAGCGGAAGCATCGCAACCATTTTACGGATACCTGCTCAATTGCATATTGACTACATGTAAACCATACTTTTACTCGTATCCTGCAGAGGCCTTCTCGGGAGTGGGCATATATCGCTCTTTCACATGATTCAGATGTCATAAGCGAAGATATTATCCGGTAAGGCATTGCCCTTGCACGAGAACAGAAAAGTCGCCAAGATGCTTCATACTATCGGCAATTTTGAGCGTATGAGCGATCACGCATTAAACCTTACTGAATCATCAATAGAGATCTCGGAGAAAAAGATCCAAATGTCCGAACAAGCCTTATCCGAGATCGGAAAGCTGGGGGACGCCGTCCTTGAGATCGTGGACATTGCGACAGAAGCCTACATCAATTCCGATACCGCACTTGCGGAAAAGGTGGAACCCTTGGAGCAGGTTATAGATCTTCTCGAAAAGAATATAAGGTCGCACCACGTTGACAGACTTCAAAGCGGAGACTGCACTATTGAGAGAGGTTTTGTTCTGGCCGATATTCTAAATAATTACGAAAGAATATCCGACCACTGCTCGAACATAGCAGTTGCAGTCCTGGAGGCGAACAGCGATGTATTTGATCCTCATGAATACATAAGAAATGTAAAGTCAGACGATAATATCAGATTCAAGGAATTGTTTGCTGACTATAAGGATAAATATCTGATTACGGTCAGTCAGCGTTAATGCTCATACGTGCCAGATTAAGGCATTTGCTTCAAGAAAATTCTACTTTAAGATTTTGCCATTTGCAGTAAAATCTTAAAGTAGAATTGAATCATAAGCCCCTTTTTGCTGAGAAAAGTGCTTGCTCCAAGCCCCCAAAACATCAGAAATGCTAAGACAGATCTTCCAATATGAAAGGCAACATGTATATCGGCACAAATTTGAGGTTTTTGTCCTTTCCGACATCCTTTTGAGATAGAAGTATTGCCTGTGAAACCTGTTTTGAATATTTCTTACAAAAAGCATCTATGGACTCATGCTTTTTTGTAGCTGACGACTTAACTTCCAAGGGAACGATCTTTGTCTTGTCCTGGAGCAAGAAATCAACTTCATAATAATGTGTGCTGTTTTTCTTTTCCCAGGTGTGATAGTAGGAAGCCCGGTTTGTCGAAGTGATCATTTGCGCTACTGCATTCTCATAAAGATAACCCAGATCGGCCGGTAACTTATCTCCAAGCAGTTTGCTGTATATACTTTCGTCTGTTTTGGGAGATGCCTTGAATATCATTGTCGTAAATAGTCCGATATCAGACAGGTATAACTTAAAAGTATCATTATCTCTGGTCTGTGCTAATGTCATTCCGGGATTGAATGTATTGTAACATGCAATTACTGTCTTTGAATCCAAAAGGTCAGCCAGTCTTTCCTCATCTTTCTTAGTCTTTCGCTTTCCTGTTGCCCTTGAGATCATATATCTCTTCTTGTTTGTAGCTAGCTGACTTGGGATAGATTCATACATCTTTCCAATTAACCCGGAGCTGTCTATCTTCTTGAAATCATCAATATAAAGATTTATTATCTCCCGTTTTATCTTATCGATCTCAGTAAAATTCTTACCGTTAACATAGGCATCTACAGCCTGGGGCATCCCTCCAACGGCCATATATATCCTGAAATCCCTCATAAGCTTTCTGTTAGTGCCGTTGCCCACCTCAGATCCCATTTTATAGAGATCTCGAAGAACAGAGTATGTATCGTTTCCAACAGCCCACATAAATTCCTCATAATCCATAGGATATACAGGAATCCTATGCTCCTCGGAAGGAATAACAATATCCTTGACATTTTTCTTTATACTGATGAGTGATCCTGTCTCTATATAGTCATATGTCCCATCAGCAACCAGATATTTGATCGCCTGTCTCACCAATGGCTGACGTTGGATCTCATCAAAAATGATCACGGATTCCCTTGGATATAGCGTAACGCCCGTCACTGTCTGTAAGCGCAAAAAAAACAGTCGATGATCGGCTATATCCTCGAATATATCAAGTAGTTCCCTAGTAATGTTAGCAAAATCAACCTTTATATAGGATCTGTAGTTAACCTTAGCAAATTCTTCTGCTACAGTTGATTTACCAACTCGCCTTGCACCTTCAAGTAAGGCAGCATACCTTGGTGCATAGTTATTTTTCCAATCCAATAGTTCTTCATATACTTTTCTTCTAAACATATAACGCCTCATTAACATTGCCTTATTGTTTCGCATTTGTTCAACACAATTCTAGTGTAAAAATGTCATTTGTTCAATATTTTTTTAAAGAGTTCGTGTCATTTCTTCACTATTTTTGTTTTTTCAAACTTCAGACTGATAATCTATCTGACTGATAATCATTTTGACAATGCGCAATATATTGTATGCGTTATTCTTTGATTATGCGCACCCTTAGAGTAGGAATATCGATTAAATCAATAGTCGACTATGGATTTGAACGCATTTTTCTTATTCTTCCCCCAAAAACGATCCCGGAATAAGCTCCGGGACCGCGGTTAACCATATCGGTCACCACCACTTTGTTCTTACTGAGAATTGAATCGCATCTTCGCAAAATTCTCAATACGATTGAGAATTTTGCTGGAATGCTAAATTATTCTCAATGAGAGTAGTGAGTGATCAAGAAAATCGGATAGCAGAAAACCTGCAGGTGTTACAAGACTACCTCACTTATAAAATGTCACGCGAAACGACTGGATTTTTGTACAACTTACCTCTTGTTCATGCTAAAGCCCTTTATTTTCAGGGGTTTACGAGTAATTGTCGCCTTTATGCCGTGTAAGCACTCCGGAGCTCAAGCTTCACGGATTATTAATACTTTTGATGATATAATGTGAACAACAATGGAAGAGGATCATTCATGCTGCCTAATGGTTTGTACGAACAAGTAATCAATAAGGCAATCGAAGAAGAACTGTCCAATGGAGAACGAATCTCTCGGACGGAGAAGATTGATGCGGCAGAATCCTCTAAGATTTTATCGTCATATGTAGCAGAGATTGTTGAGCAGAGCTTAGATATCCTTAAGGATAGTGGGTGCGATACAAGTCAGCAGATTGAATTTGTTAATAGTATCATTAAAACCGCAACTAATAACTCGAATATCCAGCCAGATAGTATTTCCGTCTCTGATAGAGCAGAACAGCTTCTGGCCGTATATGACAAGAAGAATTCCGTTTTATCATTAGATGAGAAGGCGGATCTTCCACGTCCCGTTACGTCTATTGCAAGATCAAGCATATTCACCGGGGCTAAGAACGAACCTCAGATGTTTACAGAGCTTAAGAAAGAGATTGTGTCTTGCAATAGAATTGCGATGATCGTTTCCTTCATTAAATGGAGTGGACTAAGACTTTTGATAGATGAACTTCGACAGTTTACAACAAACGGAGGAGAGTTAAGTATCATTACAACTTCGTATATGGGTGCTACAGATGTTAAGGCTGTTGAAGAGCTGAGTAGACTTCCCAATACTAGGATCAAGGTCAGCTATGACACTAAGATCACCAGGCTCCATGCCAAGGCATATATCTTTTACAGAGACACTGGTTTTACAACTGCTTATGTTGGTTCATCCAATATGTCTAATGCAGCCCTGACAAGTGGATTGGAATGGAATCTGAAGATAACTCAGAAGGATTCTCCGGACACAATCAAGAAGATTACGGCAACCTTTGAGACGAACTGGAATTCGAGCGAGTTCGAATACTACGATGAAGGACAGAAGGAACGATTAGCCAGAGCGCTTAAAGCAGAGAGATACTATAAAGAGGACGACACTAACAAATACACGGTTGATGTAACTCCATACTCATACCAGCAGGAGATCTTAGACAAGCTTCAAGCTGAGCGCGAGCTTAGAGGACATTACAAAAACCTTCTTGTAGCAGCAACCGGTACCGGAAAAACAGTAATAGCCGCACTTGACTACAAGAGGTTTGTAAAAGCACATCCGGACAAACCAGCAAGGCTGTTGTTTGTTGCTCACAGAGAGGAAATCCTTACCCAGGCCTTATATACCTTCCGAGCTGTCCTTAAAGATCCCAATTTTGGAGATACTCTTGTAGGAAGAAATACACCTGACGAAATCGACCATCTATTTATCTCGATACAATCTTTTAACTCTAAAGATTTTTCTTCAAAGACATCTGAGGACTTCTACCAGTTTATAATAGTTGACGAGTTTCATCACTCGGCTGCGCCTTCTTACAAAAAGCTTTTAGAGTACTATAAGCCGGATATTCTATTAGGTTTAACAGCTACTCCTGAACGTATGGACGGGAAGAGCGTTCTTGAATATTTCGATAATCGAATAGCAGCGGAGATAAGACTCCCTGAAGCGATAAACCGTAAACTTCTCTGCCCGTTCCAGTATTTTGGAATAACAGACACAGTTGATCTTGATAATCTTAAGTGGTCAAGAGGCGGATATGACAAGGGTGAACTTACTAATATCTATACTTTCAGTGGTGCTATTTCTGAAAGACGTGCAGATATGGTTCGTAGTTCATTAATTAAGTATGTAGCTGACATTGAAGACGTAAAAGCTCTTGGATTCTGTGTTTCCATTGAACATGCAAGGTTTATGAGCGAATTCTTCAATAATCATGGTATTCCGTCTATATGCCTTACGGGAGATTCACCTGATGAGGAACGAAGTTCTGCTAAGAATAAACTAGTTCATGGCAATATCAAGATCATATTTGTAGTTGATCTCTACAACGAAGGTGTTGATATACCGGAAGTTAATACTGTTCTCTTTTTAAGACCGACAGAATCATTAACTATCTTCCTGCAGCAACTCGGACGAGGTCTTCGTTTAGCTGACGGTAAGGATTGTCTTACGGTTCTGGACTTTATCGGACAAGCAAACAAGAAATACAACTTTGAAAGCAAATTTGCAGCGCTCCTGAATGATTCTTCTAGGAGCGTTTCGAGAGAGATCAAAGAAGGATTCGTAGGGGTTCCCAAGGGATGTTACATTCAATTGGAGAAGAAAGCATCCAAGATTATTCTTGATAACATAAGGGCCGCCTATGGGAATACAGCCGGATTGGTTAAGAAAATAGAATCATTTACAGATGATACTGGCTTGAAGCTATCACTTTCATCATTCTTGAATTACTATCATATTGATCCCAGGCACATGTATAAATACTCATCTTTCTCCAGATTGTGTGCTATGGCAGATGCTACTGATGATTTTCAAGAGCCACTGGAAGAGAAACTACAGAAGTCCTTTGCAAAGTTCGCCAGTACCGATTCCCGTAGATGGATTGCATATTTGCGCCGTTTGATAAGGACTCATAATCAATACTATTATTCATCTATGACGCCGCTTGAGATGAGGATGTTCCAGATGTTCTACATCACTATCTTCAATAAACCGGTGTCCGATTGGAATGATAATGAAGTAAAAACAAATCTCAATGAGCTTTTCAATTCTAAAGTCATGCTTGGCGAGCTGGATGATCTACTTAGCTATCGCTATGATGAGATTGATTTCATAGATGAATCTGTAGATCTCGGCTTTGAATGTCCGCTTGATCTTCATTGTTCATATACTAGAGATCAGATACTTGTTGCGATGGATTTTGATAAGCCTTCAACAGTAAGAGAAGGTGTTAAATGGTTACCGGAAAAGCAGACAGATATCTTCTTCATTACGCTCAACAAATCAGATAAAGACTATTCTCCTACGACGCTTTATGATGATTACTCAATAAATGAAGAGTTATTTCATTGGCAGAGTCAGAGTACAACAGCTGCATCTTCGCCGACAGGCCAGCGTTATATTAACCACGCCAAGAATGGTAGCAAAATACTCTTATTCGTTAGAGAGCATAAGACTGATCGCATCTCTGGTGGAGCAGGCATATATACATTCCTTGGAACTGCTAATTATGTTACTCACACTGGTGACAAGCCAATGAGTATTACATGGAAACTTGATAAACCAATTCCTGCTAAATTCCTAAAGAAGACTAATAAACTGATGATAGGCTGAGTATTCTCCGCTTCAAAAGCAAATCTGATAAGGAAAAAGCACAGTTGCACACCTAAAACCTGCAGGTGTTACAGGACCACTTCACTTGTAAAGGAGTCACGCGAAACGACTTGATTTTTGTACAACTATCTCTTTTTAGCGCCGCAAGCCCTTTGTTTTCAAGGGGTTTGATAAAGCCAGTACCGCCATGCCGTGACAGATATACTACGATATGCCGCATTTTGCAAAGAAATGCCGAGAAGAAGATCACATAATGAAAGGATTATATGCGGACATATATATATCATAAGGAGAATGTTTCAGATCTTCGGAAAGACTATAAGGCTATGAGGCTACTATGGAAAACAATTGGGCAGAATAATATTAGGGAGATTGTTTTTTGTTAAATCTCCCTAATAATACTGCTATACAAATAGTTTATATGATATTAGGATTAATCTTCGATCGTTCCCTCAGCTGATTCGATAAAAGAAAGTATGTTGAATTCTTTTGTCTCTTCAGGATACTTTACTGCAAGTCTCTTGAGAGCATCAATGAATGCGTGACTTTGGGTTTTTTCTGCAATTTCATCAAACACCTCGCTAAGCCAAGAGAACTGATCTGCGGTACAATCATTGTCGAGAAACTTGATAGACTCGTCTATGTTTTCGGTGAACAGGGCGATAAGCTTATTTTTGCACTGTTCTACACCATAATCCCATTCATCATCGGTTGCTTCACGTTCTTCTATTATTGGTATAATTCTATCTTTTATCATTTTCTTTTCCTCCGTAATACTGAACTCTGATCGCTATCTGGAAAAACAGTGGAAATTTTCCCTTTGGTCTTTTTTACACCAACACGTACGCCTTTATATACGCCCCACATCGTAACACCATCAGGAGAACGACGATTATGCTTTAGACCAGCTACATGCTCACCAGCACGTCGAATGTCCTTATTGGTCCATGATTTTGGGAACCAAGACTGACCTATTCCGGAACGCTTTCTTTTTATAACGTGATCAGGAACATATCCGACTCTGACACCATTAGTATAAGTCTTGACTATTTTGTAATCAATTCCATATTTATCAAGCAGATCCATTCCGTGTTGGCTATGTCCGCCGCCTTCAAGTCGAATCTTTCTCTTAAATTGACCTTTATCATAGAATTGTCGCCATTTGAATGTACCTTCGCTGGAATGGACTAAAGCAAAATCGCTTACACTTCTGCCAGAGCCCTTGGTATTAAGGTATCTGCCATTTTTACTTGTCCCCATAACGATCACCTCTCTTATAGGAGATCCAGTCCGGCAAAACATGAAAGTTCGTGTATTTACCATATTGCTGGATATACTTGTTGTTGAATGAACCATAAACAACAACATCTGATGGGGTCAGATAGTCGAGCATTGCGTCAAGAAATGCAGACAGGTGATATTTGTCTTCTTTCTTTTGACAACACCCGTAAGTTCCAATGGAAACAATACTGTTCTTAGGTATTCCTGCGAAGGTCGGGGGGATATCAAAGTGAACATTAGTGTAAGTCCTTTCGTCGCCCCAGCGAACATTGGGGATAACATATTTTCCTTGCTGTTGCTCATAGTATCCGATTGAGCGGCTTACACCAATATTTGCGAGTTGCTCCCACAGTGGCATGTCACGATACAAAGAACAATCCGGTGTAGACATGATCTTCACGTTGGATAGACTTTTATCGAAATTCTGTGGGACAGAAACAAAATCTCTAAACTTGGGATCTTGTTCGTAGAAAACGAGCATATCAAAAGGATCAGTAATCTGATCAAGCTTGGAAAAGGGTATAGCTCTCTTCGGAATAATAATCTCCTTAGGAGCTTCTAACACTGGAATCTCAAGAAGAGAGTCAAAAAAAGCAGTCTCTATTAGCTTCGAATTGAAGCCATCATAAAATAAGTTTTTCATGAAAACCTACCTTTCTCCGACACTTCGTCGGTAATGTTTAATTTAGAAAAATGTAAACAAAGAAAGGTAAATATGATGTATAATGATATTGCGAGTATGCGTTACACAAGCATATTTACCAAACACATTGATTGTTGTTCCCGCAACTAATCAGTGTGTTTTTCTTTGTGAAGATAATACAATCAATTTAACCACCTCCCAGTATCAGGGTCATAATGTTCCCTTTTATAAAGTTCGAACTCTACAGGTATCAGATGTTCCATGAGGGGAATCTCATAATCAAATATCTTGTAACCATACCAGCTCATTCTATTTCTGATGGCCGAGGATGCATTACTTGCAGCCCAGAGGCTGACTTTACAATGAGACACTATGTCATTCGGGGAGAGTATTCCCTTAGCGATTAAATAAGGGATCGGACATAAAAAGAATCTGGCAAAGTAATCCGCCAGATCATCCTCCTCGTTATCGTCATCACACTCATCATAGACATAATGCTTGATCTCATGTGCAATCGTATAGCGCTTTTCTCCCACAGTGACTTCGTAGTCGTTATAGTAAATAGTAGGAGTGCTTTCATGGGTTCCTCTTACAAAGAATCCCTTCTTTGTCTTCTTAAGCAAGAGATCCTTTGCTTCAGGACCGCATTCAGAGTAGGGAATAAGAGAGACATTTAAAAGACGACAAATCTTCTCCAAATCCAAAGGAAAGGATTTGATGTCGTAATCGATATAGATTTGAATGATTACTTTAGCAATCTCGTCATATTCCGGTCCGCTTCTCACTGAGGACCTCCTTCGCCCAGGAGGAGAAGAATCAATTTGTTCTTCTCTTCCGGAGATAACTCGTTACCTTTTCTCGCAATAGCAGTAGCGATGGCAGTATATGCGGATTCACATTTCTGTTCATCATCAAGGAAATAGTCAGTTGAAACTTCCAATGCTTTTGCAACATTGACAATGATATCCATACGAGGGTTCTTATCTCCAGCAAGGTATCTGGAAATTGAGCTTTCTGTTATGCCACTGAGAAAGGCAAGGTCTTTTTGATTGATACCTTTTTTCTTCATCAGATCTTTAACCTTTTCATTCCATTTCATAGCTCATACTCCTTTATTTCTACACGGTCACAAAAAGTTACATCTTCATTCTAATTGCAAAATTGCAATTAGTCAAGCCAAAAATGAAATTGATTTGTTTGTGGTGACAAATATATAGTCGGATGTTATTTATCCTGACCTGCAGATGTTACCGGAAAATACGACTTGTAAAGGGTCACACAGAACAACTTGTTTTTTGTACAATTTCTGGTACATCTTTCTCTTTTTAGCGCCGTAACCCCCTTGATTTCAAGGGCTTTGATTAAATCGGTACCGCCGTGCCGTGACAGACAACCTCATTTAAGAAGAAAACATCCCCGACAAACCACTCGCCCGGCGTGATGCCGATCGTATGAACGATAACTTCCTCAGAACGGAACATGGCTGCGATCGCTTTGCCGATGCCTTTTGCTCCGCAGGTTACAACATATCGTGATGATCTTTCTCAGGAATAATACCGAATGTATGCCTTCCGGCTACTAATCCATTATAACGGCATCTTCTTAAAATAACCGTTATCTTTCCAATAATCGTAAGGGTAGTTCCCCTCATGCATAAATCTACTGATAACAGATCTGTTTATGAGGAACTTCATTCTTGTTTTTATTGATGGCGATCTCTTTTTCAGATGATAGAATCTTCTTGCCCTTTTACGAATAGTTCTTTCTAACCTCATACGACGCTTGCCGGGAATCTTATCCCACTTATTCGTATACATCTTGATCCCAAAATATCTGACCCTGTTAACGCCCCAATTGGTCAGACAGCTCTTCATTATCCTGATATTCTGCTTTGAGGCAGAACCCGTCGTAAGGATAAATGATTTCTTTTGAAAGATCTCTTTACGAGGAGCGATCGTCATCTCCATGAATGCCAGATGATCAAACAATGTCTTCATACTTCCCGGCATACATGAAGCCCCATAATGCGGTGTAGCGAAAACCAGCGCATCAGCCTCCATGACCGCTTCGTATATCGGATCAACATAGGTCTTATGAGGACAGTTCTCTCTCGGCCCCCGAAGGCAATTCTGACATCCGATACAGAACTCCGGCAGATCCTTCGGGAATGAGAATTCCGACAATTCCAGCTCTCCGCATTTTGCCAGTTCATCCATGAAAACCTTTGTTACTGTATATGTGTTCCCTATTCTGGGGCTTCCGTTAAAGACCACAACCTTCATCTGTTTTCCTCATTACTGCATTCTGCTCGGTCGATAGGATCGATATCTATCGCACAACTATTATACAATATGGTTCGCGGATACCCTCTGTCGTACCCCAACACAATCTGCATCGAACGTCAGAGCAACGGCCTCAACGGCTGCCTTGCTATCGAAAAGCTTGCCCCCGAATAATTATCAAAACCTATCTTAGTATCAGTGTAAACACTAACATTGACAGGTGTTATTTCATCATTAATCTCCGCATAACAAAAACTCATATGTCTCTATTTTCATCCATTAGCGGTTCCTTGTTTATTACGACATTTACTACGACATTTATTGCGACATGATATCTCATGTAATAATCTTATAGTACCCATTGCGGTTTGCGCCTATACAATATGGGTCCGCTGAATGCGGAAGATGCCGAGAGCCTTGTTAAGTCTCTCTGATCAGTCTCCCTGCTCATCGATCATATTATTTACTCGCCCCTCTATTATGGCTATAACCTCATCTTCACTTTTATCACCGCTGAAGTACGATTGTATCTCCTCGTATAGAATGATCATTATCTGAGCGTCTATCCTCTGACACTCCGTAGCAGATGACAAATACTCTGAGTACTCAACTATACTATCCGATGTATAGTAATTACTGATTCCGCTCATCGATTCGATATACTGATTTGCAGATGGAATGAGACTATCTGCATAGTCCAGAAATGCTTGACGATTTATAGGATTAGTTCCCATCGTTCTTCTCTGTATATCATAGCTTAAGCAAGTCTTAACAAATCCCCATGCGACATCGCTATGCTCGCAACATGAAGTAACCGCTACCGAATCAATTATTCTCGCCATGGCCCCTCTGGAATCTTCGTCAGATGGAAAACCACATAAAACATATGGAGAAGTACTAATATTCATATAGTACAAGTCATTTACGATTCCCATAAAACTTACTAGTCGAGTTGTCATGTATTGACTGTTATTATCTGCTTCAGTGCTAAGAATGTTCGTGTATTCAAGAAGATCACGGAAAGCCTCTCCGGACAGATTCAGATGTCCGTCAGCATCAAAAAAAAGCTTATTATTATATGAGAATAGCAGATCAAATGCGTTTTTTCTCGTAAAACTAATATCGATCGGATCATTCCCGTTACAATACTCGGAAACGAAGTCCTCGTATTCTTCATATGTAAATCCCACGCAGTCTTCAGGACGGTTATCCGCTGGTGTATATATGCCTGTTACAAACACCGACAAAGGTACCTGATACAAATTACCGTCTGTCTCAAAAGCTCTGAAGATATTATCGTAATAATCATATCTGTCTATTCCCTGATCGGAGTCCATGAAATTATTTATCTCATGGAGATATGCATTTTTATTAAGCTCAAAAAACTGACCATAGTTTAGCAGGATATCAGGTCCTCTTCCGGTACAGATATCGTCTTTTAATCTCCTAATAACAACATCATCCAGACGATAACGTGTGATGATCTCTTCTTCATTGTAGGCATATGGCAGTTGTACGGACAACACACTATAATCCATTGTGATACAAATATAGAAGTCATCAGAGGAATAGTTAAACTCCCTGACAGCTTCTGCTTCCACATATCCGATGCTGTCATATGGCGCTGCGTATAATACTGTTTTCCCTGCATGAGGATTATCGTCTACATGATCAATCTCAATTAACGAATTGAATTTACTTGGTCTGTTAATTCCCGTAACAGTCTCTACCATTATAAGATGATCTTCATCACAATATAGGATTGTTGAATACATAAGATCGCAAAGATTAGCATCACAGTAATTAAGATCAATAGCCCTCGATGTCTCTCCGCTACGAAGATCAAATTTGTTTATACTCATGTTGAGGTTATTACTGTATATACACCCGTCATCCATTAGGATTCCATTACAATGCTCGACAATATCTTCAGTCGAAATATCCAATTGCGTAAATACACCATCAGTAGGGTTTATAGATAAGAAACTATCCGATATATCATTGCCATCTGTTTCTCGAATGCGAGCTATTATTTCACCGTCTTCTTCAACGATCCAGTCAGTTAATATATCATTGAAAACTGTCTCGAAATACTGTTCTCCATTCACGCCGATTACTTTAATACCATATCTATAATACACACCTTCGAGGTAATTATACTCAATGTATAACAGATCTCTTCTTTTATATGCTTTTACGATGATCGGATTTTCATACTGTTCGTCAAAGTTGACCGTAATCTCATCCGTAAAACTGTCCGTGCTTTTATCATAACGGTAGATCCTATTCTCACATCCACTCTGATTGTTAATAATCAATGCTATATAGACATCATCACCATCCACAAAACATGTACTAAAGTCTATGCGACAATTTACCTCATCAATATAATCAGGACAATCAATAACATATGTATCGTCTGATTCAGTATTGACAGCTATAACACGCCGTAACTCATTATAATTTTCATCGTAACTTTGAAAGAAGACTCTATAATCAGGTGTAATTGTCACAGGTATAATACCATCTGACTCACCTACGATCTCGTCAGCATAAGTAATGTACTCTGCATCGTACCATGGAGTATCGCTGCTGATGACTCCACTTCTAATTTCAGATGTGGTCTTACTGCAAGAAGTCAGCGGCAACACAACGACCGTAGCCATCAGTATTACCGCTGAATACAAGGCACCTTGTCTTATAGACGAGTTCATTTAGAGATCGTACCGGTTGATGCGCACGTGCCGCCGCTTGTTGTATATGCGAGTGTAAAAGTAACCGTTCTGTCTGTATTCATATATGTAGAACGAATAGTTTGTGAACCCGAAACACTTGTGAAAACCGCTCTATCAAAACCCGGCATAGCGTTCAAGACCACTACGGTCATTTTCTTTCCACCATTGACTCCTGATAAAGAACTGATGCTGCACGTATACTTCAATGAATCAGCAATTGTATTTGATTCGTATGTATGGTTACCCGATGTGTTATTCGTATAATACATATTCCACGAACGAGAATTGGGAGCCGCACCAACTGATAACACGGACAGAATCGTCACTGTCACAACTACAAATAAGCAACATATTTTCCTGAATCTTTTTTTCATTTCCACAATCCTCCTTTATTATACTTGATATGGCAGCATCTATTATCTGCTACTATCACCCTATCATATGCATTACTATATTGCAAGACAAATCCGTGGTCTTATGTATTTGTTTCTGCAGTCTATACATCTTAAAGGAGCCTCGAAAATGATGACATCTTTAATGTGCTGTTTAATGAGGAATTCGAGAAGATTCCAAACATAGAATAATCCCCCGAATCATTCACGCTTCGGGGGATTTCTCTCAGATCTTTTGGGATCTGATCTAATTACTTGTTATTTATTGCTGCCTGTGCTGCTGCAAGTCTCGCGATCGGGACGCGGAACGGCGAGCAGGATACATAATCCAGACCGATCTGGTGGCAGAACTCGACAGATGTCGGGTCACCGCCGTGCTCACCGCAGATACCTACGTGGAGGTTCGGGTTAACAGACTTGCCAAGATCGATAGCCATCTTCATGAGCTTACCTACGCCTGTCGTATCGAGACGGGCAAACGGATCAGACTCGAAGATCTTAGCGTCATAGTATGCTCCGAGGAACTTGCCGGCGTCATCACGTGAGAAGCCGAAGGTCATCTGTGTCAGGTCATTCGTACCGAAGCAGAAGAAGTCAGCTTCCTTAGCGATCTCGTCAGCTGTGAGAGCTGCACGGGGAATCTCGATCATTGTACCTACTTCGTACTTCAGGTCGGAACCGGCGGCTGCGATCTCCTCATCTGCCGTAGCTACAACGAAGTCCTTAACGAACTTGAGCTCCTTGATCTCACCTATGAGAGGGATCATGATCTCAGGCTCGATGTTCCAGTCGGGATGAGCCTTCTTAACATTGATGGCGGCACGGATAACTGCACGTGTCTGCATCTTGGCGATCTCAGGATATGTAACTGCCAGACGGCATCCTCTGTGACCCATCATGGGGTTGAACTCATGGAGTGAAGAGATGATATTCCTGATCTCGGCAACAGTCTTGTGCTTCTTCTGGGCAAGCTTCTCGATCTCGATCTCTGTTGTGGGAACGAACTCGTGGAGCGGGGGATCCAGGAAACGGATGGTTACGGGATAGCCCTCGAGAGCCTCATAGAGAGCCTCGAAGTCGCTCTGCTGCATAGGAAGGATCTTCTCCAGAGCCTCCTCACGCTCCTCGACTGTCTCGGAACAGATCATCTCACGGAATGCGTCGATCCTGCCTTCACCGAAGAACATGTGCTCTGTACGGCAGAGTCCGATACCCTCGGCACCGAGCTCACGAGCCTTCTTGGCATCAGCGGGAGTATCGGCGTTAGTACGTACGCCCATTGTCTTGAACTCGTCTGCCCATGCCATGATACGGCCGAAATATCCGTTGTTGGGATCTGCATCTACCTGAGGGATAGCGCCGTCGTAGATATTACCTGTAGAACCGTCAAGGGAGATGATGTCACCCTCGTGGAATTCCTTGCCTGCAAGAGTGAATCTCTTGTTGGCCTCGTCCATGGCGATCTCGCCACATCCGGATACGCAGCACTCACCCATACCACGGGCAACAACGGCCGCGTGTGATGTCATACCGCCGCGGACTGTCAGGATACCCTCAGCGGACTTCATTCCGGAAATATCCTCAGGAGATGTCTCGAGTCTTACAAGGATGACCTTCTCGCCTCTGGAAGCCCACTCAACAGCGTCCTCGGCAGTAAATACGATCTTACCGCAGGCAGCTCCCGGAGAAGCTCCGAGTCCCTTTCCGATAGCCTCTGCAGCCTTCAGGGCAGCGGGATCAAACTGAGGGTGCAAAAGTGTATCAAGGTTACGGGGATCGATCATGGCAACTGCCTCGGCAGGTGTCCTCATACCTTCGTCAACGAGATCACAGGCGATCTTCATGGCTGCCTGTGCCGTTCTCTTACCGTTTCTTGTCTGGAGCATATAGAGCTTACCGGCTTCTACCGTAAACTCCATGTCCTGCATGTCTCTGTAGTGATTTTCGAGGATAGAGCAAACATCCGTAAACTGCTTGAATGCGCCCGGGAACTTCTGCTCCATCTCGGAAATGTGCATAGGTGTTCTTACGCCGGCAACAACATCTTCACCCTGGGCATTTGTAAGGAACTCACCGAAGAGGCCCTTATTACCCGTAGCGGGATCTCTTGTGAAAGCAACACCTGTACCGCAGTCATCACCCATGTTACCGAAGGCCATGGACTGAACGTTAACAGCCGTACCCCATGAATAAGGGATATCGTTATCTCTTCTGTAGATGTTAGCTCTGGGGTTATCCCAAGAACGGAATACCGCCTTGATGGCACCCATAAGCTGAACCTTAGGATCACTCGGGAAGTCCTCACCGATCTTGGCCTTATACTCAGCCTTGAACTGATTGGCGAGTTCCTGAAGGTCACCTGCTGTCAGATCGACGTCCTGTGTAACCTTACGGGAAGCCTTCATCTTATCGATCAGCTCCTCGAAATACTTCTTACCGACTTCCATAACTACATCGGAATACATCTGGATGAATCTTCTGTAGCAGTCCCATGCCCATCTGGGGTTGCCGGACTTCTTGGCGATAACGCCGACAACGTCCTCATTAAGACCCAGGTTAAGGATAGTATCCATCATACCGGGCATCGAAGCTCTGGCACCGGAACGTACGGATACGAGAAGCGGGTTCTCAAGATCACCGAATTTCTTGCCTGTAATCTCCTCGAGTTTGCCGATATACTCCATTATCTGCCCGAAGATCTCATCGTTGATCTGCCTGCCGTCCTCATAATACTTCGTACACGCCTCTGTCGTGATAGTGAAGCCCTGAGGAACAGGTAACCCGAGGTTTGTCATCTCAGCGAGGTTCGCACCCTTACCGCCGAGGAGTTCACGCATCTTTCCGTTGCCTTCGGAAAACAGATAAACATACTTTGTTGCCATCTTAATGCCCGCCTTTCGTTTATTGTTGTTTATTCAAAAGACCGGGCGCCATAGTAACCCGGTCTTCTGGAATCAAAAATCAAATTTGCCCTCGAAAAACTCGTCGAGCTTGTCGATCGGGAATCTTACATTACCCGGTTCGAATTCAACATTCTTCATCGTGTCTCTCTCGCGAATCGTCACGCAGCCGTCTGTCTCAGAATCAAAATCGTAAACGACACAGTAAGGTGTTCCGATCTCATCCTGTCGTCTATATCTCTTACCGATGGACTGCTTGTCGTCAAATTCGCACATATACTTCTTGGACAATGTGGAATAAACGCCCATCGCCTTCTCGGAGAGCTTGGCAGACAGCGGCAGGACACCGATCTTTACGGGAGCCAGATATGGATGGAATCTCATGACGGTCCTTACATCGCCGCCTTCGAGTTCTTCCTCGTCATATGCTGCGCACAGGAACGCGAGGGTTACTCTGTCTGCACCGAGTGAAGGTTCGATAACATAAGGAACATACTTCTCGTTCTTTGCAGGGTCAAAATAGGAAAGATCCTGCTTGGAATACTCCATATGCTGCTTAAGATCATAGTCAGTTCTGTCAGCAACTCCCCAGAGCTCGCCCCAACCGAACGGGAACAGGAACTCGAAGTCCGTTGTTGCCTTGGAATAGAAAGCAAGCTCTTCCTTGGCATGATCTCTCGTACGGAGCTCATCATCCTTAAGTCCTAAGTTCTTGAGCCAGTCGTGGCAATAATTCTTCCAGTAGTCGAACCACTCAAGATCCGTACCGGGCTCACAGAAGAACTCCAGCTCCATCTGCTCGAACTCTCTTGTTCTGAAGATAAAGTTACCGGGAGTGATCTCGTTACGGAAGCTCTTACCGATCTGGCAGATACCGAAGGGGATCTTCTTACGGGAAGATCTCTGAACATTTGCAAAGTTAACGAAAATACCCTGCGCCGTCTCAGGACGGAGATATACCTCATTCTTGGCATCCTCCGTTACACCCATAAAAGTCTTGAACATCAGATTGAACTTACGTATATCCGTAAAATTATGACCGCCGCATACAGGACAGGGGATATTCTTCTCCTTGATATAAGCTACCATCTCATCCTCTGTCATACCCTCAACAGGAACATCTGTGATGCCGTTGGCAGCGTTAAAATCCTCGACTATCTTATCCGCTCTCTGACGGGCCTTGCACTGCTTGCAGTCGATCAGAGGGTCAGAGAAACCGCCAACATGGCCGGAAGCAACCCATACCTGGGGGTTCATAAGGATAGCGCAGTCAACACCTACATTATAGGGGCTCTCCTGTACGAACTTCTTCCACCATGCAGCCTTTACATTATTCTTGAGCTGAACGCCCAAAGGACCGAAGTCCCATGCATTTGCCAGACCACCGTAGATATCGGAGCCCGGATAAACGAATCCTCTTACCTTTGCAAGAGATACGATCTTTTCCATTGTCTTCTCAACAGGCATTCTTCGCACCTCACTCTGCATCGGATGCTTCCTGAGCGGCATCCTCGTTTACATACTCGTCAACAGGCTGGTCAGCTTCAACAGTCTCGAAAACGATCTCCTGTGCAGGCTCAGCCGTCTCCTCGGCAACCTGCTCATCAACGGAAGCTGTAAATCTTCTGTAGCTCTCCTGTTCCTCTCTTGCCTTCTGAGCAGCTCTCTCTGCCTCACGAGCAGCCTTGGTCTTAGGCACCTTCATCTCCTTGGTGTGGTCACCGGGAACTACTACTACCTTGCCCTGTGCAACCTCGCGGCAAGCGAGCGATACCATATTGGCAGCCGAATCAGGTACCATAGGCTGAGCTCCGTCAACAAGCTGGCATGCTCTCTGGCTTACAAGCACTGCAAGCTCATAAGCACATGCTGTCTTGGGAAGCATCTGTTCAATAGGCGGATCAACTAACATTTCTAATTCCTTCTTTCTTTTTCTTTTGTATTCTTCAGTTCTTTTACCTGTCATCTATCGTTCATGCTCTGAAGGAGCAATCACTTGCTTATAGATCAAGATCTTGGCCGGGCTTGTCTCCGAACCTTTCTCTTATTATGTCCTCGACCATCATTACGGCTCTGTCAAGATCGTCATTCACAACCGTGTAGTCAAAACTGCCGGCCTGCAGGAGTTCATTCTCTGCCTGCATTAATCTTCTGTCGATCACATCGGGCGCCTCGCTGCCTCTGCCTTCCAAGCGCGATCTCAGGATCTCAAGCGACGGCGGTGCCAGGAAGATCGTCACGGCATCTTCGCCGAACTTCTTCTTAAGCGCCAGACTTCCCGCAATGGTCAGATCGAGCAATACATTCTGTCCCCTATCCACCATCTTTTTAAGAGGTGCCGAGGGCGTGCCGTAAAGGTTGCCCGCGAACTCGTCATACTCGAGGATCTCGCCGGTCTCTGCCATCTTCAGGAACTCCTCTCTCGTTCTGAAGTAGTAGTGAACTCCCTCTTCCTCGAGATGTCCCTTATCGTCAACAGGTCTCGGCTTCCTTGTAGTTACCGAGATGGAATGACAGAAGTCCGGGAACTGCTTACGGATCTCAGAGATAACGGTATTCTTACCTACACCCGACGGTCCTGATATGGATATCAGCAATCCTCCCTGCTCTGTCATCGGTCTCAACCCTCCAGCTTGTTATGGATCTCGGATACATCGAGTGAGCTTGTGACAATATGATCGCTGTCCATAACAAGAACGCTTCTGCACTTCCTGCCTGCACATGCGTCCACCAGCATGCTCCTGTCCTTAGCCTCCGAGATGACACGTCTGATCGGAGAAGAATCAGGAGATGCAACACAGAGTATCCTGTCTGCTGCAGCCAGATTGCCGAATCCGATGTCGATGTATCTCATAACCGACTGTCCCTTCCTTATGTCAGATCAGACCAGATTCTGGATCTGTTCTCTGATCTCTTCAACAAGATTCTTCATCTGAAGAACCCTGTTGGTTATATCAATGCAATTGGCCTTGGAGCCGATCGTATTGACCTCTCTGTTGATCTCCTGAACCAGGAAATCCATCTTCTTACCGACCGCGCCTTCTCCTCCGAGAATGCTCCTTGCCTGTGAGAAGTGACTCAAAAGTCTCTTAAGCTCCTCATCTATGGCGCACTTATCAGCGAAAAGAGCCACTTCGGCGGCAAGACGGTTCTCATCGTAGAAAGCTCTCTTATCTCCGTCGAGCAGCTCATCTACTCTCTGTGAGAGCCGGGCGCGATAGTCAGCGACCACTTCAGGTGCCTTCTCTGCTATCTCGTCTCTGATCTTCTCGAGCTGAGCAACCTTCTCAATGATATCCTTCGCGAGATTATTTCCTTCGGTAAGACGCATCTGCTTCATACCTTCGATAGCAGCATCGACACAGGAGATAAGCTCATCGCCCATAGCATCCTCATCGAGGTTCTTCTGCCTCGTTGTAAGCACATCCGGATAGGAAGAGAGGTTGCTCGGCGTCAGATTGTTATCACTGCCTATCATGTCGGCGATCTTGCCTACAGCATCGTAATATGCTTTGGCCAGTCCCGTGTTAAGGACTACATCTGCCGTGCTGTTATCGGTATCTTCGTAGTTGATATAGACATCTACTTTGCCTCTTACGAGACCGTCCGTGATCCTCTTACGAACACGGCTGTCAGCGAAGCTCAGGACTCTGGGCATTCTTACATTGATATCGCAGAAGCGACTGTTAACGGATTTGATCTCTACTGTATATCTTCTCGTATCGCAGATGATCTCCCCGCGACCGAAGCCTGTCATACTGTAAGCCATAGATTCCTCAACTTCATCCTCAGATACAAAAAGTCTACTGCCGAAGATTATCTCCGGACCTGCAGACTCTCAACGTGATTATTATATATTATAAAGCAGCGACTGGCAACAAAAAACTTTCGCCAAAATCCCGTAACGCCTATAATTCAAGGGGTTTGAAGCGTAAAAAATCTGCTGCGACACATTTGTAGATCAGGGGATTTCCCCCCGGAGCTTCCCCTTCATATGCATTATTATGCGCAAGGCCATGCAGGTGGCCGTAGATGCAGAGGTCAACATTGGCGCTCTCCAGAAGCTCACTAAATGCAGTAGAAGTGCATTTTCGAGTAATGGGCGGATAATGCAGCATAACTATATGTCTGAGTTTATGGTCAGGATCTGCATTGCTTAACTGATCCAGGCAAAGCTTCAGCCTTATAAGTTCCCGGTCATGTATCTTACGGTCCTCGGCATTAAAGCCCGCATCAGAAGGGAGCTTCCAGCCACGCGTTCCTGTCACCAGTGAATCCTCCACCGTCACGGCATTATTACGAATGAAAGAGATAGTGTCAAAACCCTCCTTCTCGAAAATCTTCTCCATCTTGCTGACAGTCGTCCACCAGTAATCATGATTGCCCCTTCCGATGAGCTTATGCCCCGGGAGGCTGTTAATATAATCGAAGTCTTCGTGAGCCTTCTCCAGATACATCGCCCATGACAGATCTCCCGGCATAAGTACGGTATCATCGCATCTCACCGTCTTCTCCCAGTTCTCCCTGATCAATGTCATATAATCCTGCCAGCCGTTCCCGAAGACCTCCATAGACTTATCGGGATCCGATATGGCCAGATGCAGATCCGCCAATGCGTAGATGGCCATTTATTTATCCTCCCGCAGATGAAAATAATCGTAGATCGAAGCGGCATCCGCGCGACTGATCCCGCTCACCTTCTCAAGCTCCTCGGAAGTCGCCTCTTCAACGGCTTTGATGCTTCCGAAGTAAGCCAGCAGCGCGCGTCTTTTTGCCGGACCGATACCGCGTATATTCTCCAGACGATAGCGGATATTGCGCTTTCCTGCAAGTTTACGCTGGTAATTTATGGCATAGCGGTGCACCTCATTTTGCACGGCACTCAGGAAGCGCAGGAGCACCACATCCCTGTCAGAGGGGTTATCTTTCTCCAGCCTGATCTCCCTGCCGTCCCTGAAGACGATCCCTGATGTCCTGTGCCGATCATTCTTCACCATGCCGGCCAGATAGATCCCCTTATCGCCTGCCAGCTCATCTACTACAGAAGCTACGGCTGACAGCTGTCCCTTGCCGCCGTCTACCAGGATCAGCGACGGATAGGCAAAACCGTCATCGGCATTATGAGAGAACCTTCTTGTCAGCGTCTCTCTCATGGAGGCAAAATCATCCTGGCTCTCAACATATTTCATCTTAAAGAGCCTGTAGGATGCTTTGTCCGGTTTGCCACCCTTAAACACCACCATTCCCGAGCAGATATCATCATTACCCAGATTCGATATATCATAGGACTCTACTCTGTCTATACTGCCCTCAGGCGCGCCCAGGAGCTCCTCCAATATGCGCAGAGCTGCCGTCGGATCAGCATTGGCGCCTCCGCCCCTCAGGATCCTTCTGACCATCATCTCCCGGGCATTATTATCCGCCAGATTCCGGAGTTCCTTAAGCTCACCTCGTACCGGTATATGGACATGCACTTTATGTCCCGCGCGCTCCTCAAGGAACTGCTCAAGCGCGGCGATCGTAGACTCAGTATCCATAAGACCGCTGTCGACATTGTCGGATAAGCCTTCGTCAGATGCTATATCCGGTATCAGCAGGGTCGGAGGAATGTTATGAAGATCCTCATAATATTGCGTGATAAAATTCGTCACCATCTCTGCTGAAGATGCGGTATCGCCGTTCATGAAATAAGTTGACGAACCGACGATCCTTCCGCCTCTCAATTCAAGTTTACGGACTGCCGTCTCACCGGCCTCGGAATAGATACCGATAGCATCAACATCGCGCTCTATATTCATAAATACGCGCTGACTGCCGCGTATGCCGTCCAGCGCCGCCAGGCGGTCTCTTAAGACGGCTGCACGTTCGAAGTCCAGCGCTTCGGCGGCTTCCCCCATTTCTCTTTTAAGATCCTTTTCGATGCCGGAATATTTCCCCTCGAAAAAAAGCACGATCTGGCCGATCATCCTTCGATACTCCGAACTGCTGACCTTGCCGCTGCAGGGCGCCATACATTTGCCGATATGGGCATTAAGGCAGGGACGCTCCTTGCCGATGTCGCGCGGAAGGACCTTGGAGCAGCGCTTCAGAGGAAATATCTCCTCGATAGCCTTAAGCGTGTGATACAGATCCGCATTCATGTACGGACCATAATACAGAGCTCCGGCCTTACGGGCTTTCTCGTCCACCCTGAAAGCCTTGAATACTCTCGGGTATTCCTCGTTTAGTGTTATACAGACATAAGGGTAACCCTTGTCATCACGAAGGAGGATATTATATTTGGGCTTGTATCGCTTGATGAGATTGGCTTCGAGAAGCAGAGCCTCAGACTCTGAACCGACCACCACATATTCGTAGTCGGCCACATTGGAGACCATTGCGGCTACCTTGGGACTGCCGATGGGTCTGCCGCCGAAATAAGATGTCAGTCGGTTACGGAGCTTCTTGGCTTTTCCCACATAAATAACAGATCCCGAAGTATCCTTCATCAGGTAAACTCCGGGACTCATAGGTACTGTATCTAATCTTGCATCAAACGTGTTCCCGTTCATGCAGTTATTGTATCAGACTTTGGGGTTATTAAGATAGGCAGAAAGTTCCTTTACTGCAAGTTCTGCATCGTCGCCGTCAGCATTGATCTCGATCTCGGAACCATTCTCGATACCGAGTGACATTACACCGAGCATACTCTTGGCATTGGCGCGGCGTCCGTTGATAATCAGGTAAACCGTGCTTCTGTACTGTGAGGATTTCTGAACGAATCCGGCTACTGACGCCAAGGTCAGATTCTCTTCACATTGAAATACAACTTTATCTTCGATCATCTCATGCCTCCACTGTAGTCTGCATGTTTGTTTATAACATCAACCGAGATAAGTATATTGAGCTTTAAAATTCAAGTCAATAAACAAGAGGACGGCCGTCATTAAATTCGACTTTTTAACTTAAAACCGCGGAAGTACATGTCCTGGATTATGTTTAGATTTCACAATTGCTATCAGGCAGTTTTTTGCAATATAACTCCGCGTCGCGCCCTTGCCCGTAGTAGTCCTTGCGACCGGAGTATCTGACATAGCCTGATCGCTCATATAAAGCTATGGCCGGAGCATTATCAGACTCTACTTCAAGGAAGATCTTCCGGACACCTAAAGCTGCCAGTTCGGATTCCGTTCTCGCCAGCAGAGAAGATGCGATTCCCCTGCGCCTGAAGCTTCGAGAGACACAGATATTACCGATCTCGCATTCGTCCAAGACCCAGCTGAAACCGATATAGCCCGCAGCCTTGCCGTCATCGACGGCGATCAGGGCCATATGTCTGTCCAAGGTCATGAGATCGTCTATGGCTGTCTTATCCCAAGGGTGAGGCAGGCACTCTTTCTCGAGCGCCATTATATCGGGAACATCACTGATCGAAGCCCGCCTGATCATTATGCTTTCCTGTAACGTTCTGCAGATGAGACGGCGCAGTAGGCCGCTTTGATCTCGGCTGCACTTACGATGGCTTTACCGTCTGTAGCGTCAACCGCCGCTCTCGCCGCAGCATCGATTCCCGAGGGAGTTATCATGGCTCCCGGCGCATAGTCGGCATTGATCCCCAGCTTGTCGGCAAGAGCTTCCCTGACAGCATCAGAACCGCTTCCCAATACGATTATCTTTGTCTTCATTATGTCCGGCAGATCTGTTAACTCATCCGCCAGGTCAGATGCCGCATAGGCTCCTTCCTTTATTCTTACAGCATAGCCCGAATTATCATATACAGCAGCGAAAACCCTCTTATTACGGGCATCAAAAGCCGGCAGCAATAATGTCCTCTCCTCAGGATGCACCACATTGGTCACGCTCCTTGCCAAGGCCTCAGTCGAAGATACGGCGATACAGGGAACTCCCGATGCCGCGCTCATACCCTTGACGGCGCTAAGACCGATCCTGATGCCGGTGAAAGAACCTGGCCCCACACAGATCGCATACGCATCAAGCTCCGAATGCTTTACTCCCGACTTCTCCATCACGCGATGGACAAGAGGCATAAAAGTCTCGGAATGAGTCTTTTTCTCGAAGCTCATCTCATAAGCCAACTCTTTTCCGTCATCATAAATGCCCGCGCAGCAGGTCGAATTACTGGTATCACAAGCCAAGATCAGCATCTTACAATCCTCCGTCTAAAGCTTCCCTTATCAACTTATCAAAGGCTTCCGGCGCGTCAATGCAGATCGTCCTGACATCTCCGGTCCCGACTATGGCGATCCTTATTGTATTCTCCGGAAGCAGCCCGTCTATTATATTACTCCACTCAATGACACAGACGCCCCCGGCATCGAAATACTCATCAAGCCCGCTGTCCAGGAAATCATCCTCTCCTGTCAGTCGATATGTGTCGAAATGATATAGCGTCACAGCCCCGGGATACTCGTTGACGATGGTAAATGTCGGGCTTGATATTCTCGCGTTTATTCCCATGCCTTCGGCGATCCCGCCTGTCATCGCGGTCTTGCCGGCGCCCAGATCGCCGTCCAGCGCCACTAGATCTCCGGCCTTCAAAAGCTTGCCCAGCTTACGGCCGAGCTCTTTTGTCTCATTTACGGAATGTGTCTTTAAGGTAATCATCCTATTGTTTATTATCCTTTTCGAAAAGCTTATCAAAGTCCCAGAAATCCTGCTGCAGTACCGTAGAAGATCATCTCCTCTTCTTCCGCTTCGAGGCCCAAGGCCTTCACCCGGGCAATCTCTGCCTCGTGTTTCCACATTGGATAATCGGTGCCGAACATAACACGGTCAGCTCCATATCTGCGGATGATATCGCGGGCCTTGTTCGGATCGAGCCAGGCCAGCGATGAACAGCAGTCAACATAGAGATTTTTCGTACCCGGAAAGATCTCTGCTGCCTCCTCCCAATAATTCCAGCCGCCAAGATGAGCGCCAATGACCATAAGGTCAGGGAAACGGTCAAGGAATGCTTTGAGCTGGGGCGGGTTAGAGCGCTCATAACGCCTGTCTCCGCAGTGAAGGAGCACGGGAAGGCCCGCTTCGCTTATGAGCTCACCCAATCTGAAGCCACGCTCATCGTCCAGTGCAAACTGCTGAAAATCCGGGTGCAGCTTAACTCCCTTAAGACCGCGGGCGATCAGGTCATCGAGATCTGCTCTTATGTCTTCGCTGTCAGGATGAAGTGTACCGTAGCCTGTGATGAGATCAGGGTGCCTGCTCTGCTCATCGGCGATAAAGCTGTTGATAGATCGCACCTGATGAGGGGCTGTAGCTACCGAATGGCAGAGAAAATGAACAACTCCGTTAGCTTTGCCGCGCTCGAGCAGTGTCTCAACTGTACCGTCAAGACCGCCCATGCCTAACGACTCATCCAAGCCGTAGAAGTCCTTGATACCCTCGACCGCACGCTCGGCGATCTTGGCGGGATAGATATGACAATGTGCGTCGATTATCTTTTGCATATAACAGTTCCTTTTCGAGAGCAATTATAAATGCCCGAGCGACCTAAATTCAATATATTCCGACAAAATGCGAATAGATGATAAGCGTTGCCAGGAAGAGAAATTCAATTGCAACAAACTCGATCATAAAGCGGCCGGGCTTTGCATCTTCGGTCCTCATGTAAGCTTTGATGGCGATGAGATTGGCCATGGAGGCGATCGGCGTACCGAGGCCGCCGACATCGGTGCCGATCATTAAGGCCTTCCAATTGTCCGTGAAGGACTCCAACAGGAGGGTCGTGGGAATGTTGCATATTACCTGGGAGGATAAGGCTCCTGTCAGGAATGTATTCCTTTCTGTCAGCTTTTCGATAAAGTCGCGAACAGCATCTATAGAGCTCAGGTTGCCGGAGAAAATAAAGAAACATACAAAAGTCAGCAATAAACACCAGTCAAGCTTAAGGAAAAGCTTCTTGTCCACGATAAGGACTACCAGGGCAATAAGGCCTAACGACAGAAAGTAATAGGGAATAACATTAAAGACTGTCAGTAAAGCAACCGCTGCCAGAACACCAAAGACCACATTGCGCTTGATATCGAGCTTATTATCCCCGTCCGGCAGATCAGATCCTTCCTCCCCACCCGAAGCCTTGACCGGATGAGAAGCAGGCGCCTGACTTCGTGACAGCAAAAAAGCCGCCAGCGTCAGCATGATCAAGCTCATGGGAAAGAACAACAGTGTCACAGCGAAAAAATCTTTCACGCCTATATCATAGTGGATAAAACATTCAAGGTTATGCGGATTGCCGAAAGGCGTCTGCATAGAACCCAGGTTAGCCGCGATAGCCTGAAGGATCGTTACCCTTATGGTCAGATCTTTCCTGCCGGCGCGCTCGAGCGTAAACAGCCCCAAGGGAACAAAAGTCAACAACGACACATCGTTGGTGATAAGCATTGCGGCAAAGAAGGGCAGAAGGATCAGCGACAAACAGAGGAAAAAACAGCCGTTGAAGCCGCTTGCTCTTCGGCTGGAACGGGTCAGCTTCGCAGCCGCCAGATCAAAAACGCCTGTATCCTTAAAGCCCGCGACCACGAGCATCAGCGAGGCCAGCACGCAAAGTGTCTTCCACTTTACCAAGCCCAAGAGCCCCGATGGCGTCCAATCAGAAATAAACAAGGAGACGACCGCGCACGCGATAGCCGCGCACAGCACCGATTCCCTTTTCGCGAAAGCCGCCAGACGGCCTAATGATACCTTTTTACCTCTCATAGCGAGAAGATTTTATCACATTTTTTACGATTTGCCTTATTTTCCCGGAACTCTTGATCCTTCACGGAAAGCTTGAGATTTGTCATGTTGTATATGGGGTTGCTGATCGAAAAAGCCGGTGGCCCTCGGCATCGGGTAATGCTATTTTTGCAATCTCGAAAATAGCATTACAAAATAGCGGTAAGAGTAATGCTAAAAATGAGGGTTCTGTTGACGCGCCACCCTCGCCGTCAACAGATTTGTCGTCTGGAGGCCATTTCTGTTGACGCAGCTACCCTCGCCGTCAACAGATTTGCGGTCTGGAAGCCATTTCTGTTGACGCAGCCACCCCCGCCGTCAACAGATTTGTTGTCTGAAGGCTATTTCTGTTGACGCGCCGCCCTCGCCGTCAACAGATTTGTTGTCTGGAGGTCATTTCTGTTGACGCAGCCACCCCCGCCGTCAACAGATTTGTCTTCTGAAGGCCATTTCTGTTGACGCGTGTCTGATAGACGCCGCCGGAATACTTTTCGAGAAGAATCTTGAACAAATACATGCCATAACTCCGGCATCTGGCACACGCCGGAACCCACACATCGGTAGCATGCCATAACTCTGTTGACGCATCCGCCTCGCCGTCAACAGATGTGCTTTCTATGTGGTCATGAATTTAAGCGGATCCTTAAGCAACATGGTGAAGCCTTGTGTGAAAAAGCGGCTGTTTTAAGCAGAACCTTAAGCAACGTGCTTAAGCCTTTGCTTAAAGCATTCACACTATATCCCAAGTATTCCGAGAAGAACCAAAAAAGCATACAAAAGGGGCCGTCCGAAGACGACCCCTTCAAAACATTCAAGTAGAACCGATATTAGCCGAGCTCTGCGAAGTACTTGATTGTTCTTACCATCTGAGATGTGTAAGAATTCTCGTTGTCGTACCAGGAAACAACCTGTACGAGAGAGTTGCCGTCGTCCATCTTGGAAACCATTGTCTGGTTTGCATCGAAGAGGGAACCGAATCTCATACCGATGATATCGGAAGAAACGAGCTTCTCCTCTGTGTAACCGAAGGACTCTGTCGTAGCAGCCTTCATAGCAGCGTTGATGCCCTCAACTGTAGCCTCACCCTTAACAACAGCGTGAAGGATAGTTGTGGAACCTGTGAATGTAGGAACTCTCTGAGCAGCACCGATGAGCTTGCCGTTGAGCTCAGGGATAACAAGACCGATAGCCTTAGCAGCACCTGTGGAGTTAGGTACGATGTTAGCAGCACCGGCACGAGCTCTCTGGAGGTCACCCTTTCTCTGAGGGCCGTCGAGGATCATCTGGTCACCTGTGTAAGCATGAACTGTTGTCATGATACCGCTCTGGATAGGAGCATAATCATTGAGAGCCTTTGTCATAGGAGCAAGGCAGTTCGTTGTGCAGGAAGCAGCAGAGATGATCTTGTCATCAGGTGTAAGTGTTGTGTGGTTAACATTGTAAACGATTGTAGGGAGGTCATTGCCTGCAGGAGCGGAGATAACAACCTTCTTAGCGCCTGCGTTGATGTGAGCCTGAGCCTTATCCTTGGATGTATAGAAACCTGTGCACTCGAGAACTACGTCTACACCGAGCTCACCCCAAGGGAGATTGTTAGCGTCAGCTTCCTTGTAGATCTGAAGTGTCTTGCCGTCAACTGTGATTGTGTTAGCCTCGTCGTCGGATGTTACTGTGTGCTTATTCTCACCGATAACACCGGCATATCCGCCCTGTGCTGTGTCATACTTGAGAAGGTGAGCGAGCATGGAAGGCTTTGTAAGATCGTTGATAGCAACAACCTCGTAACCCTCAGCACCGAACATCTGTCTGAAAGCGAGACGACCGATACGACCAAAACCGTTAATCGCAACTTTAACTGCCATATTGAATTCCTCCTATATACCCCGTAAAAGGGGAGATTACTGTAAATTGTGTGCTTTGTGCACCTTTAGAATTCTACAACAGACTGCCCGGCTTTACAACAAAACAAAATGTTAATTATTATCGAAATAGCCCCATTTAATGCTTAAAATGCGTCGTTTTCGATAATAGCAGCTCAAACGATTTTCAAAAATGATCTGTTTGCAAAAAGTCTTGCCCTCTTATGCGGCATAAACCGGCGTCACTTCCGGGGAGAGGCAGCTACAACGCGCTTTATTGTTATCCCCTGATCGGCAAATTTCTGCTCGAACTCGGTCCTGACATTGGCTCCGTCCCACTCGCTGTTATGAAGATCGCGGGTCTGCTCGGACAAGTCCCATCCGCACTCAGAAAACTCCTCCAAAGAGAAGTCGAAGAGCTCGTCGTTATCCGTCTTAAACCTGATCTGACCGGCAGGCTTAAGCAACATCTCGTATTTATTCAGGAAATCCTTGTAAGTCAGGCGTCTCTTGGGCTTTCTCCTGCGAGTCCAGGGATCGCAGAAATTGATATAGATACGGTCAACTTCGCCATCATCGAAAAGGTTCTCCAGCAGCTGGGCGTCAGCATTAATGAAGAAAAGATTAGGAATCTCCAGGGCGTGGGCCTTTTCGATAGCAGAAAGGATCACTGATGAATCACGCTCGAGGGCAATATAGAGGACATTCGGATTGGCAGTGGCGGTCTCCGTGCAGAACTTGCCCTTGCCGCAGCCTATCTCAAGATAGATCTCACATTCCTCAGGGAAACCGCAAGCCTGTCTCCAGTTGCCCTTGTTGAGCATGGGTGCGTCAAACCAGCGCTCATGGCAGATTTCCATTCTCTCGGGTATATGTTTCTTACTGCGTTGTCTGGCCATTTATCATAAGCCCTTTCTGTTTTCCTGTAATTGTTCGCAGATTCGGACGGTCTCCATCGCATCCTTGCAATAGTAGTCACCTCCGACCTGCTTCGTGACATCAGCTGTCACAACCGCGCCGCCGCAAAGCACCGGGGTATAAAGCCCCTGAGAATGCATGGCTTCGATGGTATTCTGCATAGACACGACAGTGGTAGTCATGAGAGCCGACAGACCGACCGCAAGAGGCCTGTATTCCTTTACGGCCTCGCAGATCACCGCGGCTTTTACGTCCTTGCCAAGATCAATGACCTCGAAGCCATAGCTTTCCAAGACGACCTTGACGATATTCTTGCCTATGTCGTGGACATCATTTTCGACCGTGGCAATGACAACCGGCCCCTTCTTCTCACCGCTGTTGCCGCTGCCGAGCCTGCTCTTTATCTCATCGAAAACAAGTTTGCTGGTCTCGGCGGACATCATCAGCTGGGGCAGAAAGATCCTTCCCTTATCATAATCGCGGCCGACCTTATCAAGTGCCGGGATCAAATGATAGGACACGATCTCCAAAGGGGCGACATCACCCATGCTAGCTACGGCTTCGACTGCCTGATGCTTCTGACCTTTAACGATGGCCCTGTAGAGCTCACTGGCGTCGGCAGGCATATCTTCACCTGCAACGGCAGTATCGTTTCCGGTCGGCGCGGCGGTCTTCACCACACTTCCAACCACATCGTTCACATGCCTTGATATATAATCTTCAGCATTTACATCGCTGTTATTAAGCACCTCGAAAGCATCGATAGCACCCATCAGATCGCGATCCAGCGGGTTCAGGATCGGCAGCTTAAGTCCTGCATACATCGCCATGACCAGGAAAGTCTTGTTGATAAGAGGACGGTTAGGCAGACCGAAAGAAACATTACTTAAGCCCAAAGCGGTACCGCAGCCCAATCTCTCCGTTACCATTCCCACGCAGCGGACGGTCTCAATGACTTCCTTCTGTTGGGCGCTGGCAGTAAGAACGAGCGAGTCGATGATTATCCTCTTTGAAGACAGGCCGTATTTGGCGGCCTCGCCTACTATCCTCTCGGCAATGGCAAATCTCTGCTCGGCCGTGGGCGGGATCCCGTCCTCATCGATACAAAGACCCAGCACCACGCCTCCGTATTTCTTGACTATAGGAAATACGGCATCCATAACCTCCTGTTTGCCGTTTACCGAATTAATAAGCGGCACTCCGTTATATATACGGCAAGCCCTTTCCAGCGTCTCGGGATTTGAGCTGTCTATCTGAAGAGGAATGTCGATCACTTCTTGAAGCTGCATGACAAGATCGGTCATGACCGCCGTCTCATCTATTCCCGGCACGCCTACATTGACATCCAAAACATCCGCTCCGGCTTCGACTTGGGCCAGACCCTCATCAACGATATCGTAGAGCCTGCCCTCAAGAAGGGCGGCCTTCATCTTTTTCTTACCCGTGGGATTGAGTCTCTCGCCGCAGCGCCTTACGCGCTTACCGATCTCGACACAGCTGATCGTTCCGGTAACTCTCGTCTGCTCTTCGGCGGGAGCATAGGCGAATCCGTGTTCTGCCGATTCCCTGACTGCAGCCGCGATGTGATCCGGCGTAGTTCCGCAGCAACCGCCGAAGCCGCTGATGCCCATATCCATCATCTGCCCGAGATAGGAGGCGAACTCCTCCGGGGCGATATCGTAGATCGTATTCTTGCCGTCAAATTTAGGAAGGCCGGCATTGGGCTGCACCAGAAGGGGCGTGCGGGCATACTTGAGAAGCTCCTCAATAATCGGCATCAGCTCCTTGGGGCCCAGCGAACAGTTAACGGCCAGCATATCAACACCGAGTCCTTCAAGGACTGTTACAACTTGTATCGGCGAAGCTCCGGTCAGCATCTTCCCGTTCTCGGAGAAAGTAACCGACGCGATCACCGGCAGATCACTGTTTTCCTTGACAGCCAGCACCGCCGCTTTCATCTCATAAAGGTCACTGAAGGTCTCAATAATAAAGCCGTCGATTTTTTCACTTGCCGAAGCGATCTTCACCTGCTCGGCAAAAATCTCATAAGCCTCGTCAAAATCCATATCCCCCAAGGGTTTTAAGAGCTTGCCCGTCGGAGCCATGTCGTAGAAAACATAAGCATCCTTACCGGCCCTCTCACAGGCCGCGTGGGCATTCGAGCAAGCTGCGTCAATGATCCTTTCCAACGAGAAGTCATCGGCCCCAAGATGCAGCCTGTCCGCCCCGAAAGTATTCGTCGTCACGCACATAGCCCCGGCCGCCAGATATTCCGAATGAATATCCGTCACGATCTCGGGGGCCTTAATATTCATGTTAGCGGAATTCTCACCGGTCCTCATTCCACGCGCCTGTAGCATTGAGCCAAAGCCGCCGTCGAAAACCAGCCATTCCTTACCTATGATCTCTTTTAACGATTTTTTTGCCATAGCCCAAGTGTACCATTTATGCCCATCATCGAAAAGCCCGCACTATCCGACAAATAATACAATAATCCGATATCCGGTGTTCGCTTAATGGACTATTTCTATGATGGATCAACAGCCGGGGCGTCCCGGGACGCATAGTTATGTTGGGATTGGGCCGACCGTGGGTCGGGACGTCCCGGGACGAATATTTATGTTGGAATTGGGCCGGCCGTCAACAGATTCAGGCAGATATCTTCATTTCTGTTGACGGCGGGGGTGGGTGCGTCAACAGAGTTATGGCATGCTACCGATGTGTGGGTTCCGGCGTGTGCCAAGTGCCGGAGTTATGGCATGTATTTGTTCAAGATTCTTCTCGAAAAGCATTCCGGCGGCGTCTATCAGACACGCGTCAACAGAAATGGCCTCCAGACGGTAAATCTGTTGACGTCAGGGGCGGGTGCGTCAACAGAAATGACCTCCAGACGACAAATCTGTTGACGGTGGGGATGGCTGCGTCAACAGAAATGGCCTTCAGACAGCAAATCTGTTGACGGCGATGGCAGCTGCGTCAACAGAAATGGCCTTCGGACGGCAAATCTGTTGACGCGCCCCTTTTCGATGATCATACTCAGACTGTTCACCCCATATCTGTCGGCGAGAGGTCACAGAAAGCTGCCCTTACAGCAAGTACTGCCGTATCACTCCCTTGATGGACTCCGTGCTCAGTGGACACTTGGCGGTCTCGCGGGTAATGAGCAGCCTGTCACCGGGATAATAGCCGGCGCGCTCGTAGCTGTTGATCTTGCGAACGGATTTCTCCAGATAAAGGGGGTCAGACAGCAGTCCCAGATGCTCCCAGTAAAAGACTTTACGAAGGCGGACGTTGAGAACGGTAAAATCCGGATAGACAGTGTTACTCCCTCCGAGATAAAGCGGACACTCGTAGCGATAAGGCACCCCCATGGAATGCAGCGTGTTGGCGATTATCAGCTCGGATTTTGACCTTACCATCTCTCCGTTGTCTGTCAGGAAAGCATTCTCATGATCCTTGAGCGGAAGACCGGTGTATTGATAGGTTAACCATTTTCGAGCATAAAGGTCGTCAGGGAGGATCATGGACGGCGGTGTTACCAAGGCCTTCCGATCTTCCGGCAGCATAGGATAAACATCCTCCGGGCGAACTCCCCTATTAACGAAGCTGCCGGGCGCTTGAGCTGAGGAAACTGAGGAAGCTGAGGAAGCCGCGAGAGTCGAGGACCTAGATCCATCCCCCTCCGGAGCGATACCAAGAAACGACATGCAGGCAAGGATTGCCTTCCGCTCTCTTTGAGCCGATTCAAGAAGCTTCATGTCATATTCCTTTTGAGCCAGCGCTTTGATCAGGGGCTTGTCATCTGCTTTGAGGTATTTGTCGTATTCCGACGCCTCTTTGTTCAGATGATAGTAATGCGGTTTTCCTCTCATGCTTCGCAGCAACAGCCGCCCCGGTGGGGCGCATTTCAGACTTTTTTGCGTAACTGCAATAAGATCGTCGAGGAAGCTGAGTCTCCCGACGACAAGTTCTTTGTAGTCTCTCATAAGCAAATCTCACTTTATTTTTGTCTTCATACTATCACCATCGCTTGTGGCAAGGAAGCACTCCGACAAAAAATGAGACTCTTTACTCGAAAAGTCTCAAAAGTCTCCAAATTGTACGATTATCAGCACATTCTCAACTGCGAAAACCGATTATCCCCGTCATGGATTTCATAGGGTGCATAAGGCATCCCTCATCGAGGCTTATGCCGATCTTAGCGATCTCCGGCATGCCGTCAAATATCAGGCGCTGCAGTGACAAGGGGACATCCCCGTAGCCGGGAGCATAGCGAAAGGTCGAGTCCTTGAGCCCCAGTCGCTTTTGGAACTCATCGGTCTCATCCTCGATAAGAGCATTCGCACATGCATCTGTCAGGACCATGGTGCTCATATCGCTTTCACGGAGTCTCTCGATCCTGTTGTCGATCCCTATGCCGAGAGTCGACACCAATATGCATACATTCTGCGAATCTTTATATCTGAACATTTTCTGCAAAGACGGGTAGCCTACATCTATCTCTGAATCTTTGAGCAGAAGCTGCCCTTCTGTCTCATATAAAGGAAAGAATCGATAAACAAATTGCGGGCGCGCGAATCTTCGCGTGTCCGCAATAGCTTTCTGTATCATTGAGATCTGTTCATCATCGGCCTCTCCCTTAAATCCGAGGTAGGCCAGAACGCGACGCTCGAGCTTTGTCAGATCATTATTCAAATCATTTTCTCCGTGAGCTTGAGGCCGCCGATTACATGGAAATGAACATGCTTAACCGTCTGCCCGCCGTCTTCGCCGCAGTTGTTGATCGTGCGGAAACCATTTTCGAGGCCCTTGATCTTGGCTACTTCAGAGATCGCGCGGATTACTTCACCCATGTATATCTCTCCTTCGGGATCGGAAGCCATATCGTTGATATCATCGAAATGTTTCTTCGGCACCACCAATACATGTACCGGCGCCGCGGGATTAATATCATTAAAGGCCAAGACCTTCTCGTTCTCATATACCTTGCTCGACGGGATCTTACCCTCGATTATGTCACAGAATAAACACATCTTATTTTCCTCCTGAGCTTTAGCCGATCTGGCTTGTCAGAACTTCTTTCGCAGCTGCCAGAGCATCATCTATCTTGGAGACATCCTTACCGCCGGCCTGAGCCATGTCGGGACGTCCGCCGCCGCCGCCACCTGCAACGCGAGCAGCTTCCTTAATGATATTTCCGCAGTGTACGCCTGCCTCAACGGCTGACTTTGTAGCCATTGCCGTGAAAAGCACTTTGCCGTCTGCTTCAGCTGCCAGGAATACAAGCCCCTTATCAAGGCTGTCACGGATCCGGTCAGCCGTGTCACGAAGCGCAGAGGCATCTGCTACAGGAGCCTTGACAATAACAGCTTTGATTCCGCCTATCTCCTCTGCAGCCTTTATAGCCTCACCAGCGAAATCACCGGCCTGACTCTTCTCGATATCGGAGATCGTCTTATGCAGATCCTTGATCTCCTTCTGGAGAGCCGTGATCTTGGATGTCATCTGATCCTTGGAGACCTTGAGAGCTGATGCCGTCTGAGCGATAAGGTCACGGTCTTCACGACTCATCTCGTAGCACTTAAGTCCTGTAACTGCCTCGATACGACGCGTACCGGATGCGATGCCGGTCTCGGAGATGATCCTGAACTGACCGATCTGAGCTGAGCTCTTTACATGTGTTCCGCCGCAGAACTCCAGATCAAAGGGTGCATCAAAATCACCGACTGCCACGACTCGGACTGTCTCCCCGTATTTCTCACCGAAAAGAGCCATGGCGCCGAGCTTTCTGGCTTCATCAATGGACATGACCTTCGTTATAACGGGCAGGTCATTAAGGATCTGCTCATTAACGATCTTCTCGACCTCGGCAATCTCATCCTCGGTCATTGCCTGAAAGTGAGTAAAGTCAAATCTTAATCTGTCCGCTGCAACATAGGAGCCTGCCTGCTCGACATGGGTTCCCAGAACACTTCTGAGGGCCGCCTGCAGGATATGTGTAGCAGTATGGTTACGGGCGATGGACATTCTTACCGACTTGTCCGTCGTAGTAGTTACACTATCGCCTGCCTTTGCTGTTCCCTTAGTGATAGTTACGGACTGCAGATATTTGCCTGCCGTATCCTTATCAACACTTACGACCTCAGCATCGAAGGAGCCGTTACCGATAAAACCGATATCGTGTACCTGACCGCCCATCGTGGCATAAAGAGAGGTTTTGTCTGTGATCATGACAACCTTATCACCTTCGAAAGCCTCAGGCACAATAACATAAGCACCCTCCTCATTTTCCTTGAGGATGTAGAGGATCTTGGCTTCAGCTGTCAGGGAATCGTAGCCGACAAACTCTGTAGAAGAGGTATCTGCCAAGAGCTCCTCCGGGAGTCTGTGACCGGCCCATGCGGTATTGGAAACATTCTCTTTTGTTGCCTTGCGGGCACGCTCCTTCTGATCCTTCATCGCAGCCTTGAAGCCTTCCTCGTCAACCGTAAGGCCTGCATCTGCTGCGATCTCCTTAGTAAGATCCAAGGGGAATCCGTATGTATCGTGGAGCTTAAAGGCATCCTCTCCTGCGAGGACTGTCTTACCGCTGTTCTTGGCGGACTCGATCATATCATTAAGGATGGATGTACCTGCCTCAACAGTTCTTAAGAAGGCGTCCTCCTCGTTATTGATGACTGTCATTATCATGTCATACTTGGAAATGAGCTCAGGATATGCATCCTTATTCTGCTCGATTACGACCTTGGAGATATCTGCCAGGAATTTACCCTCGATACCCAGGAGCTTTCCGAATCTGGCAGCTCTTCTCATGAGTCTTCTCAGGACATAACCGCGTCCTTCATTGGAAGGCAATACACCATCGGAGATCATCATGGTGGATGCTCTCATGTGGTCAGTGATAACGCGGATTCCGACGTCGTCCTTTTCATTGGCACCGTATGTCTTGCCTGCCTTCTCACAGACCGTGTCAAGGATACGTCTTACGGTATCAACCTCGAAAAGATTTTCGACGCCCTGCATTACGCATGCAAATCTCTCAAGTCCACCGCCCGTATCGATATTCTTCTGCTTAAGAGGTGTGTAGGAACCGTCTTCCTCGCGGTTAAACTGGGAGAAAACCAGGTTCCAGATCTCGACAAACCTGTCACAATCACAGCCGGGGCCACATGTTGGCTTGCCGCAGCCATGCTCGATGCCGCGATCGAAATATATCTCGGAGCAGGGGCCGCAGGGACCGGTGCCGTGCTCCCAGAAGTTATCCTCCTTACCGAGTCTTACGATCCTCTCGGCGGGTACTCCGACCTTCTTGTTCCAGATCTCATATGCTTCATCGTCTTCAAGATAGACTGAAGGATAGAGCTTCTCGGCCGGCATCTCAAGTACTTCCGTCAGGAACTCCCACGCCCAGGGAATAACCTCCTCCTTGAAGTAATCACCAAAGGAGAAGTTACCGATCATCTCGAAGTAAGTTCCGTGTCTGGAAGTGTGTCCGACATTCTCGATATCGGGTGTTCTGATACACTTCTGGCAAGTAGTAACTCTCTTACAAGGAGGTGTCTCAGCGCCTGTAAAATAAGGCTTCATGGGGGTCATGCCCGCATTGATGAGCAATATGGAAGGATCGTTCTGAGGAACAAGGGAGAAGGACGGGAGCCTCAAATGCCCCTTGGACTCAAAAAACGACAGGTATTTTTCTCTGATCTCATTTAAACCGAGTGGTTTCATATCTAATCTCCTTTAAGGAAGTTATAAACTTTGTGGATTATAAAACTTTAACGGGCATATTGCAATTTATCCGAGTGCTTTATAGAGGTATTCGCGGAATTTGGCATTGATCTCCTCATCCTCGATCTCAAGACTCACCCCGTCAAAAGTCGTAAGCTTAAAGAGGGCAGTAAACAGAGTCGGTACGATGCCCGCCTCGAAAGTAAATCTCACATAACCATCCTCTGACTTGTCCGTAATTATGTTCTTGATATTGACCTCGTCGCTAAAGGCATTAAAAGCTCTCATAAGAGTCTTTTCATCCTTACACTTTAAGCCCATGGTGATAACCCTTACGGTCCCGGCCGAATAGGCGTTGATCGAAGACTTCAGATACTTATCCAATATCTTGTCCTTGTCATCCTTGAAGCCGACATATTCCAGATTATAGTCAATACCGGTGGCACGGGTCTCAAATCGGTCGATCCTGTATCTCCTTATGGACTTTTCCCTGTCCCCGCTTGCTTTATAGGCATCATTGTCGACTGCGATCAGGTAGTAGTTTCCGTCCTCCCAGTCCAGAGCCAAGGGAGATGTTATCTTATCCGAACAGGCTCTGAAACCGTCCGCGAATTTGTATCCGTATCTGAACTTAAAAACACACCGTTCCTCGATACAGTGTCTGATATTATTAAGCAGGAGCTTGGTCCTCTGGGAGATGGTCCGGTCATGCTTTACCAGAGATTTATATCCGTCTCGAAAATATGTCGGGTACATCTCCTTTATGTTTCTTACCAGATCCGTCTCTACAAAAGGCGTAGTGCTGATAGCATCCACGATGAGTCTTGCTTCATCGAGGCTTAGCTCGTATTTAAGTTCCTGCCTTAAGTATTTTCTTCCGCTGACCATAAAGATCCAATCAGTATCCGGATCCACTCCTCCGATCGTTACCATAAAAGCGTTGACCTTGGCTATGTCCGCATAAACGGATTTACGTTCGAAAACCACTCCGGTCATTTCCTTGAGATACTCGATGATCTGAGCCATTGATACAGCGGTTGATTCATCGAAAGGGTTTACCTGCTTCAGAAAATAATCGTAGATAAGCAGGACTTTAAGCTTTGATTTTTCCGAATTTGCCATCACATACTCCCCTCTCGCTCAGGCTACTCAGGCAATAGACGTCCTTATAGGTCAAGTGCGACATTAATCGTACAGAATCATAATAGTACAAATTCGCGTCAAGGTAAACAGCAGGTTAAGAAAACTTATCTATCTCTTTGCTCTCTCGCCATCTCGTATGACTTGACCGTCTCACGTGCGCATGCATCCCAGGTAAAGAAAGCAGCTCTGTCACGCGCAGCGGCAATGTGTTCCAGTGCAGCAAGATCCCCGGACTTGGCTCGTTCAGAAACTTCAAGTGCAGAAGCAAGCGCTGCCGATACAGACTCCGGTGACTTAGGCTCACACAGGAAGCAACGACCTCCTGCCACTTCCTCAAGAGACGAGCCATATGATGTAACAGTAGGTACGCCTGAAGCCATTCCTTCAATAACGGGAATACCGAAGCCCTCATAGAGTGAGATATAAGCAAAAGCAGATGCCGAATGCATTATCGGCAGCATATCCTCGTCGTCAACATAGCCGGTAAAGATGACATTGCCACGAAGGGCCGGATCAGCATTTACACTGTCGAAGATCTCATCGTACATCCAGCCTTTCTTACCTACAATAACAAGCTTATAGCGAGCCCTGATATCGTCGGGAAGCGCACGATAGCCTGCTATCAGCCCCGGAACATTCTTTCGCGGCTCGAGAGTTCCGACATAGAGAATATAATCAGAATCGATCCCATACTTCGCAAGCTGATCGCCGGATGCAGGGACTGAGTTCAGAAAATCCTCCTTGATACCCATATAAGTAACAGCTATCTCCGGGTTACGCGGACGGCAGTACTTGGGAATGTCTTTTCGAGAATTCTCGGAAATAGTAAGTATCTTGTCGCATGAACGGGCTGTTCTCTTGATATACCACTTGAACATCTCCCTTTTCCAGCCGACGTGGCACTCAGGCAGATTAAAATAGGTCATATCATGGAAAGTCCCCTGTACAGCCAGGTGCCGATAAAGCAGACGCGAAGTGTACGGCATCGTATAATTCGGGCAGTGAAGCACATCGATCTTAAGTTTACGAAGCCGCCACGGGAACACGATCTGCTCCCACAAGATGCGGATATATTGACGTCTTAAGATCTTGCTCTTAACGGGAACCATATGAAAGTTATCGGCATATATTCCGAAGCCATCAAGATCATCATCCTGGGCGTAAAGGTAATATTCATTCTCCCGGTCCTCTTCCTGAAGGCCCTTCAGAAGTCCCAGCATATACCTGCCGATACCGGTCTTACTCTTCGGCGTAGCTGTCAGGTCGATCGCGATCCTCATCAGAGCAGGTCTTCCCTTCCCTCGGCCTTGAGCTTATCGACCATGAGCTTAACATCTTGAGAACGGGACTTGTCGCACACCATGATCGCATCCTTGGTCTGCACGATAACAAGATTCTTAACCCCGATCGCGGTTATGAGCTTATCTCCCGCCTGATCGAAAATAACCGAGTCAGAGCAATCGATCAGCTTCGAATCACCGACTCTGACATTCCCGCCTTCATCCTTACTGAAGACATCGTCGAGCGACTCCCATGATCCCACATCATTCCAACCGAACTCTGCAGGGATAACATACACATTATCAGCCTTCTCCATGATGCCGTAATCTACCGATACCTTCTCAAGTGTCGGATAGATCTCGGCGATAGCTGCCGCCTCATCAGCAGTCCTGAGCTTGTCATAGATCTCATCCATCGCATCGTACATATTCGGCAGATATTTCTTAAAGCAATCAAGAATAACCGATGCCTTCCAGATGAACATACCAGAATTCCACAGATAGCGACCGGAATTAACATATTCCTGCGCCAAAGCGAGCTGGGGCTTCTCGACAAATCTTCTCAAATAGTAAACCTCTGAATCTTTGGTAACAGGATCGGATGAGAATCTGATATATCCATAACCCGTAGACGGGAATGACGGTCTGATTCCGATGGTTACGATCCTGTCGGAATTCTCCGCCGTATCAAGCGCAAGCTTTAGGACACGCTCATACTCACGAAGATCACCGATATGATGATCCGCCGGCAACACTGCCATCAGAGCATCGCCGTAAAGTTTCTTCAATGTCATTGCCGCATATATGATACAAGGCGCCGTATTGCGCTGCACAGGCTCGATCAGGATGTGACTTCTGTCGACCTCATCGAAAAGAACCTTGCTCATGAGTTCAGCCTGAACCTCATTGGTAACAATAAAGGTATTCTCCCGCCCGATCACGTGATCGAAATGCTTGATCGTCTCATTGAGCATTACGTCATCACCCGTGAGCTTTGCGAGCTGCTTAGGAGTTGCCATCCTCGATACCGGCCAGAATCTCGTTCCACCGCCGCCTGCCATTATTACCGCTGCCTTCTGCATATATGCCTCCATAGATCAAATATGCAGATATTATACTATAAGTTGACAGATTAAACGCCTAAGTTCTGCTTTATGCATTTTATTCGCGTTCTTCCAATATCAGCTTACATCTGTTCTCGATGACGGAAATAATCTCGTCAATTGTCTTATCGCCATTATTAATATTTATCATACCGCACTATTGAGGGTAAAATTAACTATCTTATTTTTATTAATAATTCCTCCTAAGTATAATTTTCCTGATAATAAAGATTTATCCTTGAACTCATGCTTTCGGCTATCTCTTCTATTGGCTTTCCGGAACTATAATAATCATCCATCTCATCATCTACTATTGCAGCTATTCCATAGTCGTGGTAACAAATAACATCAACATTCTCACCAAATTCAAGATAGGTCATCAGATCACTTTGTGTACATGTATTCTGATCATCGCTAAACAATCCTATGTTAACTAATGCATCATAATATGGACTATCCTGATTGATGTTCTCACATTCAAGAGCACAGTCAATAAATCCATCCATAACACTTGAGATAACAGGATATCTCATAGTTGCACCTGATAAGAGAGAGATTTGGAAATCGTCAGCGAGAATGGAGCTTATAAAAGACCAACAAGCTCCCGGGTTATCTGCAGACGCTGATATTCCCATTTGAAGGGAAGGATATGCAGGATGGATCGAGCCATAAATCGACGGGTATCCTACATAAGCCAATTGCCTTCCTCCGAACATATAATCAGAATGAACCAGGTTCAGTTGAGATATCATAAAAGCTTCATCGGATAATAACACCCTATCATTGAACACGTCATCCATAGATCCATACGAGTAATAATCACCCTGACTATTTCCGTTACAAAGAGCGTATTCAATAATATCTTTCATCTGTTCCGGATAAATCCCTGCTGTACCATATTCAATTCGATTCCGCTCCATTATTTCCGGTAAAGCAAAAATGATGGCATCCTTAATCAGAGCAGCCGGACTGCTTCCACTAAGAAGTTGCTGCCCTTCATCTAAGTCAGGCATATCATAAATGGATACCTCGTTGACAGGGAAGAAATCCCTCATGCCAATAAAACCTACGGTGTAGTATCCTGAAATCATCCGAAAGCAACTTCCATCATCATTTACAAGCTGATCTCTGATAAATGGTTGAAGATCATCCAAGCTGATCTGAGGATCAGCATCAAACAGTGGAATCAAATCAATAACGATTCCGTTCCTTCCCAAATAGTCATAATCAAACATCGTGCCATAGAAGATGTCAGGAGTATTTCCATCGTTGAAGTCTCTCAAAAGCCGTAACTGAAAATCCTGCATCGGCTCTTCCGAACCTTGTTCGATTCCGTAATCTCTTGTTACGATAAAGTATTCATTCTGTGAGGAATTATAATTGTATCGCAGACTCTCAAAATACGGATCATTTCTAAACCCAACTCCACCAACCACGATCTTTTCTCTTTTGATCAGATCAAGTTCCGGCTCGGGTTGAATAAGTGATAGGACAACATCCGTTCCGTTCTCGTTATAAAGGATAGCATAATGATTCTTATCAATAGAAATAAAACGTTGATCATTACTTCCGGCTTTTCCGGGATAAAACAAAGTGTTGTCTCCAGAAACAGTCTTTATCTTCGAAATATCACCAAAATTCACATCAAATAAATCATGAGATACAACGCTGAGCATTTGTGTCCCGGCCAAATAATAATCGACATATTCTCCCGGCTCAGAAAAAAGAGGTGCTACATACTTTATACTGTTTGACTTCCAATCAATGCTGTATATACCGGGATTAAGACTATCCATCAATAAACTTCCATTGCTGTATCCGATTACATCATTAATCTGATCAGAGACCATTCTGTTAAGAAGGTTCCCTTCCAGATCAAACCGAGCTAAAAAGCCGTCAAAAACAACCACAAATCCATCATTATCAGGTATGACAGATGGAGGAAATTCAGAGTATCCACTGTGAGATACATCTAACTGTCTAATAGTCTCCCCGGAGTCCACATCAATCATAAACGCTTCTGCAGAGGTTACTATTACTGCTGTTGTTTTATCCAACATGCATGCGGCATTCGCATATAAGTCAAGCTCATGCTCTTGCTCTATACTTCCGTCATTGATCACAATTAATTTGCTGGTTCTTTCCAGCGACTCATCATCATACAAAGACAAAAGCACATAATACTTATTCTCAAGTAAACTGATATCCATGATTGACGATCTCATAGGAAGTTCAACAACAGTCGAGGCATAGCAGGTTGTGTCAACCGGATATATGTCCTTATCCTGTGCATGACCATCTTCAGAACCGCCTGAACATGACACACTGAAAAGTGCTAGTATAGTAGCCAGTATAATAAAAACAAAACGCTTCATATTAAAAGTATAATGTAAAGCTTCCTGTTGCTCGTCCATCACTACCCCCCGACTCCCAATTCACGATATATGTAATCGTTGAATTCACGTTAGCGTTGAATCTGATAAATCAAATGAGATAACCTGTGATGAGCGTAATTCTTCACTTCTAACAGCTGAATCTTCACACATATATATTTCCTCGCTTGAGATGCCTGTTTACTACTATTCCCTTGCCTCAACAACTCGCATGTGCTATCTTGAAGATGCTTGTCGATACGGATTGTTGAAGCTCCTACGCTTTGCTGTATCTGACTTGGAAGACTCGTATTTCCGGTACGGGTCTTCTTTTATGTCAATACAGCCCTGTTAGTTTCCCATGGGTCTGTACCTCCTGTATTTATTGTCTTAACTCACGAGACTAACCACACTATCGGTTCTCCTCTATCATATTATTTATCCTGCTCTCGGCTATGGGGATTACATCATCTAAGGTTTTCTGCCCTGCATAATATGGCTCTAATTCTTCTTTGAGTATCAGCAACGAATAATCGTCAGCAAGATAACACATGTCCGCTGATTCCAGATATCCGATGTATTCATCGATCATCTCTTCTCCATTGTGATCAGCTTTGCCGCTCATTGCCAGAATGTAAGCATTGGAATAATCTATGGCATCTTCAGCATAGTATCTGAACGCATCTCTGTTGATCGGATTATAACTGACATTCGTAATCTGAATATCGTAGCTTAACATGGTCGAGACAAAGCCGAACAACTCCTCGGGATCAGAAGCGCAAGACGTAATTGCTACACTTTCGATACAGTGAGCGACAGGGCCGTTTGCACCATCATATGAAGGTAATCCATACAACTGCTTATCGGTACTGATAAGCATTCTCGAGAGGTCGAAATGAACCCTGCTAAATCCTACATAGCATGCACCATCGATAGAATTTATAGGAGAGTCATCTTCACTGCAGTCCCGGCAATAATCGCAAATCGCTCTGAAACAATCATTATCCAGATTGATTCTACCATCTCCGTCATGCAAAGCCTCATAGTTACTTTTTATTAAGTATTCAAAACACAGATCACGCCTGTAATTGTCGGCTAGAGGGTCGATCCCATCACAATAGCTCTCAATATATTCTCTATACTCATTAAACGAGAAGCCACAGTCTGCTCCCTCGTCAAACTCTTCATATGCATATATTCCGTTGACACCTATACTGACGGGCACCTGATACATTTTTCCGTCAATGGCATATGCATCAATATAATTATCGAAAAAGTCTTCTCTGTTGAAACGCTCAGGATCATTAATAATCCCGGACAAATCACACAGATAATCATCACAATAAAGCGTTGCAAAATCTCCAAAATGAAGAAGAATATCCGGCCCTTTTCCGGCTCTGATATCGTTCTTCAAGCTGGCCAACAGCGCCAGATCCTTATTGTAAGCATTGATTGAACTGTCATCACTCATCTCATAATCCGTAAATGTCACCTGACTGTAGTCCATAGTCAGACAAATATATAAGTTATTAGCGGAGCTGTTGTATTCAAGTATTGCATTAGCTTCAACCGGAGAAATAAGAAAATAGGTTGCAGCAGTTACGATCTGTTTCCCGGCATTCGGATTGGAATCTGCCTTTGTAAGAACATAAGTCTTCAAGTTCTTAGGTTCACTCGGATATAATGTATTTTTTGAGATTACAACGGTATTGTCATCGCAGTAGAAGATTCTCCCCTCTCTTATATCAGAGAGACTTGCATTCGAATTATTATAATCAAGCACAAGATATTCCTCGCCAGTCTCCGGATCGAGTTTGGTTAAGGTAAGATCATAATTAGTCAGGTAGAAATATCCGTCATTCTGTGCAGTTCCCAGGCGATATCTGTTCAAAACATCAGGATCGATATTCAGCTTTTTTACCGTTCCATCTTCTATACTCAGCTTATATGAATCAAGCTCTCCGTCGATCGTATTGTGTGTTAATCCGATATACAGAAGATTATTATCTTCGCCCAGCGTCCACATAAGGGCCTCTTCGTCCACATCAAAACCGGTGATCTCATTGTTCCGTTCGTCAACTACAACGAATCTTTCCCTGTATCTGTATCCGTCGAGATAATAACAATGGGCATAGTATTTATTATCTCTGCTTATCACTTTATCTGCAAACAACCCCGGATGCTCGTCATCCGTTTTGATTTCAAAACAAAATTCTAATGCTTCCTCTGAAGACATAAGTCTATATATGCAACTGTGTTCTTCGCCCTTCTGAGTATTTCTGATCAGAAGATAATGCTCATCTCCTTCTCTGAAGCAATTATATACTCTTACCTCTTCAGAATCTGGAAACAATTCCTGCATATCGACACTTATAACATTCCCCTCTTTATCAGATATGCAGAGCACGTTGCAATATTGACCACTGACAGGATCCGTATTTCTTGCAAATAATTGAATGTCCGGATCTGCATAGATTGGCATGGTTGTCTCAAAATCGCCGATCTCATCAATATCATACATGACCGTCTCACATTCATACCAGGGAGTATTCTCATCTATATACCGAACCTGCCGCTCGTCACCATTTATCGAGCATCCTGCCAAGTATAGTCCTGACAGGATGATCGAAAAAATCATAGTAATTCTTCTTAGAAAAACACTTTTTCTTTGCACTATCATTCTCCCCTGATAATTTAATAGTTCACCTGACCCGAGAAAGAAGCTGATCCGCTACCGTGAATCATCGAAACCTCAATGAACGGATTCCCATTCGATACGTCATAGTACACCGGACAACCACTATATCCTCCATACGTATACTTAAGTTGAATCTATGTGATAAAAACACACTTGTCAACTGACAACTTTAATATGACAAGTATGACAACTTCAGGAAAGAAATGCAGCATTTTCAACACTTTGAGGGACTTTTGAACATGACAACTTGCATGGTGTTAAATTATTATATTTTCTCAATTCACTCAGATTGACATCTTCACTGATGTTGTCTTACTGATTCCTCAATTTGAGAGATTTGCTCCGGTTACACCCTTTTCGAGCAGCAGGATGCACACCTGAGATGGCAAATACACCCCGACTTTATCCTTTTTAACGAAAATCTCCTATCTTCTTCTCAATACTTGCCCCAATTGACGGCTTGAAACTGATTGGTCATTTTTGTAAACTTACGCCTATGAATTACACACATTTACTTGCAGCCGATATGGACTATACGCTTCTGATGCCGGGCAAGCCGGTCTCAGACGCTAATATTGAGGCGATCAAAAGATTAGATGAAGCGGGAGTTGCTTTTACCCTGGCGACCGGTCGAACCTCTTATCTGACCGGCAAATACGCACGCGCACTTGGCATCAAGGTGCCGATCATCACCAGCAATGGCGGAGCACTATACGATTATGCGCTCCACAAGGATATTTACTCAAATGACATGGACACGGAGACGCTTGTACGTCTGAAAGTGCTTTTCGATTCTTATCCCGGGACTGATATCACCGGCTACAGCACCGACGGCATTTACTGCGTACAAGACAGTTCAAGGCGCGACTTTATCAATAATTATAATTCTGATGAACCTGATATAGACAAGGCGCCCGTTCACGACCTTGCAGACTTCCTGGAAGGCAACTCGCTTCCCGCATTCAATAAATTTCTGTTGGTAAGTCCCTCCCCTGCGCTCCTTCATGAGATATGCCTTATACCTGAGCTCGAAGTTGTAAGTTCCGCTAAGGATTTCTATGATGTAATGCGCGCAGGCTCTACAAAGGGATCTGCTCTGATGCGCCTTGCGGAGACACTGGGAATTCCCACCGAGAATACTTTCGCCATCGGAGATTCCGAGAATGACATCTCCATGATCGAGGCTGCCGGCTGCGGGATCGCAATGTCCAACAGCTCCTACGACGTGATCGAGGCCGCCGATGCTACGACAGGCTCCTGCGAGGAAGACGGCTTCGCGCAGGCGGTCGAGGAGATCGTGCTACCGAGGGTAAAGGGTGAGGCGTAAAGAAAGGCGCGGCGGCTATCCGACAGTGAGAGTTCTTTTCGAAAAGGGCTAACTGCCAATCTGATTACTGTTGCGCATTCGACTATTTTTCGACATAGTAAACCTTTTACTATGTCGCTTTTTTGCAGCAGGCCGCCTATTTCAGATGTATGAGACTTCCGAGAGTCCGCCGGACACCGAGCTTCTCGATATCATGATCGAAAAGCTCTTCACCTGATCCTCCCGCCTCTTTAAGACAGATCAGATCCTGACTACGTCGATTACATCCTTGACGCTCTTGATCCTGCCCACGAGACGGTCATACTGCTCAAGACTTCTTACGGCGATCGTAAGATTCATCTCCGCGATAAAGTCACTGCTTGTATGAGAATTGATCTTCTCGACGTTGACATGCTCCTCTCGAATACAGTTGAGAACATCCAAAAGAAGGCCGTCACGGTCAGTCGCGGTAATACCGATATTAACCTCAAAAACACCTCCTACGGGCGCGCCGGACCAGTGCGCTTCCACAAGACGTTCAAAGCGTTCGCGATCTTTCTGCGATCTCTCCGCATACTTCCGTATATTCAAAATATTGTTGCAACCGGCGCGATGTATTCCGACGCCGCCGTTCTGCGTGACATAGCCGATAATGCTATCGCCCGGAGCCGGATGGCAGCATTTGGCCAGGTGTATGGAGATATTGTCCAAGCCCTGAACAACTACACTGTTGCCTATCTTCTCCGCTTTCTTAAGCTCAGCGGCGCGTGTCTCGGGAGTCTTGGGCGCTTGTGGTTTTGTCACGCTCTTAGCCGCAGGCGGTGTAGCCGCTTTGGGCGTCCTCAGAAGATCGCCTTTGCCGATCTCCTCCGGCAGATCATCCGGACTATAATAAACTACCTGTCCGTCCGACGTGGTCCGATAACCAAGTTCGAGTCTTTCTTCCGGTGACAGTCCCTTAATATATTCATCACGAAGCTTACCGAAAACTTTCCCCGCCGTGATAGCGCCATAACCCACTGAAGCATAGAGATCTTCCAGGCTCGTGAAACTGTACTTGTGAAGTATCGTTTCTATACTCTTGTGAACGAGCAGCTGCGAGGGCGTGAAACCATTGCGCTCGATCTCACGGTCCAGCTTCTCCTTGCCCTCGGCAACATTCTCGGCGCGCGCTTCTTTCTTGAACCATGCGTTGATCTTGGATCTGGCTGAAGCTGTCTTGACCATTTTCGCCCAGTCGCGCGACGGGCCTTTGATCTTATCCGAGGATAGGATCTCGACTACATCTCCCGTCTTCAATTCATAGGACAGGGGAACGATCCTTCCGTTGACCTTGGCGCCGTGCATATGATTACCGACACCGCTGTGGATGCTATATGCAAAATCTATGGGGCAGGACCCCTCAGGAAGCCTTATCACCTTACCCTTAGGCGTAAAGACAAATACTTCCTCGGAACCGATATTGGTCTTCAGAAGATCCAGAAAATCCTTAGGATCATCGGAATCCTTCTGTGTCTCCAGGAACTGCCTTACCCAGGTTATCCTTTTGTCGTAGTTGTCCTCCTTAAAAGACTTGGAATTGCCGGCTTCCTTATAGTGCCAATGAGCAGCGATTCCGTACTCTGCATCTCTGTGCATGCTGTAGGTTCTTATCTGCACCTCAAAAGTTGTCTCATCGAAAGTCTTGCCGCCCGGCCTTTTAACAGTCGTATGGATCGACTGATATCCATTCTCCTTAGGATTACCGATGTAGTCCTTAAAGCGCCCGGGAAGCGGTATATACATCTCATGAACGATACCCAGCACGGCATAGCAATCCGTCAGTGACTCAACGATAATTCGGCAAGCGAACATATCATAGATCTGATTGATCCCCTTGCCCTTGTCATGCATCTTCTTGTAGATACTGTAGAAGTGTTTGGGGCGACCTTCGATCTCGTAATGCTTGATACCGTATTCCTCAAGCTTGCCCGACAATTCGCCGACAACCGTCTGCATAAATGCTTCTCTCTCGGAACGCTTTGCCGCAACAAGACCGACCAGCTCATAATAGCCGTCATGGTCAAGATATCTGAGACAAAGATCCTCAAGCTCCCACTTGATCTTAAATACTCCGAATCGCTCGGCGAAAGGGACATAGATATCAAGGGTCTCTCTGGCCTTTTCCACCTGCTTCTCGGGAGTCTGATATTGCATGGTTCTCATATTATGAAGGCGGTCCGCCAGCTTGATCAGGATAACTCTTATATCAGCCGTCATGGCCACAAGCATCTTACGAACATTCGACGCCTGCTCCTCTTCTTTACTGACATAGGAAAGCTTACTGAGCTTTGTTACACCCTCTACCAAAAGCGTTATGGTAGGACCGAAGATCTCTCTTAACATATCCGCATCCGTAACCGTATCCTCGATGGTATCATGCAGAAATGCCGCCGCCAGCGACTCTGCGTCTACCTCCAGCTCCGCCAGAATCTCGGCCGTGGCGATGGGATGAATGATATACATCATGCCGTTTTTTCGATGTTGATTACGATGAGCCTTATAAGCGAAAAAGTATGCTCTCGTGATAAGGTCACATTCGGCCTCGATCTCGGACTCCTCCAGGTGTGCTTTGGTCGCATAATTCTTAAAGGCATCAAGAACACTCCTGAACATCTCATCGATCTCGGCGGGGATATCAGTCGGGATCGAGTTCATGTCTCGCAGATATTCATATTCGATCTTCTGCTCTTCAGTGAGTTCAGTGCTCATACGAATTAAGTCTCCTATATGTTTCCGATGTGCCCAGATTCACCTTGCCTGATGTGTCAAGAAAGTTAAAGCACACTCTGACCGGGTCAATCTCACCCAATTTGAGTATACCCGCTTCGGAGAATACATCAAGACATCTTCTGACCTGAAAGGGCGTTATCTTAACCCCGGACATGCAGTTTATCATTTTGGCGAGAAGCTGACAGTCTGCCGTTGATGTCTCCTTGCCGCAGGCAGCATAAAGCACACGATAACATGCCGCATACTGAGGCTGTCCCGGCAACAGATCGTCACGACCGCTGCCTGCCGACAGCTTTAATATCTGATCGATGGGAAGCTTCTGTCGGTAAAGCTTCTCGGCAATATCCGGTTTACTCCATAAAAGTCCGTCCGGGTAAACCGGTCTTATATCCTCGAGGTGCAAAGACAAGGACACCTTTCCTCTGAAAGCAAACTCATTGAGCGTATAGGCGATATCCACACGGTCACCGACCTTCAGGACATTAAGGTACTGGCCCATCCCGAAGCCGACAGCCGACAGTGAACCCTCCTTCTTCTCCCTTCTGCCGTCGATCAGCTCAAGTCTCATATGCGCTCCGTCGCTCATGGGGTGCATCTCGGATATGATCAGATCATCCGTCTCGAAAACAGGCTTCTTGTTGCCGATACCAAAGGGCTTCATTATTGACACGTTCAGATAGGTATCGTAGTTGACCTGCTCGAAAGGTATCTTCGCATCGATCTTAAGGTTATTATCCTCGTCATCACTGTCCTCTGATATCTCTTCAGCCTTTGCTGCAACTGCATTTTCCTCGAGTCGCTTCATAAAGGTCCCGAGATCCTTCTTGGCCACCACAACGCCGGCAGCTTTCTTATGACCTCCGAAAGTCTGCAGTATATCACTTACGGCTTCAACAGAGCTGTAAAGATCGTCCTCACCATAAGCTCGCCCCGACCCCTTAATGCAAGTACTGTCGATAGAATCGTCAGTGAAAACAAGTGCTGTCCTTCTGAAATGCTGTGACAGTCTGCCGGCAACAATTCCGAGAACTCCCTGATGCCAGCCCGGTCCATATACAACGATGGGGCCTTTAAGGTTAGTAAGCTTCCACGCCTCTGGTCTTGACGGATTATCGATCTGCCTCACAGCTTCCTCGAAAACGCTCGCTTCAATAGCCTTACGTTCTTCATTCTCGCGAGACAGGGCTCTCGCTGCCTCCTCGACTACCTTCTCATCGTCCTCAAGAAAGAGCTTCAATGCATCTGAAGAATCATAGAGTCTTCCGGCCGCATTGATCCTCGGCACAAAATTAAAGGAAATAAATGTCTCGTCCAACTTCTTTCCATTGTCAAGAAGGAGCCTGTTCATGACACGGATTCCGGGATTCACCGCTTCTTCCATGCTCTTAAAAGCTTTCTTGATCAATGTTCTGTTCTCATCTGTCACAGGCACCAGATCCGCTATCGTGGCTATACCCGCAAGCTCGATAGCCTGTCTCCAGACATTGGAGTTGACCTTACATCTCCTGTCACGTCCCAATGCTTCAACGATCTTTAAGGCCACTCCGGCGCCGCAGAGCTCCTTAAAGGGATAAGTATTATCCGCTCTCTTGGCGCAGATGACCGCATCTGCCCCGGGAATATCATCTTTTACATTATGATGATCAGATACTATGACCTTGATCCCGCGTTTCTTAACTTCGTCAACAGTCTCGAAATTAGTTATTCCGCAGTCAACTGTTATAAGCAGATCAGGCTTCTCTTCAAGCACCTTATCCAATATATTCTCGGTAAGACCGTAGCCGTGTTCCGCTCTGTGAGGAACAATATATCCCACATCACAGCCGTGGGATCTGAAATACCTTACCAGTATTGATGTCGCTGTAACTCCGTCACAGTCATAGTCACCATATACAAGTATCTTCTTATTATTCTGAATAGCATCAACGATCAGGTCGACTGCCTTATCCATATCCTTGTAAAGAAAAGGGTCATACCAGATCTCGGGCTTGTTCTCAACAAAGGACGATCTCTCATCATCAGAGACAATCCCCCTTGCTTCAAGAAGTGTAGTTATCAAAGCATCGGTGTCAGCCTTATCAAAAGCTGCCGCCGCCTGCCATTTCTTACCTGTTAAGATCATATCAAACAACTCACATTTATTATTTGAATATATTGTACCAAATAATGTGAGAAAAAGAACATACGACTATCAGTCTTATCCGTAATTCTCGGCGACGTAAAGATCGAGGCGCGCCCCGAGCGATTCCGCTATCTGCCCGGGAGTCTTTCCTGAAGTCTCGTACATTTTATTCAAACAATGGCACGCTGAAATACCTCTCGCCCGTATCGGGAAGCACTGTGACAACTGTCTTGCCGGAACCGAGTTTAGTCGCGAGGCGTATGGCCGCGCACACGTTGGTCCCGCTGCTGATGCCACAGAGAATTCCTTCTTCGGATGCCATCTTCTTAGCTGTATCAAGAGCCTCTTCATCCGAGATCTTATAGATGTCATCGTATATCTTTGTATCGAGGATATCCGGGATAAGGCCGTCGCCGATCCCCATCTGCAGATGTGTTCCGATGCTGCCGCCTGAAAGGATAGCGGCATTCTCGGGCTCTACTGCAACTATATGAATATCAGGATAGTGTTGGCGCAGTATAGTTCCAATTCCGGTGATGGTGCCACCTGTGCCTATGCCGGAACAGAAGCCGTCAATCCTGCCGTCCACCTGTTCTACTATCTCAAGAGCAGTCCCTTCGGTATGAGCCTTAAGATTATCCTTATTGGCGAACTGATTTGGCACATAGACATTGGGATCATCTTCAGCCATCCGTTTTGCCTGCTCAATACATTCGTTGATACATGCTCCGATATCACCGTCATCGTGAACGAGCTTTAATTCGGCGCCGTACTGGCTGATAAGCAGACGTCTCTCTTCACTTACGGAATCAGGCATGATGATAACTACCTTATAGCCCTTAACTGCTCCAACGAGCGCCAAGCCGATGCCCTGATTGCCGCTTGTGGGCTCGACGATTATCGTGTCCTTACTGATGTCGCCGCGCTTCTCGGCTTCCTCTATCATTTTAAGTGCGGTCCTCGTCTTGATGGACCCGCCGATGTTAACACCCTCGTACTTTACGAGTATCCTGGCTCCGCCTTCGGGGCAGAGTCTGTTAAGCTGTACCATCGGAGTATTTCCGACAGCATCGAGTATATTCCTGCAGATCATATTAACCTCGTGTCAAATTCATAGCAGGAATATTATACATTACACTGGAGCTTTTGTGCGGATGCTTTTATCAGCCCTTGGGAACAATACCGATAAAGATAAGATCCTCGTCTCCGGTATTCTGAAGACTGTGAGCTCTGCCTCTTCCGCAGTAGTGAACCTCTCCGGGATTTACGGGCTCTGTTCCATCGTCATTTACCATAGTACCGTGACCTGAGATAACATAAATGATCTCACTGTCAGTAGTGTGCTCGTGATATCCGATAGTAGCGCCGGGGATCAGGCGGCCTCTCATGATCTTATTGTGATCATCCTCAAAAGTCTTGACGTTGAACTCCAGTTCTCCGCCCTTGAAGTTGGGGTTAGTCTTTTCGATGATCTTGCTGTAATCGATAAGCATTTTTATTCCTCCATGATTAATTGATCTTTCCGAGATATATCGTTCTGGCGTCAGAGATCTTTTTGGCCCCGATAACGGGATAATAAGCGAAAAGGTCCTCTCTTGGCGTTCCATCCGCCCTATAACTGCTATTTGCTGCGGTGAACTCACAGACAAGCTCATCACAGGCTTTCGGATCATAAGTCAGGATATAGTAATTCTCATATCCTGCAGGCAGGCCTTCGTTTGCAAGAAATACATCCGCATGGCTCGTAAGCCTTATGGCGAAATGTAAAGCATTCGCATCTTCGTCTATAAGGATCGCATTATGCCCCTTGTCAGTAACAGATGCGATCTCTTCAAGAGCTTTCGCATCCATTGAAGTCTCGGGACGATAGATCATAGCGAAGATCGTCATGGGTAACATGATCAATGCTGCGATGGCATAAACCGCTATCTGTTTACGAAGATCCGAAGTCAATTCCTGAAGGGCAGCAGCTCCGATCAGGACAGCACAGGCGATAAAAGGTATCGTCTGCGACAGCTGAAGTCTCTCGTATGTTATGAAGGGGACTTCCGAAGAACAGATAACGAAAAGGCCATATACGGAAGTCGTCGCGAGTATCGCGAGATAAGGCGGCACCGGAAGCTTGCGCTTACGGATAAGCAGATAAATGAAAGCCCCGGGAATCAGGATAACTCCGCTATATATACAAGTTGCCAGAAAGCTCTCGGTGATGAACTCCGAACTTGTCTCAGGATCGTAATTGAAAAATATCTTACCTGCCGATAATACTATCAGGCCTGCCCCAAAAAGACCGATCCCCTTGATGTAGCTATTATCGGAAAATATCCCTGAAACCGTCCTTCTGCCGGCCGGCAGGAGAAGCAGGAGCGATATGAGAAGCCAGCCTGCCGATGCGAAGATCGCTACGGCTTCACCATAGAAATCATCATGGCCGGCAGTACTGATCCAACTCCACCACTCATGGTTAAATACATTGGGATAGAACTCGTCACAGGCAAACACAAGGATCAGCTGGCAAAGAGCTGCGACAGAGCCCATGATCAGCGCCTGTATTCTGTCAGTATATGCATAGACTATTGCAAAGAGCGCGATGATCAGCGGCAGGAAGAAAACACTCTTGGCAGTAGTGATCATGATGCAGACAACGGCAGCTGTTACAGGCAAAAGTGTCCCTGCTCCCTGTTTTATCTTGTGCGTATTTGTCTCGTGGATAAACTCCAGAGCCTCTCTGATCGCCGCCACGATCAGCAGCATAACAAATGTCATACAGGAAGCTGTCTTCCCTGTCTCGACCATGAGCGGAGAAAGCATGATGATCGCGACGGCAGCATATTTACAGATCCCCTTAAGCTTCATTCGGTCGGCAATTAAAGTGACATACACACCAATCGCCAGAGTCGTGATCGTATTGATATTAAGAAGAGCTCCGATACCTCCCACTGCGCCGCCTATAGCCATAAGAGCAGGATATGCAGGCAGACCGTAATAGAAATCGATCTTGCCGCAGTTCTCGGCAATGTAATCTCTGCCGTAGTTCATAAGTGACATGCCGTGGTAGAGGTAGTAATCCTGATGGAATGGCGTAAGGGTAATACCGGCTTTGTAAGTAATAGCGGCGCCTCCGATAACTATTATCATTCCGGATATCAGATCGATCCCCGGCACAGGGCGACCTTTATGTACTTGAGGGCGCTTTTTTAACAGAAGGTATACCAGTAGCAGAAGGATGATATTCAGCATAAAAGCTGCTGTCAGCGCTCTGGACACGGTAAAATGCCTTATAGCCAATAAAGCAACTGAAGCCGCAGAGTATTCGATCATAAAACCGGTCACAGAATCAGCCAACATAGGGACGATCCGGTCTTCGCGAGCCGCATCGAGCATATATACAGCAGCAATATTAATTATGATCAGCAGGATTATAACAGGGACAGAATTCATCAATGCATCAGATCTCCGGTCTCAAGTCTTGTCCATGCCAGCGGCAGCAACTCAGCTATATCAGTCTTAATTATCTCGGCATTCTCATCAGCCAGGATAACCTTGATATTAGGGCTGTACTCCATCAGCATCTGTCTGCAATTTCCGCATGGAGCAAAAAGCCCCGCCGGCCCGTCAGGATGAACTGATACAATGGTATCGAATTCATGACAACCGTTACTGATCGCATTGCCGACTGCCACAAACTCAGCACACGAGCCATGAATGCAATCGCAGTTAACGCCGTGGTACAAAGTCCCGTCCTTTGCCTTCAGGCAACAACCGACGGTATGGAAAAAGTTCCCGGGAATGCGGGCTTTCTCGAGAGTCTGATAAGCTTCTGCTATCAGCTCCCGATCTTCATCTGTCACTTCATATTTCCTCATAAACATCCCCTCACTTCAGCGGTCGACTTCTATAGCCCGACTGCGTCTTCTGTCTTTCATAATATCCAAACATCTCCCCAAATTCAAACGAAAAGCTTCAGGCCGTATAAGAACAAGTCTTCCCCTCGAAACATTAGTACCTTGCTTATGCTTTGGTTTAATAAGCATCCGGATTAACTCATCTATTAACCCGGCTTGGGTTAACAGCAGATGTAAAAAAGAGGTTGCCACCTTAAAGTGACAACCTCTCCCGATAATCAACTACGATGATCAGCGCTTGCGCTTTCTTGCTGCTTCAGACTTCTTCTTACGACGTACAGAAGGCTTCTCGTAGTGCTCTCTCTTACGGACTTCCGCGAGAACACCGGATCTGGCGCAGGAACGCTTGAAACGACGCAACGCACTGTCAAGGGTCTCATTCTCCTTAACTCTGATCTCAGACATTTTTTCTCACCCCTTTCGTGCGTGGCATAACGTGCATATTATAACCGCGCGAAAAAGATACGTCAAGAAAAAGTGCGACTGATCAGTAATATGGGCAGAACTCTGAGCTGACAAGGAATGCTTACGATATTATTATCCTTGGCTCTGTTGTTCCCTCACTAAAAGTGGTAAAATTGATCACTGAGATGGAATCGTAGACATTGGAAATCTCGATATATCCCCTTTGCGTTTCTCCTTCGTAATTAAAATAATTAGTCGAATATCCTATCTCCTCATTCCCATCTGATGCTCCAAAATGATGGTAATGCTTAAGATAGACCAGTTTGATCATATACCCGTCATTTAAGAAAAAATCGGAATGATCTCTCATATAATCATTGATCAGACAGCGCGCTTTATCGAAAACACCTATGTCAGTCTCGTCTTCGTTGCGATCTATATAGATCGTTATCAACTTCGGATCATCCGGACCGAATAAAGGAGAGGCAAAGAATACGCCGTCACCGATTCGGTCGTAAACATACTGCTCCATCTCATCCATATGACCGTGCGTAGTTTGAGAGGCCGGTATCTCAGGAACCTTCTTACGCCTCTCATAGCCCTTATGTTTGCATGATGTTACTGCACAAGACATAGTAATAAGAATAAGTATGATTATGATATATCTCAATAGTCTCATCTTCTGCATTTGTTTTTATTTCTTTCAAGAATAATTGATAACTAATCAAAGTATATCACATTGTCAGGTTAGGGATGGTCAGATATCAATGTCTGTCTATGGCTTTTTGGCGACACAAATACTACAATAGACTTGCTAAAAATAAAGTAAGAGGTATTAATATATGAAAAGATTTATGGCATTACTCTTGAGCACTGTTATGCTTATCGGAATTGCATGCGGCTGCTCCAAGAAGGAAGAAGAAAAGGCCGATGATATCACTGTCAAAGTCGGAGCGCTTAAAGGCCCTACTACTATTGGCGTGCTTAACATGATCAAGAATCCGGAGCTGGAGGGCGTTAAGGGCAGTTACGACCTGACAATGGCTACAGACGCTTCAGAGATCGCTGCAGGACTTAATTCAGGTTCTATCGATATAGCCTTGATCCCGGCAAACCTTGCAGCTAAGCTTTATAACACGACAGAAGGCGGCGTTACGGTTATCGACATCAACACTCTGGGTGTGCTTTACTGCGTAACCGGCGATGATTCCGTTACAAGTCCTGCTGACCTTGAGGGCAAGACGATCCTTACAACAGGTCAGGGCAACACACCCGAGTATTCCTTAAAGTATATCCTGGCTGCTAACGGGATCGAAGATTATGAGTTGGATTTCAGATCTGAAGCCAGCGAGATCGCGGCTCTGCTCGCTGAAGATCCCGATCAGATCGCCGTTTTGCCTCAGCCTTTCGTAACTGTTGCTACGAGCCAGAATCCCGAGATCACTCCTGTCTTCTCCCTCTCCGATGAGTGGGATAAAGCATCCGATGATTCCCGTATGGTAACAGGTGTTACAGTCGTTCGCACTGCCTTCCTGGAGGAGCATGAAGGCAATGTGGCTCAGTTCCTGGAAGATCATGCGCTCTCTGTAGACGCTGCCAATAACGATGTTGAGACAACAGCTCAATTGACAGCTGATATGGAGATCGTCGGAAATGCCAATGTGGCAGCGGCAGCGATCCCTAACTGCAATATCGTATGCATCACGGGGGAGGACATGAAGCAGGCTCTCTCGGGATACCTGCAGGTTCTTTTCGATCAGGATCCCACAGCAGTTGGCGGAAGCGTCCCCGGTGATGAGTTCTACTTCATCGGTTAAGAGCGGGCTTCGCCGAGTTATATTTGTTTTTGTATGGCTGGTCATCTGGCAGCTTGCCGCTGTCAAGATCGACAACAGCATCATTATCGCGGGACCGATAGACACCTTCCGCGCCTTGAAAGAATTGATCAAGACCCCTGCTTTCCGGGAGTCGCTGCTGGCCAGCAGCTCCAGGATCGCATGGGGCTTTTTTATCGGGGGAACAAGCGCATTTGTCTTGGCATTGATTTCTTTCCGATACGAATTGATAAGAGAATTCTTTTCGCCGGCCGTGACTACTTTGAAGGCAGTGCCGGTCGTGAGTTTCATAATCATGGTTCTCCTCTGGTCAGGGCCGGACGTAGCTACCGTGATCAGCGCTCTTGTGGTCTTTCCCATCATCTACCTGAACACCTTGCAGGGTATGATAAGCACCGACTGCAAATTGTTGGAGATGGCTCAGATCTTTAAGATCAGTGGCAAAGACCGCATCCGCTATATCTATCTGCCCCATCTCCGTCCATTTCTCCTGAGCGCCATCTCCTTGGCGGCGGGAATGGCTTGGAAAAGCGGCATCGCGGCAGAATTGATAGACCAGACTCAGACATCACTTGGCAACGGTATGTACCGCTCCAAGATCAGTCTGGCCACGGCTGATATGCTGGCCTGGACTGTGGCGGCTGTTGTGCTGTCGTTTATTTTCGAGAAACTACTTATCGCACTGCTGACCCTGCTTCTTAACGTCGGCATCGGCAGCAAAGCTTCCGGGAGGGCCAAGCCATGATAGAGATCGAGCTTAAAGACATCTGTAAAAACTACGACGGCCGCCCGGTCTTATCATCTATGACCGCCGTATTTGATCCCGGCAGCTGCACCCTCCTGACAGGGCGTTCCGGCATTGGCAAGACTACGCTGCTTAATATGATCATCGGTCTCGTACGGCCCGATTCCGGCAGCATCAGGATTAGTCCCTACCCGACGGGATTCGGAGTTGTCTTCCAGGAAGACCGTCTGCTGGAATCCTTCACGGCTGCCCGTAACATCGCTATTATCAAACCCTCACCGGCCTTTGATATCATCGAAAAAGATCTTAAACGGTTGATCCCCGACCTTAATCCTAAGGCCTCCGTAGCGGAACTGTCAGGCGGAATGCGACGCCGAGTAGCCATCGCGCGCGCCGTGTTGTCTCAATCGGATGTGCTTATCATGGACGAGCCCTTTACCGGGCTTGACGCAAAGGCGCGCGAGGCGGCAATTGCTTATATTATGGAGAAGCGGAATGGACGCACCTTGATCATAGCATCCCACGATCTGAGTGGTCTTGATGGCTTTGAGATACTGGAAGTGCCTGAGATCGACGAGTAAGTATTCTCTTTTACCTCCCGTGTTAACCCAAGCCGGTTTAACAGTTGAGTTAATCCCTGGCGGTTTTAAGAGAAAGGGGATGTCTCAAAAGTGATTTAATTCACTTGGGGGCATCCCTTTAAAATGT
>CAMNGC010000013.1 GCA_946537885.1 uncultured Clostridia bacterium
TTTCTTTTGCAAAGTTAAGGGGCTATCTCAATTTAGTTTTGAGACAGCCCCTTAAATGTACGACTCTTGTCGCTCTGGTGACCCGTACGAGAGTTGAACTCGTCTCTCCGCCGTGAAAGGGCGACGTCTTAGCCGATTGACCAACGGGCCTTATTTGGTAGCGGCAGTGGGATTCGAACCTACGACCTGCCGGGTATGAACCGGACGCTCTGGCCAACTGAGCTATGCCGCCATATAAAGACCTCAAATAATGCTCATAAATTGTAACAGCGAAGCTTTGATATGTCAAGGGCGAAGGATAAGCTCTTTTCGACAGCTCTTTTCGAAAAGCATCCCGCACCACTTCATGCCCGCGGTGGTATAATAAGAACATATATCCTGCTCGAAAAGGAGTTTCTTAAGATGCGTAAGATAATATCTTTGTTGCTCATGACTATCCTTGCCGTAACTCTGTTAAGTGCCTGCAGCAAGAGTTCATCAGATCCCGAGGTCGGGGACGTAGTATCCATGGGTTCATATAAAGGAGAGGACATCGAGTGGGAGATCCTTGACATCAACGACGAAGGACAGATGCTCATAGTAAGCACGAGAGCAATAGATATTATGCGGTATAACGAGTCGCAGACTACTCTCTCATGGGAGGAATGTACGCTCAGGGGATGGCTGAACGGCAGTTTCATCGAAGAGGCTTTCGACGGGGAGCAGCAGGAGCATATCCTGACGACGACCGTTATAAACAACGATAACGAATTCTATAACATAGAAGGCGGCAACGACACACAGGATAAGGTCTTCCTTCTGAGCCTTGATGAAGTCAGGAATTATTATGATGAGGATGAGGATCGCATATGCGTTCTGGCGGACAACATCGATAACAGCGACGAAGAGATCGCAGATCTTGATTCGCGCCAGTGCAACTGGTGGCTCAGGTCGCCGGGCAGCTACAGGATGAACGCAGCTTATGTGGAGATCCCGGGAAGCATAAACGAGCATGGCATATGGGTCGACTGGCAGCGCGGCGTAAGACCGGCCATGTGGGTGGATGAGATAGTGTGAGAGCTGCTTGAGATCCGGTGAAAAGAGGGGGAAGGAACATGAAAAGATCTATATCTACATTGATCGCTGTTATCTTGATCGTTGTTATGTCTGCAGCGGTCGGAGCCCATACGATCAGGGTTGAACACACATCAATTTATAACGGTGATTACGGGCAGCCTGTCTCAACATATCTGGAGCACACATCAAATGGTAACTATATGCTCTTCAGCGGGTCCGGCGGACATGACTACATCGTGGAGTATTATGATGCCTCATATGATCTGATCTCTACCAGAAGGATCCCGCAGGAACTGCCGTTATTCGGTACCTTTTATTCTGACGGAAGAAACTATTACATATTGAGCGGGCAGAAGAATCTTGGTGAGTCGCCGGACGTTGAATGCTTCAGACTGACAAAGTATGATCTTTCCTGGAACAGAGTATCATCCTGCGGTCTCTATGACTGTAATACAACGGAACCTTTTGCTTTCGGTTCTGCTGATATTGCTGCCTACGGGGACTATCTGGTAATAAGGACCTGTCATGTAATGTACAAATCAAGTGACGGAGTAAAACATCAGGCCAATGTCACTATCGTAGTTGACAGACAGTCAATGACAATAACAGATTCGATTACATCTGTTGCGGGTCGGCAGAGAGGATATGTCAGCCATTCTTTCAACCAGCTGGTGGAGATCGATAACGGGTATGCGGTATGTGCCGATCATGGAGATGCATATCCGAGATCGATAGGTCTTTTTGTGTCGCCCAATAAGGTAACCGATGGCATAGACGTATACGGGTGGGATTACACTGAGATACTCGGCATCGGCGGAGGAGTAGGAAATTATCAAACCTATGCCGAACTTACAGGACTGACAGTATCAGACAGCTCATACCTTGTAGCAGGATCGAGCATAGACCAATCCGTATGGCCTTGTCCCACTCCGCCTTATTACAATTATGATTCCAGTATCTATGGTGCTGACAAATATCCCATGAACGCTTTCCTTGCGGTTACGAACAAGGACAGCGGAGAGGTGGACTTTAAGTGGTTGACGGATGATCCGGAGTCGATCGCGGAAGGACCGTATATCGTTAAGATCGGCGACAACAGGTTTTCTGTTTTGTGGGAGAACTGGAAGCATGAACTGCAATACCGGTTCTACGACGGATCCGGTAATGAACTCGGTCAACTGTATACATACAGTGCAGGAAGACTGTCTGATTCTGAACCTATCGTAGTTGACGGTGAGATAGTATGGGCTGCATCTGATCCGCGTTGGAGCGGACATTATAGTCACGACCTGGAAACGGACGACTGGTCATATATCACGACTGAGAATGACGTTCAAACGGATTTCTACACCATCTCTATCGAAGACGGGCATTTCGAGGCGCACGAGAAAGGTGTAAAGGGCTTCGTCGAGAGGCTCTACTCCGTGGCGCTGGGGCGTCCGTCCGATGCAGACGGTAAGGCTAACTGGATAAGTGCCATCACCTCCGGTCAGGAATCCGGAGGAGCAGTCGCGATGGGATTCCTGACGTCAGTAGAGTTTAATAACAAGAACCTTCCGAATGAAGAGTTTGTGCGCACACTGTATAGGACTTTTTTTGACCGTGAAGCAGATGACTATGGATTGTCTTATTGGGTTTCAATGCTCGAGGGCGGTGCCCCGCGGACGGACATCATCAACGGCTTCATTAATTCGACTGAGTGGGCGACCTTGTGCTGGAAGTACGGGATCGACTCCGGTGGCGCCGGTGTTCCGGACACGCATATTGAGCCGAATGAACAGATAATAGGTTTTGCGACGAGACTTTATACTACTTGTCTTGTTAGAGACCCCGATCCTGCCGGACTCGCGGACTGGGCTGACCGTCTGGCAAATAACCAAGTGTCCGGGTCTGAAGCGGCATACGGCTTCTTCTTCAGCGAGGAGTTCAAGGTCAGCAATATCAGTAATGATGAATATGTATTGAGACTTTATCACACCTTTATGGATCGTGAGCCTGATCCTGCGGGCTTCGCGGATTGGACAGGGCAGCTGGCAGCAGGCGCATCGCGCGAAAGTGTTTTCAACGGATTCACGGGCTCAGCTGAATGGGCGCTGATATGTTCTGACTATGGAATACTGAAGTGATAAACCTTTATTCTGATAGTGTATAATCGTTAATAATCCTGCTCGAAAGGAAGTAAGCGATATTCTCTGTAAGTGTGGAGGTCGAGTATGAAAAGACTGGTTAAGGCTGTAAGTATATTGTTTGTTGCTATATTGGCCATGCCGATGATGCCCTTGCATGTTCAGGATGTCAGAGCAGACGGGATCGATCTGTCGGCAGAGAATTTCCCGGATGCCGCATTCAGAGACTATCTGGACATGTTTTTTAATCTCGATTTTGACTCCAAATTGAATTACGAGGAGATCGAAAAGATCACTGATATCGATGCCTCGGGAGAGGGCATAAGTAATTTTGCCGGCATCGAGTTCTTATATAACCTTAAGAACTTTGCTTGTTCAGACAATGATCTCAGCGAACACGGGCTCGACCTGAGCCAGAATACAGCGCTCGAGTTTGTAAATTGTATGAACTGTAAGCTCGAGTCACTTAAGCTTCCGCACACGGATACACTGGATCGTATCTTCTGCTCGGTGAATAATCTCACTGAATTGGATGTGAGCAATTGTACTAATCTTGATAATCTGCAGTGTGGCAGAAATCAGATAAGTCAACTCAATATCACAGGATGTTCCAATCTCCATATGTTGTACTGTTATGATAATAACCTCTCCGGACTTGACCTGAGCGAGTATGCCGATCTTGATCAACTCCTGTGTTATGGCAACGAGAATATGTCATCTCTTGACCTGAGCCATAATCCGGCCTTAACGTATCTGGAATGTCACTACACCAATATCACTCAGCTTTGCATTGCATATAATCCGTTCCTTAAGAAGGCATTTAACACCGGGAATGATTCTGATACGGAACAGTATGACCGATACGCTATAGAAGGTGAGAACCTGTTGTTGCTGGTCAATCCCGGAACAGTTATCACAACAGTCACTCCGACGCCGACTGCAACGAATACGCCGACGGCAACTCCGTCATCAAAGCCAACATCGACCACGACCACAAAGCCTTCCGCGACACCTACGTCAAAGCCGGAGGTTACGTCTGCGCCTGCTTCTGAGAAGGGTGTTGCTGCTTTTATCGAGAGGCTTTATACGGTTGCTTTGGACCGTCCCTCAGACCCTCACGGTAAGGCGGATTGGCTTAACAGAGTCAGGACACAAGGCTATACCGGCGCTGACCTGGCAAGAGGATTCCTGTTCTCACCTGAGTTCATAGATAAGAATATGAGTGATTCAGACTTTCTGGATGTTCTTTACAGGACTTTTTTCGATAGAGAGCCGGACGCTGAGAAGGCAAGCTGGCTGAATCTGATGTCTTCCGGATGGTCGAAGAAGCAGGTCATCGACGGCTTTATCAATTCGACCGAATGGGCAAATCTCTGCCTGATCTACGGGATCGCTTCCGGTTCGACATTCGCTCCCAATATCACAGTAGCTCCTTCTCAGGACATTATTAACTTCGCTACAAGACTTTACACAACATGTCTCGGAAGAGAGGCAGATGTGAACGGTCTCAATGATTGGGCGGATCAGATTGCCAACATGAAGATAACCGGATCTGAGGCTGCTCACGGATTCTTCTTCTCGGCCGAGTTTATCGATGCAAATTACAGTGATGCCGAGTATGTTACAAGACTCTATCGCACATTCATGGATCGTGAACCCGATCCGGCAGGCTTTGCCGACTGGAAAGGACAGCTGGCGGCCGGCGCATCGCGCGAGTCCGTCTTCCGGGGCTTCGCAGGCTCGGCCGAATGGGCAGGCATCTGTGCCGATTACGGAATATTGAAGTGATAAGGTGACATAATGAAGCTTGTTGTTATTGGAGGAGGCACCGGCCTGTCGGCAATGCTTACGGGCATGAAGCGAATAAAGGATGCGGAGATAACCGCTATCGTTACCGTTGCCGATAACGGCGGAAGTACCGGACGAATACGTGATGTCTATGATGTCCCGGCAGTAGGCGATATCCGTAATGTTCTCGTTGCCATGGCGGGCGACAGTCAGAATAAGCTCTTCTCGGAACTGATCAATTATCGTTTTGAAGGTGATCAGGATGTGGGCGGTCATAATCTCGGCAACCTGATAATCCTGGCTCTTATAAACATCACCGGCTCTTTTATGGGCGCGGTCCAGGCTGCCAGCAAGGTTATGCGAGTCGACGGCAACATTCTTCCTTCGACACTTGAGCAGGTGACCTTGGAGGCGACTATGACTGACGGGGAGATTGTGACAGGTGAGGCCGAGATCCCCAAGGCCGGTAAGAGGATAGATCATGTTTTCTATGCCAAGGATATTCCCGCATATGAGCCGGCTCTCGATGCTATCCGCGAGGCTGATCTGATCATCTACGGCATCGGATCTTTATATACTTCCATAATCCCGAACCTGATCGTCGGAGGTATAAGCGATGCAATCCGTTCCAACCCCTGCCCGCATATTTATTTCTGCAATGCCATGACGCAGCCGGGAGAGACCACCGGCATGTGCATGGAGGATCATGTGCGAGCCCTCGAGAAGCATTCATATCAGGGGGCTGCTGATGTGGTTATCCTTGATACAACTTATATCCCTCAGGATGTCTATGACCGATATAAGGCCGAAGGTTCGGTGTCCGTTCGTTCGAAAGAGACTGATCATTCATACAAGGTCATAGAGCGACAGATGATCAGGATCGACGAGAATCAGATGATCCGACACGATTCCGAGGCAGTTAAGGCAGTTGTAGAGGAGATAATGGAAGGTCGAGTATAATCCCCTTTTTGCGCATATTTATAACAATCCAAAAGGGCTGTCTCAGTGTAATAAGTGAGGCAGCCCTTTCGTGGGATATGGGATAGTCAGGCAAAAACGGACTATATTACAAAGGCAGATCTTTTCGGGTGAAATATTCACTGCCGGTGATGTAGCAGATAAGACCTACTGCGACAAGAATGAACATCTTATAGATGAAATCTGTTCCGCCTTTAAGGATATCTACCACATCGAAAAGGGATATGATCGATACATAGTTGAATGTATTCAGGTCGTTCATACGAATGATGGACGGAAGCACGGGAGATCCGAAGAGTCCTAACATGGTGGCAACGAGGAAGAACATATTAAGACCGCCGCCGATAGCCATAGCATTCTTGCTTCTGTTGAAGAAACAGGAAGCCAGGAAAGATATTCCGCTCATGGCGAACATAACAAGGAATGCATCCAGGTTGATAATGAGCAGCTTCGGGATATCCAGATCCGTATTAACATCGGCAATCCGGAAACATACTACACTTGTTATGGCCGTCAGTATGAACATAACGAGGATAGAACCTGCGAGGTAGACTGCTTGTGTAAATGCGATGGTCCTGCGCTTGGTTGAAGTGGAGAGAATGTAGGCCATGGAGCCTGAATCGACCTGGCCGGAGATAAGAGCATTCGAGGCCATGATCATATAGATGATGGGAAGCAAAAGACCTGCCATCTTAAAGAAGATGGAGCCTACAAGGATGCCGTAAAGATCCATCTGTCCGATCTCATCTATCGCATCACTTACTTCTTCAGGCAGCTGAGAGAGCAGGCTTTGAGGGATAGTCGCGGCCAGCTCTTCCTTTATGCCGTCAACTGTCTCTTCTGAAGTCATATTATCCAGACGGTATTCCAGCTTGCTTCTGTATTCTACTATCGCTGATTCGGCGATGTTCTTTACATGAGCGTAATCTGTGTATCCGAATTCAGCATACTGCTCGTCTGTAATTCCATAGCCGGACAGTTCTTCCATCATCTTGGCATTATTCTCAGCTGAAACAAAATGTCCTGCGAGAAATTCAGCTGTCGTATCCATAACATATTTATCACGAACATCATTATGAAGTTCGCTCGTAAGAGTTGCGAGAACTGTCTCATACCTTGGAGCTTCTTCGCCGATAGATGCATAGTAGTCGTCGAACATGTAACTTCCGTCTTCCTGCATGGGGTTAAGAGTAGCGAAAACGACACCCTGTATCGCATTAGCCTCTTCGGAATCGGCTTCATAGCCGAGAGTTGTCAGAAGGGCCGGCAGATATTCATCGGACAGACTGCCTGCAGCTGCAACATAGGCTGCCTGACCGGCGGTTTTCCCGGCTTCATCTTCTGCCATGCCGCTTGCCATCAGTTCCGTTAAGTTTTCCTGATAAGAGGCACTGTATTTTTCTTCGAAAAACTCCATAGCATCACTTGCCGTCTTGTAATATGAAAGTGATGTGTCCTCGATCTTGGCCTTGACCTCTGTCTCTACGACCGTACCGTGGATTGCTTCTCTCGTCATACTGAGTTTGCCGTTACCTGCGATCAGCATGACGCTGGCTAACATGAAGCAAACTGCGCCGGTGATAATGATCCACATGACCCCGTTTGCTTTGCATGACTGCTTAAATAATGATTTACTGAACATTTCGCTTACTCTCCTTCTGCTGTGCGATTATCTCGCTGAAATGACGCTCCAGGTCATAGATGACCTCGGATATGAATCTGATCTCAAAACCTGTCAGGTCTTTTAGCAGCTGCGGCAGTTCCTCGCGCGTAACTCCTACCGTAAGCTGATTATACTGAGGCTGATCACGGGTGATCCTGTATTTGCCGTTCTTGAAGCGTTTGTAGTCTGCTTCTGTCATGAATTCGATCTTGAATTCCTTGACCGGGCGCTTATGGATCTTCTCGATATCCGCGATGTCTATTATGTGTCCGTTGCTTATCATGGCAACGCGGTCGCATGTGGTCTCGAGTTCGTTGAACATATGGCTGCTCATGAAGATCGTCTTGCCTTTCTTATGTTCCTCCTTGATTATCTCGAGGAAACTGTCACGCATCAGCGGGTCGAGACCGGTGGTCGGTTCATCCAGGATGATTATTGCCGGATCAGCCATCAGAGCCGCAACCAGTGCGGTCTTTTGTTTCATTCCTTTACTCATACGCTTCAAGGAGGCGCTGGGATCCAGCTGAAGTCTCTGTACTAATTCGTCCGCATAGGACATATCCTTAAGTCCCAGGAAATCAGCCTGGCTCTTCAGGAATTCAGTGCCGGTCTTCAAGTCGGGGAATGCGATCTCGCCGGCCACATAACCGATATTCTTTATATATTCGCTGGAGTGCTCCCAAGCAGTCAGACCATTGACCTTGGCGCAACCGGATGTGGGTTTTAGGAAGCCCATGATATTACGGATCGTCGTAGTCTTGCCGGAGCCGTTTGTTCCGACATAGCCCATCATCTCGCCCTCGCCGATGGTCATATTCAGATCGAAGATACCACGGCCTTCGCCGTAGTCTTTGGTGAGTCCCAGAAGTTCAATCACGTTTTTCATCCTGCAAATGCACCTCCGTATTCCTTGTCTTCCTTGTAGTAGCTCATGAAGTAGTCCTCGAGAGTTTCTTTTCGATGATGAAGGCCTGTAATCCTGTATTGAGCCAGAACTGCTACAACCTGATTGATATATTTGTCGTCGGTCACGATACGAAGTCTGTTCTTGGAGTCATTAAGACTTACGATATCAAGGAAGTCACAATCCTTGGCGAATTGCTGGAACTCCTTGTAGCTGTCCGAGTCATCGAAAGTGACCTCGTATTCTTTTCGAGTAGCGTGTTTCAAGTCATCTGCAACGAAGTCTGAGACTATCCGCCCATCCTTTATGATGGCGATCCTGTCGCAGGTAGCGTCGACTTCGGAGAAGATGTGACTGGAAAGAAGGATAGTCTTGCCTCGCTTCTTTTCTTCCTTGACGTAGTCAATAAATACCTGCTGCATCTCCGGGTCAAGACCGCTCGTAGGTTCGTCCATTATGAGAACATCAGGGTCGTTCATAAAAGCCGTTACGACGGCCAGTTTACGCTTGATGCCCAAGCTCATCCTCTTGGTCTCGCCGGCCGGATCCAGCTCGAAAATATCCAGCAGTTTCTTAAGGTGACTGTCATCCTTGCAGTGCTGCATATCCATCATCATCCTCAGGAATTCATATCCCGTAAGTCCGGCCGGAAGGGCGATCTCACCGGGGATATAGCCCACATTTTGCAGGATCTGATGATAGTTGCTGAAGGTCTCCTTGCCGAAGATCCTGGTGCTGCCGGAATCGGGCTTGGAGAACCCCATCAAGTGTCTGATGGTAGTTGATTTGCCGGCTCCGTTAGGGCCTAAGAAACCGAACACTTCGCCTTTTCCGACGTGGAAAGAAACATCAAAGACGCCGCGACCGAAGCCGTAGTCTTTGGTCAGATCGCTTACTTCAATGATCTTTGAGTCCATTTGTCATACCTCCCATTCTTTATCGATCCGGTCAGGTCTCTGATTCCGGATGATCTTTACGGTAAAAAGTGCGACCGAGAAGCTTAATGACGCCTCGGCCAAAAGCTCGATCCCGAGCATGACGGTGAGAAATCTCGCGCTGCTGTCCGGCAGATATATCAGGACTACGCCGAAGACGCAGGAAATGACAGCCAGCAACATGATGACAGGCCAGGATCTTATCCCGAACCTCCTCGAGTCAACGGCGATCCTGATCTTGAAGAGCCCTTCGGCAAAGATCGTTATGCCCAAAGCCGTTGTCATAAAGCTGATAGCCGCATTCGTGTGATTTAAGATCAGAATGCCGATAATGATCGAGAGAATTCCGAACTCCATGTCGAACTGAAAAGCCAGCCGAAAGAGGTCCTTGGAGTAATATCCGATCAGCTTAATAATGCCGAAGAGGATCATTACGCTGCCGACACATATGGCTATTGTCCTGACAGATAAGTCGGGGAAGATGATCATCAGACCGCCCAGAAAAGCGAATATGATCGAGATAACTATATATCCGATCTTGGCTGTTCTCATGGGCAGAATAGATCTCATTTATCTCACCTCGTTTTCTTTTTCCAAGGCAAAGGATAACAAAGGGCGTTTGCTGCTTGAATATGCAAAAAGGAGCCCGTGTCCAAGTTTTGGGCAAATGGGGGTGAAATGCCCAAAAGAGGCTATGGAGCACAGGGAGTTGAGATTGGATTTCCCGATAGAGTTCCCTGTGTGCAGGGAAGTGTTCTGGGAAACGGAATGTGTGAGGGTGGCTGTCTACCAATCATGTCTCTCTTTTTCGAAAAGGTAGACAAAAAGGCCTCATTTGAGGGACATAAGGGCTTTGTGACATTCGGCCGGCAGTTTATTGCTCTGCGCTCTTACGGATCGCCGACTCTGTGATGCCGCCGTAGAGCTCCCAGAAACGGGCAAACCTTGATCTTATATCGTCGGTCATGCCTTCTCTCATCCACTTTATTATCATGCCGAAGCACTGGCATACGGTGGCTGACACGATTATCTCCCTGTCTTCATCCTTTATCTTTATGCCTTTGCAGAGCATATCAAAATATTCCGATATCAGGTGCATAAGGATCTTCCAGAGATATTCTTCGTAGACATCACGGCTTACGGAATTATAGATGTGTAAAACCGCTCGTCTGTGTTCTAAGGCAAAGTCAACTGTAGCCATCATGCAGTCCTCGATGCTGTCGAAAGTCTTGTATTCCGATGTTATCCTGACGGCCTCGTCCGTTATCATTTCCTCAAGAAGAGAAGGGATATCATGGTAGTGATAATAAAAGGAATTACGGTTGATCCCGCAATCCTCAACGATATCCTTGACGGTTATTGACGATAATGGTTTTTGTTCCAGTAGCTTAAGAAAAGAGTTCTTGATCGCTGACTCGGTAAATGACGGCATAGATTAAATAGCAGATGGCATGATGCTCATCTTTTCCCCTCTCTGAGCGTTTATTTAGTTCATTATAACAATTGATGACATTTGCTGCATATTTTATAATGCAAAGTACCGTCGGTGCTCCGTAAAAGGAGGTAAAAGGGAACCGGGTGCAAATCCCGGACAGCCCCCGCTACTGTCAGTGCTTATGAGATCTCATATCCATTGGACGTCCAATGCGTCTGAGAAGGGAGATACTCTTAAAGGCATAAGTCAGGAAACCTGCCGATGAGTTTGTTTTTACGTGTTTTGCTGCGGTGGGCGGCAAAGCTCGGAGGTTAATTATGAAAAGAAGAATCGCAGGATTGGTTCTTGTCGTTTCCATGCTTGGAGGCGCTCTTTGTGCGTGCTCTGACAGTGACAAGGACTCTGACGAGACAACAGCGGCAACTGAGGATACTGAGGCTGCTGAAGAGACAGAGGCGGCCGATGAGACAGAGGCTCCCGAAGAGACTGACGAGGCAGAGCCATCTGAGTCTGATGCTGCTGTCAGCAAGATCGTGAGCCTGTCACCCACGGTCACGGAGATCGTTTTCGCTCTGGGCGGCGGTGACAAAGTCGTTGGTGTTACATCTTATGATGATTATCCCGAAGATGTTTTCACCAAGACAGTTGTAGGCGATACGATGGATCCCGATGTTGAGACGATAATCACGCTTGAGCCGGATATCGTTTTCGCTTCAGTATTCCTTTCTGAGGATGCTCAGAATGCCATCAGTGACGCCGGTCTTGAGCTCGTTGTAGTCGAAGATGGCGCTAACGTTGAGGATATGATAGCTCACGTTCAGATGGTAGCTGACCTTATCGGCATGAGCGAAGAGGGTGAGGAGCTCGCCATGAGCCTCTCCGACAGAGTCGCAGAGGTAGTTGATTCCTCTGTTGATGCCGATGTAAGCGTTTACTATGTAGCCGGTTACGGTGAGTATGGTGATTTCACGGCCGGCGAGGGCACATTCGTCGACAACCTCATCACTTTGGCAGGAGCTGTCAATGCCGGCGCTGCGGCAGACGGTTGGAGCATCTCTCAGGAGGCTATCCTTGAGGCAGATCCTGACTATCTGCTGATCCCTGATTGGGCAACCGATATCACGACAATGGAGCCTTATGCTTCTCTTACAGCTGTGAAAGAGGGCAGAGTCATCACTGTTGACGTAAACCTTTTCGACAGACAGGGACCTCGTAATGTTGATGCTATTGAGCTGATCCAGGGACTCGTTGCCGATTATGCAGAAGCAGAAGCTGATGCAGCCTGATAAGACAGGTAGCAGGTTTATTCTGAAGGTGACCGTGGCTGCCATCGTGCTTTTATGTGCGATGGCAGTCTCTTCTTGCCTCGGAAGTGCCAACATCAAGATTGGCGATATTGTTAAATTCTTTACAGGAAGGGAAGATGAGCTTAGTCGGACGACCTTGGTAATCCTTAAACGCATCAGGCTCCCGCGCGTGGCGATGGGTGCGCTGGTAGGCGGCGCGCTGGCAGCAGTCGGCGCAGTCATGCAGGGAATTTTCCGTAACCCGATGGCTGATCCTTCTGTCCTGGGGATCTCATCCGGAAGCGCCCTCGGCGCCGCGATCGCGATAATCTGCGGCTTTGACGGGGCGATTGTCGGAGGAACTTTTACCGGAACATACATCGGTGCCATGATCGGCGCGGCGATAACGTGGTTTATGGTCTTTGTTATCGCCCAGCAGACCGGCGAATATGACATGAACTCCACCTTGCTGGCAGGTATTGCGATCTCGTCCATTATGAGCGCCTTGATCACGGTGTTGATGACCTTTCATCGTGCCAACATGGATCGTATCTATTTGTGGATGCTGGGCTCCCTGTCCAATTCATCTTTCTCCGAGGTGCTGACCATGCTGATAGCGGATGCGGTGTGTCTGACGCTGCTGATAATCATGGCGCCGAGGATCGATGTTCTGAAGCTGGGGCGCGAGACTGCGCTGACACTGGGGGTCAAGAGTTCGTCGACTATGGGCGTGGTGCTTTGTCTGTCGTCAATACTGCTGGCTTGCTGCGTGGCCGCAACCGGCATTATCGGCTTCGTGGGTCTTATAATTCCGCACATAGTGGAGTTTTTCGGTGCTCGAAAAATGCGCGAGAAGCTTATACTGAGCTTCCTTGTCGGCGCTGTTTTTCTTGTGGTTTGTGATACCTTCGCCAAGACCGTGGTTGCCCCCGGCGAGATGGCCATCGGTGCCTTGACCAGTCTTATCGGCGCCCCTTATTTCCTCTGGCTTCTGATGAAAAATCGTATTGTGCGTAAAGGGGGTAAGATACGAGCATGATAACACCCCTGACCATAGACATTAAAGATCTTACGGTTGCTTACGGTGATCGAAAAATCCTCGACAATATAAATCTGTCTTTTGCCCCGGGGAAGATCCATTGTATACTGGGCCCCAACGGCTGCGGTAAGTCGACTCTCGTTAAACAGATAGTCCGCCTATATGCATCGACAGGCGAACTTGCTTATGTTGCCCAGGAGACATACGGCAGCATAGCATTGACACTCAGAGATTATGTATGTCTCGGAAGATATGACAGGAGTAAATTCCTCGGCGGGCTTAATAAAACAGACCGCGATCTTGTTGACGCGGCTATTCATTCCATGCGCCTTGAGGGAATGGAGGACCAGATCTTTGATACCTTAAGCGGCGGTGAGAAGCAGCGCGCAATGATCGCCCGTGCACTCGCCCAGGATACCGGCTGGTTCATCCTCGACGAACCGACATCCAGTCTTGATCCCAGGCATGTTCGCATGATTACGGAAGTCATCCTTGATCTTGTTTCCCGCGGTCGATCCGTCATAATTGTCCTTCACGATCTGAATGCCGCTTCCGGCGTAGCCGACCGCTTTGTTATGATGAAGTCTGGAGGGATCATTGCCACAGTTGATGCTCTCGACGGCGACCTGCTGACTGAGGTCTACGACACACCGTTCGTGACTGCCGTAACTGAAGACGGGCGAAGGGTGTGGATGCCGAAGTGAGCTTCTAAATTAGGTTATCCCAACGATTGATCACTCGCCGTCATCGTCGCGCTTCTTGAACAGGCCTGAGAACAAACCGTCGACCTTGGCATCATCTTCTTCATAGTATGACTTATCGTAAGTATGTGCAGAAGATGATTGTGTTTTGTCTGTGCTAATAGTTTCTGAAGCTTTGAATGCGTCATCGTCCTTGTAGGGCGCCGGAGGTGCGGCCGGAGGTGCGGCCGAAGATGCGCCGCTCCCGTAAGGCGGTATACTATCGGCCGAACTGTCAACACCGTAGGGAGATGATTGAGGGAAGACCATATTACCTGCGGCATCGCCTTTTCGAGAGTTGGTGAATTTGATTATCTTTACGATGATGAAGATGGCCGAAAATGCGAAGAAGAAGCAGAATCCTGCTATGAGAAGTTTAAGTGAAAGCGGGAACTTGACATAACTCAGGTCATCAGTAAATGTGTAGAAGGAATCGGTAAGAGCATCACTGGGGTTTTGTGTTACGTTGAGCAGGTTGGCATAAAGGTTAACGTCGAATTCTTCGATATCGGAATCGGGGATCGAACTGTCGATCTTGCTGCCCGCTATAAGCTCATAATACCAGTTCTCAGAGTCTATTATCTCCGTATTTGTCGAGTAAACGACCAGGATGTGGTACTCGTCGTCGAACATGTCGTTGTAAAGATCGGATGCATACTGCTCGATGTCAGTGTAGGGACCGTTGAGGTATAGATCCGGATTGTTTGTATAGGATCTGCCTTCCTGCCAGACGCGGTTGTCTATCGTGACAACAGCTGCTGATACACCGGATTTGTCGAGAAAGTCATCCATGGCGTTCTCAAGCTCGGAAGTATCGCCGAGAACCCCGGCATTGTCCTCGATGAATGTGCCGGCATCGTATTTGTCAGTAGAGATCTTCTCGTTCCCAATGTTGGTGAATATCACTGCAATACCAATAAACACAGGAAGGATAAACGGGATCATGAATATGATGAGGCATCCCTTGAGACACCCGGAAGCGTGATTCGGTATCTCGCTAGTATGAGAATCTGGCCAGACTTGACGTGATCCGTTTCCGACTGTTTGTGACATTTATTCTTTCCTCCCCTTATTATGTGTAACTAATAATAGCACTGATATAACTGAGGCGGCAACTATTGCGACAGCAGGCACCGACCCATTCGAATCTAAGCTGTCGTATGTCCCGGATAGCTCTCGTGAGTATACGGTGTAGTTGACTGTCAGTGTAACGGGTTCATTTTCTGCATATGATACACAAGGGCGTGATCTGAGGGATATCGCCGAGAGCCTCTCGTCCAGACTGAAGCTGTATATAGAGGAGAATTACTCGTAATCATCATCTTTTTTTCGCTTGAAAAGACTGGCGATAAGGCTTTCGCCGCCCTCGGCTTCATCGTCTCCATAGTCAGAGTCACTGTTTGGCGTGATTTTTTGGAAAGGATTGCTTTGTTCGGAAGCTGAATCATCCCCACTATAAGGCGATCTGAAGTCTGTATATGTGGAGCCGGGAGCTGCCGTAGGTGTAGGCGGAGTTACTGTATTTATCGGACCGGTCGGAGGAGGAGTCGGCATCGGCGGTGCCCCGTAAGATGAATTAAAGGATGATTTGTAATTACGATGCTCAGAAGCTTTCCTGAAGAACCTTAATTTGAAAAGCACACAGGTTATAACTATCATGATCCCGAAGAAGAGCGCGAGCTTCGTGACCATTTTTGTCAGACTTTTTGAGATTACAGTATATCTTATAAGATCATGAGTTGCTTCGTAGAGCGCGTAGGAAGGGGCTTGCTTCTTATCCAGTTCATTCTTAAGCGTCTCGTTGAATTTTCTTATAGCGGAATCAGACAGGAATGACTTGGTATCCTCTCCTCGGTAGTCTGCCCAGTTCCAGTTCTCTTCGTATCCGAGGCCTAACTGATCATTGGCCAGCACAACGAGCCAGTGCTTTTGATCATCAAAATTTCTGCTGTAAAGATCTGCCGTGTATTGAGTCAGATCTCTATAGTTGTCCCCCGTGATCAGGTCGATCTCATCCCCCTTGCAGATGTCGCTGCCATCCTGCCATACGCTGTTGTCGATGGTGATAATGACAGCCGATACACCTGTCTTATCAAGCAGTATCTCAAGCTGGTTTTCCAGTTCATCCGTATCCCCTAAGATACCTGCCGTATCTTCGATCATGACACCGGAATCATAGGAGGAGGGCTTGATAGTTTGTTTGCCGCTAAAAAAGCCGAGCATGACCGAGCCGATGACGACAGGCAGAATAGTCATGATGACAAAAGCGATAACGATTATCTTTACGAGCTTAAGTTTTCTGTTATTATCGGGTCTCTGATAGAAATACCGGGGTTGACCGTTCCCGTTATAGCCGGCATAGAGATTTGCTCTCTGATCGAAAATACTTCCCTTACGGGTCCCTCGTTGATCTGCCATAATCTGTCCCTCCCGAGATATGATCTTTTATTCCATATTTTCGATTATACACTAATACTATTTGGCAGACTCGGTCACGGCGTTTTTCTTCTTGGCAGCCGATATCAGAAGCACGACAGCGATGGCTGCCACGACTATAAGTGTCACGGCAAGACCGCCTTCCGGACCGAATGATCCGCCGGTCCAAAGAACGTTCGCGGCAGACGAAGATGTGGCGCGGCTGCTGATAAAGGATACTCCGCCTGAATTGCCGCTGACCTCGAGTCCTACGATATTGCCTTGTGTGAGATTCCACATGGTGTGAGCAGCGCACAGGGTCCAGATCTGGGAAGTCTTGAGAGCGATCAGGGCGTAGAGCACGGATATCAGGATAAGGTTGATAAGAGCCAGAGGCGTAAAGCCCGGGTTCAGACCGTGGAATAAACAGAAGAGAAGAGACGATACTGCGACAGCCGGAACAAGACCGAATCTTGATGCGGTACGGGACATCATAAAGCCTCGGAACATGATCTCTTCAGTAGCGCCCTGCGGGATCCACATGAAGAAATAAGCAAGCAGGAGAGGGATATCAGAGTTCTTGATCCCGGTCGATGCGATCTCGATGTTACCGGTAGCCATAAGGATCAGAAAGACAAGCCCTATCATGCCGGCGCCTAATGGAATGCCGACAAGATATCGCGTGATGGCACGGCGGTCAAAGGAGAGACCGATCGTTGACAGAGAGTTCTTTTCGACGACCTTGATGTGGAAAAAGTAAACGGCGATTATCAGTATATATCCGACTCCCATGGAGATAAGGAAAGCGGGCGTGCTCATAAAGACGCCGACGATAGCCGCAGAGGATTCGAGCACATCATCCATTGTTGCTACATCCTTAAGACTCAGGAGTATGTCGGTAAGACCTGACCCGCCTGTCATAAGAAGAGGCGGAAGGAGAGCGAGCATCTGGAAAATGGCAAGGAGACCAAGAGGTCTCAGGATCTGTCCGGAGATGAAGCCTGCAGCCGGTATGAAGCGACGCGGCTTGTAGCCGAATACTGATGCCTTGGGCTTAAAAGCCGCCCGGCGGTTGGCGCGTTCAACCAGCTTGGCTGAGCGCCTGAGATCCTTGTCTGAGGATGATACAGTCGATACCGTAAAACGTTCGAAGTCCAGTAGTTTGATGGTGATCCCCGTGCAAATGACCGCAAGAGCTGTCGTAATAAGAATACACAGGAAGGTGTTGACTATATTGAAATCGCTGCTGTGACTTAAGACGGCTCCGCTTCCGAGGAACTGTCCGTAAAGGGGCATGATGTAGTAAAGACGCCCGAAGTCCTCGCCGCTTTCCATGCACATGACGCAGAGAACGATAAAGATCAGGAAGATCGGCAGAAAAGTGGTCTGTGCGGATACGACACTGCTGTTCATGGCCGAGATCAATACCGTAAGAGCGGCAACGAATAGAGCGATAGATGCCATCAGCAGGAAGGCGGCCAAAGCGCCTGCACGATAGAAGGGGATGATCAGAAGCGGGACAGACAATACCAGCGCCGGTATCAGCGTCTTGATCCACACCGCTGTTACGTATCCGAGGATGATCGTGCTTCGCCTGACCGGCGTCATCAATATGGCGGCAAACGTTCCCTGTTCTTTGGCGGAAGCTATGACCGTGGTGCCGATGCTCATGGCGGCATAAAGAATGACAATGAAGAACAGGAGCGGCACAAGCGTGCGTGCGCCCTCTCTGAGACCTTCGTGGCTTTCTTCTTTCTCGGAAGGGAATACCGAATCACTGACACTGTAAACAGGCGAATGAACAGCGATGGGGATGTCCTTCTCTTCCAGCAGGTATTTCTGGTAGCCCGCCAGATATTCGTCGACAAAGTTCTTCCTGTAGTCTGCGTTACGGAGACTGTTTATAGGATAGAAGGTCAGGATATCCGTTTTCTCTCCGCTTGCCGTATCTGCTTCTTCTACGGGGAATACGAGGGTCAGGAAGGCGTGTTCATCTTCCATCCATTCATTAAACTGTGACAGATCGAAAATATACTCGTGCTCATAATAGCTGAATCTGTAATTAGTCGGATTATCTCTTGTATAGTCGGTCCACTCCTGGGGTGCATTTACTATTACGACTTTTGTGGGCTCTTTACGGTGCCAGTAATTTGTCATCCACCACCAATAGTAGAAACTGATGATGGTGCAGATAAGAATAAAACCGAAGCACAGCATCGCGATGCCTGTGGCCGTGGAAGCCTTGGCACCTTTATTGCCCGTTCTTCCGAGCGAGTTGCGAACTATTGCCAGGTATTCTCTCATCGCTTAATTCTCCGTGTGATACTTGCTGTATAGCTTAAAGAACGCTTCCTCGAAGTTCGCACTCCCGGTAAGCTCCGTCAGCTCTTTGCTGCTTCCGCTTTCCACGATCCGGCCGTCTACCAGGATGCCTATGTCGTCGCACAGCTGCTCTGCCAGAGAGAAGATATGTGTCGACAGTATTATCGATCTGCCCTGACTCTTAAGATCCAAAAGGTAATCGGTAACCTGTTTGGAAGTAAGAATATCAAGACCGTTCGTCGGCTCGTCGAAAACGATCACCGGCGGTTCATGTATAAGGCTTATTGCAATGGATATCTTCTGTTTCATACCCGTAGACAGTTCTACGATCCTCTTGTCAGCGAAGGGGCTGATCCCAAAGCGGTCAAATGACTGAGCCTTGCGCTGATCATGCTCTTCCTCGGGCAGGTCATAAAGAGCGTAGAACAGATCGAAAAGCCTGTTGGGCGTAGACAGGGGATCGAGCTTGACTTCCGTCGTCAGAAAGCCGATGAGCTTATGGATCTTCAGAGGCTCTTTTACCGTATCGATGCCGCAGATCTCTATCGTTCCCTCTGTAGGTTTAAGAAGGGTAGAAGTCATTTGCATCAGCGTTGTCTTGCCGGCGCCATTTGGCCCCAGAAGACCGTAGATCGTGCCGGGCTTCACGCTGAAGCTGACATCCTTTACGACCATTTTGTCGCCCGTATATCTTTTGCTGACATTCTTAACCTCGATCATCTTTTGCTTTCCTCCGAGAAAATGCTTGTGCACCTACGGAAACCGAGCCAGACCACCAGCAGGTTGCAGATGATGACCTGAGCAAAGTGTTTCCACTTGAATGTTGAAAGAAATATGGTCCTGTACAGAGCTGTTGTATTGTGGACCGGCAGGAGATACTCCAGCGCCATGGGGCGGCCTGCGTTTCCTAATTGCAGGAAGAAGTCCACCAGCAGGAGCAGGAGCGGGATCTGCATATTGGCGATTATGTCCTGATATTTCGTAAGGCAGAGGCATACATGTGCGCAGTAGACTGCCATAACCGCAGCCGACAGGGGCATGGCTATTATCAGGCAGAATAGCTGGGACGGGGTCAGCAACATGCCGAAAGGCAGAAGTGACATGGAGTCATTGCTGTGATTAAGCCAGGATGACATAAAGAGAAAGACGAAGGATACCATGCCTGATACAGTTACGAGACCGACTATGGCAAGTGTTTTGCCTCCAAGAATAAAGCCGGGGCTGACAGGTGTCATCTTGAGCTTAGCGAGGAAGCCGCGGTTCTTCTCCTGGGCGATCATATCGCCCGACAGTGAGAATACGCAATAATACATCAGCAGAGTCAGGATGCCGGGGACTACCCTTGCAGCCATGTAATTGGCATTGGCTCTGTGATTCATGACATATGTAATGGGATTATAGTCATCAACATTATAGCTGGAGGCTATGAGGTCCCCGTATTCGCCGCCGAGAATATCGGGAAGGGAGGATACGAATTTACTGCTGACATTCTCTTCAAAGCTCGTGGCATTAAGGCTGTTTGCATATTCGCCCCCTGCATAGAAGACCGCCAGGAAAGCTTCGCTTTTATACTCGACATCCCCTGCCGCGATATGCTTATAGAATTCCGTTACCGCTCCGTCAAAATCAGTGCCGGCGCTCTTGCCGTCGTAACTTCCGAAGATTACCAGAAGCTCGCCTCTGTCAACTCTTGAATAGAAATAATCCTCATCTCGATTGAGTTCGTCGACGGTCCAGGTCTCATATTCATAATCGAAAGAAGTCTCTACTTTGTTGTTGTAATCACGGAAGCTGTCGGGGCAGTTTACCACTATTACCTTTTGACCGCCGAAGCTGCCTGTAGACAGATACTTTACCAGTTGAGGAAAGATGTTAATGGCAAAGACCATTATGGCTGCAGGGATCAAGAATATCGCAGCCGTCTTTTGCCAGTTTGTAAGGATCTTACTGATCTCCCACTTAAATACCGTGAACAGGTGTCGCAATGATAATCCTCTCGTCTCATATCGAGACAGGCTAATTATACAGCATCAAAGAAGTCCAATTCTATATATTACGAGCAATAATAGTAGGAGTCAGGCAAGCTTTACGACGAGAGTTACTTCGAAGGAATCCCCGTTTATGTCAGCGTAGATGTCACCTTCCATAAGAGTCATAAGTCTTTTACAGATAAACAGTCCCAGACCGTTGCCTTTTATGCCTGTACTGTTGCTGCCTCGATGGAAACTCTCGAAGATCTCGGGAAGGTCCTTTTTGCTGAGGCTGCATCCGCTGTTTGTTACTGTTATCAATTCGCAGCCGTCCATAGAATTGAAGCTTATGCCTATAAATCTGCCGTCACCGTATTTTATGGCATTTTCGATGAGATTCTGCAGACATTCACCGAGACGGTCGGGATCGCAAGACAGCAGGCAATCCCTATACTTCTCTATCTTGAATTCTGTAGCCGTAAGAGCAAACTGAGCAGCATAACGGTCGTTTATCTTATTGATGATCCTGCTTAAAAATTCCTCTGTCTTCTTCACTTCAAAAGTCATGAAATCCTCGCTGGCAGCTTCCGTGATCTCCTTTACAAAGTGCTCGATCTCATCTGCGCGTTTTTTGATGTTTATGGCGGCGCTGTGTTTTTTCTCCTCGTCCTTATAAAGTCCCTTTTCCAGTGCTTCGGCATTGAGCTTGATAGCAGACAGGGGAGTCTTGATGTCGTGAGAGAGGGATAAGAGGAGGAGCTTTCGATCCTTCTGCATGCTTATCTCTTTCTGACGACTGTTCTCGATGCTCTCGCGGAGCATATTGACGCCCCAGGTGAATTTGCCGAAGAAGCGACTCTTTTCCTCCGGGATCTCGACTGCCAAATTTCCCTTGGCCAGCTCTGTAGGCACATTTGTCAGTCGTCCGAAGGGTCTGATGATCTTGCGCATTATGTATATAAGCACCGCGAAAATGACCGCAAATGCAATGCTCAGACTTCCATTAACAACAAATATTATACTTTTATGTTTGTCTGTCTTATATTCGACTCGATAGAGCTCGTCATTTGCTTCGATGATGAGATAGTGCTCATCGCTCTTGTAGAGTTCCCCCTCGGATTCGGGATAGACTCCTATTATGTGAGGATAGTCCTCAAGGTCGTAACTGCCTGTCTCTTCGATGGAGTCGGCCAGTCTCTTAGCTTCTACCCGATAATAACCGTCATCGTAGATCCTATCCCTCAGATGGAGATTAAGTCCGACAAGAAGGATCAGATAAATGACTACGATAAGGATGCAAAGACGTCTGTAGGTCCTCATACGAATTTATACCCCACACCCCAGACGGTAAGTAAGCGCTTGGCATTCTTGGGATCGTCGCCTAATTTCTGGCGAAGACGGTTAATGTGCACATGCAGGGTCTGAAGCTCTGAGTCGCTGTCAGAACCCCATATGGTATTGAAGAGATATTCTTTCTTAAGAGCTTTTCCCTGATTCTCGATGAGAAGAGCCAGCAGGTCGAATTCCTTGGATGTGAGCTCCACGGGCTCTCCGTCGATAATTGCCGTCTTGTCGGCAAGGTTAAGGGATACACCGTTGGCCGTGATAATGCTTCTCTGGTATTTGCGTTTGAAAATGCCTTTTATCTTGGCGATAAGTATATCAATGTCGAAAGGCTTCTCTATATAGTCATCAGCGCCCAGATCGAACGCATTTAGCTTGTCTTCTTTATCAAGTCTTGCAGATACTATTAGGATGGGTGTATCAGCTGCCTCGCGCAGCTTGCTGCAGACCGCGAAGCCGTTAACATCCGGCAGATTGATATCCAATATAACGAGCCTGGCTCCGTACTTCGCATAGAGTTCGACGGCGCGTCCGCCATCCGAAGTCGACGACACGACATAACCTTCTTCTCGAAGAAAGTCAGTCATAAGTTCTGCCAGGTCCTTATCATCTTCAACTATCAGGATATCGATCATGACTCGCGCCTCCTCCCCCTTATTATTCATAATCGGGCTTCAAAAGGCAATATCCGAACAACGAATAAACCCTGCCCGGGCTCCTGCCGACGGCAGGGGGAAGGGCAGGGCAATCCGGTGCTCTATATCACCATCCCTGTTCCATAAGCCAGTTGGTCAACTGTCTCTCTCGATCACGGGTTTCCTTCTCCCCACCGTTAAAATGTCCCAGCTCTTTCTGCCCGACGATGTTGCCGTCAACAAGATAGAGCACCCGGCTGCATTTTGCCGCAACCTTGGGGTCATGAGTTACGCACATGATCGTTGTTCCGTCATTATTAAGTGAGAGGAGCTCCGTCATAACCTCGTCGGAGCTGGAACGGTTAAGTGATCCTGTGGGCTCATCAGCGAAAATGATCTTCGGTGAGTTGATCATGCTCCTGCAGATGCAGGCTCTCTGAAGCTGTCCGCCACTGACTTCATTGATGTCGTTCGTGCTTACATCGTCGATGCCGAGTCTCTTCATCAGGGCCCTGCCTCGCTCGGCGCTGGCCTTGCGGCTCTCTTTGTTTTTCTTGGACTTGACTGCCGGCAGGATGATGTTATCGAGAATAGACAGATTCTTCATCATGTACATCTGCTGGAAGATGAAGCCCATATCATCAAGTCTTACTCTCGACATAGCCTTGTTACGGAGCTTGGAGATATTCTTTCCGTCGAAGATGACTTCGCCCGCCGTTACCTTGTCCATTCCGGATGCGCAGTAGAGAAGAGTACTCTTGCCGGAGCCTGACGGTCCCATTATGGCGACCATCTCGCCTTCATAGATCGTAAGATCGACATTCTTAAGTACGTTGTTCTGTCTCTTATTAACTATATAAGTCTTGCAAAGTCCTTTTGTCTGTAAAACCGTATTCATGTTCTTTCCTCCTTTTTATTCGATGCTTGCCGTATCGGAAGCCTTGATGGTTCTTGTGTATGTTGCTGTCAGGAATGCAGAGATGATCGTTGCAGCTATCAGGATCGCAGGTTGCAGGAGATATATCTCAAAAGGGTTATAAGTACACTCGACGGAGCTGACATCTCCTATCATTGAACAGACAAGGTTCATTCCGAATTCGCTGAGCGGCTTGACTGCAAGAAATGACAGGAAGCTCGCTGCGACGGCAGTGATCACGAATCTTATCGTGTGCTGAGCAATAATGCTGAAGTTCGATATGCCGACTGCTTTCATGAGTGCGATCTCACTCTTCTCGCGTGAGATGAAGGATCTCTCCATCAGTACAACGACCATCGCAGTGACCATAACCGTAAGTATGAGCGTCAATACTCTGAGTGATTCCAGGGTTTCTCCTATTCCGGTGTTCATACTGATGAACTCTGAAGTAGAGTAGATCTTGTTTGTATCAAAAAGATCCTTAAGCTTCTCGATGTTGTCCGAGAGCTGTTTCTGAGTCAGATCGTCTGTAAACTTAACCTGTATACCCATGCATCCGTTCTTAGGGAAATCAGTCAGGTCATAGTGGTCACAGAATCTGACACCGGGGGATACAAAAGACGAGTATTTTCCGGTAATGATAAAGCTCCTGTACTCATCTCCGAGTTTGATGGAGAGGGTGTCACCGATGTCTACATCTAACATCTTCATAACAGAACTTGTTACCGCTATCTCATCGGGTTTGCTCGGAGCCGTTCCCTCATCATAGGAGAAAGTATTGTCGAAGTGACCCTCCTGGAATTCGGCTAAGACGTTAAGATGCTCGCCTTCATAAGTGGCATCTGTGCTGTTGGTCATGGTTACGGCAACTCTCGCCGGCATTCCGTTATCCGCAAGGAGCTGTTCGATGTCATCGAGTACCGTAATGTAGCCGTCATCTTCTATTATGACGTCTCCCATTGTCTCGGTATCCATCATCGTCGCATCAGATTCAACGATGGAGAATAAAGGATGCAACTTGTCATCTCTGAGAGTTCTTGACCAGGACGCCATTATCGACGTCATGAGCATGCCGAGAGCGATTATGACAGTGATCATGATATATCTTTTCGGTGCGCTTGCTACATCGTTCATGGCAAGGAATCCGGTCGATGAGCCGCGGGAACGGCTTAAGTGCATAACACTCTTCTTTTTGAACCTCTCGCCGGTCTGACCGTTCCTGACTGCATCGATCGGAGATAGCTTCTTGATCTTTGATGTGCTGTTGTAACAGAACAGCATGATAATGGCGACAACCAATACCGTACTGATAAACCCGATGTATGTCGTATCTCCGCCCTCGAGTACCAGATTCATGGAAATAGTCTTGAGCATATAGTTCGCCAGAGGGATCGAGATCAGGAAGCCTATGATCGCACCCGCTATGGCGATAGCAAAGTACTTAACGATATATAGGCGCCTGATGGAGGGATTTGTTATTCCGACCGCCTTCATTACACCGATCTCGCGGAATTCCTCACTGATCGTAAAGCCTGTTGTAAAGCGAAGAACAACAAAGGCTGTGATCATAAGAAGGATGCTTACTATCATCAGGATGTATGCAGTGACCATATCCAGCAGATACATTGTCTTTGCTTCTTCGGTGGTATATGTGGAGACATCCGAATAGTCGTCAAGGATATCCATTACGGCTGAGAGATCATCAGTTCTGATGAAGAAGATATCTGTGGACACCACATCATCATAAATGTGCATATCGGGCGAAGCATCCAGATAGCGATAATCTTCTCTGTTAATCAGCAGATACGGTGAAGATCCCATAGATGTCGGGAGCATTGCTCCCTTAAAGTAACCGGCATATTCAAGTGTTATCTCGGTGTTCTCGACCTTAATAGTTACTTCATCGCCTTTTTTGATATCGAGTCCGTCGAGAAAGACGGTTGTGGAATAAAATTTTCCCTTCTCAACCTCTGTGATCTTTTTGTTATCTTCATCGAAAAAGTTCATGATCATATCTTCATCAGACATCAAACAAGCCGGATTGATAAAGGTATCGAGCTTCTCGCCGTGAAGGCTGAAGGACTTGGAACTCATTATCATCAGGAAATCAAGCTTTTTGATCTCCGTAACAGAAGGCTCAGCCGCTATCCGGTTATAGGCTTCACTGTCCTCCTTCATATTAACTTCGATATCAGGGACATTCGATATCTCATAGAAATGATCCACACCATTTGTGACTGCAACGATATTGTTGATACTTGCCGAAGCGAATGTCGAGCAGATGATCACAAACAGCAGGATGATGACGTTCATCGTCTTCTTGCGTTTAAGGTCTTTTTTCAGGATCCTCCAAAACATAGATTGCGCTCCTTTCCTGAGCATACTTTACTTTGTGATGTCATTAGACCATATCAATTCTTAACAAATCTTTAACTGGCGCTCAGTCAGGTGAAAAATAGGCAAATCCCCCCTGCAACCAGGTTGTACTTTGGTTTCCAAGCTACAGACCCGGGTTGATTATCAGCTTCCAAGCCCAAGCTCTGCGCCCACTTGACAAAATGCCTGCGACTATGCATAATAGTCAAGCACACGGTGCCATAGCCAAGTGGTAAGGCCAAGGTCTGCAAAACCTTTATTCCCCGGTTCAAATCCGGGTGGCACCTCCAGAATCACCGTAAAGGGCTGTCTCCTGATGAGGAGGCGGTCCTTTTACGTTAGAGGCGAATAAACGACACTGAAACGGCACAGCCGGGGCGGAAACCATTGTCGTTTTTGCGTCGCCCGACCGTTATGCCGAGTCAGAATCCCTTACTATATCCCATCTGTAAACTCGTCCTAATGTGTAGTAAAATATATTCTCGAAAACAAAATGAGGTAACTATATGGACGACAAGATCAAACAGATACTTAAGCGCTACGACGAGCTCGCGGGGCTTATCCTTGACCAGAAGGTCGATGAATTCGCAGACAAGATGTATGAGAAGCCTGATGGCGAGGATGATGAGGCTTTCGAGACTTATATCCAGCGCATGGCGGCTTTAGAGACTGAGGCGCAGACGAGGATCATGGAAAATGAGCCCAATGAGCTGCTTGACGGCAAGAATATGTATGAGTTTTTCGCCGGGATGGATGCGGATCAGCTGACTGAGGTATTGGTCTATGCGGCGGAGGAGTTGGATCGAGGCATACCGGACAGTGTGGCTGCCGCTCTGGCGAGTTCCAAGGAAGCCGATAAGGTCAGGGCTTTTGCATATAAGACTGTTGAAGATGCGGCGTGGACGGATGAAGAGCTTAAGGAAGACGACGGGCTTTTCGAGATGCAATTTCAGAAGGCTAAGGCTTGCCTGTCCATATTGGCGAGGATGGGAGATGACGGCATGGTAAAGCCGGTCATCGAACGTTTTATGAGCTATCCGCAGACGCGTGATTTTGTGGCAGATGCCATAGCGGAGTATTTGGAGGAATTCCCGGAGACGACGATCCCCCTGATCATCGAAGAGCTGAACGAGCATGAGGAAGACGGCCTTACGGGGCCTTGCGAGGACCTGGTCATCATTATGACTAATATCGGTAAGAAAGAGGCATCTGAGGAGATCTATTCGGCCCTCAGAAGAGCTTTCAGATATATGACCAACAAGATCTACGCCGTTATCTGCCTGGCAGATTATGGCGACGACCGCGCGATTCCCATGCTGAAGAGTTACATCAACCGGCATCAGGATACGATAGAAAGAGACCTCTTCTACGAGATAATGTCCGCCGTTCAAAAGCTCGGTGGAGATATTTCCGATATATCAGACCCTTTCGGGGATTTTCAGAAGAAGTACGGCAACGACCTCAAGTAAGCGATCTAGCGGAGGGGAAACAGGTGGAAAATGATATTAGAGAGCCGGAAGCGATAGCGCTTCTTGAGAGATTGGAGGATGCGGCATACTCCGACAAGTTCCTTTTCGGACATCAGAATGCCGGTCATATCGGTGTTTCCATCAAAAATAATGATGGCAGTGAATCAGATATCAAGAACCTGACGGGACATCATCCGGCAGTTATAGGCATTGACACCTTAAGCCTCACCGGTTATGAAGATCCGGGCAAGGCCGAGCACCTGGTGAAAGTGGTAAAGAACCTGAATCGCCAGGGGGTTATCATCACGCTCTCGGCGCATATGCCGAACTTTACTCTGGGTGGGGAAGGATTCTATGATTACAGCCCCAATATGACTGAAGGAAACGTCGGAGAGAGGATAATGCCCGGCGGGGACCTTAACGCCAAATATCTGAGATTCTTGGATATGATCGCGGATTTTGCCATGGAGTGTGTTGACCTTCAGGGTAATCGTATTCCCATGATCTTCAGACCCTTCCATGAGGATAGCGGCAGCTGGTTCTGGTGGGGAAAGGGACATCTGTCCGTCGATAAATATATTGCCCTGTTCAGATATACGATCGATTATCTTCGTGATAAGCGCGGCATTCGTAATTTCCTCTATGCATATTCTCCCAACGGCATGATCGAGAGTGAAGAGGACTATATGCGCAAGTATCCCGGTGACAATTATGTCGACATCATGGGCATGGATGTCTATGACGACCGCCCCAGCAGCAAGGATAAGTTCTTCGAAAGAACGATGGACTCCATGAGAAAGATCGCTTCCTGCGCCCAGGATCACGGCAAGATCTGCGCTATTACCGAGATAGGCCTTCGCACCTTGGATTCGGCTTCTGACGGCGGGTATTACGAGGGCCTGGCACCTTCCGGCAACAAGGTCAAGAACTGGTACGGCATTCTTCTTCAGAGTCTTAAGAAGGAGGGCGATGACCTTATGTGCGCCTATCTGCTGACTTGGGCGAATTTCTCTGATACCCAGTTCTGGGTCCCCTATAAGACGGATTCCTTCAGGCACGAGATGTGTGATGATTTTATCTCTTTTGCATCTGATCCTCAGATCGTAATGGCTCCTTGAGTTTGACAGTTTGGGCCTCATGACTTAAGATAATAGCTGTTAATGCAGGATTAACTCAGTTGGTAGAGTGTCAGCTTCCCAAGCTGAATGCCGCGGGTTCGAGCCCCGTATCCTGCTCCATGCGAGCGCTTGCGTATAGCGAGTTTTTCCGCAAATGCCTAAACGACGGGCGTTTGCGGATTTATTTTGTCAAAGATCCCGGGCGAAAATTTTACCTGAACGGAGCTAACTTTTGGGTTCTTCACGGAAAGCTTGGGATATAGCGTGAATGCTTTAAGCAAAGGCTTAAGCATGTTGCTTAAGGATCTGCTTAAAAGTGGTGGTTTTTCAAACAAGGCTTCACCATATTGCTTAAGGTTCCGCTTAAATTGTTCCCGGATTACCTCTGGTGTTAACCCAGCTTGGGTTAACCGTAGCAAATGACCACAGAAATCCTAAAAAGCTGAATCTCTGTGGTAAGGGCATTTTTATCATTACCACAGAAATGTCAGATTCTTCATTTTCTGTGGTAATTTGTGCTCATTTTCAATTGGTTCATGACCACAGAGAATACTACAATCGGATTTTCTGTGGTCGGAATGGGGTGATCATGACCACAGAGAAGTCGGATTCTCCGTTCTCTGTGGTTATTTTGAAGGCTCAATATGGAAATCATGACCACAGAGATTACAAAAAACGCATTCTCTGTGGTCAATGTGCTTCCGAACCACTTTGAAGACGGAGCCATGAGTCTCCCAATACCCCACGTCAGCCCAAACTGTTGAGGGAGAATCCCAAGGATTCCGTGAAGAACCAAAATCTTAGGAAGAAAAACCGCAGAGCGAGTAAGATCAGATAAGGATCCAATTTGGAATACAATCAGTAAATGAAAGCCATGACTAAGAGGTTATTCACTTTTTCTGTATTCTATAAACCAGTGCCTCACTTACGACAATATATAAGTATAAGAGCAAAACTCTTATGACCGGTCAAAGAAAGGAATAGGCAGATTTAATGAATGATTGCGAATTCGATCAGTTCGTTCTTGATAACGGCAAGGATATTCTTCGATTCTGCAGGATGACTTGCAGGAACATGGATTCCGGCGATGAATTGTATCAGGATACAATGCTGAAGTTGTTAGAAAAGAAGAATAGCTTGGATTCACATCAAAACATTAAGAGTTATGCCTTATCCACTGCGATCTTGCTTTGGAAAAACAAATGCAGGAAATATGCAAACCGTAGTCGACTTTTTCCTACGGAAAGTATGGATTCGATAGAAAAATATGAATCGGTCGAATCTGTAGCTTCGCCTGAGTTTTCTGTTATGCACGAAGAACAAATGAATAAAGTACAACAATTAGTTGCTGACTTACCGGAAGAACTAAGGTTGCCAATTCATTTGTTTTATTCAGCAGATATGTCGATCGATGAGATATCGAGAATACTTCGTATACCGGAAGGAACAGTCAAAAGCCGCATGAAAAAAGCAAGACAAGTATTAAAAAAACAATTGGAGGCATTAGGATATGACTGAAGAACACTTGAATCAGATCTTAAAGCAGGCTCTTTCTCCAGAAATTGATGATTCAGAGATTCAAATACGAAGAAAGGGTATCAAAATGAATAGAAAGAGAGTACTGGCTTGGGGGCTTGTTGCATGCACCACATTATTATTTGTTGCAGTAGTTTTTATCTTGGGCGGATTCCTGCCAAAAGATTTATTTGGCGGATCATACGAAGAGGTTGTTTCTAAAAACAACATTTTTGCTGTTACTGCATACGCAGCAGAACTACCTGATGATGTATCTTCGGGGAAGTTTACTGGCTTGTGTCAATCACACAGTTCACAAGGTGATCTGGTGCATTTGCCATTCAGATTCTATATTTCTGGAGAAAATATAGAAACAGTGAAGGTTACAACGGATAAGTGCAACATTTATTATGCAGTACCATCAACTGAAGAAGAAGTTGCAAGCAACCAAAGCAATAATACTATGAATGATGGTTACTTTATTTTCTGTGATAACGGAGACGATTATTATGAACAAATGGTTGTTCCAGGACAATCATTTGAGGGAGAATATAACGAAGAAATGTCTTTTGGAATGTCTGTTCCTCAGGAATTATGGAGTGACAAGTATGATCTTAGAGAATGTTTCTACGAAACCACATATCAGGTTGATGGAGCAATCCTTACAATCGAAGTTACTTATACAGATGGCAGTGTAGAAACCCATCACTACATGGTTACTGTCGGGAAGGTCTACGTTCCACTTGATGAAAATGGATGCCCTGTTTTTGATAGTATTACAAGATTTGTAGATCAAGATGGAGAGTCGGGTACAATAGGGTATCTATTATCCCAAGTTGATTAAACCGTGAATAAGACATGAGTTCGATTCTCCTCAGAATAGGACATGCATCCAAATTGGGTCACCTCTACAAAAACAAACAGATACCGCTCGATCTGCAAGGGTCGGGCGGTATTTTCTGATATGATATAATTAAACTATAGGGTTGGTCGTATGACCCTGGTCCACCAAGCAACGGGGATATACCTCGCTATTTTATTGCCATCTTTTTTGTGACAAAATGAAATTGACTCGTGCGACTACGGTTAGTATAATTGTGTCAAATTGATTTTGTCCTTGAGGGGGATTTTATGGCTAATCGAATAACACTTAAGGAGGCTATAGAGCGTATTCAGCAACTCGAAAAAGAAAATGCTGAATTAAGAGATGAACTTGAATACTTCAAAAAGAGAAAAGCAAGTGGCAGGCAGAAGCATAATGCCAAATGGATGAATATCTATAATGACTTTGTTATCTGTTATGAGAACGGTATGTCACTCATCGAGATAGCGGAGAGGAATAATATCAGCAAACGTACTGTATACAGGTATAAGGAATACTATGATTTATCATCAAAGCAGATAAAAGATTGATTGAGCTATGGAGCAATTATATGACAGGGAGAATAGATATCTCACAACTAAATACTCCGCCTGATAAATCAGAGTTCGCTGTAGCAAAGTACTTTGCGGAGCTTGGTAAGGATATAGTGTTTATCCCTCCCAGTGCTATCCCCGGTCAGCATAGGCCGGATATTCTTATGGATGGAGTTGAATGGGAGATAAAATGTCCGGAAGGAAGTAGCAAGAGAACCATAGAGAATAATATGCGAAAGGCTTTATTGCAGTCACGAAATGTAATTTTTGATCTCAGGCATATTAAGCTGTCGGAAAAAGAATGCATTCAAGAATTGGAGCGTCAATACTCAAAGCGTTCGCAACTTAGGAAAATGTATATAATTAAGAAGGATCTGGCATTATTACCATATCTGAATAAACATTGACTTTTGTGTAGAACATGATATCTTATAGCTAAGATAAGGCTCGACCCACTGCTGCATAGCGGAGGGCCCAGAGCCTTTTTCTTATGCTTGTGATTAGAAAACAGGAGTTTGATTCTCCTCAGAATGGGAAATGAGCGGTTCTGCCGGTATAAAAGAAAAGCAGTGCGTGAAAAAAATGCAGAATGGAGCAAAAAAATCAGGATGACATATTGACCGAATAGACGGATGGGAATAATATTAAGATGATCGTCGAAAATGTGTTCCAATCTGCAAAAAATCATGGAGAAGTAGAAATGCTACCAAGAAAGCAATATGTTGATGAACTGATAAGACTTAAAGATAACGGAAGAATCAAGATTATTACCGGATTACGAAGAAGCGGCAAATCTGTTCTTCTATTTGAGCTTTTCCGTGAGTATCTGTTAGAGGAAGGTGTAGCTTCAGAACATATTATCAGTGTTCAACTTGATGACATGCAGAGTATTAAATATCGTAATCCGATAGAGCTTGATAAATATATCAGGGAACGAATAACGGATACAAAGGAGAGATTCTATATCTTCATAGATGAAATTCAACTTGTCTCGGAGATACCCAATCCATATGTGGATGATGAATCAGCGAAGATCACATTTGTGGATGTCGTTCTGGGGCTTATGAAAATAAAAAATGCAGATGTCTATGTGACAGGAAGCAACTCGAAGATGCTATCTTCGGACATACTTACGCAGTTCCGAGATCGTGGAGATGAAGTCAGGGTATACCCTCTTTCTTTTTCGGAGTTTTATGATGCTTTCGAGGGAGACAAGCGTGATGCTTGGCAGGAATACTATACATATGGCGGCATGCCGATGACATTGAGTCTTGATTCTCATGAACGTAAGAGCAGATATCTTCGCGATCTGTTTGAAAGGACCTATATAAGGGATGTCTTGGAAAGAAATAAGATCAAGAACGATGAAACCTCTTTGGAAATACTGCTTGATGTACTGGCTTCCGGTATTGGATCGCTTACCAATCCGAGCCGATTGTCCAATACCTTTAAAAGTGAAAGAAAAATATCTCTTGCCCCCGATACCATTGATAAATATCTGGGGTACTTCGAAGATTCCTATTTGATTCGAAAAGCAGTCCGATATGACATTAAGGGAAGAAAATACATAAAAACTCCTTCAAAATACTACTATTCGGATCTGGGCCTTAGAAACGCCAGGCTAGGCTTCAGGCAGATAGAAGAAACTCACCTGATGGAGAATGTACTCTATAATGATCTGGTTCGACGTGGATTTGATGTGGATGTCGGAGTAGTTGAGATTGCCACTATGGAAGATGGCAAAAAAGTGCGAAAGCATTTGGAAGTGGATTTTGTGGTAAACAGGGGGAATGACAGGTACTATATCCAGTCAGCGCTTAGCATTGCAGATCCTGAGAAGAAGAAACAGGAAATAGCGTCACTGCTCAGGATACCTGATTCTTTTAAAAAAATAGTTGTTGTGCGAGATCACATGAAGCCGTGGAAAGATGACAACGGAATACAATATGTTGGTATTGAGGATTTCCTTAGAAATGAACTCATACTGAAAGACTGATAATACACAATGGCCCTGATCATCGATGTTGAGCCACTGATGCCCCGCAACTGTGGATGTTACTATTTCGATTCACAAATTTTCAAAAAATGCTTGACAAGGGAAGGGTTCCGCGATAATATACTTGAGCACTTGAGACGCGGGATTAACTCAGTGGTAGAGTGTCACCTTGCCAAGGTGAAAGTCGCGAGTTCGAGTCTCGTATCCCGCTCCACATAAAAACTCCGAAGCTTCAGGGCTTCGGAGTTTTGTTTTATATCCTTTTAAGATCATGGATGATAGCAGAAGTAAACCTCAGTTATTGTATTATCTTCGACTGTGATAATTGTCCACTTATAGTCCGGCATTGTCAGGTAGCCCTCATATTGATATATGTAGCCACTCTCGCTCATGAAGAATTCTTCGATACTGTTCACATATCCTTCTGACAGCGAGGTGTCACGGAATTCAACAAATGCAGTGATCTCTTCGTTGGTCATATCTTCATCCCAGCCGTGAAGTCCCGGGTGATAGGCATCAAATATCCTGAGATCAGGGGATATGGGAAGTCTCATTGGGTCGGCAGAGGAATAAACGGGCGTGTCCGATATCGAGAACAGTTTCCATGTTCCTGACTCAGTCTGTTCGAAAGTCCAGTAATCCACGGCATCGATAATGAGGATCTTCCCTGTATATGTTGTCCCGTACAGAATGGACTCCCCGATATCTTTTTCGATCAGGTCTGTGACGGTGACGCTTCCTTCTCCGTCAGGAAGTTCGATGATATCTCCGATCTTAAGATTGTCGATATACTCCTGATCGACCTCGACCTGAGTCCAGGGGATAAAGACTACTGTCTCTCCCGAGCCTTCTTCGTCTAATACCAGCGGAGTCATAATAACCGTATACTGACCGTCGGCAAGTTCGCCTGCCTCCGGGATAGTCCATATTTGAGGCGCGACTGTCAGAGTAGCGGATGCTTCGACCCAGCTGCTTGCGATAAGGCTGTTCCATATATCCTCCGGAATGTTCTCATAAGTGCCTTCTTCGATCAATTCTATCGTGTGGACCTTAGTCTGAGCAGGGAAAGTCTCTTCCAAGGGCTCACAGCTTATCGTAATGCTGTATCCCGTCTGATATATACTCCACTTGATAGAAGTATCCTGTGCGGCCGTCATGACAATGATGCTGTTACCCGAATTGTTGTAAGGTACGATCAAATGTTGTCCGTTTTCTGTCTCCACATACCAGCCGCTTATCTGAATTAATTCCTCGGAGGGATTCTGTTCAGTCTCAGATGTATTTATTTCTGATGCACTTTCGCTGTTGTCGGAGATGTCTGTTGTTTCTTCGGCTTTGGTCAGAGCGCATCCGGCAGCAAGGATAACCAGGATGAGGGACAATACTATCGGCAGAATGTGGAATTGTTTTTGTGTCTTTATGTTATTAATACGTTCTTTCATAAAGCGTTTGTTCCTCCCACTCATTGATGTTGACAGACTGAGCACCGGGCTCAGTCCGGAACCTTTTGCCAAGACGCTTAAAAGCGCTTTCCCGTACTCTATGCTATTCTCCTGTCCGACCTTCTTGATGACGGCCTCGTCGCAAGCCAGCTCACAGTCCCGGCCCGACAGGAGATATACATACCAGATGATAGGGTTATACCAATTGACTGCAAGAACGATAAGTCGAAGGGCGCACCAGAAGTTATCTTTGTGTCTGTAGTGACAGTATTCGTGACAGATCGCATATCTGCTGATCTCATCATCAGGGTCCTTCCCGTTCAGATATATCCTGTTTAGCAGAAGAAAGGGGGCGTTAGGCAGATCCGTGTAGTAGATCTCAAGCCCGCTTGCCGGATCTTTACGAAGGAACATGCGGTGCTTACGAAGATAAAGAACAAAAAGAATATTATAGACTGATACCATGCCCAGCAGCGCCAGCGAGACTATCGGCGAAATTCTGCGGAAGAGGATCTTAATATTCGGCTTGGCGGAGGCGGATTCATCGGATTTGACATTGTTGTCAAGCGGCCTCACAGCAACATCTGTCGAGATATTACCTTCAGGAATAACGGCCGGGACTGTGCTTAAAGGATCTGCAGCATAAAGATCGTTCTTATCATCCTCCGTGATGCCCGTGATCTCAGCAGGCTCGTTCCTCGCCGGTAGCTCGATCCCGATCTCGACGAAGGGACAGATCAGCATATATAGGGGAATGATCAACCACAGAGCATACTTAAGTCTGCTTGAGAGTCTTTTGCCCAGAAGTTTTCCTGTAAGGATAAGGACAAGGGATATAGCGCTGATTCCAATGATATAGTGTAGCATAGATCAGTCCTCCAACAGTTTAAGTAATTCTTCCAATTCTTCCTTGCTGATCTTATCGGACTTGATGAGGTTAGAGATCATGAGACCTGCATTGCCGCGGTAGACTTTCTCTAAGAAAGAATTGGTTTCCCCCAACTCTGCCTCTTCCCGATCAACGGTAGGGTAAAATCGTTTTGCTCTTTCTTCCTGCTTATAATCAACCGCTTCCTTCTCGCCCATGCGTTTAAGAAGAGTAATTATCGTGTTCTTGGACCAGCCCGTCTCTGCTTCAAGACTTCTTGTAAGTTCCGTTATGGTCATGGGCCCGTGTTCCCACAGACAATTTGCCAGTTTCCATTCTGCATCTGATAGTCTGATCATTTGTTTTCTCCGCCCCATGTTTCATTTGGTATACATTTGTATACCGCAATATTAACATGTGTGGTATACAAGTGTCAACCTTTTCGAAAAGCTTCTAATTACCGCAAAGATGCCTTGAAGAGCATTGGGATTTAACCGGACCTATGTTAGAATGATTAAAAAGAATGGAGGACCCTGATATGGCCGAGATTAATGTAAATTCCAGTAACTTTGAAGAAGTTGTTCTGAAGTCTGAACTCCCTGTATTGGTGGATTTCTGGGCCCCCTGGTGCGGCCCCTGCAAGATGCTCGGACCCTCGATCGCAGCAGTTGCCGACAGCTATGAGGGCAAGATCCTCGTCGCGAAGGTAAATGTTGACGATAATACCCCGCTGGCGCTCGAATACGGAGTAGAAGGCATTCCCGCAGTTAAGCTCTTCAAGAATGGCGAGGTTGTAGACCAGTTCGTCGGCCTGCGTCCGCAGAAGGCTATCGAGCAGTTCGTTGATGCCAATCTCTGAACAATTGTAACCTGAACCAAAGCCGTCTCGCCAAATGCGGCAGCGACTAATGCTATTTATTACTTTCTCGAAAATAGCATTACCGGCCCCTGCTCAGCCGCATAAAACTCATAGAAGGGTTATTATAAAAACTTCGGGATCATCTCATCCCCATCGGCCGCCCCCTCCTGTATGAAGACGCGGGAGCTGTCTTCAAGCCCGGTCTCGATATAACGGACGGCAGCCTCATAATGGCCGGCCGGGACCGTGCGTCTTAAGTAGTCGGGCGCATTCCCGGGCAGGTTCGGCATCGGCGTGTACTGGTTCATAAGACTTATATAAACTTTGTTGCCGAATCGTCGGATTATATGATCTAAGATCTTTTTTGTGTCGAAAAGCTTCCCGGGCATCATCAGATGTCTTATCACTAGCCCCTTTTTAAGCATCCCGTCATCTCCGATCTGCACAGGCCCGACTTGCTCATACATGCTGTCGAGAGCGGCGCAGGCGATCTCGTAATAGTCAGGCGCCCGGCAGGTCGCATCGGCAAGCGCAGGTGAGAAGAATTTCAGATCCGGCATATATATGTCCACGAGTCCGTCAAGGAGCCCTAATGTCTCAGGGAGTTCATAGCCGCCGGTATTGACGGCGACGGGGATATGCAGGCGAGTGCCACGAACGAGTTCTAAAGCCATAACGACGGATGGGGCGTAGTGGAGGGCGGTAACAAGGTTGATGTTATGAGCGCCCTGTTCCTGGAGAGCAACAAAGATATCTGCTAATTCACCGGGGCTTTGCTCGTGTTCGGCGCGGGCCTTGCGAAGGGAGATATCATGATTCTGACAGAAAATGCATCCTAAAGGGCATCCCTCGAAAAAGACCGTGCCGCTTCCGCGCACTCCGCTTATTACCGGTTCTTCGCCGTAGTGGAGCATGGCAAGATTAACAGCGGCCTTTGCTCCGCCACCGCATCTTCCGACATTTCCGGCCTTGGTCCTGTCAGCCCTGCAGCGTCTCGGGCAGAGCTCACATTCGCTATATAGATCATGTAGGGTCTCTTCTGTCATATCCTGATTATACGCAAAATATCCAAAAGGACCCCAATAAGAAAGAAAAATACCGTTAAATAATCTTCTCAAATCCTGCTGGCAGTAATCTGCGTAAATGTATAGAATCCTAATGTTCGAGGATCATGCGAGCATATCTATCAGAGAGGACGGTCTTGCCATGTTCGACAGCTTACACGAGGAATGCGGCGTTTTCGGTATTTACGGCAGCGCTCCTGCCGTTACTGCGCCCATAGTCTATTATGGCCTTTATGCTCTGCAACACAGGGGACAGGAAAGCGCCGGAATTGCCATCAATGATAATGGTTCCATCGTTTGCTATAAGGAAATGGGGCTGGTAAGTGATGTCTTCAGCAGCGAGAAGCTTGCCGAGTTAAAGGGCGATATCGCTATCGGTCATGTAAGATATTCCACTACGGGCGGCAGTGTTAAGGAGAACGCTCAGCCTCTTGTTAACCGATATGTTAAGGGAACCCTCTCGATTGCTCATAACGGTAATCTGACCAATTGCATATCTCTTCGTAAAAAGCTGGAAGACGAGGGCGCGATCTTTCATACGACAGTGGATTCGGAGGTTATCGCATACCTGCTTGCCAAAGTGCGTTCGAAGGTCGATTCTATCGAGGCGGCCGTTAAGGAAGTTATGCATACTATCGGAGGAGGCTATGCTCTTCTGGTCATGAGTCCCAGAAAGCTTATAGCCTGTCGTGACCCTTACGGACTTAAACCTCTGGTGATGGGGAAGATCGGCGAAGCGGTCGTTTTTGCTTCAGAGACATGCGCTCTTAATGCTGCGGGGGCTGAATATGTTCGCGATGTAAAACCGGGCGAGATCGTAATAGTTGACAGAGAAGGGATCAGGACAGATTCCGTTGAAGCACGGAAGTGTTCAAAATGTGTTTTCGAGTATATATATTTTGCAAGACCTGACAGTGTTATGGACGGTATCGGTGTCTATGAGTCCAGGATCAGAGCCGGGAGACTTCTGGCAAGACAGCATCCTGTCCCGGCGGACATTGTTATCGGGGTTCCGGAATCGGGTCTTGATGCGGCTCTCGGTTACAGCATGGAATCGGGAATTCCCTATGTTAAGGGTTTTGTTAAGAATAATTACATCGGAAGAACTTTTATTAAGCCCTCTCAGGACTTGAGACAGCAGGCAGTCAGGATCAAGCTCAATCCCGTGGAGTCTGCGGTTAAGGGCAAGAGAGTCATAATGATCGATGATTCCATAGTAAGAGGAACAACTATTGCCGGTATCGTAAAGATGCTCAGGAATGCAGGGGCTACGAAAGTTCATGTGAGGATCAGTTCGCCGCCTTTCATGCATCCCTGTTACTACGGAACGGATGTACCGTCATGTGAGTCTCTTATTGCGTGCAAACACAGCATCCCCGAGATCTCGGAGATCATAGGAGCTGATTCTCTGGGCTATCTTGAGGTTGACTCTCTGGGTCAGATGCTGGATGAGGAAGGTCATCTTTTCTGCGATGCCTGCTTTACCGGTGACTATCCCAATATCGAAAGTGGGATCGACCTTATGGATGAAGATGCTGCACTCTTGGAAAAATAATTATATATTGTGCTACAATTTACGGTGACATAAACGGAGGTCATCCAGGTGAGCAAGGATAAAGGAAAACGCAAAAAGCGTAAACTTCTAACAAAGCTGATATTGGTTCTGGTCGCTTTGGTGCTGCTTGCTCTCGACGCATATCTTCTTGACCGCCACATTAAGATCCAAAAGGGAAAGATAATACACGAAGCGACCATTGAGTGCGGAGATGATATCACACTGGATCTCTTTTTTACCGAGGTTTTCCCGAAGACACATTTTGTCACTGATGTATCCGCTATTGACACCACCGTCCCTGCTTCTTATGAGCTGACTATTAAGATCTGGAAATTCAATGAGAAGGTAGTCCTTAATATTGTTGATACGACTCCTCCTACCGGAGTCGCAGTGCCTCAGTATACCTATACCGAATGGCTTCCCCCCGCTACTGACTGCATCAGTGATGCCTATGACATGCACGGCGTCAACATTTCTTACTACGATGAGAATCCCGATATCAGCTCAGGCGGAGAGACTTTGGTGCCTGTGAAGCTGCAGGACAACTATGGCAACTATACGATAATTCATGTTCCTTTCTATCTGACGGATGATCATACCGCGCCCGTGATCAGCGGTACACATGATATAGAGGCATACATAGGCGATCCCGTTAGTTATAGAGACGGTGTCAGCGTATCTGACGATTATGATGAAAACCCGGTCATGACTATCGATACCAGTAATGTTATTTCCGATCAGGACGGAACATATCCGATTTACTACACTGCAACTGACGAGTACGGCAATACTGACACGGTTACCTCTTACATCACACTCACCACAAAGCCTGAAGGCTATGTGCGCGAGGAGGAGATATACGAGCTGGCTCAGGAGGTTCTCGACGAGATAACGACGGATGATATGAGCGAGGTCGAGGTGGCCATGCGCATATTCTGGTGGGCCAGAAACAATATCCACTATGTGGGTGATTCCATCAAGACTCACTGGACTGCGGGCGCATATGAAGGTTTTACGACGCTGAGAGGCGACTGCTATACCTACTATGCCTGCTGCAAGGCTCTCCTTGATGTAGCCGGGATCCCCAATATGCTCGTTCAGCGCAACCCGGCCTATAATTCGATGCATTTCTGGAATCTTGTCTATCTGGACGGCGGCTGGTATCACTGCGACGCGACACCGTCTTCAAGCCATGACGGTTACTGGTTTATGAGGACTGACGCTGAGCTTGACAATTCCCACCGTTTCGATCCGGAGGCGGATGAACTTCCCGACAGGGCTACAGAATCGGTACAGTCAAGACTCAACTACTATAACTTTACCTATACTGTCCCGGAGGATCAGGTATGAGTATAGGGGTGATTGGCGGGCTTGGTCCCATGGCCACGGCAGTATATATGAAGAAGGTCATCAGCATGACAAAGGCAGATCGGGATCAGGATCATCCTGACATGATCATCTACAGCAAGCCTTCTGTGCCTGATCGTACAGCTTTTATCCTGGGTCAGTCAGATGACAGTCCTCTTCCTTTCCTTATGGATATGGCCTTGTCACTTGAGCGGCAAGGTGCGGATGTAATTGCCGTGCCATGTATTACGGCAAGATTCTTTAACGCCGAGCTGAGAGAAAAGGTCAATGTTCCGATTATACACGGAGTTGACGGAACAGCTGCCTATTGCGAGCGTTGCGGCTACAAGAAGGTCGGGATAATGGCGACTGCCGGCAGCATAAAAAGCGGCGTCATTGCATCTGCACTTAAAGAACATGGCATTACACCCGTTATTCCCGATGAGCAGACCCAGGAGGTCGTGACAGGCCTTATCTATGACAGTGTAAAATGTGGCAAGTCCGCCGACAAGAATGCCTTGCAGCAGGCTGCCGATAATCTACGGCAAGCGGGCGCTGAGATCTGTCTTCTGGGCTGTACGGAATTGTCGGTTATCGCTGATTCCTGTGATCTCGGCGAGGGCTTTTTTGATATACTTGATATGTTGGCGGCGCAGTCCGTGGTAATGGGCGGCGCCGAGCTGAGAGAAGAATATAGATATCTGGTGGGATAAAATGCAGCAGCGTAATGTTTTGGAATATCTGGAGAATACGGTAAAAAGACTGCCCGGCAAGACGGCATATGAGGGAGAAGACTCAGAGCTTACTTTCGAGCAGGTATATAAGAGCAGCAGAGCGATCGGTTCATATATTGCCGCTGAGGCTATATACGGTGAGCCGGTCGTTATCTTTATGCGTAAATCCCCCGAGGCGGTGGCGGCTTTCTTCGGTACAGTCTATGGCGGCTGTTATTATGTGCCGATAGATGAGGAGATGCCGAGAATGAGGATAGAGCTGATCCTTAAGTCTTTGGATTCCAAGCTCATGATCGTAGACGAGGCGACGCGGGCCAAGGCCGAGCAGTTTGATTTTGACGGCAGGATCGTAAACTACGAGGAGATCTCCGTTCTCGATGAGGATAAAGCTGCGCTTGAAGATATCAGAAGACGCCAGTTGGATACTGATCCTATCTATATAGTATTTACTTCAGGCTCCACCGGAATACCCAAGGGCGTCATAGCCTGTCACAGAAGTGTTATCGACTATATCGAAAATCTCTCCGCCGTACTTCATTTCGATGAGAATACAAGATTCGGCAACCAAAGCCCTTTCTATTTTGACGCTTGCCTGAAGGAGCTTTACCCCACCATCAAGTTCGGCGCTTCCACGGTCATCGTGCCCAGACAGCTGTTCATGTTCCCTATAAAGCTGGTTGAGTTCTTAAACGAGAAAAAGATAAATACAGTATGCTGGGTGGTATCGGCCCTGTCGATGATATCCGCGTTCGGAGTGTTGGATAAGACTGTCCCGCAGTATCTGCGGACAGTTGCTTTCGGAAGCGAAGTATTCCACATTAAGCAGTTCAACCGTTGGAGAGCAGCGCTTCCCAAGGCCCGGTTTGTGAACCTTTACGGGCCAACTGAGGCAACCGGAATGAGCTGCTGGTATGAGGTGGACAGGGAATTTAGTGAAGGCGATGTGATCCCTATCGGCAGGCCTTTCGAGAATACGGAGATAATCCTTCTGGACGATGATAATAAGCGCGCGACTGAGGGAGAGATCTGTATCAGGGGAACATGCGTGACACTCGGATATTACAATAACCCCGAGAGGACGGCGGAGGCCTTTGTTCAGAATCCGCTTAACAATCACTATCCTGAGTTCATATACAGGACAGGTGATATCGGAAAGCTTAACGAGAGAGGAGAACTGGTCTTTGTCTCCCGCAAGGATTACCAGATAAAGCATATGGGCCACAGGATCGAGTTGGGCGAGATCGAGGCCAATGTCAACAGCCTCGACGGGATCTATTCATCCTGTGCGGTCTATGACAGGGAAAAGGACAGGATCGGACTTTATTACACCGGCAGCATAGATGAGAAAAGTCTCGGCGCTATCCTCAAGGAGAAGATCCCCAGATATATGCTTCCCAACAGGACAGTAAGGCTTGAGACAATGCCCTTAACTCCTAACGGTAAGATCGACAGGAAACTTATTTCCGGTCTTAAATAAAAAAACAGATATAGTGATATACTATCTTTTGTCAACTTATTTTCGAAAGGCGGCCATTTACAATGGAAGAATTAATGGATATCCTGACAGAACTTCATCCCGATGTGGATTATGACAGCTGCACGACCTTAGTCGATGACAGGATCATAGATTCATTCGATATCATCTCCATTGTCTCGGAGGTCGCCGCCAGACTTGATGTTCAGATCCCGGCAGAAGAGATCGTTCCCGAGAATTTTAATTCCGCCAAGGCGCTGGCAGCACTTATCGAGAGACTGGAGAACGAGTAAGGCATGCTTTTTACGTCATACGGTTTTATAGCATTTATTGCCATACTGTTTGTCGTTTACTATATTGTCCCGAAGAAGTGGCAATGGCCGCTACTGCTTATGGCAAGCGGCGTTTTCTATTGGATAGCAGATCCCAGGTTCATTATCTTCATCTGTGTCACATCCCTGAGCGCATGGGGAAGCGGTGTGCTTATGGGGAGGATAAACGATGCACAGGATCTCTATCTTAAGGAGAACAAGGAGACCCTGAGCAAGGAAGAGAAGAAAGCTTACAAGGCTTCCAACAAGAAGCGTAAGTGGCATATCCTTCTTGGTTGTCTTATCTTAAATATCGGTATTCTCTCGGTTACCAAATATACGAATTTTGTCATCAATAGCATTAACGACGTAGCTCACACAGGCCTTAAGAATGTGGATCTCATTATCCCCATGGGTATTTCGTTCTATACCTTCCAGACTATGAGCTACATAATCGATGCATACAGAGGAACGGTAAAGCCTGAACGTAATCCTTTCAAAGTACTGCTGTTCACATCTTTCTTTCCACAGCTGGTGCAGGGCCCGATCAACAGATTCGGTGACCTGTCAAAGAGCCTTTATGAGCCTCATCGCTTCAGCGAAAAGGTATTCTCGACAGGCCTGATGAGGATCCTCTGGGGTTACTTCAAGAAGCTTGTCGTGGCAGATCGTATCATAGTCGCGGTAACTGCTCTGATACAGGACACCGATTCCTACCGGGGCGCATATGTATTTGTTGCCATGTTCTTCTACGCTTTCGAGCTTTATTGTGACTTTACCGGAGGTATTGATATCACCATCGGGATCGCACAGGCTCTGGGTATTAATATGAAGGAGAATTTTATCCTCCCCTATTTCTCAAAAGATATCAAAGAATACTGGAATCGCTGGCACATCTCCATGGGATCCTGGTTCACGGATTATATCTTCTATCCTTTATCAGTGAGCCCCCGTATGCTGAAGCTTTCCAAGTGGTCGCGCGAACATCTGGGTAAGGTGATAGGTAAGAGGGTGACCGTATATCTGGCGGCTTTTATCGTCTGGTTTACAACAGGTCTCTGGCATGGCGCGGCATGGAATTTTATTGTCTGGGGTCTTATGAACTTCGTTGTCATCATGATCTCACAGGAGTTGTCGCTGCTTTATGATAAGTTCCACAAGAAATTCGGGTTTAAGGGCAAGGCTTGGTACAGCGTCTGGGAGATAATCAGGACGATCTTCCTCATGAGCCTCATCCGAATGTTCGATTGCTATCGAAATGTTCCCATGACCTTCAAGATGGTCGGAAGTATGCTTACAAGCTTCAATCTCAAGATCTTCACGGATGGAAGTCTGCTTAAGTTGGGGCTTAATAAATATGATTATTGGGTGTTGCTGGCAGCTCTCGTGATCATACTGTCCGTAAGTATCTACAAGTATCGCAAGGGTGAGGTCAGGAGCAAACTCTATGAGAAACCCTGGCTCTGGTATGGTGCCATGTCGGCGATGTTCATCGCTATAATCGTTTTCGGTGCATATGGTATCGGATATGATTCGACGCAGTTTATCTATAATCAGTTCTAAAGAAGGGGGCGGGCAGATGACTAAGAAGAGAGCGTTCATCATAGTATTCTACATAGTGCTGACAGTGGCGGTTCTATGGTTCCTGCAGCGCCTTTTTATGCCCAAATACCAATATGGTATTGTTGAGGGCGCCATGGCGGCGGAATATTATGAGGCGGATGAACCGCACGAGGTTCTTTTCGTAGGCGATTGCGAGGTCTATGAGGCCGTCTCGCCTGTAACTCTTTATGAAGAATACGGTATCTCAAGTTATATCAGGGGCAGTGCCCAGCAGCTTGTCTGGCAGTCCTACTATCTGCTGGAGGATGCTCTTAAATATGAGACTCCCAAGGTGGTCGTGTTTAATGTCCTGGCCCTCAAATATGACGAGCCCCAGAGTGAATCCTATAACAGAATGACTCTTGACGGAATGCGTCTGTCCATGACCAAGATCCGTGCGGTAGAGGAATCTATGACGGATGACGAAAAGCTTATAGAATATATTTTCCCGATCCTTCGTTATCATTCAAGGTGGAGCGATCTTGACAGCGATGACTGGGATTATTTATGGGATCGGGACAAAGTAACACATAACGGATACTATATGCGTATCGATATCAAACCAGAGGCAGAATTCCCAGATCCGCCGTTGCTGGCAGACTATAAGCTTGGAGACAACGCCATGTACTGGCTCTCAAAGATGGCTGACCTGTGCGAAGAGAACGGTATCGAGCTCGTTCTGATCAAATCGCCCATCCTTTTCCCTCACTGGTACGATCAGTGGGACGATCAGGTTAGAGCATTTGCGGAAAGCCGCGATCTGACATATATTAACTTTATAGACGATCGTGATGCCATGGGACTTGATATGACGCGTGATACCTACGATGCAGGCCTTCATCTGAATAAGACGGGTGCAGAGACCTTTGCCCGCTATTTAGGCGCTATCCTGAATGAGAACTATGATCTTACGGATTATCGTGAGGTTCCCGAGGTAGCGCAGCAGTGGGAGGATATCTGTGAAGATTATCATGATATGGCACAAGCTCAGTACGAAGAGATCATAGAATACGGATACCTTCGTAACTGGGGTTCTGTGGCAGTTCAACTTGGTCGTCCTTAATATCGAAAATAAAAGGAGAATCTTATGCGTAGATTTATCAGTGTACTAATGACAACAGTGCTTATGGCAGGGTGTCTTGCGGCCTGCTCTTCCGACAGTGATCCTGATTCGGATCCCGTAGTAATATCCGGTCAGACCCAGGTGAGTGGTGATGCCGACAGTCCGGAAGACGTTGCAGCTACCGGCACTTCTTCTTCGACTGATGCGGGCAGGTTCGATTTTGTCTATAACGGCATTAAAGTGAGCCTCGGGACAAGCCCCTTTGATGTGGTGGATCAGTTGGGCGACTATAGTCTTTTCGAGTCTGAATCATGTGCATTTCAGGGGACAGATCGCGTATATACCTATAATTCATTTGTTTTAAGGAGTTCTCCGGATCCTGACGGTAATGATGTGATCGTATCGATCGAGCTTAAGGATGATACGGTCGAGACGGCAGAGGGCATTTATATCGGTATGAGCGAGAGTGATGTTACTTCGACCATGGGAGCTGCCGATACAGAGCTTGCCGGCGGTCTTGAATACTCTGAAGGGGACAGTGTCCTGACCTTTGTTATTAGTGACGGAGCGGTATCCGCTATCAACTATACTTACATTAACGAGTGAGAATAAAGGAGAATAACGGCGGATTCCGGCGGAATAGGGTGTATTTTTAAGAAATTTTCTTAAAAAGCTTGACTTAACATGCCTTCGCAAGTATTATGTCAAAGCATGTTAAATGACTTTTAATGAAGAAAAGGAGTAATCATCATGAGCTCATATGTAGCAAAGCCCTCTGATATTGAGAGAAAGTGGCTCGTAATCGATGCTTCCGGCAAGACACTCGGTCGTCTTGCAACAGAAGTTGCAAAGCTTCTCCGCGGTAAGCACAAGCCCACATACACACCTTTTATTGACACAGGTGATTATGTAATCGTAGTTAATGCATCTGAGATGGTTCTTACCGGTAAGAAGCTTGATCAGAAGATGTATCGTCATCATTCCGGTTATGCAGGCGGTCTCAAGGAGATCTCCTACAGAAATCTCATGAACAACAATCCTGAGAAGGCACTGGAGCTTGCTGTTAAGGGCATGCTTCCCAAGAACTCTCTCGGTCGCCAGATGTTCAAGAAGCTCAAGGTCTATGCAGGTCCTGAGCACGATCATCAGGCACAGAAGCCGGAAGTTTACACATTTGAAGGTTAATCGGGAGGAGTAACGCAATATGGCTAAGAAAGCTAATAAGGTATATTTTTACGGCACAGGCCGCAGGAAGAACGCAGTTGCATGCGTGCGTCTTGTTCCCGGAACAGGTAAGGTCACGATCAATGACAGAGACATCGATGATTATTTCGGTCTTGATACACTGAAGCTCATCGTAAACCAGCCCTTTGCTGCTACAGCTACAGAGGGTAAGTTCGATGTAATCGCTAAGGCTGTCGGCGGCGGAATCTCCGGTCAGGCCGGCGCTATCCGTCACGGTATTTCCCGCGCTCTCGTAGAGGCTGATGCTGATGCATACAAGGCAACACTTAAGGCAGCAGGCTTCCTCACACGTGATGCTCGTATGAAGGAGAGAAAGAAGTACGGCTTGAAGAAGGCTCGTAAGGCTTCTCAGTTCTCCAAGCGTTAATCGCCGGATCAATTTGATGCTTTATCAGATCCCCGCGGATATGAAGTCCGCGGGGATTTTTGTATGGGGGCGAGCGGGGCCTTAAGGTTTGTTTGAAAAAGCGCCGACTTTAAACGGAACTTAACCACTACTGACTACCTTGCTAACCCGACTATGAGCTGTGATCTACGGCAACACGAATATGCTATAATTAGTAAAGTGTTCATTATTTCGGGGGGGCAGGTGTTTTGAACATCGATTCAAGACATTTCGATAAGAACAGCATGAGACGCGCAATTGCCGTTATGTTGTGCGTTATCGTAAATGTTGCCCTTTCCCGGATGATCTACTATTACGAGATCCCTTTATATCTGGATACTATCGGAACTATTACGGCATCCGCTCTCGGCGGCCTGTTGCCCGGTATAATGACTGCTGTTCTGACTAATATCCTGTGTTCGTTCTATAACAGCTATTCTCTCTATTACACGATGATAAGCCTTGCGGTTGCCATATGTTCAGCTTATTTTTGGGGAAATGAGAAATACAAAAAGAAGGGGCTGACCGCCATTTTCGTTATGGGGCTGGGACTTATAAGCGGTCTTTTGGGCACGGCTATCCAGTGGATACTTTTCAGGGACACGCAGTTCGAAAAAGTCTCGAGCATGTCGGAAAAGCTGACTGATATCATGGGGATACCCTACTGGGGCAGCGTGTCTTTGGTCAACAGCGGACTTAACATAATTGATAAGCTCATATCGGTAATCGCAGCGATGCTGATCATAAGGCTCGTTCCTCAGCATATCAAACGAAGCATATGGATCAGCGGTTGGAAACAGAAACCACTAAGTAATTCAGAGCTGCAGATGCTTAAGAAGAGGGGGGAGGAGAAATATTCTCTTAACAGAAGGATGACCTATCTGATGCTTTTTGCCTCCGTCTCTATAGCCGTTATCATGGCTTTCATCTGCTTTTCAGTAGCGATGACGACTTGAAGAAAACTGCTTCGATAGACGATATCGTGGTGATAGAAGGCGCGGAGAGTCTTCTATCCGAGTTGGTCAATGGCGGGGAAGTCGACACGCTGGAAAAAGATAATGTCTATATATCTTTTACACCGGTCTTTAATGAAGATGGCACCCTTGTGGCTTATAGCTGCGCCAGAGCATCTCTTGTTCAGGCACAAAGCTATATGGGGACATTTACACTTCAGGTTCTGATCGTTTTCGCCGGCTTCCTGATCCTCATAGTGGCATATGGTATGTGCTTTGCCGGATATAACATGATCTTCCCGATCGAAAGTATGGTTACATGCACCGATAATTTTATTCAGGAAGGCTCTGATCAGCAGGCCCTTGATTCGAGTGTCCGTAAGCTCAGATCCCTTAACATTCGAACCGGAGACGAGATAGAGGATCTTTATCTGGCGATCTGTAAGATGGCGTCTGACATGACCGAGCAGATGAGAGAACTCAGGTATTATTCCGAAGCGACAGCGCAGATGCAGAACGGCCTGATCATAACGATGGCGGACATGGTCGAGAGCAGGGATTCGGATACCGGCGCTCATGTACAAAAGACGGCCGCTTACGTAAAGATAATTCTGGATGGCCTTAAACGTAAGGGCTATTATGCCGAGAAACTGACGCCGAAATACATGGTGGATGTAGTAATGTCAGCGCCTCTTCACGATGTCGGGAAGATCAGCATATCCGATACAGTCCTCAATAAACCCGGTAAGCTGACTGATGAAGAATACGAGATCATGAAGACTCATACGACAGCCGGCAAGCTCATTATCGAAAAGGCCATAAGCACGGCTCACGGCGAGAGCTATCTGAGAGAAGCAAGAAATATGGCAGGCTACCACCATGAACGCTGGGACGGAAAGGGCTATCCCGAGGGCCTTCACGGGGAGATCATTCCCCTGTCTGCCAGAATAATGGCGGTGGCGGATGTTTTCGATGCACTGACATCTCCTCGCGTTTATAAGCCTGCTTTCCCTTTGGAGAAGGCTGTAAGTATCATCAAGGAAGGCAGCGGAACTCAGTTCGATCCCAAGTGTGTGGAGGTCTTTTTCGAGTCAATGACCGAAGTAAAGAAAGTCCTGAGAAAATATAACGAGCAGGAAGGAGCAACGGATGCTGGAGAGATTTAGGGAATATCAGTTGGATCTGATGCTTGTGATGATAGGCATCTGCGGGATCACCACGCTTTTCTCCTGTCTTACCCGTACTATTACGGCCAGGAGAAAGTTCGCCTTGCTGGTATCCGAGATCTCTGCTACCGTCCTCATGATCGCAGACCGCTTTGCTTATATCTACAGGGGAAACGAATCAGATCTTGGCTATTATATGGTAAGGATAACCAATTTTCTGGTCTTTCTTACTACGATTCTGACTCTCGGAGGCTTTAATCTCTTCCTGGAGGACCTTTTCGTTAATGAGGGCAAACAGCCCAAGGCTCCTCGCGGGATCAGGCTATCCAAGCTGCTTATCATTCTGGGGTTGGCACTGGTCGTTTTATCGCAGTTTACGGGCATGTATTATACTTTCGATGAGCATAATCTCTATCAGAGAGCTTCGCTCTTTCCTCTGTCCTATGTGATACCTCTTGTGATATTGCTGCTTCAGCTGGCGGATGCTGTCAAGTTCCGTAAAACTCTTCGAAAAGGTCTTCTGATCCCGATCATCCTCTTCCCGATGCTGTCTCTCCTGGCATCGGCAGTACAGGCTTTGTTCTATGGGGTATCGCTTACCAATATCACCATTGTTGCCGTAGTTGTAATGCTCTATATCTTCGTGCTGGTGGACAGTAACAGCAGCGCAGAGATAAGGACGCGCAATGAACTGGAACGTTTAAGCGCCGAGAGGACACGGCTCGAGTCCCTTCTGACGACCGCGTCCAAGGCTTTCTCGACAGTTATCGATTCCAGACGCGGCAAGAAGGCGGGGCACTCGCTTCGTGTAGCCGAATACTCCCGCAAGATCGCAGAACTGGCAGGAAAGAGTGACGAAGAATGCACTGAGATCTATTGCGCCGCTCTCATGCACGATGTCGGCAAGCTCAAGATCCCCCCCTTTGACGTGGCGCCTAACGGAAAGCTCACGGAGGAGCAGTACAGGCTCTATACCGAGTATACGAGTCTGGGCGGAATGATGCTGGCAGACGAGGGAAAGAGAAATATCTTAAGTGACGCTGCCCAGTATCATCATGAGTGGTATGACGGCAGCGGTTATCCCGATAAGCTTAAGGGGGAGAAGATCCCGGATGTGGCAAGGATAATCGCCATAGCAGATTCCTACGATAAGATGACGACCAAAGCCCGTTACCGCAACAAGCTTCTCGGGAGACGTGTTCGTGAGGAGTTTATAACGGGAGCCGGCAGCAAATATGATCCCGTCTATTCCAAGATCATGCTTCAGATGATAGATTCCGGAACAGTCGGCATTGAGGATAAACAGATCGTCGGCGGAGATCGGGACTTTGCCGACAGCCTTGAATGTGGAGCTTATAAGAGCGCCATAACAAGCGGGCTGCGGGTCTCGCGCGAGATCAGCAGACTGAGCTTTGATGTGAAGAAGGATGAGAATGCGGAATTCTCGAATGTATCCATGATCCTTTTCGATTCGCTGGATGGTATCGTACATGACAGCGAGAGAGCCATAAAGGATAATCGCTATGTGGAATATGGCGAGATCTGGTTTGATGGGCATTATATCTGCACTATGGCTCGTAATATTGAGGCGAAGGTCACAAAGGTCGAGGACGACTCCATTGACGAAGCCCGGCATGAAGTGGAATATGCCAAGGCAGGAGACCATGTCAGCTTAAAGCTCAGGAGCAAGGGCTTGTTGGTGGAAGTGCTTATGTCCTTCCCGGAGAACTTCCGCTATGCGATGCTGAGCCTTACCGGTGAGAACTGTTCCATCAGTAATATCAGGAACGAGTCGCTCGGCGTCAGGCTCTCCGAGGATGATATTCCCAGGATCTCCGAAGCGGTCAGCTACATAAACAGGTTGGAATCCGATCTTAAGAATGTCCAGGTAGACGGACAACGCTCGGCTTATACAGAGGCTGTCAAGATCGAGGACGGAATGAGGATAGATTTCCATTCCATGAGCCTTCCTACAGCGGAATTGGTCTGGCACTGTCCCGCGATCCTTCTTTTCAGTTCTGAAGATGGTAAGATTGGAGGAGAGAGTTATAACGAACTTGCGCTCATAAGGCTTGACGGCGAGATCGAGGATAACAATTCTATGGCAGATAATTCGTTGAATGTCAGCAAAGATGAGACTTTCGACGGTTGGGATCAGTGGAAGGCAGATAACAAAAAGGGTAGGGAGTTCTCTGTGAACTTCAGACTGGGGAAGGATAAAGTGACTCTCTTTGCGCACAATGCGGGCCTGCATATTAGAGCCGAGTCCCGTTTCCGGCGGGGCAAGAGCGACATATATGCTGCGATAACGGGAGACCGTTGTGCATTGACGGATATAAGAGTGATCAAAATAGAGTGAAGAAGGAGATCGAAAATGCGTTACGACAGAAGTTACAGGAATCAGGTATTCTGGGATAAGGACCATTCAATAAGTCTCGCAGAGCTTATCGAAATGATCAAGCAGGAGATGTATGAACGTAAGCACGGCGGTGGCGTCGCTTATCCTCCGAAGACGGACGACAGTGAGACCTTGCGCAAGGGGGGACTTGGGACAATAGTGCTGGTCATTGTTGCGGCGCTTGTGGCTTTTCTCATAAAACGCGACGGGCTTGTCGCCCTGATCGTCGGTTTTATGTGTTTCTTTATCGGATTTACGATCACGGCCTTTATTATTGTTTACAACAGACTCTATGTAAGACCTGCCCGTATGACTCAGGAAGTCAGTGCCAAATGCATCGGCCACAGTCTTACGAATTCTGACGGCCACATGCTCAGAAGCCCTGTCTTCAGCTATTATTACGCCGGCAGAAATTACACGGCTTATACAGGCAATTACGGCAGCGGAAGAAAGATCCCTGCCATCGGGACTGATGTTACCATTAAGATCGATCCGGAAGATCCCATGGAGCTTAAATGGAGTGATTCATCTACAAAGAGCAGCTTTATTTTTGCAAGCTTGGTGTGCGGGATAGTCTTTATAGGCGAGATAGGCATGCTCCTTATGGTGTTGACGAGAATGAAGTGATTATCATATCGGAGTTTTTCGATGATAATTGTTGATTTTGAGACTATTAAGGCCTAATAAAGCCCCTGTTTTTGTAACATAATTGTATTTTTTATGTGGCAGTTTGTCTTCTAATGTTCTAAAATGTATTGCGGTGTTTTCCAAGTGAAAGCACCGGCGGCGCGACACAATATGGTCGCAGCTGACAATTGAACAGTATTTTATATTTGGAGGATGTAAAAATGTCACGAGTTTACAATTTTTCGGCCGGACCTTCCGTTCTGCCCGAGGTCGTGCTTAAGCAGGCTGCGGACGAGATGCTCGATTATCAGGGATCGGGTATGAGCGTAATGGAGATGAGTCACCGATCTAAGGTGTACGACAATATCATCAAAACGGCCGAGCAGGACTTGAGAGATTTGATGAATATCCCCGATAACTATAAGGTTCTCTTCCTGCAGGGCGGTGCTTCACAGCAGTTCGCGGCAGTTCCCATGAATCTGATGAAGAACGGCGTTGCCGACTATATCATCACCGGTCAGTGGGCAAAGAAGGCTTGGAAAGAAGCTCAGAAGTATGGTAAGGCAAATGCAGTAGCTTCCTCCGAGGATAAGACTTTCTCTTATATCCCCGATTGCTCAGATCTTCCGATCGATGAGGATGCAGACTATGTTTACATCTGCCACAATAATACGATCTACGGAACAGCTTTTAAGACACTGCCTAACACAAAGGGCAAGATCCTGGTTGCAGATATGTCTTCCGATATTCTGTCTCAGCCTGTTAATGTATCTGACTATGGCCTGATCTATTTCGGCGTTCAGAAGAATGTCGGTCCTGCCGGTGTGGTTGTTGTTATCATCAGAGAAGATCTGATCAGGGATGACCTGCCTGAGTATGTTCCTACAATGCTTAAGTACAAGACACAAGCCGACGCTGATTCCCTCTACAATACTCCGCCTTGCTATGGCATCTATATCTGCGGACTGGTATTTAAGTGGGTCAAGTCCATGGGCGGTCTCGAGGGAATGAAGGTTCATAACGAGAAGAAGGCTGCTATCCTCTACGACTTCCTCGACAACTCCAAGATGTTCCACGGTACAGTTGTTAAGGAAGACAGATCCCTTATGAATGTTCCTTTCGTAACAGACAGCGAGGAGCTTAATGCCAAGTTTATCAAGGAGGCTACAGAAGCCGGTTTTGTTAATCTCAAGGGACACAGAAGTGTAGGCGGAATGAGAGCTTCCATCTATAACGCTATGCCTATCGAGGGTGTTGAGAAGCTCGTTGCCTTCATGAAGAAATTCGAAGAAGAGAATGCTTAAGGAGTAATAAAATGACCAAGATTAATTGTTTGAATCCCATTGCCAAGTGCGGGCTTGACAGACTCGGTGAGGGCTATGAGATCGTTGATAATTTCGCCGAGTGCGATGCGGCTCTCGTAAGAAGTGCAGCCATGCACGATATGGAACTTCCTGATTCTCTTCTTGCAGTAGCAAGAGCAGGCGCAGGTGTTAATAATATTCCCCTCGATAAGTGCGCAGATAAGGGTATCGTCGTTTTCAATACTCCGGGCGCTAACGCTAACGGTGTTAAGGAGTTGGTTCTTGCCGGTATGCTCCTGGGCTCCCGCGGCATTATCGACGGTGCTTGTTGGGTAAAAGAGAATGCCGAAATGGACGGTCTTGCAAAGGCTGCCGAGAAGCAGAAGAAGCAGTATGCAGGTTCTGAGATCGCAGGCAAGAAGCTCGGTGTTATCGGTCTCGGCGCTATCGGCGCAAAGGTTGCCAATGCTGCCGTTACTCTCGGTATGGATGTCTACGGCTATGATCCTTATGTTTCTATCGCAGCTGCATGGAACATATCCAGGGCTGTTAAGCACATCGAAAATGTCGATGATATCTATGCTGAGTGTGACTATATTACGATCCATGTCCCGCTCCTCGACTCTACCAAGGGAATGATCAACGAGGATGCCATCTCCAAGATGAAGGATGGAGTTATCTTCCTTAACTTCGCGAGAGACACACTGGTTGACGAGGCTGCAATGGTCAAGGCAGTTGCTGACGGCAAGGTAAGACGTTATGTAACCGATTTCCCCAATAATACAGTTGCAGGCAAGGAGAACATCATTGTTCTGCCTCACTTGGGCGCATCCACGGAAGAATCTGAGGACAACTGCGCAATGATGGCTGCAGATGAGCTCAAGGATTTCCTGGAGAATGGTAATATTTCTCATTCGGTAAACTATCCTGCATGCAGCGCAGGCATCTGCGCAGCCGAGGGCAGAGTTACAGTATGTCACAAGAATATCCCTAACATGCTCACACAGTTCACCGGTGTATTTGCTAAGGCCGGAATTAATGTTTCCGACATGGTAAGTAAATCCAGAGGTGACTATGCTTACACGATCCTCGATCTGGGGGCCAAGGCCAGCGACGAGATGGTCAGCACACTTGCTTCCATTGACGGTGTTTTGAAGGTCCGCGTAATCCGCTAAGGTTTAAAAAGCCTTTTCGATAATGTATAATAAATATGTTATCGAATCACGACAGGAGGTGTCGCATATGGCCCTTTTCGACAGTAAGCAGAAGGTGATCGCCAACTATCAGAAGCAGATCGATGATAAGGTAAGAGCGATCAACAGTTATCATGATCAGATCGGTCGTCTGTATTATGCTCAGTATACTGACATGAATGTGGATGTTACTAAGGAGATCAATCAGAGGTGTGATAACATTACCGGTCTTAAGAAGGATATCGAGGATCTGGAGATCAAGATCCTTTACGAGAAAGGCCTTAAGAGATGCCCGGTATGCAGGACCGAGAATCATCTCGAGTACGATTTCTGCTATAAGTGCGGCACAAAGTTCGATGCTACGGCTACTGCTGCTGCAGTGGAAGTTAAGCCTGAGGCTCCCGTAGAGGTAGCTGTTGCGGAAGTTGCTCCTGTGGTCAGCGATGAAGCAGCTAAAGCTGCCGATGAAGTTGTCGAGGCCGGAGATGCAGTTGTTTCCGAGGCCATATCTGACGGAGAGGCTCCTGCCGAAGCATAATATATTAGATAAACCAATCACAGAATACTGCTCGTTTTATACAAAAAGACGGGCAGTATTTTTCTGTATTCATTTACAGACAATTAATAAATTATGATTTACAATTAAGTAAAGACGGAGACACTTTCGATAAGGAAGCAGTGAATCTCCCGAGATTCCGGCAACCTCGGATGCCCCGTAGGGAAGTGTTCCCGGCTTTAGAAGTTTATTACGGAAGGATGTGATTCTATGAAGATCACCACACAGGGAAACGGAATTAAGATCGGTCAGAGACTTGAAGACAAGATCACCGGCAAGATGAGCAAGTTCGACAAGTATTTCGGAGACGAGGGAAGCTTCAATGTGCGTATCAGACCCGAAGGCATGGTTATGGTGGTTGAGGTAACGCTTAAATTGAATGATAAAATCCTGAGAGCCGAGGCCCGTGATGAAGAAATCCTTACTGCAGTAGACAAGACTGTTGATAAGCTCGAATCTCAGATCCGTCGCCAGAAGACCAAGTTCCTTAAGAAGAAGAAGGAATACCCCCAGATCGTATCTTATCTCGAGGAAGAGACAGATTATGATTATGAAGTAGAGAACGAGAACAGGATCATTAAGAAGAAGACATTTACACTTCGTCCCATGTCTTCCGAGGATGCGATCCTTCAGATGGAGATGCTCGGTCATAATTTCCTGGTCTATCTTGATGCTGATACGGATTCCGTTTGTGTAGTATATAAGCGTAAGGACGGCAACTACGGTCTGCTTGAGCCTGAGTATTGATAGTCCGGCGGTATTTGCCGCTTGAGGAATGTTTTCGACGGGGGTTGTCTTCGGACAGCCCCTGTTTATGTTCTATATCGAAAATGCATCGAAGTGGGAGCTTTTCAGTCAAAGGGGCTGTCTCAAAACTAAATTGAGATAGCCCCTTAACTTTGCAAAAGAAAA
>CAMNGC010000014.1 GCA_946537885.1 uncultured Clostridia bacterium
CTACGGTGGTTACACCCAAGCCTACGGTGGTTACACCCAAGCCTACGGTGGTTACACCCAAGCCTACGGTGGTTACGCCCAAGCCTACGGTGGTTACACCCAAGCCTACGGTGGTTACGCCCGAGCCTACAGTGGTTACACCCAAGCCTACGGTGGTTACACCCGAGCCCTCGGTCTCGCCTTCTCCTAACGCAAAACCAACTGTGACTACCGCCCCAACAGCGACAGCAAAGCCAACCGCCACCTCAACTCCGATACCGACTCGCAAGCCCACAGCCACTGCGACGCCAACCAAACGTCCCACGGCTGTGCCGACAAGAAAGCCAACATCTACACCTAAGCCCACGGCCACGCCGGTTCCCTCCACGGGATCATCGTCATCTGCTCAGGGACTGGGGGCTTTCATCGAGAGGCTATACAGCGTTGCTCTCGGTCGCCCCTCCGAGGCCTATGGTAAGTCCTATTGGATCAATAAAGTAAAGAACGAGGGATTCACAGGTGCTGATGTCGCGAGAGGTTTCCTCTTCTCCGACGAGTTCCTGAACAAAAACATGAGCAATTCGGATTTTCTGGATACGCTCTATATGACTTTCTTCAACCGTCCGGCAGATGCAGAGAAGGCCAACTGGCTCAACCTCATGAATAAGGGCTGGACTAAGATGCAGGTCATCAATGGCTTCATCAACTCCACCGAGTGGGCTAATCTGTGCCTGAACTACGGTATTGCATCCGGTACAAACTGCAAACCGAATATCGTTATTCAGCCAAGCGCAGAGGTTGAGAGCTTTGCCCGACGTCTCTACACAACATGCTTGGGTAGGAATGCCGATGCCAATGGTCTGAGGGACTGGGCCACACGTCTTGCCAATATGCAGATCTCCGGCTCTGAAGCCGCCCATGGATTCTTCTTTTCGAGCGAATTCACAGCTTCCAACATAAGCAATGATGAATATGTCAAGAGACTCTATCGAACCTTCATGGGGCGAGAATATGATCAAGGCGGATATGATTACTGGATAGGCCAGCTTGCTGCCGGCAAGACGCGCGAAGAGGTTTTCCAAGGCTTCGCCGGATCAGCCGAATGGGCAGGCATCTGTGCCGAGTACGGAATATTGAAATAATCGGAAGGCTGTCATCGGACAGCCTTTTATATTGAAAATAAATTTTACAGCAATTAGAATTATTATGTATTTTTCTTTAGGAGGACGGTTATGAGAAAGCATTTTGGGATTCTTACGTTGTTGGCAGCCATGATCATTGCCTTGTTTGTGCCTTTTACGGCAATCAAAGTAAACGCTGTCGAGATAGCTAACGGATCTGACGGGAATGAGTATCAGATCTCGGCAAACGGAGCAAGTCTAAACCAGTGGAAATCCGGAGCGTCAGGCAAGATTACGATTCCTGATACCGTAACCATAAAGGGTACAACATACAAGGTTTTTAAGGTTAATAATTCCGCTTTTTACGACCCGACAGGAAAGGTAGATTTCTCAAAGATCACCTCGGTAACTGTTGGTAAGAATATCCAGACAATCGAAAGTCACGCATTTGATTCTTGTGTCGGATTGACGACTGTCTCATTTACGAGCGGAAGTGTTTGTACATCTATTCAAAACGATGCTTTTGCCGAATGTACATCTCTCACATCTATCTCATTACCTTCCTCACTCACATCTATTGGCAGCAGTTGCTTTCTCGGATGCAGCAAACTCAGTTCTATCAGCATCCCTTCATCTGTCACCGAGATCGGGAACAGCGCATTCCTTCAGTGCAGCTCATTAAAGAACATAACTCTTCCTTCCGGACTTAAGACACTTGGAACAAAAGCGTTTTATCAATGTACTTCTCTACAGTCTGTTGATATGAGCAACTGCAAAAACCTCACATTGATCGACAATGAGACCTTCGCTTCCTGCACGGCACTGACATCAGTAGCATTCCCGCCTTCGCTTGCAACTATAGGAAACTATGTATTCCAGGATTGCAGTCTCTCAGAGATCAGACTACCTGCAAGCATAAAAACAATCGGAGAAGGCGCCTTCTGCAGTTCCGGTGTAAATCAGGTCACGATACTTGCAACAACTGCACCGACGATCAAATTCAATAGAAGCACCCAGGGCGTGAACTCATTTAGGAACGGAACCAAGATCACCGTTCCAACGGGTTCGACCGGATATGACGGATCAAATTGGGTCAAGCTGAGTGTTACCGAATCAAGTAGTCTCTCTACGGCTACTCCCACGCCTAAGCCTACGACGGCTACTCCCACACCTAAGCCTACTACAGCCACACCCACCAAAAAGCCTGCCGCTACACCTACAAGCGCGCCCGGAGCGACAGCTTCACCGACCACCAAACCCGGCGTCACGGTAAAGCCTACAGTAACAACAACGCCCTCATCTGGGTCTTCCGGATCTTCCTCATCCGGTTCTAGTTCCTCGGGATCCGGTTCCTCCGGCGGTTCCACAGGCTCGAGTTCATCTTCCTCCTCATCCCAGGGCCTCGGCGACTTCATCGAGAGACTTTATAACATCGCTCTCGGCCGTCCTTCCGAGTCTTACGGTAAGAACTACTGGATCAAGAAAGTAATGAACGAAGGCTTCACCGGAGCGGATGTAGCGAGAGGCTTCCTCTTCTCCGATGAATTCCTGAACAAGAACATGAGTAATTCAAAATTCCTGGATACTCTTTATATGACTTTCTTCAACCGTCCCGCAGACGCTGAGAAAGCCAACTGGCTCAAGCTCATGGATCAGGGCTGGACCAAGATGCAGGTCATCGACGGTTTCATCAATTCGACCGAGTGGGCCAACCTATGTCTGACCTACGGTATCGCATCAGGAACCAACTGCAAGCCGAATATCCTTATCCAGCCAAGCGCAGAGGTCGAGAGCTTTGCCCGCCGCCTCTACACCACTTGCTTGGGAAGAGATGCCGATGCCAACGGTTTAAGAGACTGGGCTACTCAGCTGGCCAACATGCAGATCTCCGGTTCGGACGCAGCCCACGGCTTCTTCTTCTCTCAGGAGTTTATTGCGCAGGGCTTCAGTAACGAAGAATATGTCAACCGCCTCTACAGGACTTTCATGGGACGTGAGGCAGATCCTGCCGGCTTCTCTGACTGGGTCGGTCAACTGAATCGCGGCGCATCACGTGAGTCAGTATTCCAAGGCTTCGCTGGTTCTGCCGAATGGGCAGGTATCTGCGCTGAATACGGAATCCTGAAATAAGCTTAAACTAAACCATAAAAGTACTGCCCCCGGAAGTGATGCACATCGCTTCCGGGGACAGCTTTGCGCACTTGTGTTATACTAATTCGGTGCCTTAAGCACGCTATTACAACTGTTTTGGAGGGATAACAGCATGTGGTTTGAAGAGGCTGTTTTTTATCAGATATATCCTATGGGCTTCTGCGGCGCCCCCGCTGCGGACAATTTCGCGAATACACTGGCGGACGACGCGCCTGCGATCAGCCCCGCGCCCATAAAAAAAGTGATCGATTGGATCCCTCATTTTAAGAAGCTCGGAATTACGGCTATCTATTTCTCGCCTGTTTTCGAGTCGGATTCACACGGTTACAACACTAGAGATTACCGCCTGATCGACAGGCGCCTGGGCACAAATGAAGATTTCCGCGATGTAGTAAAACAGCTGCATGAAGCCGGTATCAAAGTTGTGCTGGACGGCGTCTTTAACCATGTGGGGCGTGGCTTTTGGGCCTTCAAAGATGTCATTGAGAAAAAGTGGGATTCGCCCTATAAGGACTGGTTCCACATATCTTTCGACGGGAATTCAGCCTACAACGACGGCTTCTGGTACGAAGGCTGGGAAGGGCATTTCAGCCTGGTCAAATTAAATCTCAGGAATCCTGCCGTAATTGACCACATCCTCGACAAGGTAAAGTATTGGGCGGACTTTTTCGATATAGACGGATTAAGGCTCGATGTGGCTTATTGTCTGGACCGCGATTTCATCCACAGGCTAAGAGAGTTCACGAACGGCTTAAAACCGGAATTTCTGCTCTTAGGAGAACTCCTGCACGGAGATTATAATCAGTTCGTTAACGACGGTATGCTGCACAGCTGCACCAACTACGCCTGCTATAAGGGCCTTTACAGCAGCTTTAACTGCATGAACATGTTCGAGATAATCAATACTCTGATCCAGCAGTTCGGTCCTGAGAATTGGAGCTGGTACCGGGGCAAGCACCTGATGGCCTTTACGGATAATCATGATGTCAGCCGAGTTGCTTCGATCCTTACTAATCCGTCCCACCTGCCGCTTATCTACACATTGGCTTTCGGCATGCCCGGCTTCCCCTGCATCTATTACGGCAGCGAATGGGGCGTTCACGGCCGTAAAGAAGACGGCGATCCGGCTCTTCGCCCCTGCTTTGATAAACCCGAATGGAATGAGCTGACAGACCACATCTCGCGCTTAGCGGCGATCAAGAGCTCCTCCCCGGCGTTAAATTACGGCTCTTTCAGGTCAATCGTGCTGACTAACCATCAGTGTATTTTCGAGCGAAAAACAGATTCGCAGAGGATCCTGGTCGCCATCAACGCCGCAGATTATGACTATACGGCACATTTTGATGCCGGATGCGGTCAGGCAAGAGAGCTGATTACGGATAAGATCCACGATTTTGGCGGCGGCTCACTCCTGCCGGCGTACTCGTCACAGATCTGGCTGATGGAGAATTGACTTTACTCACCGCTAAATATCAAATACTGCTTTTGCCTGCCTTAGGGTACAATATAAGTACAGCTTCCGATAAAGAAGCAAATACTTATTATACAGGGGTGTATTATGAGCAGAACTTTGCAGGACGTCCTTGCGATGATCAAGGACAACGACATTAAGATGGTGGATTTTAAGCTGACCGACATCGACGGTCGCTGGAGACACCTGAGTATCCCCGCCGAGAGGCTTTCAGAGAAGACGATGACACAAGGAATCGGTTTCGACGGCTCAAACTACGGCTATGCACCGGTAGAGAACAGCGACATGGTATTTGTACCTGTGCTTGATTCCGCTGTTATCGACCCTTACGCACAGATCCCTACTCTTTCCATGATCGGTGACGTCAGAGTTATCGCATTGCCCGAGAACAAGCCCTTTGACCAATATCCCCGTAATGTGGCGATCAGGGCTCTCGAGTACATGAAGGAAACAGGTATTGCTGACAAGATGATCATCGGCCCGGAATATGAATTCTACATTTTCGATACGGTGGAATTTGATGTCAGATCCCAAACCATGTCCTATGAGATCTTCGCCAAGCAGGCTCACTGGGCTTCCAATTCCTACGAGAATAACCACGGTTACCAGATCCCTCACGGCGCCGGCTATCACACCAGCCTGCCCATGGATGTATGTAATGATCTGAGAACTAAGATGTGCCTCGCCATGAAGGAGTGGGGCATAGATGTAAAGTATCATCACCCTGAAGTAGGCGGCTGCGGACAGATGGAGATCGAAGTAGAGCTGGGCGAGATGCTCAAGCTTGCCGACGACACCATGTCAGCCAAATATGTTATCAAGAATGAGGCTGTTGCAGACGGCAGAACTGCTACTCTTATGCCTAAGCCTCTGGCAGGCGAAGCAGGAAACGGTATGCATGTTCATATGCTCCTTACAAAGGACGGAAAGCCGATATTCTACGATCCCGACAACTATGCACAGCTCAGTAATGAAGCGCTCTGGTTCATCGGAGGACTCCTGACGCATGCACGTTCCCTTTGCGCCATTACAAATCCTTCTACGAATTCCTATAAGAGACTCGTCCCCGGCTTCGAAGCTCCTGTTACCATCGGGTATGCAATGGCCAACAGATCCGCCGTTGTGCGCATCCCGGCATATGCCAAGACTCCCGATACCAAGAGATTCGAGCTTAGAAATCCCGATGCTACCTGCAATCCCTATTATGCTTACGCTGCGATCCTTATGGCAGGTCTCGACGGCATCAAGAATAAGATCGACCCTCATGAAGCAGGCTGGGGGCCCTACGACTTTAACCTTTTCGATCTGTCAGACGAAGAGAAAGCGAAGATCGAAGGTTTGCCCGCGTCGCTGCCTGAAGCTATCGAGGCGCTTAAGGCAGATCACGATTACCTGACAGCCGGCGGAGTATTCCCTCAGAGATTGCTCGATCAGCTCACAAACAGACTTTCAAAAGCAGCAGACGAGATCAACAAGCTGCCTCACCCTGCTGAATTCGCCAAGTACTACGATCTCTAAGTTGATGATCTCTCACGAAAAAAGCACCGCCTGCCAGCCCGGCAGACGGTGCTCTTTCTTTTGCATTATAGGATTACTTGCTGAACTCTACAGTCTCGCCGTCCTCAAAATCCATCGTGATGGTACCGTCATCGAAAATTCCCTCACCGATATCACCGCCGTCATCGGGTGTGAATGTGATCTTATCATCATCGATCTCATAGATTCCCTCTTCACTCATCTCGAGGTCCTCAGCGCTCATAAGGTTGGATAACATTGCCTCAAGGTAAGCATCGTAGGTGTCATAGCCCTGTTGCTGAGCAAGCGTATCAAGATCCTCTGCAGACATATCAGAAGCTCCCATCATCTCAACGATACCGCTCTTAACTTCGTCACTGAGCATATACTCAACTACAGCGTTGTAGTTCTCAGAACCATCAGAATAAAGTGTGTACTTTCCGTCCTCGAGCTCGAGCTCTACATGGAAATAAGCGCCTTCCTCTGTGTCGATATCCAGACCCATGCCGGAAAGGAGAGAACCGGACATGTCATACTCAGCTGTGTACTTACCGTCTACATCCTCATCCTTCTTAGAAGAACAAGCTGATACTGCAGCAGCTGCAACGCTGACTGCCATTACTACTGTTAAAAACTTTGTAGATTTCTTCATTATAATACTCCTAGTTTTTTCTCTTTTCTTATGTCCCTGAAGGACACGACATAGTGATTGTATCATTACTATTATTGATTTATCTATATTTAGACTTGCTCGGAGTCGGAAGTCCCGGACTCAGGCTCTGCCACACTATCGTCCGTGTTATCGACCGACATGCCGCTTGTCTCGCTATCCGACTTAAAGTAATAAGTGCGCTTGGTAAAGCATGTTCCCATTCCGATACCCATCGCCACACCTACAAACAAACCTGCCCAGGAGTTTAGTGTTGTCCGGAACAAAAAACCGTAGATCATGGCAAATGCCAGCGCCATCATCCAATTGTAGCTACCGGTCTTAACACCGAGCTCAGGCAACTGCACACCATCTACGACAGCTTTACCATTTTTGGTCATGGAAGCAAGATAAGCAACAAAGAATGTCATTTTTTTATCAAGCTCAGCTCTAACCTTCTCATCGACATCCTCAGAGAAAAATCTCTCTGCAAGGCTGAATGTTCCTCCTTCTCTGCGAACAGGATAGACCGCCACTATCTCTTTACCCTGCATGTAATAATAGAACTTACCCTTGTTCGCCATGATATCCGTTACCAGATCATAGTCCACATCAAAAGTGATCTTATTCCTGAACTTTGTCTTGGCGACCTTCTTCTTACCTGCCTCGTGAAATGAATATCCTTCAAGTTCAAATGAATCGCTGACATATTCAGGTGCAAACAATGTTGTCACGTCTAACATATTTCCCCTCCCGACTATAAGCCTCATTGTTTTATGAGCTTATGATAAGGCTATAATGCCAAGTAATCGTCAATAAATCATTAAGAATTAATAAAGCAAAATTAACATTCCGGCTAATGAATAGCATTACCCGATGCCGAAGGCCAACTGTTTTCGATCAACAATCCCCTATATCATGTGAGAAATCCCGAGGAAAAAGTGAAGAAACTAAGAGGGCCGCCTCATCTGAGACAGCCCTCCGTGACAATTTGATTATTGATAAGCTCAGCCGACCTTATTGAAAACAAGTTCAATATCTCCCAGATCGGTGCCCTGCAGCGTAAGCGAGATTGTATCGCCGTTCACATCGCCGGCCATGGAAGATCCCATTGCCGTAAGCAGGATCTGATTGCCATCGATAACATATGTGCCGTTAAGCTCCATAGCGACCTCGGATGTATCAGTTGTCATAAGCTGCTCATCGATCAGCTGGTCAATGGATGTACCGGACTGCTCGAAAAGTGCCTCCACCTCAGAAGCAGACATTCCATAAACCTCGGCCATTAGAGGCAGAAGATCGACTCTGTAGAAATCAGCGATGGAACTCATTACCTGGTCAGGATCATTATAGAGTCTGAACTGACCGTCATCAGAAAGAGTGAGGTGTATTTCCATAACGATCCTTGAAGAAGGTGTATAGGAACTGGCGTTATATGTAGATGCAAGCTCACTTACCAGCTGTTCCGTGTAATCATAGGAAGCAATATAGTCTGTTCCCGTGATAGCCTGAGCTGTTGATACTGATGTAGAGGGCTCAGTTGTTGTTGTTGCCAATGTCTCCGCAGGCTCTATGTATACAGTTGTCTCTGTCGGCTCTGTAGCAACAGGTTCAATCTCTGTGGGCTCTGTGGATACAGTTTCATCATCGGAACCTCCGTTGATGAGATCAGTCCCATCGATATCATCGATCATATCGGAAAGATATTCTGCAAGATCCTCTGTCGTCTCACCCTTGATAAGCCACTCATCATCTTCGTCAACAAGAGTAAAAGAGAACTCCTCGGTAACGAGCATATCCTCATCGTCAGCGCTGTCTTCAATAGCATCGACCAGAGCATCGATAGAGTCGATATCATCATTCTCATCGAGTACTGCTTCAATGTCTACAACGCTGAGTTCATACGTGACCTCAGGCTTATCTCCGTCCTCGGAATCCGTAATCTCATATGAAGCTGTTGTAAGGATAGCCTCAAGAACAGGCTCAAATTCATTGTCGCTGTCGACAAAGTCGATCTCTGCCACGCTGTCCTCACCGTCAACAACCAGCTTCTCATTCTTGGAAAGTTTATACTTCAACAGGTTGTCAAGATAAGATTCCACAACATCTTCGTAGTCATCAGCCGTTTTCTTATCATCGTCCTTATCCGACTTGCTGCAGGCTGCAAAGGCTCCTAATACCATTGCGCAGGACAGAGTCGTGCAAACGATCTTCTTAAACTTATGCATTTCCTTTTCCTCCCTTAGCTAAATAGATCTTGTAAGATCCAATGCATTATAGCATATTTTGTTCTTTTATTCTCTTCAACCGGATCACATGAATGCATTACAGAGAATAACCGCATAATCCATGGCCGGTATGAATTCATAACTGACTCCGTCGATCTTCACAGCCTCAAGGCAGAAATCAACGACTATCGGGCTGTCAGAACCGTCAACATACACCTCGAAAGTATATCTTACCGGACTCTCGTCGCTTATCTCGTTCCCGTCGGCACGAAGATTCTCGATGAAAACTCCCATTGCCTCCATGACTTCATCATACTTGCACTCATATCGGACATTTGAATTACGGACAAGATATGTAATTCCGGTAACCTTGAGAGAACCGGCAGCTTCACAGTTGACTCCGGCCTCCCCGGCAATAGCTGCGAGATCTTCTACAATAGCCTCTCCATCGCTATAAGGAGAATCCGTCGGCATCTTCTCATCGTCAAGCTCTTCAACTCCTTCTGTCTCTTCCGGGGCGGCAACACCGGAAGTCTGTTCGTAATATTCGGGCTCATCGTATGCCTCGGTCTCCTCTGCAAATTCCCTATCGCTATTTGAGATAAACGAATCAACTTCCGCATCCAGAGCAGCTGCATTATGACTATAAGTATTCCGATTTCCGCTCTGCTCGTCGTCAGTCGTATAATCATCTTTATCATTCAGCCTGCCGAAGATCAGAACGCCTCCGATCAGCAGTGCGACTGCGGCAGCAATTGCCGGTGCGAGCTTGATCATCATGGCGCGCCTTCCTGCCTTCTTTCCGGCCGGCGCTGAAGGTATATCCGTTATCCTGACTTGACCGTCAGATGATGCCGCTTCCTTGCGCAGGTTCGCAAGTATCCTAGAGCGCATGGCTTCGTCGACCTGAACATGACTCATGATCTCTTTGTACTTATTCTCCAAAGTCATACACCTCCTTTAATACTTTTTTGAGCCTGTCGCGACCGCGCTTGAGCTTAGACCTGACAGTAGCTTCCTTAACATTTAAGACTTCCGCGATCTGCGCTGTCGTATAATCCTCCTGGTAAAAGAGGTGGAATATCTCGCGGCTGTCTTCCGGCAGAGCGCTTACCGCCTCCCAGATAAAGGAGAGATCCTCTTTGTGCTCTGCAACCAATGTCTCGTTCAGCTCATCGTGCGAACGATAGCTGTTGTACTTGATCTTGTTCTTGGAAGTGTTGGCCGTCACCGTCAGAAGCCATGCCTTCGCATGCTCATTATTCTCGAAAACAGGTCCTCGCCGCATATAGGATATTAATACTTCCTGAAGGATATCTTCCGCGTCCTGCATATTGTGTACATAAGAATATGCGAACCTTATTATCATATTACCGAAAGTATCCATCAGCTCCGCGGCCTTCATAGCCACGTCGTCAGGGATCATGTCAAGCTGTCTTTCCTGACCGGCTTCTTCCGTCTCAAAGCCGCCGATGCCTTCCGCATCGTCAGATGCGTCAAACAATCTGATGCGAGCTATGATAGCTTTGATCTTACTGATCAACCCCAATGCCGGGCTTATTGTCAGCTTGCCTGTCCCCAGTACCGTCAATCCCTTATCTCCTTTCGATAACCTTAATTAATATACCACAGTTATCGTAAAGATTACGAGTCGGCGTCCAAAGCTTCCAAACCTCCTTTGATCACGTTCTTAACCTGTATACATTTATGCTCATCGAAAAGTTGCATCCCGCCCCCGAATTTTTCGAGAAAAAAATATTTTGCCCGAAGTGCAACATTCCGCTTCTTCCGATTGTATTAACGGCATAAGACCCCAAAAAATCGGTCAAGGAGGAAAGAACAATGAAAAGATTCGCACCTGTAATAATCCTATTGGTAATAAGCTCTATGCTTCTCGGTCTGGCAGCCTGCGGCCGGAGCAAAAAGAACGATGAAGATCGTGACCACAACAGAGAAATAAACGAAGTTAATGAGGAGCTCTCTTACTATGCTGAAGAAACTGAGGCGGCAGAATACAACGACTATTATCTTAGCGGAGGCTACTCGGAAGAAGCAGCACCTGCGGAAATGTATGACGAATATGAGTCCGATTATGTTCAGACATCAGTTGATTCAAGCGTTAACGATGTAAGCATCAACTATAACAACAGAATGCTTATCCGTCGCGTTACAATGGATGTCGAGACACTTCGCTACAATGATGTCATTATGTCGGTAAGAGCTCAGACGATTGCGCTCGGCGGCTATATCGAGAGCTCCAGCGAGTACGGCACCGGCGAAGAAAAGGATCTGCGCACCGCATCCCTGGTAATCCGTGTTCCTTCAGAGTATCTTGATGAATTGATAGGCGCTTTCGGCGGCTACTGCACGGTTCTGTCACAGTCCGAGTATACAGAGGATGTAACTCTTCAGTATACTGACATCGAGAGCCATATCGAGGCATTAAGGGCCGAGCAGTCTACACTTCTTGAACTGCTTGCTGATACCAGTGATGTAAACTATATCATCCAGCTTCAGAACAGATTGAGCGAGATCAGCTATGAGATCGAGAGCTATGAATCTCAGGCAAGAGTGCTGGCAAATCTTTCTTCATTCGGCACACTCACCCTGACAGTAAGAGAAGCAATCGAGGAAGAGGAAGAAGTAACTCCCACACCCACTCCCGAAGATGATCCTTCTTTCAGAGAAGAGATGAGAGGCAGCCTGAATGATACATTAAAGGATATCAGGAAGGGCGTCCGTAACCTCGCAGTCGATTTCGCTGGAGTACTCCCCTATATCCTCATCGCCCTGGCAGCTCTTATCCCCTTCGTGATCATCCTGATCATCGTGATCGCTGTTCATAAGAAGCACAAGAAGGCCGCAAAGGCAGCCGCAGCAGATTCCGTAGAAGAGAATGAGGCGTCAGCGGAAACTCCCGTAGCAGCTATTGAAGCTGAAACAGTCCCCGAGGATAGGAACAGTGAGACATAAAAATTAAACTGAGATTTTTCTCAACTCTTCCCAAATATCACCCCGAACCTTCATTAAATCCAAGGTTCGGGGTGTTAATAATTCTCACATTCCGTCGTCTATCTCAAAATATGTGGGCGTCCCCATTATCGCGGGGCCTTCGATGATCTCTCCTGTATAGCCGTTATTCAATATCTGCTTAAACTCGTAAAGACTCATATTGGAGGCTTCATCTTCTTTGTTCCCCAGGCTCACATTTTTATTTAATACTACCCCACCAACCAGAAGGATCACGGCGGCAGCAACTGAACCGCATATAGCAAGTACTTTCTTGTGGGCCTTCTTACGCCCTTTACCGAACTCATTCATATCAAGAGCGATCTCGCAGGAAGATATAACAACTGCCTGCTCTTCAATCTTATCCATAAGCTTTTGGTTCTGATCTTTCAGTTCACGGATAATATTTGCCTGCTCACTACAGTATGAAGCAAGTGTCTCGCTGAGCGCATCCTGTCTGCTTATAAGTTTATCGATATTATCGTTTATCCTGGCAAGATCTTTACTGTTTGACAGAGAGGAAACGAAAGAGACAGATCGGCCTTCGTCAAACAAAAAGCGACATTCGTTCAGATTTAGCTTGGATGAGATTCTTTTTATCTCTTCCTGATCGGGTTCAGTACAATTCTGCTCCCACCTTATTATCGTGCGGGAACTGACACCGAGGATCTCAGCCATTCTCTTCTGAGAATATCCATTCTTCATTCTGTATGATTTAAGCTGCTCTCCGAACAAGACCCTGATCCTCCTTATAGGTATATTCTCAGTCTGAATAAAAAACTGTATTTCGTCAAGTGACATTTATTTGCGACACATGTCACATCTGCCTGGGGCAAACTCAATTAATTCAAGCTTCCACCGGTTTTTATATGTGACATGTTCTTCTATGAATAGTTCTCAGAAGCATAAAGATAAAGACGTGATTTATGGGATCTTTGCGACATGAAGCTGGAGCCCATGCAAAAGGCCGCCCCACTCCACTGAAGTGAGACGGCCTCCCGATATAACTATTCTAATGCTCTGTCATGACTTACACGAGCTTTAATCTGTGATAGTTCTTCTTTCCCTTACGCAGGATAGCCTCACCGGCTTCGTCAAAATCGCTCTCCGAGAGATTATAGAAAGGATCCTCAACGACAACATCATTAAGGTATACACCCTTCTGCTGGATCATTCTCTTGGCCTCACCCTTGGATTTCATAAGGCCTGCTGTAACAAGAACATCTGCAACCTGAAGGCCTGCCTTGATATCAGAAGATGCTATCTCAGTTGTCTTCATGTCCTCAGAACGTCCGTGATTCTCATAGATATCCTCTGTCGTCTTCTTGGCGATCTCAGCCTGTTCTTCGCCGTGAACGATCTTGGTAACTTCATATGCAAGTCTCTTCTTCGCTTCATTGATGGCAGAGTCCTTGAGCTTTGCATACTCATTGATCTCATCCATCTCAAGGAAGGTCAGGAGCTTCATACACTTGATGACATCGGCATCATCTATGTTACGCCAGTACTGATAGAAATCGAAGACGGAAGTCTTGTTGGGATCGAGCCATACAGCACCCTTGGCTGTCTTACCCATCTTCTTACCCTCGCTGTTTGTCAGCAGAGTGAAAGTAAGACCGTACGCAGGTGCCTGATCCTTACGTCTGATAAGCTCAACACCGCCGATGATATTAGACCACTGATCATCACCGCCAAGCTCCAGGCAACAATCGTAATGCTTGTGCAGGTAGTAGAAGTCATAGCTCTGCATGAGCATATAGTTAAATTCCAGGAAAGAAAGCCCTTTCTCGAGACGCTGCTTGTAGCACTCTGCGGTAAGCATCTTATTTACCGAGAAATGAGGCCCGATCTCTCTTAAGAACTCAATATAGTTGAGGTCTCTGAGCCAGTCCGCATTGTTGACAATAAGAGCCTTGCCGTCGGTAAAGTCAACAACCTTGCCCATCTGCTTCTTAAAGCACTCAACATTATGATCGATAGTCTCGACTGTCATCATCTGTCGCATATCGGTTCTGCCGGAAGGATCGCCGATCATGCCGGTACCGCCGCCCATCAGTGCGATAGGTCTGTGGCCTGCCTTCTGCATGTGACTCATTACCATCATCTGGACAAAGTGACCGACATGCAAGCTGTCAGCAGTGGGATCAAAGCCTATATAGAAGGATACACCGGGTTTTGACAACAGGTCGTAGATCTCATCCTTATGTGTTGCCTGTGAGAAGTAACCTCTTTCTTCCAGCGTATCGAAAACATTCTTAGTCATTGTAAAAACCTCCATATATAAATAAGAGCTTTACAATCATAACACCATTTTCGATCAAAATACAACCGAAAGAGCCGGCTATCAGTTATTAGAGCGCTCCATCTTGAAAGCATTTGCGACAAATATGGCTGCCAGGAAAAACATAACCTCAGCGATAGCACCGACTCTCTGGTAGCCCGTATGGCTCTCGCCTAAGAGATAGAAGGTGTAGAAAAGCGATGCTGCGGCAAAGTAAGCTGCAATGACAGTAGCAAAAGTGCCTGCAAGCCTGGCAGTTCTGCCGTCATGGAGAACCATATAGATTATCAGTAGCGCCAGGAGCGTATTTACAAAACCGTTATTCATAATAGAGGAGAGTGAGAGGAAAAACTCATCCGCATCATTATTCTTAAATGTCGTGACCACAATATACAAAGTCTGAGACAGAAAACCAAACGACGCTATCAGATCGAGATTACGGTCACCAACCAGCACGAGTACAATAAGTATCGCCGGGAAGACCTGAAGCCAGAAGATCAGATCGGATCCGAAATAATGCGGTGCCCACCATTCGGCTGCATCCATATTGCCCTGTATAATTCCGAGTATAAGGAAGATCACTGCTGCTATGGCAGCGGCAATTCTTAATGTCATGCTTCCTCCGAGTTTATTGGGGTACATAAAAGCTTCCTCCTTGTATTGATTTGTTGCCCCTGTGATAGAAGACCCGCTAAGTCAGTTCCCCGCCCGACTTCTAACAAACTCGCAAGCCGCAGTTGCCGCTACCGCGCCATCGGCTGCGGCAGTCGTGAGTTGGCGAACTTTCTTGGTCCTGCCGTCCCCTGCGGTAAAAATCCCCTCGACTGAGGTCTTGCAGTCTTCCCCTGCTTTGACATAGCCTGCCTCATCCAGCTCGACGATTCCTTTGACAAGATCGTTAGAAGGGATCTGTCCGATCGCCACGAAGAGAGCACTTACAGAGATCTCACGTTCCGCCTCGCCCTTGCGACTCTCTAAAAGCACAGAACTTAATCGCCCGTCCTCACTCTTCAGTTCCTTGACCACATAGGACAGGCAAGCCTCCACATTGGCATGTCCCATAAGTCTGTCTACGTTGGCCTTCTCGCCGCGGAACTCATCACGTCGATGGATTATATAAACCTTGTTACAAAGCCCCGCCAGATACTCCGCATCTTCCAAAGCCGTATTGCCGCCGCCGAAGACGGCTACATCCTTTCCCTTAAAGAAGGACCCGTCGCATGTGGCGCAATAAGATATCCCGCGTCCTGCCAACTGCTCTTCAAGCGGCAGCCCCATATGACGGTTCTTGGCGCCGGTAGCAACGATAAGAGCTTTGGCCTCGATTAGCGTTCCGTATTCTCCTGTCAGAACAAAACCGCCGACAGCATCGCCTTCGATCTTGTTAATGCGGTCAAACTCGAAGCGAGCCCCGAGAGAACTTGCCTGCTCATAAAGGCCCGTGGCAAAGTCAAAACCGGAGATATTTTTGATCCCCGGGTAGTTCTCGATCTCAGGTGTGTTGATGATCTGACCGCCATAGGATTCGGCTTCAATAACTACCGTATCCATACCCGCGCGGCAAGCGTAGATCGCGGCTGTAAGCCCAGCTGTTCCTGCTCCGATGATCGCAATGTCTGCCATGGTAAGCTACTCCTTTTCGATGTACTTCATAAGCTCCTCGTAGAGGTCGGCTCTGTCACGCTTGAGAGATAAGATCCTGCCCTCGGGATTGATGAAGCAGTGCTCGCTGTTGCCCGTGCAACGCACCTCACCGGTCTTCTTGTCCTTTACTGTATACTTGACCTTGAATCTGACCCCCGTAAAATCCGTGAGAGCCATCTCAACGATGACTGTGTCATAATATTTGGCCATGGTCTTATACTTGGCGGATACCCCGACTACAGGGCTGATTATACCGATCTCCTCCATCTCGCGGCAGCCGAGGCCGATCTTGTCGAAGACATAACTCCTGGCCTCCTCGAACCAGCGGATATAGTTGGAGTGATGAACGACTCCCATCTGATCTGTCTCGTAGTACTGAACTACATGCTCATATTCAAATACCATTTCTGTTCTCCTTGTTATTATTCAAAATGTCCTTCGGCAAATTTGACTATATCATCGAAAAGCTCCCGCCGCACACTCTCATGATGCAGCTCGTGCCGGAAATGTCCGTAGTCCTTGGAATTGACCTGCGCCCCGGCTTCTTCCAATCGATCAATAACCTTACGCACGCCCTCGCCGTAGTCTCCCACCGGGTCGTCATCGCCATAGACCAGAAAGACCGGCTTGTTCGGCAATTTCCTGTAAGCCTTAGCGCTCTGCTGCCGCCTTACCAGCTTGAACAAATCCATAAAGCCCTTATACGTGAAGGTAAAAACGCACATTTCATCTGCTATGAATTTCTGCACCTCAGAATCATCCCTTGTCAGCCAGTCATAATCAGTCTTCGCATCTTCGATCTGTTTATTGTATTGACTGAATGCGATCTTATTTACAAGACGCCCCGGCTTCTTTTTTAAGCCCATAAGGCAACAAAGGCGTGCCAGAAAGATGCCGAATCCCACCGCCATATTAGGGCCCATGGTAGACGAGAAGATAAATCTGTCGAACTCTTTGGCATAGTCAGGTGTTATGTAGATATTACGAACAACGAATGATCCCATACTGTGACCATAAAGCACATAGCTGAGGTCTCTTCCGTAACGGTCTTTGACTATCCGGTGCAATTCCATCTCATCTCTCAGGATACACAATTCCGAATCAGCCTCATCACCGAAATATCCCTTGGGCATCTCATTATCCTCATTAAGCCCATAAGTCTGCCCGTGTCCTAACATATCCATGCCGCACACATGCCAGCCGGCCTCATTCAGGTATTCGATCATTTCGTCATATCTTCCGTAATGATCCGACATGCCGTGGCATATCTGAAAGACACCCTTAAGCTCTGCCGGATCCACGGCAGAAGGACTTATAAATGCCGCTATCTTATTACCGTCGCCTACGGCCGCATCAAAGATGATCCTCTCTGCTTCCATCATAAGCCCCCATCAGTTAAGCGTAACTTCTATCTTCGTAACTTTATCCCGCGACAGTACTGAGGCAGGCACTCTGTTATCTTCCATAAGGATACCGTCTGCCTTAACTTCCGTCACCTTAGCGGCCTCGGAGATCTTCCTGTACTCTATCTCGACAGGGCAACCGTTAAACTCCATAGACACGCCTGCCAGTCCATTCTCGTCAAACTGTTCAGGCATGAGCTTCGGTTCGAAAACAATATCACCCCAATCTCCTTTCACGCCGAACATCTCGCTTAAGACCGTCAGCATAAGCCAGGACGCTGCGCCAGTCAGATAGTGATATACGCCTCTTCCCTTAGGATCAAAGTATTCCGGCACGCCCGGATAGATGCCTGATCTCTCAAAATCGGCTGCATGCCTGTAGAGTGTATCGATAACCTTGAAGCCTTCTTTCTTAAAGCCTCTTGAGTAAAGAGCATTGCCGTACATAGTCGTCATGTGTGAGAAGACCGCGCCATTCTCTTTCTGTCCGTAAGCAAAGCCGAACATACGACCCATATCAGTCTTGATCTCATGGAAGTCAGTATTGAGCCTGTAACCCCCGATCGCCTCATCGTAGATATAATGGTCAGCTGATCTGCAGACTTCACTGATCTGCTCTTCGCTCGCGATCCCGCTCATGATGGTAAAGACCTGAGATGTCAGCATCATCTTGCCGTCACCTGCATTCTCAAGAGGACGGCCGGAATTATCATAATAGCCGTTAAATCTGGAATAGCCGGAAGGATCCGTGAACCATTCCTGTCCGGTGATATGTTCAGCGATAATATCGGCTTTCCTGATAAGATCATCTGCGATATCGGAGATCTTATAATCCTTTGCTTCTGCCTTAAAGCCCTCCTTGACGGCCTCGCAATATTCCGCAAGGATCTTTCCTGCTCCTTCTATCTCATTGCTGCCGATAAGCTTCTCGATCTCTCCTGCCATCCTGATACTGTCGCGGCCCGTATGCTCACCGTACTTTCTTATGAGGGCAGCAAGCTTTCTCATATTGCCCGCATATGCAGCAGTAAAGGCCACACTCTCGCCTCTTTGCGGAGCCATATCAAGAGCATCATTCCAGTCAGCGCCGCGAAGTCTCATGTGACCATGTTCTCCGACATCGAAGTAGGCGGCAAGGTTTTGCAGGAGAAGATGCTCGATCACACTGCCTTCGGACTTAAATCCTGCGATATCGTCATCGCTGTAGTCATCCTTGGAAAGCAGCTTCTCCCCTCTCATAACCTGCCTGTCGATAAAGTATGGAGCGACCTTATCAAGAATGGCAAAATCGCCACTCTGTCTGATATATAATTCCATCGTCATAAAAGGCCACATGGCATGATCCATCCAGACTCTGGTAATACCGTTACGATCCGCGATGAATTCGCCTCTTCCCGAGCCGATAATCGTGGCATTAGTACCATCGGTCCTGACACCGCCAAAATTCTCCGCCAGCATATCTCTGACATCTGAAGGATCCATTATGATCAAAGCCAGACAATCCTGCCAGAGATCTCTCCAGCCTCTTCCGCCCTTGCCATAGTCATGATGAGGCAGGAAGGAGCACCCGTAGATCCTCCTGAGCATCGGCTGTATGCCGACCCAGTACATCCAATTATCGAAAGTCTTATCGGCACTCCTGAATCTCACATTGTTCTTTGATTGCCAATAGGCCTTCACAGCATCGAGAGCCTTCTTCTGTCCCTCATCATCAAGGTAAGTCATTATGGAGCTCTCGAGCTTTTCCGCATGAAGCTTGATCGTCTCTTCGTCATCAGCGGCTTCGTCATTCTCTTCCAGAGCCAGAACAAAGATATAAGAAGCTGTCTGCCCCGCCTTAAGATCCCTTGGATCAAATCTTGCTGCTGCAATAGCTTCAAATCCGTCTGCTCTCGCCCCCTTAGTACTTGAAGGAAGTCCCGTCGCAGGAAATGAGGGTGCATCAAATGTTCCACCCTCGCCGATATAATCCTCTACCAGCAGGCAAAAACTGTGGGGGGCAACTGTCTTAGAATCCGTTACATCCGCTGTAAATACACCATAAGTGATCTTATTGCGCCTGTGGCCTCTCTCATCGAAAGTAAGAGTCGGATCATCAGCTACACCGTATTCGGTAACTATTACTCTCCCGAGCATTGAAGTTACATTGCGATGATCCCTGATATTATCGGCTGAGCGTCCGTAAATCGGCACCGCCAGCGTCGGTATGATCTTTATATCCCCCGAACCGCTGTTAGTAATATCAACTCTTGTGATCTCTGCCTTGACATCAGTATCTGCGGGCACAAAGGTCGTTATCTCGCTTCTGAGTCCGGCCTTTTTTATATCCCGCACTATCTTCTGATAGAGGAGACCGCCGTAAACGGTGACGTCATCCGCATCTTCTGCATTTGCAGCCTTGGCGGCATGCTGCCCGGCAGAATTACCTGTAAGAGATAATAATTCCCTCTTCCCGTCTCTGTCTGCCAATAGCCAGAAATTCCTCGAAGATCTGTTATTGTGAAGGTTATCGCTGCTGACAGGCTCCAAGAGAAAGGTATTCTGCGATGTCTTAAGGTCACCGCCCAGTTCCGGAGTTACGGCTCCCATCATCCCGCTCGGGGATGCCACAGGGAAATACAGATAACTCATCCTATCCGCATTCTTAAGCTCGAAAGTACCGTTGCCGTCAATAAATCTGTAGCTATTCATATTAGTTCCCCCTCCGGCAGCAGACCGATGCGGCCTGATATTATTTTCGAAAATGATCTATCCGTTGATCTCTCAGCGTCTTCTTCCGCTGTTTCTGATGGTCAGAAGTCTTAAGAGCGTGAGGGCGGAAGAAGCCAGCGCGATCGCATATGTATCGCCGGCTGCCCTCAGCAGTGAATGTGCCTGAGAATACTGATCCTCAGATACCCATCTGTATTCTTTCATATCCTTGAAAGCACGTCTGCTCGCATCTCTCTCAACAGGAAGCATAAAGAGATAGAAGAGGAAAGCAATACTGTAGACTATGATCCCGATAGTACTTATTACATAACCTGAATCACTGTTGATATTTCCCGACTGATCCGTAGCAGCCGCCGTTAACATGACACCTATGATAGTTATCCAAACTCCGAGATTAGACGCCAGACCTGCCACAGGTGCCAGCATCTGTCTTAATCTGTAGATGATCATTCCTTCTGCATCCTGGATAGCGTGACCGCACTCATGAGCGGCAATGGCGATGGCAGTGACAGAATTACGTCCGTAAGTTGTGTCGGACAGATAGATCTTACCTTCCTTGGGAGAATAGCAGTCGGTCAGACTGCCGGGCTTATGATCAATTACAATGCCGTATACTCCGTGAGATCTGAGCATCTCCTCGACGACCTGATTCGAAGTCTTGCCGGATGCGGCCATCACCTGGCTGCCGGCTACCGCCTTCCTTTTAAGAGATGACTGAACCGCCATACTCCATATCATGATGCCCAACGCAAATGCATAATAAACAAAAATGTTCATGTCCACGTACCTTCTATAATAATGATAGATCGTCAGATCGACTTAAGTTCGCGTAACTCCCCTCAAGGACATTTCTTTGAACCCATAATGATTTTATCCTGTCAGGACATAAACATCAAATAATTAGTGTGGCAGATGTTAATTATTTGAATGTTCGTACTGTTCTGCAAGATTTTTCGATATTCATATTTTTTCTAACCTTATTTCCCCTCAACCAACAGCATCACATGTCGATTAATTCGTCGAATATTTGAGCCGCCTCTTCCGACACGGCGCGGAATTCGTCAATTACCGCATCTGAGAAGATCTGAGCCTCCTCGGTCATCTTAAGCTTTTTAGGAACCGTCTGCGCCATTGTCTTGATGTCATAAGCGGTACGTTTCAGCTTCTCCTCATCCGTCCCGGGCCTCAGACCGAAAAGCTGCCGCGCGTAGTTCGGCCCCTTACATGACTCGAAATACCTCGCCGCCGCATTCCTTATCTCCCAATAAACCGCGCCGACCGAAGTATCATTATCCGGATCAATATCCGCCACGCCCAATGCCTTGAGACAATCACGGAAAGTCTTGGCGTTCTTTGATCTGATGTTGATAATGCCGTGATCAAGTGAAGGGATGATCATAAGCTGCCATACGCTCTTGTCCACTTTCTTGCCGGGCTTCTTGGGATCGGTATATCTATTCTCGATAAGCTCCCTGCGAAGCTCGTTAGCACCGTCATCATGAGCGGATTCACAGATGGAATCGTATAATTCTTTACGCTTGTCAGGGTCTGTCTGGCGATAGAATTCGTCCCACGCTTCGTTATGATAGTAGTTCATTGTCATTCTCCGTTCGTATTTTATAGTAGCTTCAGTTCATGAATTCACTGACATTTTCCCGTGTTATAACAGCATAGGGAATCCTTATGTCACGTCCGCTTTCCGATGCGATCCGATCTATGGCTTCAGCCGTATCATCCGAAGCGGCTATGGCAAGCTCCAGAAGCGCCTCAGCCTGTCCTTCCTTATCGTTATAGACGGTGCCGAACATAAGGCCCTCATCCACCGCTTCAAGGCCGACATCCGTGCCGTCGATCCCGACGATGATCGGACGGTCTTCAAGCGCTATTCCGCGACTCTCATATTCATCTATGGCGCCCAAAGCCATATCATCGTTATTGGCGATAACAAGCTCGATATCATCACCGTAATCGTCAATTATCTGACTCATTCTGGTCGCGGCCTGATTACGGTTCCAGTTGGCGGTGACCGAGGTGAGTCTGTCAAGATCAATACCCATATTGATCAGTGTATTAACCGATACTTCGCTTCTGACAATAGCATCCTGATGACCGGCCTCGCCTTCCAGCATAACATATTGAATGCGCCCGTCTCCATTCCTGTCGGATCCCGGGACGGATGATATCGCCTCGGCTGCAGTTTGAGCCTGAAGCATTCCGGATTCTGCCGCGTCGCCTCCGATGTAATAAAGTCGATTCCATCTCTGCAGATCGGCGCTGACAGGTTCACGATTAAAGAAGATAACAGGAACATTTGCCTCACGCGCTTTCTCGATTATCATGGAAGTATCCGTCCTGTCCACCAGATTTACGCAGATGACATCGCAGCCTCGATCGATCATCTCCTCAACCTGACTGTTCTGCGTAAGCTGGCTGCCGGCCGCATTGTAGGTCGTGACTACAATATTGATGTCACTGCTTGCATTATGTTCGGCAACACACTCATCGAAATAATCCATCAGCTGGGACACAAAGGTGTCATGCTCGTTATATACGGAAACGCCTATCTCGATCTCGTTTTTCTTTTTGTCGTCCTTACTCGAACAGGCGGTCAACATTAAAGCCCCCGCCACGATCGCCGCTATTATGACACTTGTAAGTGATCTTGTTATCCTCCCCTTGCGATACATTTTCCTCCTCCTTACTGGACCATCGGGAAAAGCAGTTTCTCGTTGTCCGTCTCATACATTTCTTCATGCGTTATGACTGCGTGACTTACAGTTACGATCCCGCTGTCATGGTTTTTTCCGGTTATGATATCAGCCAGTATCTGCATGCTCTGATAGCCCATGGTAAAGCTGTCCGGAACGATCATGGTATCGATGATCCCGTTATCGAGATAGTAAGCACAGGAAGCACCGCTTCCTATGCCATATAGACCGCAGTCAATGTCGCTGCCGTTTATGTATTCCGCCATAGTGAGAAGCCCTGTCTCATCCGTTGCAACGATAATATCAGGCAGATTTCCCCCTGTCATCATGCTTGAGAAATCATAAGGTCTGTTGGCGGACCATATCAATTCGATCCCGGTCTCTTCAAGGGCATCCATCATGACCTTCTCCATCCTGGCGCAACTGTCCTGTCCTGACCTGCCGGAGATGACAGCCATGGTCATCCCTCTCAGGTCGTTGCCGTAATCCTCCGTTATGGCAGCGGCAAGCTGAGCGCCGATGAGCTCACAGTCAGGAGTCACGGCGACCAGATCGTTAAGGTTGTCGCAGGCATTCTCGATAAGAAGGATCCCGGTATCAGAAGAGACAGCATCTATAGCCTCCTCGACCGGGGGGCCTATTACCGATACGATTATCCCGTTCGCTCCGGATGCGGCTTCGCGGGCGACAAGAGCCGCTTCGCTGTCAGGTGTCATGGAATTACCGGATGAGACATAATTGATGGTGATATTATTTTCGCGAGCGGCCTGTTCGAGACCCAGCTTAAAGCCCGTATATCTGTCACTGTTGAGATTCTCTGCGATAACTGATACCGTATATTCTTTCGGTTCGGCGCTTCTCCCCATAAGCCCCAGCGCAGACCAGATAACAAGACTCAAAAGGATCGAGACGACGATTATGATATACCAGCTGTTCTTAAGATACTTAAGCATCGGCATCGCCCTCCTTCTTGTCCTGATCCCGCTTGTTAAGCTTGCTCTCCAGGTCATCACTATAAGGTATATATGGCAGTCTGATCTGTACCGTAGTGCCTTCATCCGGCTCGCTGATGATCTTCAAGCCGTACTTTTCGCCGAACCTTAATCGGATACGGTTGTGAACATTATAGAGACCTACGCCATTGCCGTGTCTGCTGCTTCGATGACGGACGATAGCCTTCTCGCTTAAGACATCATCTGCTTTGCCGGGCTCCATACCTACCCCGTTATCCGTAACATCTATGCAAATGTCATCGCCGCTTCTGTAAGCATGAACAGAGATCTGACCTTCTCCCTGCAGAGCTTGGACGCCATAATAGATGGCATTCTCCAGAAGGGGCTGGATGACAAGCTTTACCGTTGAGCAGTCAAGTATATCCTCGTCCACCTTAAAGTCGATAGCGAAAGATTCTTTGTAGCGGATAAGCTGAATGTTCATGTAGCTCTCGGCATGCGCGATCTCGTCCCTTATGGGAATGATCGCACGACCATGACTGATACTGATCCTCATAAGGCGGGCCAGCTCCTTGATCATCCTGACAGCACCGTCATATCTCTCGTCCTCTATCATCCAGATAGCCGAATCCAATGTGTTATAAAGAAAGTGCGGATTGATCTGAGATTGCAGAGCATCTAATTCGCTTCTCCTCTTCTCCTCCTGTTCGATTACCATATCGCTCATCAGCTTATTGATAGTGTAAACCGAGGATTGTAAACGCCTGCCCAGATGTTCCACCTCGCTGGATCCTCCGATATAGATATCGGCGTTAAGGTTGCCGGCCTCCAGCTTCTTGACCGACTTATCAAGCTTCTCCAAGGGACTTGCGATACGAATGGATACCAGTCTGTTGACCAGAAGGATACCGATGATAGCCAGACTGATGATAAGAACGATCAGATATCTGAAGCCGCCGGCTCCTATGCCGATATTTTCCGAAGGGATAACATAAACAAGTTTCCAGCCCGTATAGCTGACCGACTTAATGACAGTGATGTTCCCATCCTCGGTATAGCTGCCGTCGAATCTGCCGCTGATGGTCATGTTGTCTTCACTGTAAAGCCCTGCGTCAATAAGTGACTGTTTGGGATGATAGATGATATTTCCGTCACTGTCGCAGAGGTAAATATAACCGGCATTACTGCCGTTATTGGCCTTCTCGATCATCTGTCTTATACTGCCGAAATCCATATCGACCAGAAGCACACCCAGCTCCGTCACGCCGGAATAATCGATCTCAACGGCGCGGCTTACGGATATTACCCAGTGATACTGTCCGGTGCTCTCATCGAAAAGGTTCTGCACATGAGGCGAAGAGAAGTTGATATTCTCCACCATATTCAGCGCCCCGGTGAACCAGGCCTGCTCCGTCACATCTACGCCTGACTTCTCACTTGATACCGGCACCGCATTAAGGAGCCGTCCGTCCTGAGCATAGAGTGCAATACTGATCACATTATCTTTCTCTGCCTCATACATCAGATTAAACTCATCAGTCAGCACGCCGTCGGTAAAATCAGTGCCCTTGATCGCCGAATAATACATGGCGTCAGATACACGTCTCATACTCCTTAAATAGTCCTCGAAGCTCAGCTTCGTCTGGTTAAGTACGCTGTCAGCATTCTCTTCCGCAGCTGCCGTGGAGCTGTTCTCAAACTGCTTATAAAGGATCACCGACATAAGTATCATGATTACGATCGCGATAAGACTGAAGGATACCGCGATGGTTATCCTCATGCTCCTGTGTCGGCTCCTGGGATATCTGTCGGAAGCCTTCTGCCCCTTAAGTCTCGGGAATCTCACTTGCTGCCGCCCTGACGCTTATAGATAGTCGGTGACACACCGAACTGTTTCTTGAATACATAGCTGAAATAATTGGCATCGGAATAGCCCACACGCTCGGCGATAATATATGTCTTCTCATTCTCCTCGATCAGAAGTCTTACCGCTTCCTTCATCCTGTAATCCGTAAGATATGTGATAAAAGTCTTACCTGTCTCTTTCTTAAAGACCGTAGAGAAATAAGCCGCACTGAGATTCAGTTCCGAGCACACCATATCCACTGTCAGTTCCGGATTATTATAATTATCTCTGACATAGTCTTCGGCTCGTTTGATCAGGGAGCCTGTCTTGCTGTCGCGGCTGCTCATAAGCTCTTCGCGTATCTTAAGGGATATCTCCTTGATCCTATGACCTATCTCATCAGCAGATCCCATCTGGACCAGTTGGGCATAAAGATCAGAATCATCGTCCTTACCGCCAAAGATCTTATCGGACTCCACATCATTGTTGATACAGAACTTGTAAAACCTCGTAACGGTATCCATAAGTTCGAGCCTGAAGCGATTGATATTCATGCGGGATTCCACGAGAGAAGCCGTATAATCGGCAACGGCATTTTCGACATCCTGACTGCTGCCCATCTTGATCTGCTTGAAGATCTTCTGAAGCTTCTCGTCTCCGTCAACTCCGGAATAGTCTTCATCCGGATTAATCTCATTGATATTGATCGCGGTCCCGCAGCCGTAGAGGACTCTGTAGGATACAGCTTCACGGGCACTCTTATAGGATACGTAGATCTCCTTGGGATCGGTTACGGCTACGCCTATGCCGACAGTTACCGTGACCTTGCAGGAATGTTTTGCCAGGCGGCAGAAACGGGCACAGTTATCGGTGAACTGATTCATTCCGCTCAGATCATCCATGGGAGTAATTGAGACTATATGCCCTCTGTAATTAAAAACATACATGCCCTCAAGATCCTTATTCCACTCCTCGCACAGTTGCCTTACCGACAACTGGGCAAGACGCGGGGACATATTCTCGGGCATATCGGAAGTGCTTACATGAATGACTGATACAACATAATATCTGCTGCTCAGATCCAGCTTATATTCAGTAATCCCGTCCCTGAGCCTCTCTTCCGTTATGGGGCCCTCCACCAGCATATCCAGGAAATTCTCGCGCAGCATCGGCAGGCTCTTTTTATAGTATTTCTCCAGCTCCTGCACGCTGCTTCTTCTGGCTCTCTCGCTGTCGAGCTGACCGTGAACCTTTTCGAGGACGCGAATGATCTCATCGGAATCCACGGGCTTTAAGAGATAATCCTCGACGCCAAGCGCAATGGCTTCTTTGGCGAACTCGAATTCATCAAAGCCGGAGCATATGATGATCACGATATCAGGGAATAACTGCTTAAGCTGAGAAGATACTTCCAGACCGTCCATAAAAGGCATCTTGATGTCCATCATGACCACATCCGGCTGAAGTTCCTTGGCAAGTTCCAAGGCCTCGATGCCGTTCTCGGCGCGCCCGCATACAGTAAAGCCCATTGCATCCCAATCAAGCTTACGGACCATTACATCAATGACTTCCTGCTCGTCATCTACCATGAGTAACGAATATGTATTCACAGAATATTACCTCAACTTAACTCTCTTTTCAGTATATATTAATTTCTTTTTCATCGAAAGTAGTCAGCCCGCCTCAGACATGAACAATAGCGAGGGGAGGTGTTCATGACAGGCGGGCCGACAGAATGCGGGGCTGCGGTCTGCTGACCGCTTAAGATTATTTCTTGACAACGTACTTACGTATATCAAGAGATATGGCAATGTAGATAATTACGCCGAGAGCGATCCACTGAGCGTTTGCATCGACTCCGAGGAACTGCAGAGCAGCCTTCAAAAGTTCGAAAACACAGACACCGATTACGGCGCTGGAAACCTTACCGCGGCCGCCCGTTACGGAGACACCTCCGATGGTGCAGGCAGCAATGGCTTCCATCTCATAACCGAGACCCAGATTGACGGAAGCACCGCCGGACTTGGCACCGAGCATGAAGCCGGCAAGTCCATAGAAAGCAGCGGCTTTCGCATATATCAGGATCATGGTGAGCTTAACGGGTACACCGGCAACCTCAGCAGCCTGAGGGTTAGCACCGATGGCATACATATATTTACCGTGACGGGTCATATTGAAGATGAACCAGGTCACTGCGGCAACTATTATCGCGATCCACACGAGCCAGGGGAGGCCAAGGAATTTGTCAGTGGCAAGATTTGTATACTCCTGTGTATAGCCGCCCAAGGGGGTAGCATTAGTGTAGATGAGATTGGCACCGTAAACGATCTCCATCATGGCCAGAGTAGAGATGAAGGGCGGGACATTCAGGAATGCGATAAAGAAACCTGTGACCGCGCCGAAACATGCCGTAATAGCCATAACTATCAGCAGCGCCACGAGAATATTCATCGGTTCCATATCCGGCTTGAACTTTCCTACATAATCCGCACGCTGCAAGAGGATTCCCGCGATGCAGCCGCCGAGACCGATCATACGTCCTGCCGACAGGTCGCATCCTGCTGTGATTACGCATCCGGCGATTCCGAGAGCGATAACGAGACGGGCGCTCATATTGAGCATCAGGTTCATAATGTTATTGCTCGACAGGAAGTTCGGTGAGTTGATGCCGGTATATACGACCAGCACGATCATTACGATTATTACTCCGTAGTTGATGAGGAAGTCCTTAAGACTGAAGCCCTTCTTCAACGGATTTCTTATACTGAAAGAATTTTTCATTATTGTTCCTCCTTACCGGTAATCTATTGGGCTGTCGCCTTAAAACATAGTCGCGTAACTCATGATCTTTTCCTGAGTCATCTCTTCCTTCGAGGTGATCTCGCCTCGGATATAACCGTTACACATTACATAGAGACGATCAGACATTCCGATAAGCTCTGCCATCTCCGAAGAGATCATTATGATTGCTTTACCGAGTCTGGCAAGTTCCGTCATTATCTCGTAGATCTCATGCTTGGCGCCGACATCAATACCTCTTGTCGGCTCATCCATAATGAGGATATCCGGATCGTTGGCGAGCCACCTGGCAATGATAACTTTCTGCTGGTTACCGCCTGACAGATTGGCTATCGCTTCCCTGCTGCTCGGAGTCTTTATCGATAGCTTTTTTATACTGTCTGCGACAACCTTGTTTATCTTGCCGTGATCCAGTACAAAGCCGGCCATCAAATACTTCTTGTAAACGGAAACACTTGTATTGTCCTTGATCGACAGACACCCCAGAATACCATTGCCTCTGCGGTCTTCGGTTATAAGGCCCATGCCGGCGTTCATCGCCCGGCGCGGCGTTCCCGTCTTAACCTTTTTGCCTTTTACAAAGATCTCACCCGACTTGATGCCGCGCATACCGAATATCGCTTCCATAAGCTCCGTCCTCTGCGCTCCGACAAGTCCTCCGAAGCCGACTATCTCGCCTTTCCTTACTGTGAACGAGCAATCCCTGAAGGAGTTATCGTGTATCGAAGTAAGACCTTTACATTCAAGTACTACATCTCCCGGCTCATCGTTGTGTTCCGGGTAAACGGACGTCAGTTCGCGTCCGACCATTTTCGATATTATCTCGTCTGTTGTAATATCATCTGCTTTCCAAGTTCCGACATATGTTCCGTCTCTCATGATCGTGATGTCATCGGAGATCTTCTTTATCTCATCCATCTTGTGTGAGATGTAGATCATTGCTACGCCACGGTCTCTTAGGTCATTCATGATCCTGAAAAGCACTTCAACTTCCTTTTCGGACAGTGATGATGTCGGCTCATCGAAAATAATAACCTTCGCGTTATGGGATACGGCCTTCGCGATCTCGATAGTCTGCATCTGGCCAATTGATAATTTCGATAAGGGAGTCTTGGGATCTATCTCCATTCCGACTTCCTTTAGCCAGTGGGCCGTATCTTCATACATCTTCTTGTGGTTGATGACCTTAAGAGGTCCTAACATCGTCGGGAACCTGCCCAGGTACATGTTCTCTGCTACATTTCTGGGGAGTACCGGCTGAAGCTCCTGATGTACCATCGCGATGCCTTTGTGCATGGCATCCTCCGGATTATTTATATTGACCTTCTTACCTTCGATCCTAATCTCTCCGGAGTCCATTTTATATATACCGAAAAGGCACTTCATCAATGTGGATTTTCCGGCTCCGTTCTCACCCATCAGCGCATGGACAGTTCCGGGCCTTATTGCCAAAGAAACATCCTGAAGAGCTTTTACGCCGGGGAACGTTTTTGTGACCCCTTTCAGTTCAAGAAAATACTCTGCCATGCTAATCTCCTTACTTTTTCTGATGCCCCTCCGCCAACGCAGCGGGCACGGTTCCCCGCACCCGCCGCCTGCTTTGGAGTATTACTGCTTATTTATTGGAGGCAGTCTTTGTTGAGGTACTCATGTACCTGTCGATCAACCTCAGCTTACGAGGTCCAGGATCTCCTGAGCATTCTCAGTTGTAACCTTAACGTAGTCGCAGCCGATGTAGTGCTCGTTAGGAGTATCTGTGATGTAGTTGATAGCCGCGTCTGCAGCGCTGTGAGACTGGCTGAAGTGATCGTTAAATACCGTACCTGTGATAGTACCGTCGATGACATACTGAACAACCTCTGTGAGGGCGTCAACGCCTACGAGATAGATGTCGGATCCGACTGTACGGCCGGCAGTCTGGATAGCCTGGAGAGCACCGAGTGCCATAGCGTCGTTGTTACAGAAAACGACTTCGATATCTGAGCCGAACTGAGACAGGTCGTTACCAACAAGCTCCTGGCCCTTAACCTGCTCCCACATACCTACCTGATCGTCCAGGCAGTTAACAGTAAGGCCTGCATCCTCAAGGGCTGCGATGGAATATTCTGTACGATACTGAGCATCTACATTCTCAGGGTCACCTTCGATCATGATGTAATCAACCATTCCGTTGCCATTCATATCGATAGTATCAAGTCCGAGATCCGCAATGATCTCTCCCTGCATCGTACCGGACTGGCGGGCATCACAACCTACATAGCAAACATCCCAGTCATTCTCAGCCCATCTTGCTTCCTCAGCTGCATCAGGCTCACGGTTGATATATACGAGGGGGATTCCTGCAGCTACGACCTTATCAGTGATCGTGGATGCAGAAGAAGAGTTAACGGGGTTGATGATAAGGACGTCAACACCCTGAGCGATAAAGTTGTCGATCTGAGCAGACTGTGTAGCCTGGTCATTTGCACCGTCAACGATAGTGATATTTTTCTTGGAGAAGCCCTGTTCGATCAGGTAATTCTCAAGCTCTGTGCGGAAAAGTGTCATAAAGTTATCAGAGAACTGATAGATACAAACACCGACCTTCTTGTCACCGTAAGCGCCGTCAGAATTGGTGTCTTCTTTGTTACAGGCTGCAAAAGCCGTAAGGCTCATGGCCATCGCCAGAACAAGCGAGATAAGTTTCTTTTTCATTAGAATTTCCTCCTTTGAATGAAGTGCAATTTTCTTGCCTCAACCTGAGCTGAATTTACATCAGTCAGAGATTCAAAAGAATTGAAAATCCTATCGAAAATCTTGAAAATTCTACGATATTGTTGATCGGTGCCTACCCATAGCCATTTATCTTTGTGCAGAATCGACAAATGCCCTTCGCGGTCTGCACAAAGAAGAAGTGAGCCTCATGATACTTCATAAACTCCAGGTTCTTCACCGAGTAGCTTCTCCCATACAAAAGGCCGCCTCACTGCACTCAGTGAGACGGCCCTATAGAGATCTTTATATGAGACTCAGTTATTACTTGCCTGCGTTGCAGATGATGGAGAAGTCCTCAGCCTTGAGGGAAGCACCACCTACGAGACCGCCGTTGATGTCCTTCTGAGCGAAGAGACCTGCTGCATTCTTAGCGTTGCAGGAACCGCCATACAGGATCGTCATAGCGTCAGCACACTTCTGGCAATAGAGCTCAGCGATAACGCCACGGATGAATGCGCAAACTTCCTGAGCCTGCTCATCTGTAGCTGTCTTACCTGTACCGATAGCCCAGATAGGCTCATAAGCGATAGTGATCTGACAGAGCTTCTCAGCAGGGATATCCTTGAAAGCGCCGACGATCTGACTCTTGATCCAGTCAAATGTCTCGCCTGCCTCACGCTGAGCAAGAGACTCACCGCAGCAGATGATAGGCTTAACACCATACTTAAGAAGAGCATGAGCCTTCTTGTTTACTGTCTCATCTGTCTCAGCGAAATACTCACGTCTCTCGGAATGACCGATGATGCAGTAGTTAACGCCCATCTTAGCGAGCCAGAGAGGAGAGATCTCGCCTGTGAAAGCGCCCTTCTCCTCGAAGTGGCAGTTCTCAGCTGCGATCTTGATGTTGGAATAAGCAGCTGCCTCAACTGCTGCTGCAAGAGCTGTAGCAGGAACGCCGAGAGCGATCTTAGCCGTAGCATCCTTAACGAGAGGCTTGAGCTCATTAATGAGCTTAGCTGCGTCTGCAGGTACACCGCAGTTCATTTTCCAGTTACCTGCTGCAAATGTTCTGCCGTTCTCCTTGTCGAGGAGGCAATCGATACCGGGAAGTACCTTACCCTCGATGAACTCGAGAGAAGCGCCGCCGCCTGTGGAGATGTGGGATACCTTATCAGCGAAGCCGAGCTTCTCGATAGCAGCTGCGGAATCACCGCCGCCGATGATGGAGATAGCGTCAGACTCAGCGATAGCAGCTGCAAGAGCCTTTGTACCTACAGCGAACTTCTCGAACTCGAATACGCCTGCAGGACCGTTCCAGATAACTGTCTTAGCTTCCTTGATGGCAGCGGAGAACTTCTCGATAGTCTTAGGACCGATATCGAGACCCTCCCAACCGTCGGGAATCTCCATTGTAGGAACGACCTGGGAATTAGCGTCGTTGGAGAAATCATCAGCTACGACCGTATCCTCGGGCAGGAGGAGCTTAACGCCCTTCTCCTCAGCCTTAGCGAGGAGCTCCTTAGCGAGATCTACCTTATCAGCCTCGAAAAGGGAGTTACCGATAGATCCGCCCTGTGCAGCGATGAATGTATAAGCCATACCACCACCGATGATGATAGTGTCAGCCTTGTCCATGAGGTTTGTGATAACACCGATCTTATCGGAAACCTTAGCGCCGCCCAAGATAGCAACGAAAGGTCTTGCGGGATTGGAAAGAGCTCCGCCGATGAAGTCAATCTCCTTCTGGATCAGATAACCGGAAGCAGAAGGCAGATAGTTAGCAAGACCGGCTGTAGAGGCATGTGCTCTGTGAGCTGTACCGAAAGCATCGTTTACATAGAGATCAGCCATGGAAGCGAGCTCTGCAGCGAACTTAGGATCGTTCTTTGTCTCTTCCTTGTGGAAACGAACATTCTCAAGCATGAGGATCTCGCCTTCCTTAAGAGCTGCTGCCTTAGCCTTTGCATCCTCGCCGATAACGTCAGCTGCAAGTGTAACGGGCTTGCCGATAAGCTCAGCGAGTCTGTCAGCTGCGGGCTTCATGGAGAACTTAGCCTCAGGTCCGTTCTTCGGACGACCGAGGTGGGATACAAGGATAACCTTTGCATTATTGTCTACGAGATACTTAATTGTGGGAAGAGCGCCCTTGATACGCTTGTCGTCTGTGATCTCACCTGTCTCCTTGTCCAAAGGTACATTGAAATCAACACGAACGATGACTCTCTTGCCTGCAACATCTAAATCTTCAACATTTTTCTTCAAATACTGTGCCATTTGATGTTCACACTCCTGGAATTATTTTACTGTAAAACGCTAAATACGCGCACTCACGGCAACTATTATACAATCATTGGAGCTTTATTTAAAGAACAAATGGGGCAAAATGTCATCAGTTCAAGTATGATTTCAGGCTTCGAGCTCACCTAATGCGAACCTGTTATAGTACTCCTGGTAGGATTTCTCGCTGAAGCTGTCTTTACGCTGCTTGAAATCATGCATATAAGAACCGGACTTCTGGTTAAGTGACGAGAATCTGAAAACGATCGCCGCAATGTTCATGCTGTGATCTGCAATACGACCGCAACTGTAAAGTATATCGTTAAAAACAAAGCCCTGCTCAGCCGTACAAATACCTTGAGCCAGACGCTCTACATGTGATGTCTTATATGCATCACACATCTCGCTTATAACATTACGAAGAGGACCTATATTCATAACACTTACTATGTCATCGGTTTGATAAGCATCCAGTGCCATATTGTAGATCTCCGTGACTGCAGCCAGGATCCTTTTCAGTTCTTCCTGGGCATAGGGAGAGAATGTTATCGACTTCTGATTGATCTCCTCAGCGGACTTGGCAAGATAAAGTGCGTGGTCTGCAAGACGCTCAAATTCACCGATAGCCTGAAGCATCTTCGAGGAGCGGTTCTTATCTTCCTCGTTAAGATGTTGTGTGGTCGTCAGCTTCATAAGATATGCTCCGATATGATCCTCATAACCGTCGACCTTGTCCTCATTATGGACAACATAATTAAAATCATCATCGGAATATCCGTTTGTCAACATCGAGATCGCTGCATTAAGTCCGCCTTTGGTCTTACTGACCATTCTGCTGACAGAGTTGACAGACTCTGCAACAGCGATCGTAGGCGTCAGCATAAGACGTTCATCAAGGAAGAGCTCCTTCTCCTCATCGGAATCCTTGATAATGACTCCCGCTAGTTTTGCAAGTTGCTTGCTGAAGGGGAAAAGTAAAACCGTATTCACGATATTAAAGATAGAGTGGAATGCCGCGATGCCCACAATTCCGATCTTTTTATCCATGAATGCAAAACCGACTATCGCATTGATGCTGTAGAAAGCAACAAGCCAAATAAAACAGCCGATCACCTTGATAGCTATATGTATGACAGTAACCCTCTTGGCTGCTCTGTTTACACCTATAGAGGACAGAAGAGCCGTCATACAGGTTCCGATATTTGCTCCCATGATGATCGGGATCGCCATTGCAAAAGTGATCTTACCCGTAAGTGCCAAACTTTGAAGGATACCGATGGAAGCAGCAGAACTCTGGATGATACCGGTAACGACCGTGCCGGCCAGGACACCCAGCAAGGGATTATTAAATGCCGTAATGAGCTTTGTGAATTCATCCATCTCGGACAAGGGTGCCATCGATCCTGACATCATGGTCATACCCTGCATCAGGATAGCAAAACCCAAAAGCATAGTGCCGATATCTTTCCGCTTCTGCTTCTTGGACATCATGATCATCAGGATACCGATCAGCGCAAAGATAAGCGAAAAACACTTCGGGTTCAGAAGCTTCAGGAAAACATTCCCGGAAGCGCTTATGCCTGACAGCGACAGGATCCAAGCCGTTAATGTTGTTCCAATGTCGGAGCCGAAGATAACACCGATAGTCTGAGCCAGTTCCATGATACCTGAATTTACAAAACCGACCAGCATAACTGTCATGGCGGACGAAGACTGAATAGCGATAGTTATAAGCGCTCCGATAAGAAGTCCCTTAAAAGGATTATCGGTTGCTTTCTTCAGAAGCTTCTCCAACTTACCACCGGCGGTCTTCTTCAAAGCCTCCGACAAAATATTCATTCCGTAAAGAAAAAAGGCCAATCCGCCGAACAATTCTACAAACGAAAAAATATCCATCAAGCATTATCCTCACATTCAGAATGTATATCCGCTACGCGAAATCTACACCACTAATTTTACAGCGTTTACCCGACTTTGCACAAGAGGATTATAATCATATAAATTTTATATAGATAGCGGTCTATGGATATACCCTAATCCCGCGTTAATTGATGCCACTTCCTGTTCGGACCTTCAACCAAGTATTACGCTACGCATAGTACTCGTTCTTCATGCGATGACAAACAGATGCAATCTGCCCCTGATGCCATAAAAGCAAAAACATAGATAACTATCTATATATCCGAACAAAGAAAAGGTCGCCCACAAGAGCGACCTTCATATCATTGTTAAGTTTAAGGTTCTAATCAGAAGAGCTCAACGGACTTGCCTTCAGCATCGTAGATCTTCTTCTCAGCAGCTACAACATAAACGTCGCCACCAAGCTTAGCAGCCTTCTTCTCGATAGCCTTGAAATCGATCTGCTGGCCTTCGATCTCGAAAATGATCTTACCGAGCTTCTTAGCAGCAGGCTTCTTAGCAGCGGGCTTCTTAGCAGCTGTCTTCTTTGCAGCAGGCTTCTTAGCAGCAGGCTTCTTAGCAGCGGGCTTCTTTTCTGCAGCAGGCTTCTTAGCTGCAGGAGCAGCAACCTTCTTCTCAACGGGCTTCTTATCCGCAGCCTCAACTACGGGTGTTACTTTTACTTCTGCTGTCTTCTCAACAGAATCAGTTTTCTTTGTTCTGGGCATTTCCTTTACCTCCATATAAAGTTACCTACTACTATTCTAACAGATAAGATAATTTTGTCATTTGAATTTTGTTGACGCTTTTCGACAAAAAAACAATTAAATATGTTTTATCATTCGGATAATATCAACTATAAAATGTCAAATCTATTCGAATTGCGAATAAAAAAGATGACTGCCCCAAGAGTGAGACAGTCATCATTGCGAACAATAAATCTGATCGATCATCACGCATTATTCGCGACTTCATTTGCATCCTTTTTTCCATCATCTTTTTTATCTTCTTTGATGGGTCCGCCATTAACGATCTTAACCGATTCCTTGTCATCCCCGGCGACTACTTCAGCGATACATCCGGGAGTGATAATGTGGTCCAGAAGAGCAGAAGAAAAAGTATCTTCTACCATAGACTGGATAACTCTTCTTAAGGGACGAGCGCCATATTGCGGATCATATCCTTTACGGGCAAGGATCTCTTTGGCTTCATCACTCAACCTTATCTCAATGCCGAGATCTCTTACACGCTTACCGACAGATGCAGTAAGAAGATCGACGATCTTGATAAGAGAATCTTTGCCGAGCATCCTGAAGAAGATGATCTCATCAACACGATTTACAAACTCGGGAGAGAAGGCTTTCTTAAGCTCATCCATTACGACTTCCTTAGCCTCATCATAAGACTTGCCGCCGTATAATCTCTCTCTGCTTGCCTCATCCTCATCCTTGGAATCCTCAAGGTTAAATCCGATGCGTCTTCCGGCGTCTCCCGTCAACATTCTTGCACCGATATTCGATGTCATGATTATGATCGTATTCTTGAAGTCGACAACACGGCCTTTTCCGTCTGTAAGACGACCGTCATCGAGCACCTGAAGCATGGAATTAAAGATGTCAGGATGAGCCTTCTCTATCTCATCGAAAAGTACTACAGAATAGGGATGACGACGTACCTTCTCGGTGAGCTGACCACCCTCATCGTAACCGACATATCCCGGCGGCGATCCGATCAACTTGGACACATCATGTTTCTCCATGTATTCAGACATATCGATCCTGACAAGAGCATTCTCATCACCGAACATTACCTCAGCAAGCGCCTTGGCAAGCTCCGTCTTACCTACACCAGTTGTACCGAGGAAGATAAACGAGCCGGAAGGTTTACTCGGATCTTTTAATCCGAGTCGGGATCTTCTGATGGCTTTTGCTATCGCAGTGACAGCTTCATCCTGGCCAATAACTCTCTTCTTAAGTTCCTCTTCAAGACTTCTTAATCTGTCTTCGTCGGATTCCGTTATCTTCGATACCGGGATACCTGACCACTTGGCAAGAACATCCGCAACATCATCGACTGTAAGCACACCCGTAAATCCGTTCTCATCGGGAGCTTCAGCGCTGTTTATGGCAGATAGTTTCTCATTTATATCAGCCTCTTCGTCACGAAGAACTGCAGCCTTCTCGAATTCCATATTATTGATCGCCGTTTGCTTCTCTTCTGCGATCTGCTGAAGTCTTGAATTCAATTTGTGCTTGGTATCCGCTTCTGCAAAATTGATCCTCTTACGGGCCGCTGCCTCATCGATAAGATCGATAGCTTTATCCGGCAGGAAACGATCGGAGATATATCTTGTCGACAGAAGAACTGCCTGCTCAATAGCTTCATCCGTGATCCTGATCTTGTGGTGTTCCTCATATCTCGGACGAAGTCCCTTGAGGATCTGGATCGCCTCGTGAACAGAAGGCTCATTAACGATAACTTTCTGGAAACGGCGTTCCAAGGCAGAATCCTTTTCGATATGCTTGCTGTACTCATCAAGAGTTGTAGCACCGATTACCTGCAACTCGTTCTTTGTCAGCATCGGCTTCATTATATTGGCCGCATCAAGAGAGCCTTCGCCGCCGCCTGCACCGATAAGAGTATGGATCTCATCAATAAACAGAATGATATTCGGATCAGTGGACGCCTCTGTAAGAACATTCTTGATCCTCTCTTCAAAATCACCTCTGTACTTGGAGCCTGCAACCATGGAACCCATATCGATGGAATAAACTGTCTTACCCGTCAGGATATCCGGTACGTCATCCTCGGCGATCTTCAAGGCCAGACCTTCGGCAATAGCCGTCTTACCTACACCGGGATCACCTACGAGGCAGGGATTATTCTTAGTGCGTCTCGCAAGGATCTGCATGACTCTGTTTATCTCTTCTTCACGACCTATAACGGGATCGATCTTACCATCCTTGGCCATCTGTGTAAGATTCTTGCCGAACTGATCGAGCGCTTTGCTCTTGCCGCCCTTTTTGCTTCGGTTAGATCTGCTCCTTCTGGAAGGACCGTCGGATCCGGTAAGAGCAGAGAACTCATCTCCATCTTCATCCATAGGCATATCATCAGAATTGGCACCGCTTCCGAAAAGCGCCATGGTGCTGTCGGTGATCATTCTGATATCAGCGCCGAGCCTTACCAAAAGATTGTAGGCTGTAAGACCTCTGTTAGTCGAGATGACAAAGAGCAGGTGCTCAGCTCCGATAACGGCACGGTTACCCACTCTGCGGCTCACATCCGCTGCCTCGGAGAAAAGTCTTTTTGTCTCAAGTCTGAAGGCACGCAGTCCCTCTTCTATCTCATAATCCTCCGTCGGCTTTGCAATGACCGACTGATCGGCTCCCATCGCCTTGCACACATCCGCAAGATCGACTCCTGCCTGATTCAGGATGTCGCAAGAAGGTCCGTCTACCGCCAAAATACCGCCCAGGATCGCTTCTGTGGACATCATCCTGATGCCTTGAGATTCTGACAGGCGCTTAGCCATAATGATGACCTGTGTTGCATCTTCACTTATCTTCATTTCGCATCATCTCCCTTCAAGATCTTCCTGACGCGTTCTGCGCGTCTTATTGCTTTCTGCGTATTCTCATTTCCGCCCATTATTACCGTACCGTAATCACGTCTGGCCTCATGGGTTATAAGATTGAGTTTCATCCAGTCTATGTCCGTCTCGTCATCTTCTACTGAATCAAGTCCGAGTCTTAGCCACGATAACTGATTCATAACCTCCGCTGTGGTCACCTTGCGGGCATAACGGAGAAGGCCGTATGCGCGATAGTAAAGATCATTTACTATCATGGATTTCTTGCGCATAATGTTCTTACGGCATTTACGCTCGAAATACATCAGTTCCTTTATCAGCTGATCCGCCGTCTTCAGAAGATCCGTCTCGGATACTCCCAGCGTAGCTACATTGTGTACCAGATAAAGACTTACCTGCGCAGCTTCACCCGGAGCCGTAGCCGTCTCGATCTTCCAATCGAATTTGTTCAGGCGATCCTCCAGCACTCTATAAGCATTTTGTGTTTTCTCGATACCGGGTATCGCTACAAAGAAGCCGATCTGGACAGCAGTACCTATAAGTCTGAGGTCGGATGTGAGGAATCCGAACTTCTCGCTGAAAGCGACATCTGCATTCTTCTCGAGCTCCAGAGCAATATCACTCGCGGCTTTATAAGCACCTATCATGTCATTTCCGGATCTGATGGAGTCGATCTCCACATGCTCTTTTCGATTGATTGTCACACAGACATCGGAATCCTTGCCGATCAGGAAAGCCGACACACCGCCATCCTGCAAGAATTCATATGTCGCGAAATACTGATTGTACAGCTCTTCCTTGCCCTTCTCATCGAGCTCGTCCAGCCTTACAAAACTCAAATTCGAATCCTTCATTGCATTTCTGACGACATCAATGACCGAATTCCTGTCGCCGGACATCATCTTGTCCGGGAAAGGGTAACCCTTGATATTACGGTAAATACACGCCCTCGAATAGAGAACTATATCAGCGTCTTTGCCGCTCTTCTCATACCACATATCACTTATCCCCCTTTCTGCCCTTAAGCTCATCTCTGAATCTTGCAGCCAGAGCATAATCTTCCTTCTCGACCGCAAGTTTCATTCCTTCGTTCAGGTCGGAATCAGACAGCATCCCCAGATCAGCCTTGGACAGTTTTGCAAGTTTATCTTCCTTGTCGGTCTTGCTTTCCTTCTGTTCGACCTTCTTCTCCTCAGGCTTCGATGTCTTTTTTACTGTTGTCTTCTTAGGTTTTACTTCCTGGGCCATAGCTTCATCATCGGACTCCCCGTCCAAAAGCTCATCGAGGTTTATTGCTTCACCCGGATTTCTCCCCTTGTATTTACTGTTGCCCTGGCGTTTCAGTATGAACTTTAATATGGTCTCATTAAATGTGTTGTAGCACTCAATACAGCCTACGCGTCCTGTCTTCTCTATATCACGGAGAGTAGATCCGCACTTGGAACAGGAGATCCTCGTGTTGGCAAAATCAAGATCCAATCCCGCGCCGAACAGACCGCCGCTCAATTCATCCAACATCGGAAATGCGGACGAAAGCGCCGAATTCAGATCTCTCGTCGCCTCTCTCGCGCAATTCTCACACATAAGAACACCGTTAATCTTTATAAATTTATTCTCCAGATCAGCTCCGCATCTCTGACATTTCATATGATCATCTCCTCTCCTTTATCAATCAAGCATTAAAGCCAACATTATATTCTTGAAAATATCCGCTCTTACAACCGATCTTATGTCACTGTCTATCTTTGCAAGAGCTCTGTCTGACACGGCCGCCATGACAGAAGTTCCCTCTCGAGCGCTTATTGCCCCACAGGCAATCGTGTTGGTAAGCAGAGTCCTTGCCTGCTCCTGCGTCAGATCATTGTCCACGGACTCGATAACCGACTTAATGTAATCTCTCTTACTTACCGGCTCGACTCGAGTGATCGTTATCTGGCCGCCACCGCCTCTACGACTCTCAACTATGTATCCGTTACCGGTCGAAAACCTTGTCGACAACACATAAGTAATCTGCGAAGGAACGCAGTTTGCTTTCTCCGCCAGTGAACTCCTGCTTATCGTGGCACTTCCGTTATTCTCGTCAAGCATATCCTTGATCATCATTTCAATAACATCGACCAATCTTGCCATATTGCGTCTCCTTTCCACCGATCTCATATATGATCATCTGTAATTTGTCTTGACTTTGACTTTCTTTGACCAACTTTATTATCATCCAGCTGACGATCATTGTCAATATCGAATTTATCGTTGTTTTTGCTTCTTCACATAAAACTTGGAAAACCGGTGCCGACCAATGGCTTTCTAACTTTTTGGGGCGCCCTGAAGGATCGACTGACAGTTCCGAAGCAGAATTCCCTTCAGATCCCGTATCGTCTTGATCTGTAACACTGTTACCGGCCGCCGGAACCCCTCTTCCCGGCATCGGAAGGCATAGCTCAGAGAAAGAGATACTTAAAACTAAAGAGCCAGCGCAAAAAAGCAGCTTAAAATAACAACTCCGCTCTTCTTTAAGCGCTCGAAATTCATATAGCCCCGTCTGGAATCTGTCATGCGCTTTCCTATGATCATAACCCGGAAAAGAAAGGTTCTTCACGGAAAGCTTGGGATATAGCGTGAATGCTTTAAGCAAAGGCTTAAGCATGTTGCTTAAGGTTCTGCTTAAAACAGCCGCTTTTTCACACAAGGCTTCACCATGTTGCTTAAGGCTCCGCTTAAATTAATGACCACAGAAAAGTTGGCATTACTCTTGCCGCATTTTTGTAATGCTATTTTCGAGATTGCAATAAATAGCATTACCCGATGCCGAAGGCCGGCTTTTTCGATCAGCAATCTCCTATACCATGTGAGAAATCCCAAGCTTTCCGTGAAGAAGCCATATAAAAGATCAACAAAAATTACAAATAAATCTTGAGCGTCAGCAAAGAATAGAAGAGCAAAATCCCCCCGAGGATCGCCAGCTGCTTGCCGCGATGTTCGGTAAGAAGGCTTACAAATTCGCGTACCGAAGCATTCGGCCAGAAATACCACTTTGTCGGAGCGCCGATACCGACAGCTCTCATCTTTACCAGTCTGGCGTAGGTTCCGCTTCTGAATACATGATAATTGGTAGTCGAGAATGCGATCTTACAGGCATCAAGACCCTTTTCGCCTTGTGCCTCAAGGATCTTGGCTTTGGAAAAGCGCATATTCTCAAGTGTGTCGGTCGATCTGTCCTCTTCTATTATCCGGTCTTCGGATATCCCATGTTCTATCAGATAGCGCTTCATGGAGGAGCTCTCGGAGATGACTTCGTCGCTGCCCTGACCACCCGAAGTAATGAATATAAGCTCTTTTCCTCCATTCTCTGACTGTTTACGGGCAAATTCCATAGCGCGGTCGATACGGCCTGCCAGAAGGGGAGTCGGGCTACCGTCCCGCCTTAATCCGCAGCCCAAGATGATCATATAATCCTTGTTATATTCCGGCTCATAAGTCGCGGCAATAATGTCTGCTGCAATGATGCCTATCAGCATGCTTTCGAAATAGATATAAATTGCGGCAAAAAGGTAGATCGCCACGGTCCTAATAAGCATGGCTGAAGTATCGCCGCTTTCCCAGCCCTTGGTTTTGATTATAAAAAGCTGACCTGCAATAAGCATAAATGACAGCAAGATTCCCAGGATATTCTTAAAACTCCGGCTCTCGTGCATAAGAAGGACGATATTCGAGATGCAAAGACCGCCGGCAAAGACGAGCAAGAAGGGGAAGGATATATTCATAAAATTCCTGGCCGATTCCAGCAATATATGAAGGAAATCCTTAACGCTCTCGCTATCCTCATCGCATATGAGACTGACGGATCTTAATGCGTGAGTTATGATTATATCGACCATTATGATCCCAAAGCCTGTATAGTAGATGGTGTTGTAAGAATAGGGGTTGTAGCGCATCTGACCTATCAGAGCATTTACCAGCATGACAAGGACGGCAATGTAATACATCAGAAGCGTTAGGGATATGATAACTGCGTGTTTCTGTGCCCCGCCCATTACCAGCAGACCGATCACAAGAGCGACGACGACTGTCAGGACCAAGACATTATAAAGCTTAGGCTTTGTATCTCTCGTATCAAAATCCATACTGCGCTTATGCTTCGATGATATTTACATCATTCATGAATCTCTTAAGTCCCTCAGGATAAGAAGAAGGATCTGAAGGCAGGTTGTTATCACCCAGGACGATCATCTTGTTGTTGCCGTGATAATCGCTGCCCGCCGTAATATAAAGATCGAACTGATCTGCATAGGAAAGCATCTGCCGGATGAGTCTTGACGTAAAACCGGAATAGAATGCCTCAACGCCTTTAAGACCGAATCCGATCAGTTTCTTAAGGCGGTATTCCATATCCTCACCTACTATCAGCTGATCTCCGCTGCCATAGAAAGGATGGGCCAGTACCGGTATCCCTCCTGCCTTAATGATAGCCCCGATCGCTTCCTCAGGTCGCAGATATCTGTTGGCTGTCTGAGCACCGTCAATATATTTGTCTATGGCCTCCGACTTATTCTTCGCATAACCGTATTTGACCATCATATTCCCGATATGGGGCTTGCCGGGATTATCAAGAGCGTAGAGTTTTTCAACATCCTCATTGGAGAAAGTGAAACCATATGTATCTTTCAGATATTCCAGACGCGTCTTCAGCTTATTGATCCTGTTGGCATGGCCTGACTCGGTAACCTCTCTGACGGCCTCATGACCTGCGTCATAACCATAGCCCAAAATATGATATTTCCCCTCTTCGTCTTTACAGGAAAACTCCACGCCGTTAATAAACATCGGATCCCCGGGCTTTAGAATCGCCCTGATCTCAAGGCAGCCTTTGAAAGCGTCGTGATCCGATAACGCGAACAGACTTATCCCCTTTTGCCTAACTTTATCCAGGATCTCTTCAGGTGTGTCAGTACCATCGGAAACCGTCGAATGCATATGAAGATCTATATGCGCGGGATAAGACATCATGTAACTTTTTCGCTCCTATATTCAGGTCTTCTTTACCATCTTGAGTATATTATGTCCTTCAGCATATTCATAAGTTACTTCATCCATAACTTTCTTGGTCATGAATATGCCGAGTCCGCCTACGTCACGCTCAGATGCTCCCAGGGTAACATCAGGATCGTCCTTCTTTAACGGATCAAAAGGCGTGCCCTTATCCATGAAGGTCAGCGTCACTTCCGCAGGAGAACCGTAAGTCTCGATCCGCAGGGTTGCATCCCCTTTACCGGGCGCATAAGCATAATGTGCGATATTGACATAGATTTCTTCTGCTGCGAGCTCCACCTGCATCATCACCTTAGGCGAACACTCGGCCGCCTCCATCCGCGACTCGATAAACTCCAAGACCTTCGGCCAGTTATCCGTCTCGGCAGGAACCGTTATCTCATTTTTTTCGAAAAGAAGATCGTCCGTCGTCTCGACTAATTCTATCAACTCTCTCTTCCAGTTCTCGATCTCAGCGAGCGTCTCAGGCGCATCAAGACCGCCTCTTCGTATCGACATTCTGATAAGACGGGTATAACCCACGATCCTTGCCTTATTGGCAACCGAATTGATGACTTCTTCATTATCGGTTCCGAGATAAAGACGCAGAAACTCCTTCCAGAATCTGCATGACGTATCGAAGTCAAATCCCTGGAATCGTTTAACATGTTCATGATCCATCTCGGAGAAACCGATAAAGGCATTGTAGATCGATGCCAGCTCAAATATAGGATAACCGTGAGCAAGCGTATCCATATCGATCAGAAGGACTTCGTCGCCCTGAAGCATAAGATTCTTGGTATGATAATCGCCGTGGATCATATGCATGTCCTGCGGAACAGCCTCCACCATGGAGCGCAGTTTATTGCCAATCTCCTCAGGAAGGTATTTCCCGGTAAAATCGACCCACTTAATAACAGTCTGTTTCATATCCGGAAGCTTTCCTTCCTCAACCACTGTACCGTGGATCCTTTTAAGCATGCGAACATACTCGTTTACACACCAGTCAAATCTGTCAGGGCGGGTCGCAAGGATATTGGAGAAAGAAGACGCATTAAGCAGCTCGAAAACAGACCCGTAGCTGTCACCTACCTTTACTACATCATAGGATATGGCTGTGGGGATGCCGAGTATCAGGGCGATCTTGGCGACCTCTCTCTCATGTTGGATCTCGTCTAAAGCATTGGCATTCTTATAGACTTTGACCACATTGTCGCTGTCGATCCTGTAGATCGACCCGTTTACGCCACTGCCGATCTCCTCGCATCCCTCGATCGAGATAACCTTGTAGGCCTTCTCTACGGTCATCATCTGAGTAAATCCCGTCATGTCGAAGATCTCGTATACATCAGGCTGCACATCTTTTATCGTAAGCGAGGGATTCGTCTTCTTCAGGTGAAGAAGAACACGAAGACCGGCACTGGAAATATATTCGAGTCCCTCGGCATTGACCGTCACCGGAAGCCCGGTTTGGCCGCCCAGGATCTCATCTATCTTTTTCTCGACTTCGGGAGAATTATTGGAATCGATTCTCCCTGACAATTCTATCAGAACCTGATCTTCAGTTTTCTTTCCGGTTACGTTATACATAAGTAAACCGTTCCTTTCATTCTATGTGCTTGAGCCCTAACGATCCGTCAGACTCATCTGCCTGTTTTTACTTGCCTGAGCCGTCTTCGCTTCCGCTTACCGGCCCTTTATATTCCATACACAGCATCGTCAGATCATCAAACTGATCGCTATTACCGACAAACTTTGTGACAGAATCGGAAACCTTGCTCAGAACGGTCTCGGGACTTCCGTCAACCGCATCGTTCAGCACCTTGATCAATCTGTCCATTCCGAACATCTCGTCAGCTTCATTCGTAGCTTCAGGCACACCATCGGTGTAGAGGAAGAGCTTTGATCCGGGTTCCAGCTGCATGCTGTAGTTCTGATAGGTGCTCTCCTCGAAGCCGCCTACAACAAAACCATGAGAGTCCTTAATTGTCTTAAACTTTCCGTCTTTCCCCATAAGAACGGGATACTCATGGCCGGCATTTGATGCGATAATCTTGCCGCTTGATATAGTCAGGATGCCGATCCATACAGTAACGAACATCTCTTCCCTGTTATTGGCACAGATGAGGCTGTTAGTGTATTCAAGGATCTCTGCTGGAGACTTGCCCAGCATCGCATTATTTCCGATGATGATCTTAGATGCCATCATAAACAGGGCCGCCGGGATCCCCTTGCCGGATACATCCGCCATTACCATGCCGAGATGATCATCATCGATCAGGAAATAATCATAGAAATCGCCTCCGACCTCTCTTGCAGGCTTCATTGATGCATATATATCAAATTCGCTTCTGTCAGGAAAAGCGGGATATATATTAGGAAGCATGTCTGCCTGGATCCTTGTCGCCAAGGACAACTCGGTAGCTATCCGCTCCTTCTCGGCCGTAACCGTCTTAAGCTGTTCGCTGTAAAGTCCCAATGACTTTTCCATATCCGCCAACAGCAGGCTCAGGTTCTCTATCTCATCTCCGGTCTTGATATTAAGGTTGGAGAAATGATCAGTCTTAATGACTCCATGCTGCCTGTCATCAAGATAACTCTCCGCAGCGCCCGCCACTTCATTTATGGGTTTAACAAGAGCTTTCTTCATATGACGGGTCTGGAGTACGGCAACAACAACAGTAAGTACTACTATCATCAAGCTGTACTGGATCACAAATTCCTTCATACCGTGGCGAACATTGGCAAGCGATACATCTGTAAGCACGAAGGCTTTCTTGTTGCCATCATCATCCAGGAAGGGATATCCGCTTGTGCAAAGCCAGCCGTATGTCTTGGTATGAGCTATATCGTACAGTGTTCCCGAACCATCCCAGTTAAGGAATTTCTTTACGCCTTTCCTCTTGGTTGATTCCCAAGTTCCCGGAGGACAGGCGGTATCTGTGTCATCCGGGTCCGCAATATATATAAGAACCTCGTCCTCCAGATCATACATGCCCAGATAAATATATTCGACATCACTGGAGTCCAGGAAATCCCTAAGAACACTTATTACCGTCTGATAGTCTTCACGTTCTGTTATATCAGCGAAAACAGCCTGATATTCTTCACTATAGGGATCCGCCTTGATCTCATCGCTTAAACCATGATAGCGATCCATTACTTCATCGACCAAAGGCCCCACATCTACTGTCTTATCAAGTATCGCCTGGGCGTTACGCGAGAGGTTATATGAATCCGAGACGTAGCGGCTCGACAAGGCATAAGTATAAAGCCCCAATCCTATGATCGTAGCTATAAGGCCGAGAATGATACAACATCTGACTGTTGAATGAAAGATATGCGCTGCCAATGAGTAGTGGCGCCTCTCCCATTCACTCATTTCCCTAATACTTTTTTCCGGCATAACGCCCCTCCGTTAAAACACCGCTTGCCCGTAAATGATCACTCTATCGTGAGGATATCGGCAAAACCCGTAACGTCCAGGATCTCCATAACAGTATCATTTACATGGACTACCTTCATTGAGCCCTGCCTGTTCATGATCTTTTGGGAAGACAATAAAACACGAAGACCGGCCGACGAGATATAAGTCAATCCATCCATATCTATGGTAAGGTCGGTGATCGGCTCGATGGACTCCTTGATCGCTGCTTCAAAATCTGCCGAGGTAACTGAATCCAGCTTGCCGGAAACGGCTACAGTCATCGCTGTTCCGTCGATTTTCTTATTAATATCCAACATTTGCATTCACTCCTTGTAAATACGATTCGGATATATTATATCAATTCTATGTGATGTTTTCAGCTATTAAAGCTCACTGTCCCTTTTGCTCCGTTAACAGTTATAAGATCTCCCGTCTTAAGGATCGTCGTTGCATTTCCGCAGCCGACCACCGCCGGGATGCCGAATTCGCGAGCCACTATGGCAGCGTGGGACAAGGGCGCCCCGATGTCGGTAACGATGGCGGAGACTTTTGAGAAAACAGGGGTCCAGCCTATATTTGTCGCTGTTGTAACAAGGATATCGCCTTTTTCGATGAGATCGATATCTTTTATGTCGGTTATTAGCTTAACCCTTCCGCTAACGCAGCCGGCCGCTCCGGGATAGCCCTTGATGCTCGCATCCCCGTCATAAGCCTCGCTTCGTCCGTAGATAAAATGATCATTACGCCTTCCGGGATCGGCCATCCATTCTTCCGGTATGAATCTTCCTGATATCAGATTCGGGAAAGTCGGGTATGACAGATATTCTTCATACCTCCTACGCCGAGGCGCGAGCTTGGACTTCAGCTCTTTGTCCCCTTTCAGATAATCGAAAAGCTCACTGCAGGTAAACATAAAAACATCATCGCCGAGATCGTTTATCCTCGAAGTCTGCAGGAGGAATTCTCTGAAGATGCAGAAGATCCATACCCCCTTGCTTCTGATGTCTTCACGGTAGGCATTTGCCTGCTTATATTTTGCTATAAGCTTTTCAACCTTTTTACGTTTCCCGGGATATTTGTCAGCCAATTCCTCCATAGCCTCCTCATAGGCTCTGTGCTGCTTTGCCAGAAGGGAGTGCATGTCTGTCGGATTCATCTTCTGATCATCTATCAGCCTTGAGACATAATCATCCTGTTCATAGGGACGAGGCTCCATCAGCTCCATCTCGTTGACGCAGCGATGACCGCATATCCTGATATAATCCTCCGCACTTAACTTACCCTTTGCCACATCGCTTATCAGCAGCAAGGGCTTCATGGATTCAACTACCCCAAGACAGCCGCTTATCAGTCGTTCTGCCAATTCCTCATCGGTATACTTCGCGATCTTATCGGGAGTCGAGAAGAGCGGCACGAGTGAAGAACCTGACTCCTTCATAACGGATGCCAGACCGTCATTTAAGGCAGGCAACATCCTCTCTTCCCAATATGCCATCAGGGCAGGATTACTCTTCAGTGTCTTTATCTCATCGATCATTTCCCGGGCGATCTTATCCATGTCAAGCACCATCTGATGCATCTGTTTACGAGATAGCTTGGATCTCTTTTCCGGGAAGATCAGCTTTTTTATTGCTTTAAGGAATGCTTTCCTGTCGAAAGGAGAGATCGGTATCTCAAGGTCGTCGGGGATCTTTCCCAAAAGGCTTTCTATCCTCTTATAAGCCTTTCCCGGCTTGGCACCAAATGCCACCTGAAGTGATACCAGCACGGATATATTCATGTAGGCCTGACCATAGATATTATCCAGCCAGTCCGGAAGTCCCAGCAGGGAATTGATCCGTTCCAGAATGCTGAAGGTAATCGGTGACACCGGCTTCATGAAGATCTCTCCGACATTAGTCCTGGTAAGAAGCTTTTCAGACGAGAGGCTGCCGTTTATGTTGTAGGAGTCAATATCCAGTCTTCGAAGAGTCGTTATTGGACGGGCCTGAAGGATATAGACCTTGCCTTCCGCCACCGCCCACTCGATATCCATGGGGACGCCATAGAGTTTACGGATCTTCATACAGTATCTATAAAGTGTCTTCGCATATGGCGCCATCTCCGCCGGTCCGTCGTAGCCGTAACGAATACTGTTGATCCTGAATACATAGGCATTTTCTGAGCCCGACACCAGAGCTTCCCCGGCCCCGTGAACATAATTACCGCTCATGTGATCATCTGCTCCGCTTATGGCATCGGATGTGAAAACAACACCTGCGAATCTTGCTTTTACAAATCTCTGAATAACTACTCCGATCCTGTTATCTTCTTCAGCTGTTCCTTTATAGCCCCGGACTCGCTCAGAGTCAGAAGACCTCAGAACCTTCTTTACAGCATCTGCTATGTCACCCGGTCTGACGTCAGTGACAGTCTCATACTGGCCTGCAAACGAATTCACTGCCCCATCCTCGTTAAGAGCTGAAGATCTTACTGCGTATGTGAACTTGTCATCCAGTTTCTCACACAGCTGTCTGATCTCTTCTTCCGCATCGGCTTTTAACAGTCCCCCTTCTGCAGCGTCCGCCAGGAGTACATAGCCTTCGGGGATACGGATCTTTGTCTTTTGCAATATAAATGCCAGTGACTTGGCTTTGCCGCCGGCTAATCCTTCCTGCTCCGTCTTGACTTCCCTAAGATCTGTCAGATATCTCATATCAGTCCTCCAAAAGCAGATCGATCCTCAGATCGACATATTTTTTAAGTTGAGCTTTATCATCCAGATCTATACCGAAGCCCGCTTTCAGTTCATCCTTGCGGCAGATCAGCAGCTGCATCATTGTGGACATCTCATAAGCGATCAGCATGCATTCGCTCTCGCTTTTACTCCCCCGATAATGCTTATAGACATAAGGATAACTGAATGACTGTCTTGTAAGATCGCGCTTAAATAAAACAAATGAGGTTATTGCCCTTGTAAACTTGTGATTCTCCACCAGGACCTGAGCCACCAGGAGATGCAGCTTTTTTAATATGTCTTTGGGAGACATGCCGGAACTTAAGATCTTCTGCACTTCCTCCGTACCGAGAAATGACAGGTATTGAGTCTGAAAAACCTGATAGATAAGATTCTCTCTTGAACCGAAGCAATAGTTTATCATGGATGCTTGTACATCGGCTGCCGCGGCGATCTGCCTTGATGTCACCGCCAGGGGATCGTCAGATTCCTCCATAAGCTCAAAAGTCGATTTAAGAAGTTTGTCCTTGGTGATCTGAAGTTTTGTATCCTTATCCATGGTCCTGTCCCGAATCCCTTTCGATATTTATTGAACGCGTTCAATAACAAGGATAACACAGAGCCTGAGAACTGACAAGTGTCGCTTAATCTATTTGAAATCAAGCGGGATCAGAAATTTGTTAGTTCTTCACGGGATCATAGGGATTCTCCACCGACAGATTGGCTGATGTGAGTTTTTGGACTCTTGGCTCCGCCCTCGCCGTCAACAGATTTGCGGTCTGGAGACCATTTCTGTTGACGCTTCATAATTAATTAAACGGATACGGGTGATCAATAAGGGATCACCTGATGATCGAAAGTATTCTTGAGCCAGTCACCGCTGCTGTTATCTTCCGCCGGGAAAACGATGGTGTTCGGATCACCGTCAGAGACATAACGCACACCGTTATTCAACTGATTGAAATTATCTTCGATATCCCAATCGACGCCGTTGTTATCATAGGCACGGATCCTTCTGATCGCCCTGTTATCATAGTCTCGTACAAAGGGTGAATATGATCTCGTCCAACCACACAGAAGGGCTGCTCTGCTGGTATATTCCGTCCCCTCATAAGTTCCGGCGAAGATCTTATCAAACTTCGGATCGGACTCACCTGCCTGTCCAAAAGGCAGAGCTACGATATTGACATACTGACCGGGGATTATCTGCTCGAGATACTGGTACATATAGCCGATCTGATCCTGGATCTCATCGGCCTCGTACTCATCGAGCTTAACATGGTCACGGGTGTGGTTACCGATGTCATAACCGTTGTCGACCATCCACTGCAGGATCTTGCGGTCATTTTCTTCCCCATTGCCGAAAAGATCCTTATTTAGGAAGAAAGTCGCTGTAACATTGTAGTCCGGATATTCCGCCTTGATCTTCTCCAGGATCGCAATGGCACATGTGGGATCAAAGATCGGCGAGCCGTCCTCATTCCAGCCTTCCAGCACGGCATCCCTTATGCCGTCATCAAAGGTTAAGATAAGGGGGCAGTAGCCGAAGGGCACATCAATATATCCGTCGACAAAGTCCGACAGTCTCATCATGCGGTAACCCTGCTCATAGAAGCTTCGAAGATCAGCCTCGAAAGCCTCGGAGGTTCTGTTATATCCGGACTCGTCAACATTACCGCCGGTATATTCAGTCTCTGCATTGGTCATGCCGTAGATCCTGTGATACATCAGGATCGGCACCGAGTTCAGTTCGTTGATGCCTGCAGCCTTATACTCATCCTCAGTGTGCGTAACGGGGGGCGTAGTCTCCTCTGTGGTCTCGGTTGTCTCGGTAACCGGGACTTCCGCAGTTATCTCAACTGATGTAGCTGCAGTAGTATCATCAGAATCATCGCTGCCACCCTTATTACAGGCTGTAAACATCATCGCTGTCATCGACGCTATAAGCGCATAAGTTGTTATCTTTTGAATCTTCATATTAAACCTATCCTGATCTCTCATTATTCCGGGGAAAACCCTGAATTCATTATAGCATCTCAGGGCTTGTACTTCAGGCAATAATGGGGCTTTTATCCTTACAATTGTATGTCAGGAACAAAGCGTCTCCTTTCCGATCCGAGGATGCTTTGAGCCTGATCGATCCTCCGATGATCCCTCTCCTGTGGTAAAATACTTTTCGCTTATCACAAAAGGAGTGCTGAAGATGTCTTCCAAAGAGCTTTCGATAGGAAAGAAACTGATCTTGATCTTGCCTTTCTCATGCGGCCTGGTCGCCCTCGGCATAATAAACGGCTTCTTCCTCGGAAGCCTGCTTCAGCTTTTCTGCGAAGCGACCGGGATCGTAGAAGAACAGACAGAGGATCTGGGACTTGCCATTGCTTTTTACGGCGTGATCACCCTTATCGTCGCAACTGTTACTTTTATCCCCTTCGGATTTCTTCTCGTCGATTACAAGAGTAAGAATAAGAAAACCGCGAGATGGTATCTTGACAAGGTACTGCTGTCACTGATGGTGGTCGGGATCGCCGGCGCGCTGGTCATTATTACCGCTTTCGGCCCCGGCGAGACGCTTTATATGTTCATCGGAATGGCTATGCTTCCCTTTATGGGACTGACAGTCATCCCTAATGCAATCAGATATGCTTTAAAAGACATGAAGAGCTGGAAAAGCATCTTCTACGGCAAGGGAAACCTTGAGAGATTCAAAAAATCCAAGGACTATTACAAGACGAGAGTGCCGGTCCCTTTCGAAAAGAAGCTGGTCCTCGCCGTGATCAAGGAACAGTTCCTTAACCTTATCGTCGTAATTGGCGTAATGCTCATATTTGCTGCCATCGGCATCTTTGCCGTGACCCATGACAGCTCTGAAGCATCCGGCGGACTTATTGGAGCCGTCGTCCATGTTAAGGCCGAGAGAGCTGCCGGCACTTTGTTCTTCCTGATGATAGGGATCGTGACCTTCGCGCCTCCGATCCTCGCCTATTACATAACGAATGCCGTCTATAAATTAAGAGTCATAAAGCGTCGCGAGTATATTGCATATCACGCCATCGTCAGCAGCGTAAAGGACAATGTGGTGCTGATCGATTCCGACGGAAGGCACTATAAGTACGACTACTGCACATGCGTGGGGATCAGGCAGAAAGACGTTCACGATACGCCCGCGACATTAATATTTATCCCGGACGATGTCTTGCTGATCCCGGATAAGAAAGAGTGATCATCTACTTCTTCTCCCCTAGTGGTATAATGGCCCAAAAAGGAGCAGAACTATGATCGTTTTCGAGAATAAAGATAAAGTATTCGTTGTGACAGGGACAGCATCCGGAATCGGTAAAAGTTGTGCTGAGCAGCTTCTGAAGTCGGGGGCACGGGTTATCGGAATCGATAAGGCTGACAGCGATCTTAAATGCGACAGCTACGAGCATCATATAGCGAGTGTCACGGATGAAAATGCGCTCCGGAAGATCATTGACGGTGTGATAAGTAACTACGGGAAGATCGACGGACTGGTAAATGCTGCCGGTATCTGGGGAAACAGCAAGCCATTCTATGATGTGGAAACCTCCGACTGGGAAAAGATCATATCCGTTAATCTTACGGGAACATATCTGCTGTCGAAGATCGTCTCTTACGCGATGATGCCCTGCCGAAAGGGCAAGATCGTCAATATCAGTTGCCTTAGAGGCACGATATTCAGGAACAATATGACCGATTATGCATCTTCGAAGGGAGGCGTAGTCGCTTTGACTTCGACCATGGCCCTCGATCTCGCGCCCTTTAATATTCAGGTAAATTCCGTGGCGCCTGGCTTCATATATACAGGTATGACGAAGAATTCTTTTGACAATGAAGAAGTCAGGAAAGCATCAGAAGCTCTCATCCCTGAAGGAAGACTCGGACGGCCGGAAGACATATCAAATGTAGTTATGTTCCTGCTGTCAGAATTGTCTGATTATATGACCGGAACGAATGTATATGTTGACGGTGGCTACCACATTCAGAAATAAGGATCAGATCAATTGTTGTTCATTGATTATCAGCTTAAACTGAAGGCCCAATTTCTCAGCCGCCTTACGGCACAAGATCATGCGCTGCATAAAGATCTCGAAATAGTCCATCACAGAACCATAGTGCGTATCTACCGACAGCTTAAGCTTGATTATCGTCCGAGCTTCATTGATCTTCAGCTCTGACTTTGTTACGGAATAGTTGACGCGATCATGTATATCAAAGTTCGACTTATCCTGATTATGGACTCTGTTGCGGCGAACATCACTCTTATCAGCCAATATTAATGCTGCGGCAAGGGCACTTACCGGAACACCTGTGCCTTCGTCGTGATTACCGATGGCAGTTACGATCATGCCTATCTCTTCCGGCGGGAAACCCATTTCGGTAAGTATTCTGAAAGCAATAAGAGCGCCTGACTGACTGTGATCCACTCTGTTTACCATATTGCCGATGTCATGCAGATATCCGGCGATCTTTCCAAGCTCAACGGTTCTCTCGGGATATCCCAGAGTCTTGAGTATATAGCCGGTCATCTCTGCTACCATAGTTACATGGGCAAAGCCGTGTTCCGTAAAGCCCAATGCACTCAGTGACTCGTCGGCCTGCCTGATATATATATTGATCACTTCGTTATTTTTAATCTCTTCGTATGTCATAGTTTGTTCCTTTCTTCATTCTTCAGAAGGGATAGTCTTCATTCTCATTTGTTATGAACCTGTGTCCGGTAAAATCATCTTGTTTCTTTTCGAAAAGCTCCTTCAAGATCCCGGCCGCTTCATATATTTTATATTCTTGGAATTGCATATACAATGCGGATTGCAGATTTACCGATGATATTGAGAAAGCGATATCTACAGGCATGTGGTTATCGGATCAGGGTTCAGGAAGCGGTATCAACTGAGTTTTGTCTGACCGGATCTTCCTGTTTACTATATGTGCGAGCCCGTGAGCTATCTTCATATTTATTATCATGAAGAGTATACCGATAACGACTGAGATCACCATTGTAGTATTCCAATCCATAAATCCGGCAGATTTTATGAGTATGAGAATACTAAGCGGCAGACAGATCGCACTTGTTATGACACAGGGTATGTATTTTCTGAGATATATCGAATGTCCGATATGGATGAAGAAATGACCTGCCAGAGACATAAGTATGCCAAACCAAAGACCATAGAGAACATCATTCGGAAAATAATATGCCAAAAGACTTACTCCGAAGAAGGGGATGAATTCTTCGTAGACGGCCAGGGCAAAGCCTGTGTGTGTCATACCACGGTAAGTATTCATTACCTTGGGAAAACGGTCGAAAAGATAAGTGTTTCTCTTGAAGAACCAGATAAAACCTGCAATCTCTTCCATATCATGGAAGATGAATATGATAGGTAAGAGCAAGATGTATTCTCTCATATATTCCTCCCGCGCAACTGACACAGCTGTATCCTTTTTGTTATAATAACGAGTGAAATCATGAGTGTAAATAAATCAGCTTAAAGATACACTAAATAGCGAAAATGTGTCACTTTAGAGGAGTAATATGCTTGAATCGAATAATCCGTCTGCCATAAGATCTCAAAAGGAGATCACGGAAGCCTTGATCGGACTGATGAAGGACTATCCCTATGATGAGATAGCGGTAAAACAGATCTTGCTTGAGTCCAAGCTTGCGAGAAAGACCTTTTACAGGAACTTTGAATCCAAGGACGATGTGCTTCTATCCTTGATCAGAGCGATCCTTCGTGAATA
>CAMNGC010000015.1 GCA_946537885.1 uncultured Clostridia bacterium
TTAAAGGGATGCCCCCAAGTGAATTAAATCACTTTTGAGACATCCCCTTTTTATTCCCTTTTGCGCAATCTTCTCGGATTTGGTTTTGATTTAGTTTTGATTTGCAATCCGAATACCGTCCCTACCTTTTACCATAAAGTCAGTTGTTGTAGTTCTTTGAGGCTCATTGCTTTAGGTCCAAAACTATATTAGGGCCGGAGAGGAGGTGATACAAGGGATGAATCCCTTTATCGAATTTATAAGCGAACTGGTCGAGACCATTGAGCACTTGTCGGAAAGCTTACAGATTCTAGAGCAGCACATGATCATCGACGAAGAAGAAAAACGATTCTATCAAAAGGAGAAAGCACAATGAAGAAAAACAGAGTGATCGTCAAAGGAAGGATGGCCTTTGCACATCTTAATAATCCATCCAACGTAGATAAGAAGTATGGAATGACGCTGATAATTTCCAAGGACGATGACCAGTCGGTTGGTCGTATAAAAGAAGCAATCGAATGCGTCAAGGAAAACAGTAAGGAGAAATGGGGCGGCTATGTTCCGAATAACCTCAAGATCCCTCTTCATGACGGAGATATTGAGAAACCGGAGAAAGCTCAGTTCCGCAACAGTTTCTATCTTAATGCCAAGTGTTCCGATCCGCCTCAGATAGTCGATAGAAATGTCGAGCCGATTGAGAACAGAGCCGAAGTATATTCCGGGTGCTTTATCAATGTAAGCCTCGTGTTTTATGGATACAACATGAGCGGTAACAGAGGCATAGGAGTGTGGCTTGGCAACATCCAGAAGATCAAAGACGGTCCCAGAATGGCAAAGAATCATATCGATGCCAGGGATGAATTTGAAGTAATCGTGTAAGGAGGCGTGCGTATGGCAGAGTTAATGAATATAGCGGATGTCAGGCCGTTCCTTAAGTTCGATGAAAACGGAAAAGTCAGGGATGATCTTTATAACTATAAGATGATCTTCTCTCATGATCCTCATCTTCAAGGAATATGTTTCAACGAGGCGACGCGAAGTATTGTTATTGACGGTCAGCTTCCGTGGGACAGCTCGAATGGCGAATGGAAATACAGCGATTGGACAAATCTCTTGATGTATATCAATGAGAAGTATGGTATCTATTCGACGAAGAAGTGTCAGGAAGCGATGTACGGTGTGGTAAGTCTTTCTCGCAAGGTAAACCCGATCAAATCCTATGTTGAGGATCTTGAGTGGGATAAGACACCCCGTATCCCGAATCTTCTTATAAAGTATCTCGGGGCTGAAGACAATCAGTATGTGCGGGCCGTAACGGTCAAGACACTGGTTGCCGCTATTGCGAGATTATATGATCCCGGTATCAAATTCGATTACGTCCTGGTTTTATGCGGCATGCAAGGGATTGGAAAGAGTACATTGTTCTCGAAACTGGGGATGAAATGGTATTCGGATTCCATGACCATCGGCGATATGAAGGATAAGACTGCCGCAGAAAAACTCAGAGGCGTTTGGATCATGGAGATCAGTGAACTCGCAGGGCTCCGGAAAGTCGATGTGGAGACCGTTAAAGCATTTATTTCCAGATGCGACGATCAGTATAGAGAACCCTATGCCACCTACGTTCAGACTCACCCGAGATCCTGCATTCTTGTCGGATCCACCAATACCACAGACGGGTTCCTTCGAGATATTACGGGAAATAGAAGATTCTGGCCGGTTATGGTAACGGGCGAAGCCGAATCTACAGTATGGGATCTTACCGATTATGACATCGGACAGATTTGGGCTGAGGCATTGTATCGGTATAAGGATGGAGAGACTCTCTATCTTCCCAAGGAAGTCGAGAAAATGGCATACGAACATCAGAGTCAGGCGATGGAAACTGATCCGCGTCTGGGTATGGTTGGAGAGTATCTCGAATCGACAAAACAGGATAGGGTTTGCCTTATGGAGATTTGGTGTGAGTGCTTTATGCGCGACAGAAGTCTAATGAAGCGCAGGGACGCATACGAACTGGAAGGTATACTTCAGCAGCTCGGTAACTGGGAAGTATACAAAGGAAATACTACGGGAAAAACAAGGATCCCCGGGTATGGAGTACAGAAGACTTTTGTTAAGAAGAATACACAAAATGAGCATGTCTATGTATATGAGAAAGGACAAGATTATGGCCAATAATTGTAACAGCGAAGACGTCGCTCGCAGAGCGACAGCAATGGGAGTTGAGCTTATGTGCTGTAAGGCACTTGATGAGATCGAAGTGATGTTCGGCTGCATGTCGGATATGAAAGCGAAGATGGCTCTTTCCCCGGGAAGGATTCAGCAACTCTATGACTATATGGATCTGCCGAAAGATCCGTTCGAATTTCTTGCAACCGTTCCCGCTGCTTCCCCTGAAGTGACGACGATGAGGAGAAATCTCAGGATCATTATCGAAGAGATCCCGGAGTTCGACCCGTATGATCTCTGGTTCAAGTCAGACACTATCGGAGATCTCGATGAAGTTGTTCTGATGATACGAGCGGAGAAAAAGAGGATTGCTACCGAGTATCAGAAACATTTCAAGGAGTTTGAGAGGAGGTACGGCAATGAGTAGTTACGATGATTACTGGCTCAACAGAGCTGCCGAAAAAGTTAAGCGATATAATGAGAAGCTTACAGACGAAGAATATTCTGCGGTTATGAAGCGCGCATTATATCGTGACGAAAGCGGAAAACTGGCCTGTGATATCCTGGCTACTGCAAAGGAGCAGAACTGGAGTCCCCTGGATAATGTCTCCTCTTGGCGGCGTGATCATTATAAAGAGGCATCTCTTGCAGATCATGGATCATCACTGATCAATTCCGGCGGATGTTTTATAACAACTGCTTGCCTGAAGCACTTCCGAGATCACTTTGATGATGATTGCTACGAGTTAACTGAACTCAGGCATCTCCGCGACACTTTCGTAAAGATACAGCACCCTTCTGATGTTGAAGAATATTACAGAATAGGTCCGGTAATAGTTGAGGCGATCAATGCTCATGAGAATTGTGATGAGATATACGCAGATATATATGAGAACCTCGTCCTGGCCACTATCCGCTTATCGGAAACATCATATGAAGAAGCTTACCTTCATTATAAGGATTATGTTGCCAATCTCAAGAATTTGTACTGCAATGAGGTGACCAAGTAGACTTATGATTCGGGCAACTGTTGATGACTTGTTTGATAAGGATCTGCTGGATAAAGCTATCAAAAAGGTCGAACGCAAGAAAGGTTCTTGCGGATTCGACGGGGTATATTCACAGGATGTCAGGCAGTTATGGATTAAGGACGGCGATGAGATCGAGAAGAAGATAAGAAATTCTTCATATTTCCCATGTATTGCCGATGCGTTCGAGATTAAGAAAAAGAACGGGAAAAAGAGAAATATCACTGTTCCTGCCGTAACAGACAAAGTCATCATCCGTGCCCTTCACATGTTGCTTTCGCCTCAATACGAAGAGCTTTTCAGCAAACGAAGCTTTGCTTTTCGTCCGGGGCGGGGAACAATGGATGCGATCCGTTACCTGCGCAATAAAATGAATGCAGGATACGATTGCGTGATAAAGACGGATATCAAGAGTTGCTACGATACTATTGATCACAAAATACTCTTTGCGATACTCAAAAGAGATATCACGGATAAGCATATATATACATTGCTTAAGAGATATATAGATATGAAGTATTGCAAGTACAACCGGGTGATCAAGATGCGAGTTGGCATAATGCAAGGAAGCGCATTAAGTCCTCTTCTGGCCAATATATATCTGAATGAATTTGATCAGATGATGGAGAAACGCGGATTCCAGTTTATAAGATATGCAGACGACATCGTATTGCTCGGCAAGAATAAAAAAGAAGTCCAACGAGCTTATGCTGCAGCAAAGATCATGCTTGATCAGGATTTGCACCTTAAGCTTAGTGACGATAAAACGACCCAAAGCCTCCGGAGGGGCATCGATTTTCTGGGGTATCACATCGGAAAACGGAGCCGTTATGGCTACTATAAGTTTTTCGTAAGTGAGGAAGCCAAGAATGACCTCCTAGAGTACGCACCGATTGCAAGAAGGAAGTGTGATACCCCGGAGAATCACCTAACGTGGCTGGGCAGTTTCAATCGAGGATGGCTTAACTACTACAAGTATGCCGACAGGAAAGAACTCAAAAAATTAGTCTTTCCGTTGATGAGTGCCAGAAGCAATTTTATATGTCACATTGGAGTGAACGTGCCGGCTACACAGAGCCGCAGCTCCGGACAATTAAAAATGTTATGTATGAATATGTTTCTATGCATGACTGGCTTGGCGAACTGATCGGAAGACTATCATTGATCAGAAAGTGAGGATTATTATGGGTAATAAGTATTCTAAGTGGTTAGACGGAACTCAGTTTAATAATTCCGTCCGTCTCAGAAGAAGATATGATAATATCGATACGACACCGATGTGCACTCCGATGGTCCGATATGAATATAAAAAGAATATCATTTCAAAACCGGGTCGTTTCGAAGGAGAATTGAACGAACTTCAGAAGAAAACACTGAGCCTGGTGACATTTCACGGTTTCCTGTCAAGCAAACAGATCCAGACTTTTTTGGAATTGCAAGGTATGGAAGTAAGCATGTCCGAGATAACCAGGACGCTCGAATACCTGATCTACTATAACCTCGTTGAGAGGAATACTGTCATTCGTCGCGAAACAACTTATAACCGCGAGAAATTACAATATGTTAATACGAATTATGAAGGCGTGAAACTATATTCTCAAGGAGTATTCAAACCTTTTGAACACACTAATTTCCCTTCTTGTCCTTTGAAGAATTTGTCAATTCTGAAGCAAGAAAGCGGCAATGCGATCCCTTCACTTGCTATCAGTATGCATATTGTCAACCAGATACTGTTGAATAACATGATCTATGCCGATAATGTTCAGAGATTCAGGATTGCTCAGATCAAGTATCTGCCGGGTATGAGGTTGGTTGTACCCCTCGAGATCGTTACCGAGAACAGAACCTATTATTTCGTTAACTCCCTGTTCTTAACGGCATACAGATTGCAGGAAGTCTTAAGCAATTGGGGCGACTATTCTGCAAGATTGCAAGGAAAAGACAGTAATAGTGAGATCTACACGAAGAAACATAATAGGAATGGAGAGCTTCCGCAAAGGAAATATGAGCGGTTTACGCTGGTGATCATTGCGGTCAGTAACGTACACTTGATGCAGGTCATGGATATTGTTAATAAAGCGGATATTGAAGATTTTGATATAGCTTTTACAGTATACGATGATTGGTTTCAGCCTAAGAAGGGTAGCTTCTTCTTAAGGGAAGCAATCCGATAAATGAGCCAATGCAATCTGCGTAAGCGGATTTGAACATATAAAAGTACGCCCGCCGTACATAAACAACATCTCCCGCCGGATAGCGGGAGATAGTTGTGTTTTGGGAAGTTTTAACGAGAAATGCATGGTAAAATACATACAGAATGGATTACAACATTTCGAGGTGGATGCTTTTATGAATGAATTGTCAGATTATAGTCATGCTGTTGCTATTATAAAGGCGGCAGTTGAACAATCGAGATATAGGGCTCTTCAGGCGGGTAATGCCGAAATGCTCTCACTTTATTATGGCATTGGGAAATATGTTTCAGAAAACACACGCAATGGTGTCTGGGGAACTGATGCTATAAAACAGATCTCAATGCGGTTGCAGAAAGAGTTGCCGGGACTGAGAGGTTTTTCTGAGAGCAACATCAAAAATATGCGCCAGTTCTTTGAGGAATGGGCTCCTTATGTAAATCGCCAGCCAGCGGCTGACGATTTAGAATTAGACGGCAAATTTCTTTTGGCTGAGATTCGCCAGCCGTCGGCTGGCGAATTGGACTGGAAGGAATTCCTCTCGATAGGCTTCAGCCATCATATGGAGATCCTAGCCAAGGTGAAGGATATTAATGCCAGAATCTTTTATATCCACGAATGTGCAACTCGTGCTTGGGACAAATATACTTTACGCGATTACATCAAGTCGGGACTGTATCAAGGCACGGCATCGTTGCCTAATAATTTTGATACTGCATTAGCGGATACGAAGTTTGCAATAAAGGCAACTAAGGCCTTCAAGGAAAACTATCTTCTGGACTTCATCAACATAGAGAATCTCGGCGAGTCCGATGAAGATATAGACGAACGCGTCATAGAGAATCAGATCGTAAACAATATCAAAGAATTTATACTCAGGTTCGGTACGGACTTCATCTTTATCGGAAATCAGTATCGTATCGAAGTTGCCGGAGAAGAGATGTTCATCGATCTTCTGTTCTTTAACAGGGAGATCAACAGTCTGGTAGCGGTGGAACTAAAAGCCGGGAAGTTCAAGGCAACATATCTCGGACAACTTAACACATATCTTTCAATTCTTGATGATACGGTCAGAAAGCCGCATGAAAATCCGTCTGTTGGTATCATTTTGTGTAAGGATATGAACAGAAGTTTTGTTGATTATGTTATTCGAGATTATGATAAACCACTCGGTGTTGCAACATACAAAACATCAAAGGAAATGCCGGACGATCTTCTTAAAGCATTGCCGCCGGTAAATGAACTTAAGAAGTTGTTGGATGATACAAGAGATGATGGTGAACAGTAAAGATGAATAAATACCCACTGTATATATCTATAGATACATGTATTTTTGAATCGAATGGATACAATTTTGATGAAACAAGCGCACTTGGTCTATTAAAAAAATATATAGCCGATGGAAAAGTTAAGGTGTTTTTATCTGACATAGTCTACCGTGAGATGAAGGCCCATATCTCAGAAAAATGCAGTCAAATAATTAGTGACCATGAAAATTGGAAAAGGAAATCAGCGAAAGAGCTGTCTTCTATATTCCTTGAACAAGCGTTCCCGTCTCTTTTCATGGAATACGATGAAGAAGAATTGAAGGGTAAATGCTTAAAGATTTTGGATAATTATGTTCAATCAATTGCAGAAGAGATATTGGATATAAGTAGTGTTAACATAGGTACTCTTTTCAATGATTATTTTGAGATGAAGCCACCCTTTGAAGATAAAAAAACGAAAAAAAGTGAGTTCCCAGACGCTTGTATAATCCAAGAGATAAAGAATCGTTTTGATAAGAGTGGAGAAATGGTTTTCATTATTAGCAGTGATAATGGATTCAATAAATCATTTGAAGGGATAGAAAACTATCGAATGATAGGTAGCTTAAATGATTTATACGACATTATTAACAAGAATGATGAGGAAAAGGAAGAAGCGTATAACCGTACACGTTTGATATTTGACTCTCTGAAAGAAAAGATCGAAGAAGAGGTCAAGAGATATATATGTGATAATGAGTATATTGAGGTTTTTGGTCAGACTATAGATAGGCATGGTATTATAGATGGATATGACTACACAGAGATTTCTTTGCATAATATTGACAACTTAAGTGTTATGATTCACTCCGTTGATGATATCTCCGATAATGAATCAACTATTACTGTTAGGTGCGAAGCGAATATGATAGTTGATTGTTCATATGATGATTACGATAATGCACCATGGGATTCTGAAGAAAAAGAGTACTTATTTGTTGAAACGGTCACAATAAGAGAAGTCCACAATGCACGATTTGCCTGTTCTATTGTGATTGACAGAGAGGATGAAAGTTTTGTGTTACGGCCGTTTAAAGTATTGTTAGGGGGCGACACTAGAGTGAGTCGTGAGAAGAAGTCAGAGTAAATCAAAACCATCTTTTTCTTTATAACAAAAGATGTTATTCTTACGGTAGAAGCGTGGCAACGTTTTGGCAACAGAAAGTCGGATAAGCAAAGTTTATAGGCTACATCAGATAATCTGTATACCACAGTTAATAAAACTAAGCCGTATAGTCTAGGAATTCATTTCAAAGGGTAGAGCTTGAATAATGGGCGACTATGATGATTTTGATGATTTAGAGGAACTGATTGATTTTATCAGAACCGGTAAAAAGATGTGCATAGATTTGAAGCCGATAGTACGAGAGGATATTGAAACAGTCTGGAGAATGCAGGTAGAAGCATTCTCGGACCTTTTGGAAAAATATCAGGATTATAATATGAGTCCTGCGGCTGAAAGCAAGGATAAAATAGTAGCAAGGTTTGAACAGCCGTGGACGACATATTTCTTCATTATGGCAAATAATGAGAAGGTAGGAGTGATCCGTGTTGTAGATAAGAAAGACGGGAGCAGAAAGCGCATATCTCCTGTTTGGATCATGCCTGAGTACCGAAATAAAGGATATGCGCAGCAGGCAATACTTGCGGCGGAGAAAAAATATGGCTCAAACCATTGGTGTTTGGATACCATATTACAGGAAAAAGGCAATCTTCATCTGTATGAGAAACTTGGCTATCATCAGACAGGCAGAATTGAAAAAGTTAATGATCATATGGATATAGTGTACTACGAAAAGGATTGAGATAAGCACGTGCTTATTCGATAAAAAGTGATAATAGATGATTATGACGCTGAAGCAGGTGGTAAGGTGTTGCTCAACGATAACGTACGTCGGGGCTGTCACCCTTTTACAGCGGATCAACACCTCAAGGAAACGATAACCCTTAATATGAAAGGCAGGAGAGTATATGGTACGGGAAGTGAGAAAAGAGGATCTGGATGCATTGCTTGATCTGTATCTGTTTTTACATGAAGACAGTATTCCGGAGCATGATAAACATTTAGAGGAAACATGGGAACAGATTCTTAAAGATCCCAATCATCATCTGATCGTGAATGAGGTTGACGGTCAGATAATATCCTCTTGTGTATGTGTGATCATACCGAATCTTACAAGGAATGTGAGGCCGTATGCCTTTGTTGAGAATGTAGTAACGCATGCCGATCACAGAGGGAAAGGTTACGCGGGAGAGTGTCTGGGTTATGCAAGGAAGATCGCAGAGAAAGAAAACTGCTATAAAATGATGCTCCTTACCGGATCCAAAAAATCGGAGACACTGCATTTCTATGAGAAGGCAGGATATAACAGCAGTGACAAGACTGCGTTTATTCAGTGGCTGGGAATGGACAGATAACGTAAATGGAACCGCCAATACTTATGAAGAACGGGGTGCAATATGAAAAAGTGGTATGACGAAGAATACGAGTTTACGGTAGAAGTAACGGGCTTTTTGCATGGAGATCATACAGAAAGGTATTGCCGCAATGGCGAAGAGATCGGAGATAGATATGAATGCACCTACGGATGTCCTGTCAATGCTGACGGATACGGAATCTGTTCAAAGACAATGATGATGTTATATCCGTTGATGGAGGCCGTCAGAAGCGGCGGGGATCTTGCCAAAGTCGGAGGTGACGGGAAATGCTCCAAGACTGTTGTATGCCCGGACGGATGTGTGATCTTTAAGTTGACCGCGAGACCTCTGGGGAATGAGAATTTCCATACAGGCGGATTCTGGGATTATCCGGATGAGACACAGAAATAAAAGACGCGGATGACTCTCCTGATCTATGCGCTCAACCGCTGGTTGAGTATGCTGAAATCAACCGTCAGTTCGTGTATTATTGCTATGCGATCAAATATGCTTAAGCCATGAAAGGAGGAGTCCGATATGGATCAGATAAAGATCGGAAAGTTCATATCATCCTGCAGAAAGGAACAGGGAATGACTCAGGCAACCCTTGCGGAGAAGCTCGGGATCAGTGACCGTGCCGTATCCAAGTGGGAGACAGGGAAGTCAGTTCCCGATTCCGGGATCATGCTGGAGCTTTGTGAACTACTGAAAATAAATGTTAACGAACTCCTGTCGGGCGAACGGATCATGGCAGAATCATATGATAAGAAAGCAGAAAAGAACCTTCTTGCAATGAGGCAAGAGATTGAACAAAAGAATCGACAGATGTTAAGAATGGAATACTGGATCTGTGTTCCGGCTCTTGTTGCCGGTCTGGTCATATGTGCTGTTGCGGCATATGCAGATCTGCCGACCGGATTACAGATAGGTCTAATCGCATTCGCTGTTGTGTTAATCCTTATTGTGGCGTTTATTGCAGTCGGCATTGAACAAAAGGCAGGATACTACGAGTGCCGGATCTGCCGTCACAGATATGTACCGGGTTATTGGCAGACGAATCTCGCCGTGCACATGGGCAGGACGCGTTACATGAAGTGTCCCAAATGTGGGAAGCGCAGCTGGCAGAAGAAAGTGCTGACGCCTGAGCCGGAATCTTAATTTTATCTGTAAAAGCATATTATGTAGTGTTATAATGCAGTTGTAAATCAAATTTGATGTTTGCTATATAGTAGAGGGTGTACGGGAGAACCTATTATGTCAGCGAAGCGCCACTGGTCGATCACATTTGCGGTCGTCCAGATCATCTTTATATTCTGCATGATAGTACTGATCAGGATTTTGGGCCCTTCCTTAATGTCTGAATCATCCAAAGGACAGAAAGAGGCATTTAGGAAGCAGGTCGACAAGGTCAACGAATATAATTATGACATTATGTATTACGGTGAGGATATCAAGATGCCGGACGGTCTTAAAGCCAGGCGGATCGAGACTCTCTCGCCAAACGAGTTTGATCCTGATGATATGACCTCATCCTTCACAGGCAAGATGCTCATCATAAATGACCCTGATGGACAGATCAAGATCGATGATGACACTTGGAAACTCATCTTCAAGCTCTATGATGAGGACGATTACACCGTTATCTACCTGGGTTCTTCGCAGTTTGAGAACATGGCCGAGGCAGGGTTCGTTTTCGATGCGAACGATATAGATTTTAACAGCGTGCTCTTTATGGACGGCGGCAGTTACAAGCGGGAGGGGATCGCCGACAGTAGCGAGTATCTTCCTTATATTATCGAAAAGGATCTGGACCCCATGCAACTTCAGTTCTACAGGACTATCTCCGAACTGGCTAAAGTTCCGCCGGGGACTGACAGATAAGCGGATAGCGGATCAAACATCAGAGAAGGTGAGGCAATTGAAGCTCGAGAAGGAACAGATTTATCACGAATATCTCCGAAGAGAAAAAGGCTTTATCAGGGCCCCCTACCAGCCGGAATATGATTTCTATTCGGCTGTTAGAAATGGTCATGTTGAGAAGGTTGAGGCGCTGTGCAAGGATGCGCTGTCGAGCAAGCAAGGTCTCGGTATATTGTCAAAGGATCCTTTGCAGAACCTGAAGTACCATTTTGTTATAACTGCTGCCATGCTTGCCAGACAGTGCATAGAGGGAGGCATGGATCTGTCGGATTCATATGGTCTGAGTGATTTTTACATACAAAAGGCCGATGCCGCCAAAAGCGAAAGTGAGGTTGTCGATCTTCACCGGACGATGAGTCTTGATTATGCCAAACGAATGAGAGCCCTTCAGAAAAAGAGCATTACTTCCATGCCGATCGCCAAGGCGGTCGATTATATATATGACCATCTGCACAAGAGGATAACTCTTACGGACCTTGCCGATTATGTCAAACTCAATCCATCCTATCTGTCCCGTCTGTTTAAGCAGGAGATGGGGGTTACTCTCAACAGCTATATCAGAGCCAAGAAGATCGAGGCGGCCGAGAACATGCTTCGCTATTCCGAATTCACACCGTCGGACATCTCATCAATACTGGCTTTTCCGTCGCAAAGCTACTTCAGTGAGATCTTTAAGCAAGAGACCGGCGTTAGTCCCAAGGAGTACAGGCGGATACATCTTTTCGATAGGGGAGAGAACGGAAAATGACGCTTCAGTAATGAAGTGACTATCGAAAAACAACATTATAGTAAAAAATACGATATATTGTTTGAATAGCTGAATATAAGATAAGGGTAATCAAGGTCGCAGGCCGCATGAGGGGGAATTGGCTATGAATAAGCGAATCAGGCTTTTATCCGTTCTTTTGGTAATGGGAATTCTGATGGGATCTGTTTCTTGCAGTAAAAAGGATTCCGAAGAAGAGGACATAGTTGTCCCCGAGGGCTATAAGCTCGTCTGGAATGACGAGTTTGACGCTGCGGAGCTTAGTACAGAAGACTGGAACCTCGAGACCCACAGCCCCGGCTGGGTTAATCATGAGCTTCAGGCCTATGTGGCAAGCGATGAATATGTTTTTGTTGAGGACGGCAATCTTGTTATCCGCCCTGTCCAGAATATCGATGATAAGGGTCGTGTGTCTTATAGTTCCGGGCGCATTAATACTGCCAATGCACATGACATCAAGTACGGCTGGATCGAGGCCAGGATCAAGTTCCCTTCAGGCAAGGGCTTCCTGCCGGCATTCTGGATGATGCCTCAGTATGAGAGTACATACGGTCCATGGCCCAAGTGCGGTGAGATCGATATTGCTGAAGTACTCGGAAATGATACCGACACAACATATGGAACGATCCATTATGGCGAGCCTCATAATCAGAATCAGGGTATCTATTCGCTTCCGGAGGGTGACTTCTCCTCTGAATTCCATACTTTCGCTGTCGAGTGGGAGCCCGGACTTATCAGATGGTATGTCGACGGCGAGATGTTTTATGAAACAAGTGACTGGTACACTAAGACTGCCGCCGGAGACCCCAAGCCTTATCCCGCACCCTTTGATCAGCCTTTCCATGTCATTTTGAATGTGGCAGTAGGCGGTGACTGGCCCGGATCCCCCGATGAGACTACCGTATTTGATGAGAACGCATGTATGTATGTCGACTATGTGCGTATGTTCCAGCGTGACAGCTACGACGAGAATGTAGAAAGACCCGAGCGTGTCCTTGACATGAGAGAGGCGGACGAGACCGGCAACTTTGTACATAATTCAGACTTTGCCGAGGCGGAAGACCTTACCGACGAGAACGACTGGAAATTCCAGGAGCTTAATAACGGCATAGCATCTGCCGAGATATCCGATAACGAGATCATCATCACAACTGTAGATGAGGGCACCGAAGATTATTCGGTTCAGCTGGTGCAGCCCGGATTGCCGCTGGAGGAGGGAGCTTCCTACAGATATTCCTTTGATGCATATGCCGATGAAGACAGGCAGATGATGACAGCCGTTACAGGTCCGGATCAGAGCTATTTAAGATATTTCGAGGATACAAAGATAGATCTTACAAGCGATCTGCAGAGTTACTCTTTTGATTTTGAGATGAATGAGGCGAGCGATGACAACGGTCGTATCGAGTTCAACATGGGCAATCAGAACTCGACTGCGAACATACATATTACTAATGTCAGACTGGAAAAGATAGAATAATACCCCAAACTCTTCATACTGTACTTGTCTGACATGCGCCCCGCACTCCTCGCAGCGGGGCGCTTTTAGTCCGTCAAGGAAAACACGGGAGAACGAACGGTCACGAGTATAATTATTGTTCTTCACGGATTTTGTGGGATTCCCGCATGGGATTGGAATTACTGATCGAAAAGCATTACTTTTCGTAGCATAGCCTTGGTATTCTCCCCGGCGCCCGGCGTATATCGTTCCTCGGCTCGAATGTCGTCATCAATTAACTATTCCCAAGCTTTTCGTGAAGAACCAAAAAGGGGTTGCCTCTTCGTGAATAAGATCACTTTGAGGCAACCCCCGGAAGCTTGATTTTATTGCCGCTTATAGCGTTTTCGAAGCAGGTGATATCCGGTCAACAGACCTATACCTGACAGGAAGATCACCATGCCGAGCAGGGGATAGTCACTGGGGTCTTCGCCGGTTGAAACCGTAGAGGATCCGACTATGTTTGCCGGCGTCGGTGTTGCCGTAGGTTCAGGCGTGATCGTTACATCTGCTGCAGTCTTATCAGGCTCTGTTGTGGGAGTCGGAGTGGCTGTCGCTATAGGTGTAGCTGTCGCAGGTGTTGGTGTTCTGTTAGCGTCTTGAGCGGCAGTAGATGTAGGCGTTGCCGTTACAGGCGTAGTCGTCGGAGCCGAAGTTACCGTCGGGACTGCCGTAGGTGTAGCCGTAGCCGTCGGAGTTGCCGTGGGCGTTGCGGTAGCCGTGGGAGAAGGTGTTGCCGACGGAGAGGGTGTAGGCGTAGCAGTTACATTAGGGATAGGCATTGCATCGTAAAGCTCCGGTGAATAGATTGAATCCTCGATAATCGCTCCGGTGTTTATATCAAATCGGCAGCGAATAACTGATGCGACATAGCCCGGTGTGGTTGACCACGGTGCATAAGACATTGAAAAGCAGGTATAAGCATCATCTCCTTCGGGAAGAGCATATCCTTCGGCCGCTTCGATCTCATGCAGGTAATATCTTCCCAAAGCAAGATTGTTGATACTTACGGCATTGCTCGTTGTAGTAAAGGTAATCGTATTCGTAGCCGGATCGTAGGAAACATCAGTTGCATTGGCTATTTCGATCTTTGAAAGATCCAGATCATAGTCCATAAAAGGTTCGATCTCGGATGCTCTCTCCAGATCCATAAAGGCGCCTAATACAAAAGTTGTTCCGGGAATGAATGTCTCATCTAGGGAATACTTACGTACCTTTGTGCTGAAGACATAATCCAGTGTATCTTCCATACTGATCCGGATACCGTCGATTGCTTCACCGTTAACAAGGATGCTTCCATCGTTTGTAATGGTAAAGTGGATCGGATCAGCGATCTTAAATCCTGTCGGCGCATATATCTCAGTAATGACATAATTACCTGGCGTCAGACCATCAATATGTGTAATAGGCTGATCCGAGCGAGTTACAAAGGTTACGGAAGCACTGCTGACATTCATGCCGACGGGAGTCGATTCATTCACCTGCCATACATTCGCTGTCTCGAAGTTAAAGGCATTACCTTCATCATTACTTATACGGATAAAAGCTCCGGGATAATCCGGTACAGGAATAGCTGTCTCAGGATCCAACATGCAGAACTTATAAAATTCTATTCCGTATGTCAGAGGCTCATCACTTACGGTCAAGGTACCATTGACATTCGTATCTCCTACCAGGATATTTCCGTCAGCATCGATCCTGAAATGGATAGCCGATGCGATATCATAACCGGCAGGGGCGGCTGTTTCCTGAAGCACATAGCTACCCTCAGCCAGTCCGTGAACAACAGTTCTTGAATTGGTGACAGACGTAAAGGAAACAGAATTATCGTCAGCATTGTAGCTGAAGCCTTCTGCAGGATTCTCGCCCTGTGTTGCAGTGACTTCCGACAAATCGATAGAGGATCCTTCATCGTTATAGATCTTCAGTGTAGCGCCTGCCAGTTCAGCAGTTCCGTAAACGCTCTGTTTGCTGATATTTACATCGAACGATTCAACAAAGATCTCATTATCGATCATTGTAACAGCTGTGATGGGATTTCCTTCTGCATCTGTCAGTATTCCGTCTGCTGTTATCTTGAAGATTATGTCAGCCGCAGATTCATAGCCGTTCGGAGTTGTTGTCTCGGAGAGCCTGTAGGTTCCTACCGGGAGTTTATGAATGACCGTATCGAAGTCACCCGATGTATCGAAAGAAATTGTTGAAGCTGTGCTTGTAACAGCAGCTTCTGCCTCTCCCTGAGTCACGGACAGACGCGTGAAGTCTAAGACTGTATCTGTTTCCACTACATATAAAGACAATGTAGCGCTGGATACTCTTGTCCCTTCCTGATCAACTTTGGCGATCGTAACATCGCTTGTTGCGGGAGTCGGTGTGGGCGTAGGAGTTACGGATATGTTCGGGATGGAGAGGCTGTTGTATGTGTAGTTCATCTCTTCCCATCTTACCCAGCCGTCAGGCATAACGGTCAAGGTCATTGTTTCACTGAAAGGCAGATAGCCGTCAGGAGCCTGGATCTCTGCCATCTGATATGTACCTTCCATGATCTGCTGCAGAACTACCGAGTTCTCCTCGATGGTTGTGAAAACAATGGTGTTTGTTGCAGGCTCATATTCAAAATCCGCTACACCATCAGCCGTAACACCGCTTAGATCGAGGGAATCTGATCTTATTGCAAATGTTGCTCCGCCGAGATAGTGTGATCCCGGCATATTAGAAAGCTGATCCCAGTCTGTCTTCGATAAAACGATATTCTGAGGTCGAGGCTCAGGTGTATTTATGACTTTGATACTGTCGGCAAATGTTCTGTCAGGTATCTGGTCAGTAACTGATGTCAGATGTCCTATCTTTCCTTCGGCATCAGGCATGAAATACACAACATCAGTACTCATTATATAGCCTGATTCGACCCATGTTTCCGTGAGACTATAGCCATACCAGCTGTATAGCCCTTTGATGATAGTTTGCTGACCGTTAATGGTAGTAAATACTACCTGGTTATTCTCGGCATCGTATGTGACATCAGTTGCATTCTCGATCTCAACCGTTGACATATCAAAGGGAGGTAAGCTGTCACTTCCATTTCCGTTGTAGCTCAGGACAAAGGTAGCAGAGAGAAGCTCATCATGAGTACCGACCTTCTTCAAGGTGACATCTACCGGTCCCGGTGTCGGTGACGGTGTAGGAGTGGGTGTTGATGTAGTATTCGGGAATTTCAGGGTATCCGCAGGCGTGACACTGGGTCTTGCTGAACTGCTGCTCGCGATCCCGTATGTTGAATCGGCGCGAATCGAGATAAAGAGGCGGGTTGTCCTTATGTTATAGCCTTCAGGAGCCTGGCTCTCCGTGAAAAAGTAAAGACCGTCGAAAATATTGTTGATCACGATCGTACTGTCGGGAAGGGTTGTAAATGTTATGACATTTCTGCTCGGATCGTAGCTATAATCCGCGACGCCCTCCATTGTGACATTTGAAAGATCTCTTGCAGGGATACTGGAGGAATATTCATGTGTTGCATGAAGTTCGATCACTGCACCGCCTACGCTCAAGATATTTCCGCTTACATCTGTCTTCTCGAACTTGATGCCGTCGTGACATAGGGGAGTAGGTGTAGGCGTATTTGTCGGAGTAGGTGTATTTGTGGGAGTTATTGTCGTATTAACGGCTGTATAAGTGCCCTCCGTACATTCGGCAATACTAGCGCCGTTCTTGTCACATGAATACACTTTTCCGTCATTTGAGACTCTTATATAGTAATCTTGGAGGGCAAGATTATTTCCTTCCGGTACTTCGATCTCATGGAAGCAATAGTAACCGGCAGGGATATTCTGGAAATCCGTTGAACAGTCAGCAACGGTTGTGAAGCTGATCACATTCTCCTGATTGCTGTAACCCTCAGGAGTTGCTCCGTTCTGTGTGACCGTTACGGTACTTGAATCGTAGGCCGGCACATTGATGTTCTCGGACGGTGTAAATCTCGAGAAAGTAAACTTCGCGCCTGCAAGTCTGCTGTTATCTGAAATGACCTTCTCGAAAGAAAAGTTGACCTTAACATCGCTGGTTCTCATGACCAGTATTGCTGAATTCTGGATCTTGGAGTTATGAGCGGAGTTGGTCAGGAAGATAAGCTCGTAGCTGTCATCTACGGGAGCTTCCATGCTGAGCAGCTCATTATATGCCTGAGCTTTGTTATTGCTGCCGGTAACGCCACTTGAATTATTTGTTAAATGCCATACGGCAGATTGAGTGATGCTCTTAAACTGAGAAGGAGTGAGGTTGTATTTCTCCATTATCCCGGAAGCATTGTTAGGATAGCCGTAATAGAGGACAGCCTTGAGTTGATCTACCAGGTTGGGGTTGGTATATGTATTTACATAACCCTCAAGATCAGCGGCAGAATTGACTTCGATACTCTCGAAAACGGTTCCGCTTGACCAACTGCTTCTGTCGCTGTTAAGGCAGAAGCCCTTGTAGGTGTTTCCATCCTCATCTCTGAAGTTCGGGGAGCCCGAGTATCCCGATGTGGCTGTGAATGTTTCCGATACGAAGGGCTGGTCAGGATCCGCCAGTACCTTCGGCTGTTTGATGGATAGAAATCCGCTGATGTTTGACAGGATCATGATCATAATGATCAAGAAACCGACTGTTACCCTCAATCTGTTTGTCCGCTGCATTTATAGTTCCTCCAGATTAAACAATAAAAATATTATAATATGGAGAACTAATCAAAAAAAGATTAGAAATTGCCTATCTAACCGTATTTTTGAGGTTAATTATGTTTTTTATGGCAATAATTATGTAAAAATTACTCTGCGATCTCTGTTCTGACGTTGCTGACCGCCAGTCCGAATTGATTATCCGCCTCGAAAAGTCTCACGTACCTGTAGATATCGTTGCCGCTCTCTAAGTCTCCCCCGACGATCTTCAAGGTCAGTATCACACTGTTGTCAACCTCTTCCATACCCACCAATTCGGCAGGAGCAAATACATCTGTATCGCAATCGAAAAGATATCCGCCGTCTGCCTCGCGGACTTCGATCCCATCGGGGATAGGGGGCGTCTCGGAGTAATCGGAAAACATAACCGATGCGAAGTCACTTATCTTATCTGCGCTGTAATAGATCTCATTGCTGTCAGATTGGTAATCCCCACCCAGATATTCTCTGTATCCAACGCAGAGAGCTTCCATCGCATACCAGAATTCTTCTTCCTCATAGGCGGTCAAGGGCAGTTCGTCAGGACTGTCGAATCTGCGGGTGGAAGCGTCTGCAAACATATATAATTCAGCTTCGGCTGGGATCTGCTGCTCAGGTGCGGCAACAGTTTCCAAAGTACCGTCTTCAGGGATTGAATCCTGCTCCGTCACTGCACTCTCGATGGTCAGGATGCTGTCCGGACTGCCCACATCGACTGTGGTCGGAACTTCATTTCCGGGTATGACAACAGTTGTAGGCAGAGCCGGGCCTGAAGTGGGAACCGCCCCTGCAGAACTGCCTATATCAGAAGAGGAAGATATTGTTTCCTCTTCGTCCTTATTTGAATGACCCTTGCCGCAAGCTGCTATGGAAAGCAGCAGTATCAGTGCGAGCAAAAGTGCGGTGATCTTGCGAGTTTTCACTATTATATCCCCCGTTCCTGTTATTCACCGGATCATTATACAGCATATGAGATAATTCATCATCTTAGAGACAAAAGTCGGGTATAATCTTTTCGAGAATTATCATGAGGTTACAAGGCGGGCGGATGATCAGCAGGTTTATTGAGCTATGGAGATTAGACTACAGCTTCAAGACGTATTTCGCGGCGGCGCTGTCGGCGCTGACCGGGCTTGCGTATACACTCTTTAACGGCTTTCTGGGGATCTACTTCCGTTCGATCTGGCACGGCACCATTTGCGTCTATTATCTTATGCTGGTATTTGTCCGCGCTTTTACTGTTTATTCACAGCATAAGCTTTCCGAGAAAGACAATTTGAGTTACAAGGAGGCTGTTGAAGAGAAAAGGCGCACTCAGTTAGTGACGTATACAGTAATGCTTCTGATGAACCTGGCGCTGATCGTTCCCATCAAAGTGATGATCGGAGGAGAGAGAAGCTTTGACTGGGGAATGATACCCGCTATTACAGTTGCTGTTTATGCAACATATCGGATAACTTTTGCAGTAATGAATTTTGCCAAGGGATCCAAGCGCAATGATCCCATCATAAGGCAGCTGAGGACTGCCGGACTGATAGATTCGCTTGTAACGATCCTTACTTTGCAGAATACCCTGATAGTGGCGGTAGACGGAGGTGTTACCGGCTCAATGAAGACCTTTTCGATCATTACGAGCACAGTGATCTGGCTTTTTATTGTGTTTCTTTCCATCTATTCTTTCATTTCTGATAACGCTGTTTATCGAAAAGATTCCGCTGACTAAAGCTTCGCGGGTGACAGACTCTGTATCGATTGTTCAATCAAATCTTACGAAAATGCCACAATGTCGGCGTTTTGACTGTGGAATTTGCCGCGCATTATTGGTATAAATAATTGGTTGAATTGGATTTATATCAACAATAGCGGGGATAATTATGAAGAAGTATGCACTGAGCTTTGCAGAGTACCTATTGGCGTTGGTAATGCTTATATTTACGCCTTTGTGGGTGACTCCTTTAAGGGATTTTTATTCGGGACTGCACTATGGTTCCTATGTTGATGTTTTTACGGATCTTACTGTAGCTCTCTTCTGGTTTATCGAGATCAAGTTACTTGTTAAATGGTCGCGGAAGAATGGCACGATCGCGAGCGAAGAGGGGCCTGAGAGTAAAGAATTGCTGCCGGCATCGAGAGTTCTTCTTATAAGTTTGGCGATTACGGTATGCATATTGCTCGTAAGCTTCGAGACAGGTTTTAAGGTTAAGCCTTTCTACGACATAGCCCACAGAGTTGCCAGCAGGACTATCGTAAACAGGCTGGGAATTCTCGTTCGCGAATTGGCCGTCTCTTATTGGATCCTTTATGTTTTAAGATTGGCCGATTCTGTAGGTCTGGGAGCATCCGAAGGGCGTTCGCATCCCAAGACCATCTATTGGGCAATATACATGACGATGCTCGCAGTCTTCGCGGTCTTTGACATATTCACGATCACGGGCGCTACATATTTCTCATATATTCTTTTCTATTTATTCTTTGGTCTTGTGTATCACATGGTCAACAAGAGCCTTCACAAGACATTCTGGCTCATACTGATCTTGTATGTGCTGTAATGGAGGCCTGCTATGAGTGACGAAAACAAAAAGAAGATAAGCAATTTCTGCAGTAAATACCGCACGGTCATAATGTACATAGTTTTCGCAGTGGTTATCGAGCTGCTGGCAGTCTGCTGTGTGGACCACACGCTTCTTATATCCGAGCCCTGGGTCGGACTGTCAATGCTTGCACTGACATCCGGTATCATGATCGTTATAAACAACAATAAGGCAAGATTGATCCTGGGAATAATATTCCTGACTTTGGAATTAGTTCTCGATATGATACTGACTGTCGTTTATGACATGGCCGGACAGTATTTTGATTTTGCGATGCTGAGCCTGCGTAACGATGCTTTCGGCATACTTGAGGAGATCTATGTTAACTATGTGTTTTTCTACGCTTCCGTAGCCATGGTCATAGTCTTTATAGTATGCGGAATCCGTAAGTATAAGACCGATAAGGGCAGTAATGAATATGGCCGTAATAAGACGGTGGGTACAGCTCTTATCATCATAGGTATCGTTGGTGTAGTGGCAATTACATATGTTATCAATAACGGTTCCGATGACAAGTACACCAAGCTTAAGACATCCAAGGCTACCAGCGTTTACTCCAGTTACGGAATGACAGGCAACCTGGTCAATGAGTTCATAAGAGGTATTTTCTATGATGAGATCGAGGAAGTGCCTGATAATGAGATCACATCCTACCTCTATAACGATATTGCTCCTGAATCCAAGTATTTCGGCGTATCTTCCGGTAATAATGTTATCGTCATCCTGGCAGAATCCTTCGAATGGTTTGCCATTATGGACGATGAGGAATTCATCAACGGTCTTGACATCACGGAAGAACAGTATGCCGAGCTCTTCCCGAATATTATGAGATTTATGGACAGCTCCGTGGTAATGACTGATTATCACGCCAAGGAGAAAACGGATATATCGGAATGCCTGAGTATCGTCGGATCCTACCCGACAGTCGGATTTATCAACTATGATTATCAGGACAACGCCATGCCTTATGCTATGCCTAATGTACTCAGGGCATATGATGACGATATCGTATGCAGATCTTTCCATAATGGTACGGCGAACTTCTACAATCGTGATAATACACACGGTTCCTTCGGTATAGACCACTTCTATGCATCTGAGGAGATGTACGATATGGTTGCTCCCGACGGCGGAACAATGGAGAACTGGATCGTCCAGGGCGAACGTAACCTCGACTCCGAGATGATCGATGTCTGTCAGGATCTGATGTTCCCGACGGATTCGCGTTTCTACACATATATCACCACTATCACCATGCATGGTATGTACTATGAGCGCAACAATCTGGAGAACTACAGGGAGGAGCTGCTCTCTATCTACACACCTACGGGAGAGTCCGAGGAGGAAGAGATCATCATTGACTACATGACGACAGTTATGGAGTTTGACCGTGCTCTGGGCATGTTGATGGATGATCTGGAGGAGAGAGGCCTGCTCGACAATACGACGATAGCCCTTTTCGCTGACCATAATGCTTATTATCAGTCCCTCGGTGCTAAGGTTAAGGGCCTTGAGGATTATGATACTGAGTATGACTACAGTGACCTCTACCGTGTGCCTTTCATGATCTACGATCAGAACCTGCCGCATATGGAGATCGACAAGTTCACTTGCCAGGCGGATATCGTTCCTACGCTTTTGGATCTTCTTGGTATTCACTACTATTCGAATATGTACTACGGTCATTCCGTATTTACGCCTGAGGAGACGCTGATCTACTCCCGCGCATATAGTTTCTTTATCGATGACGGCATCGTAGCCGGATCCCTCGAGAATCCCTTCTTCCGGGACGAAAGTGTTACTGACGAGGAGTGGAATGACTTCGTGACCAGAGGAACGGCTCTTATCGAGAAGCTTCGTATTTGGGATCAGATCTATATCCACGATTATTTCGGTGACGAGACGAATTACAACACCTACCTGGAGCGCATGGCGGATATTAATAACGGATAGGCAAGAAATGCGATAACAGATCCCCCTGAATGACTGTGAAGTGAACTCAGGGGGATCTTTGTGTATCTGCTATACATGTAGTGATAACAAAGTTGCAATAAAAACTGCAGCTGATTCTTCTCGAAATAGTATTCCTTTAAGTGCGAAAAATGTATAAAAACGCTTCTTCACGGAAAGCTTTGGATATAGCGTGAATGCTTTAAGCAAAGGCTTAAGCGTGTTGCTTAAGGCTCCGCTTAAATTCATGACCACAGAGACAGCAAATCTGAGCTCAGCCAGGAGCTCATTTTAAGCTACAGCATAAAGGATTTTACCAACTGAAAACAAGAGCTTCATTTTCAGTTGGTAATTATGCTCGAAAAATACCAACTGAAGAAGAAAAAAATATTTTCAGTGGGTATTTGGCATTGAATTTACCAACTGAAAACGAAAAAACATAATCCGGTGGGTAGTAAGATGGCGCTCAATACCCACTGAGAAAAGAATTTAAGAATTCAGTTGGTATGTTGAGCGTTTAGATTACTTGCCTGTCAGCTGCTTATCGCCTCTGCCATCGTGGCAAAATGGATTCCCAAGATTTTCGTGAAGAACTAAAAGAAAACTTGATATTTAGTCAGACCTTAAGGATCTTGCTTAGGTGGCAGTTCAAAACACGATCTGCAGGTTCTCACATATGACCGAGAATATAATCCAGCAGCTTGTCAGCTACCTCGCCCTTGGATTGCAGGGGCAGCTCGATCATATCATCCGCAGAGATGAGCGTTACAACATTGGTGTCAACGCCGAATCCGGCGCCTTCCTGTTTGACGTTATTTGCCACCATCAGATCAACATTTTTGCTCTCGAGTTTAGAACGGGTATTCTCGATCATATTCTGCGTCTCCATGGAGAAACCGCAGAGGAACTGTCCCTCGCGCTTGTGCTTGCCAAGATAGCCTAGGATATCCTGAGTTCTCTCGAGACTTATGGTCATATCTTCATTATCGTGCTTCTTGATCTTCTCTTCGGCGATGCTGGCGGGGCGGAAATCAGCTACGGCTGCTGCCTTGATCACTATGTCGGCATTCTTTGCATTACGGATGACTGCATCTGCCATATCGCTTGCGGAGACAATATCTATACGGTTGACGCCTAAGGGACAGTCAAGGGCAGTGGGGCCGGATACTAAGATCACGTTCGCTCCGCGCCTGACGGCAGCTTCGGCGATGGCATAACCCATCTTCCCGGTAGACAGGTTGGAGATGAAACGCACCGGATCGAGCTTCTCTCGCGTCGGTCCTGCGGTGACAAGCACAGTCTTACCCTTAAGATCCTTGACTGTCAGGGCTCTCGCGATATATTCCAACAAGACTTCCGGTTCGGGCATCTTGCCGCTGCCTTCATCTCCGCAGGCCAGACGTCCACTAGCCGGTGTAATGATCTGAAAACCGTATTTGCCCAAAGTCTTCAGGTTATCCTGTGTAATGGGATTACCCAGCATATGGGTGTTCATGGCAGGTGAGATAAGCTTGGGGCATTCGGCTGCCAGAAGTGTCGTAGTTAGCATGTCGTCTGCAATTCCGTGAGCGGCCTTGGCGATAACATTGGCCGTAGCAGGCGCTATCAGGAATACATCAGCCTTTTTGGCCAGCGACACATGTTCAACATTGAATTCAAAATTCCTGTCGAAAGTATCAACCAGGCACTTATTTCCCGTCAACGTCTCGAAAGTAATGGGATTTATGAAATTCACGGCATTCCGAGTCATGATGACATGTACATCAGCGCCGAGCTTGACGAGGCTGCTTGCAAGCGTCGCGATCTTATATGCGGCGATGCTGCCTGTGACTCCGAGTACTACGGTCTTGCCATTGAAAGTCATGATTCATCCCTCCGTATTCTTCTTGTATATTTCCCCGAGACCTTTTAAGGTCAGTTCATTGTCATAGATTATATTGTGTTTGCAGTGAGGTACTATGGATCCCGACAGACCGCCTGTGGCGACGATCGGAATCTCTTCTCCCATCTCTTCCCATATTCTGTCGATAAGACCGTCCATCTGCGCAGCCTGCCCCATCACGATACCGCTCTTCATGCAGTCGATGGTATTGCGCCCGATGATCTTCTTGGGCGCCTCAAGGCTGATTCGCGGCAACTGGGCTGTCCTGTTTACGAGTGAGTCCAAAGACACTCTGACGCCGGGGACGATCATGCCGCCGATATAATTGCGTTTGTTGTCTACGACGCTTAAAGTTGTTGCAGTTCCCATGTCGATCATGATCAGGGGAGCGCCGTAGTATTTGATCCCCGCCACGGCATTTACGATAAGGTCTGCGCCGACCTGGGCGGGATTATCCATCAGTATGTTAAGTCCTGTCTTGATTCCGGGACCTACCAGCATAGGCTCTTTACGCAGGAGCTTCTTGATGGCAGCCGTCATGATGATGTTGAGCGGAGGCACCACCGAGGCAACGATGGCCCCGGTGATGCTCTCACTGTCAACCTTATATAATTCCAAAAGCGTGCTCAGCTGTACAACGTATTCCAATTCGGTCTTGGAGGCATCTGTTGATACTCTCTCTGCGAAGATCACGTTCTCGTCTTCAATACAGCCTATGACTATGTTTGTATTTCCGATGTCTACAGCTAAGATCATTGTATTGTACTCTCCGTATCTTTTGGTCTTATTGTCTTATGTGTATTGTATCAAAAAGTCTTATTATCAGGCCTTTGCCGACTCTGTCTCCTGCTGCTTACGGACATCGTAAGTAGGGATAACATGTACGAGTGCAGTGCTTACGGCTGCGACGATGATCGCTGCTACTACCGCCTCGATGATTCCGTTAAAGGTTACAACGCCCATAACGACGCCCATAACCTCATCTGCGGCTTTCTCAAGGGCATTGGCATAAGCGTGCTTGTAGAGGATATAGATACCGCTCATTACGAAAAGTGTATTGGTGAAAGCGCCCGTAAGGCCCGCATAGATGTAGCTGACAGTAGCGGATGTCTTCTTATATGTTATGAAGTAGAGCAGAACAAAGAGCGCTACGGCTACCAATGCACCGATGATGCTGCCGGAAACCTTGTTGATGCTGTCGATCCTGCGGATGAGATAGGCTCTGATGGCGACGCCGATGATGATGCCGGCCAGAGCATTAACGATGATCTTACCGATCTTGCTCTCATTCTTTACAAGCCACTTAACGAAAATGAATACAAAGTAGGGAACAATACCTACGAGTATTCTCGGAACGAAGCAGATATAGATGCTTCGAGGGATACCGGACCAGCCGAGCTTATCGAAAGCGAGCACAGGCGAGAAAACGAATGCAGATGCAGTCGCTGCCTTAAAGGTGTTGTTGATAAAGCTTGTGAGTCCGAATAAGAATCCGAGCGCTGCGCCCTTCTTAGGTCCCAAGAACAATGCGCCGATGATTACCGGAATGTGGATGATGGTCGCATTGATGACTCCGAGAGGGATAAAGCCCAGATTGGTGAATGCCATCAAAAGGATGATAGCGGCGAAAAGTGCAAAGAGCACCATTTCTCTGGTTTTGTCATTTTTCATATTCAATTCTCCTGTTATTATTCTCTGTCGAGATACAATACAGTTTTCATTATAAAGCCTTTTGCCCCATTTACAACATTTCGATGAAATAATCGATAATTTGCCCATTCGAAAAGCTTTTTCTGTTAAGATTTAAGCATAAATACAACAAATAAACCGGAGGTGGCTTTGATCATGGAAATCTTGAAATACGGTAAAGCAATCTGCTACTCAGGTTATCGTAAAGGGCAGTCCCCGAAGGGCTTATGCCCAAGTAAGGAACAGGTCGCAGAGGATATCGACATCCTATATAAAGACGGCTACGACTACATAAGAATGTACGATCCCAACCTCCACGCCCAATATGCTCTTGAAGTGATCAAAGAGAGGGATCTTCCCATCAAGTGCATCATCGGCATCGATTCTGATCCCGAGAGCAACAACCCGAACTGTCAGTTTGAGAAGCAGGATTATAGTGACGCACAGCTCGAGGCAAACAAGATCCGTAACGACGGCGAAGTGGACAAACTGATCGAGCTTGTTTCCCTTTTCCCCGATCAGGTGGCGGCAGTCTCTGTCGGCAACGAGAATACCCCCGTCTGGGGCGCTCACATGGTAAGTGAGGACAGGCTCGTGGAGCATGCCCGTAAACTTAAGGCTGCACTCGGGAAGCCCGTCACCTTCTGTGAAGGCTACCTGGAATGGTTATCTCTTGATAAGCTCGTCAAGGAGGTCGATTTTATCAGCATTCACAGCTATCCCTATCACACTCCCACGGCACCCGCGGACGCTCTTGCCTACAATAAGGAACATTTCTACGATATGAAGAAACGGCATCCGGATATGCAGGTCATCTTTACCGAGTTGGGATGGTCCACAAGCCGCATCCCCTTGACGATCATGGAGAACGGCAAGCCTCGCGAGTCAGTGGAGGTGGCATCAAGATACATCGCCGAAGTTAAGGAATGGTTTGAAGAAGAGAAGATCATCGGATTTATTTTCGAGGCGTTTGATGAACTCTGGAAGGGCGAGAAGCCGGAGTCGTCGGAATGTAATTTCGGTCTTTATAATGAGGACAGAGAACCTAAGTGGTAACAGGCGGTATCGAGGGTTGCCACTTATCAAATCACGCCTTATATGGTAATCTTTTTAAGTCCGCATAAGGCGTGACACGAGAGGAAAATAATATGAACATTGTATGTCTTGATATGGAAGGGGTACTCGTACCCGAGATATGGATCGCTTTCTCTGAGGCATCGGGCATTCCCGAGCTTAAGAGGACTACAAGGGATGAACCCGATTATGACAAGCTCATGAGATGGCGTCTGGGGATCTTAAAGGAGCATGGTCTCGGTCTTAAGCAGATCCAGGAGACCATCGCGGGGATCGATCCGCTTCCCGGAGCCAAGGAGTTTCTCGATGAACTCCGTCGCGATACACAGGTGATCATCTTAAGTGATACTTTCGAACAATTCGCTATGCCGCTGATGGCAAAGCTCGGATATCCCACTCTCTTCTGCAATACTCTTGAGGTGGCAGATGACGGAGAGATCACGGGCTTTAAGATGAGGATCGAGCAGAGCAAGCTTACTACCGTAAAAGCGCTTCAGTCTATCGGTTATGATACTATTGCGGCAGGCGACAGCTATAACGACCTCGGCATGATCAGAGCAAGCAAGGCCGGCTTCCTTTTCCGGAGCACGGATAAGATCAAGGCCGATAATCCTGATCTTCCGGCTTTCGAGGGATTCGACGAATTCCTGGCAGCCATCAAGGCGGCACTCTGAGAAAGACGGCAGAGAAGAGGGAATATGGCATCAGGAAGCAGATATATAAAATATGCGCAGAAGACCGAGACGGAGCCCCAGAGCATCTATCTCGACAGCAGTTCTGCTTTTAAGGTGGTCGACGAGCTCAAAAGGCTGGGGACCAGACGCATTCTTCTGATCTGCGATAAAGTTGTAAGGAAATACAAGAATTTCGAGGATCTGGCTTCCTTCTATGCCAAGGAAGGTTTCAGACTCTTCTATTACTATCGTAATGACCACACGGTAACGGACAGGGATATAGAAGAAGGCCTCAGGGTCTATAATGAATTCAACTGTGATACCATAATCACTGCCGGCGGCGCCGATGATATAAACTGCGGCAAGTTAGTCGCGGCGGCGGCCATAAATCCGGTGAAGCATCCCACCGAATTTGAGGGCATCGATAAGCTTAAGCACGATATTTCCGTCCTTTGCTGCATTGTTACCGACAACAGTGAGACCTGTTCTTCCCCCATAGCGGAGTTCCGTGACAGCAGCAGCGGGAGATGGGTCACATGCGTGAGTTCGTACCTGGTTCCGCAGATCGCCGTTATCGATACTGATTTCTCCATCAGGACTGAGCCGGCGGTATGTGAATCGACGGCGCTCCAGTCCTTGGCATCGGCGATTGAAGCCTATCTGAGCCCGACATCGGACGAGTATCCGCAGTATAAGGCGGATGCTCTGAACAGTTGCATAAACATTTTCGATAATGTTGAGAAGATGAGTAATAATCCTTCCGATACATATCTGCGCCGCATATGCGCCGTCGGAGGGATGTATGCGGGATTAGCAATGCGTAAGACAGGTCTGGGAGAGGCGCACATCCTGATGCATTGCTGTGCATCCAAGTATTCCACGGGACACGCTGTCGGGCTTAACAGACTTTTCCCGAGATTCCTTCGCGCCCAGATCGCCACACATCCTTCAAAGGGTTATGCGGCTCTTGCCAAGGAGCTTCATATGTGTACTTTGAATCTGGAGGACGAAGAGGCGGCTCAGGTGTTAGCTGACAGAGTGGACAGGCTTTTCTCGAGATACAGGGATATCACTGAGCTCCCGATCATAAGCGAATCGGATGCCAAGAAGATCGCGTCAGAGGCTGATAAGGAAGCGGCGGTTTTCGGTATACCCGGGGCTCTCACGGTAGACATCATGACAAGGGTTCTTCTGGAAGCGTCAGAAGAGGCACAGAACGAGATAAACAGACGATGAGAACAAATACAGATTACAGTGCATATATACCCGAATACTGTCAGTTGGTACTCGGTATTCTTAACGACTCGGGCTATGAGGCTTACGTGGTCGGAGGAGCCGTGCGTGACATTATCGCGGGAGAAGTGCCGGCTGATTACGACCTGGCAACTTCTGCTCTGCCCGAGGAAGTTTCCAAGGCGATGAGAGATGCGGGCATCAAATCCATAATGGATCATGCGGCAAAGCACGGGACTATCACCGTTATGGCAGACGGGCACAGCGTAGAGATAACCACTTTCAGGACAGACGGAGAGTATAGCGACAACAGAAGACCGGATAGTGTGAGCTTTACCCGCAGTCTCGAGACGGATGCTGCCAGAAGAGATTTTACGGTAAATTCACTCTATCTGAGCGCTGACGGCATTATCAAGGATCCCATGAAGGGAGAAGATGACATTGAAGCGGGCCTTCTTCGGGCAGTGGGAAAACCGGAACTCAGATTCGCAGAGGACGCGCTCCGCATACTGAGAGCTCTGAGGCTGGCATCTACCAAGGGCTTTATGATCGAAAAGGCAACGGCTGAGGCAATGAGAGAACATGCTCCCTTGCTCAAGAATATCTCAGGTGAGAGGATACATGCCGAGCTGACAGGTATCGTGACCGGAAAATATGCATCCGATGTTATCCGAGAATATGTGGATATCCTGGGGGTAATAATCCCGGAACTCCTTCCGATGAAAGGTTTTGATCAACATTCTGTCTACCATCATCTTGATGTTCTTGAGCATACCCTGGCAGTTCTTGATGGAATCCCCTTGGAGGAGGACGGAAGGCGAAGTGAGGAACTTGCCCTGGCTGCGCTTTTCCATGATATCGGCAAACCCGAGACCTTCTATATAGATAAGAAGGGGGCAGGCCACATGGATGATCATCCCGAGGCAGGCTGCCGTATCGCCGGTAGGGTCGCAGACGAGCTGAGGTTCTCTAATCATCTGAAAGAAAATCTCCTGCAGCTGATACTGCTTCACGATGAATTTGTCGCGCCCGACAGAATATCAGTCCATAGGCTGATGGTCAGTTATCCTGCGGCTTTCCTGGATAAGCTCGCGATCTTGCAACGCGCTGATATCCTTGCGCATTCGGAGCTTGGAAGGCAGAGGATAAAACGCCTCGAGGCCATTACCGGACTTCGCGCGGAGCTGACGGCAGAGGGGGCCTGTCTCTCGATAAGAGAGCTTAAGATAAGCGGTGATGACCTGGTGGCAGCGGGGATCCCTGCCGGTCACAAGATCGGCGAGAGCCTTCGTATGCTGATGAATGCGGTGATCGAAGAGAGGATTTCCAATGATAAGGATGAGCTCATCGGTTATGCGATGAAGCTTTTTCGCGAAAATGAGTGAAATACGACAAAATTGTTGCGAAAAATTGTAATAATTATATACAAATAAGGCAAATCCGCGGTATAATTACCATATATGTTAAGCACTTGCGATGCTTTTGGGGGAGAATACCATGAAGAGGTCGAACAAAGCAGGTTATACGCTTCTTGAACTTATAACAGTGGTCGCGATCATTGTAATCTTGGCCGGTGCTGCAAGTTACGGAATCGTCAGTTCAATAACAAATTACAAATCGCATGCGGCAGCGAATGCGGAACACAACAATCAATTCGAGGGGCTGGCTCAGGAGGCGCTTGATCAGTATGAAGCGCCGGGTGTTAATACGGCTACTCCTACTCCCAGATTCACACCGACGCCTGTCCCGACAAACACGCCGTTCCCAACCAATTCGCCTACTCCCGCATATAATTCTCCTACGCCCACGCCCGGTAACGGTGGCGGCGGCGGTGGCGGCGGAAACATCAGCGGTTCTGCCAGCCTCAATTGCTGGAATGACAACAGCGGAGCACTCTCGGTAAGCGGCAACGGCCCGATCCAGTCCGCAACCATCACATTCCCTGCAGGCTATTCGCTCAGCATAGGAAGCTGTGACTGGAGATACAGCGTAAACTATAGCGGAGGTAACTCCTTTACGCTTACCTGGAACGGCAATGATTCGCCTCAGAGTTCTATTCAGGTATATAACCTCAGTTGGACACCCAATTCGAGACCTTCGAGCCTGAATGTCAGCCTGACCGGTGCAAATTGATATTATTGAGATGATCAAGAGAGGCTACTCGAAGGAGTAGCCTCTTTCTTATGTAACAAATGTTTACATATTCACAAATTATTAAACAAGAAGGTAATTTTTTTTGATATTTGGTGTTATAATAAGCGCGTAGGCTTGCGAGGGTCTGCATTCAGTTAAGTCAATTAGGAGTTGAACACTATGAAGAAGTGTCCTGTATGTGGAGTAATGATGGGCGATAATGTAGCCCGTTGTTCAATGTGTAAATACGATTTCCAGAAGGCATCTCAGGGAGAGACGGATAATGCCGTAGCCGAAGCTCAGAAGGTATTGTCTCAGAAGGAAGAAGAGAACCTGGCCAGAGCAGAAGCGAAGAAGTCTGAAGAAGAGAAGCATCTGGCAGAGATCAGAGAGAAGATCAACAGAGAGATCAACACTTTGACAGCTCAGTTCGAATCCGAGAAGCTGAGATTGGACGCTGAATATGCTGCAATGCAGAAGCAGGCAATTGACGAGAAACTGAAGCTTGAAGAAGAACTGAATATCACAAGAAATGCAGTTGAAGCTGAAAGAAAGAAGATCGATCAGGCTCGTGCGGACGGTGAGAAGATCCGTCAGCAGAGGATCGATGAGGGTGAAAGCAAGTATCAGGAGATGATCCAGCTGGCCGAGAAGGAACAGCAGCGGATCCTCGAGGATGCGCAGAGGCAGACCGAGCAGCTCGCTATTCAGGTTGAGAAAGAGTATGCAGAAGCTATTAATAAGAGAGATGCGGTAGTTGCAGAAGCAACAGAGCTGCAGGCTTATCTTGATAATTCCGATGCCATCAAGCGCGAGAAGGAAGAGGAGATCCTTGCCAAAGACAAGGAGATCCAGTCCCGTGTTGATGAGTTGAAATCCAAGGAAGAGGAAGTCAGAGCCACGGAGCAGCAGATAGAACAGCTCCAGAAGGACTTCGAGCTCGAGAAGGAAAGACTCGAGAAAGAGGGTCGCCAGATCGCCGAAGCCCAGGCAGGTGAGGCTCTTAAGGCTAAGGAGCAGGCAGAAGCTGAGCGCGAGCAGATCAACAAGGAACGTGATATGATCATTGCCGAGCTCGAGCAGAGAAGAAATGATGCTCAGGCAGAGCTTGACGGTCTGGTAGAGCAGGCCAAGCAGGTAATTGCAGAGGCCGAAGAAGCCGGCAAGCAGCGCGATGAGATCATGGCTGTAGTAGAAGAGGCTCAGCAGGTTGCCGCTCAGAAAGAGGAGCTCGAGAAACAGATCGAAGAAGAGAAGGCAGGCATGGAGAAGACTCGTGCCGAGTATGATGATAAGATCGCCGATTATGAGCGCCAGATGAATGAATGGTCAGACCAGATCTCTTCCATCAAGGATGAATATGATCAGGCTCAGAGGATCATTGCCGATTCCAAGAATGCGGAAGTTCAGGCTCATGCCGTTGCTGAAGAGATCATCCTCGACGCAGAGAAGAGATCGGTTTTCCTTAAGGAAGCTGCTCTTACCGAGAGCGCGAAGGGCGAGTATCTGAAGCAGATCCAGGAGAAGGATCAGAAGATCGAGGAGATGGAAATGGAAAAGGCTGAACTTGATAAGAAGATTAAATCACTTGAGGACTCTATTGCTACGCTTGAGAAGAAGGCTCAGTCAGGGGCTTTCGGCGGCGAGTCATCCGGACCTAAGGAGTACAGCGTGGAGATCGTTCCTCACAACAGCTCCGCAGAAGTCGATGTTGACGGTATCAACAGTGTACTGAAGAAGAAGGCCGGCGAGGGCTGGAAGCTCACATCGGTAATCAACGATGAGGGCGGTAAGCTTCAGTCTTCCCTCGGCGGTGACGCCTCAAGCGGCTCGCTTGCTGTCGGTGCTTTCACAAGCAAGGAAGACAGAGTCATCCTTATTTTCGAGAGGCCGAAGAAGTAATCGCTACAAGGAAAAGACAGAGCTGTCTTCGCAGGAAGGCAGCTCTTTTTTATGCGAAGATTTCCCGGCAGCATTCCCTATATGTAAGGAAGTCTTATGGGAATGCTGCGAAGAGAATATGCCCAATTTACCAATTCTCGAAAAGACTCTTTCTAATGCACAAAAAAATCTTAAATTAATTTGCTTGTTTTGTGGAAATAGCACATAAATTCCTTTATAATCAAATGGTGATTCTACTTTCAAAAAGGGAGGAAAAACCTATGGAAAACTATTCCGCGGACAAGATACGTAACATCACGTTACTCGGACATCAGGGTTCGGGAAAGACAACGTTGGCTGAAGCTATCTTGTTCTACACAAAGGCGATCGACAGGATCGGCAGGATTACAGACGGCAACACCACGATGGATTTCGATCCTGAGGAGATCAAGAGACAGATCTCTATTAATGCCACAGTTGCCACATGTGACTACAAGGGCAGTAAGATCAATATTATTGACACTCCCGGTGATTTTGATTTTCTCGGTGAGGAAATGTCCGGCATAAGGATCGCCGACAGCGGTATAGTTATGATATCCGCTAAGGGTGGCACCTCGGTTGGTTCCGAGAAGGCGATCAGACTTCTTAACAAGAAGAATGTACCTTTCCTTTTCTTTGTAAACAGAATGGATGAGCCTAATGCGGATTTCGAAGGCGTTATCGAGCGCATGAGAAATCGTTACGGTTCCAGTGTTATTCCTTTGTCACTTCCCATCATGGATGACGGCAAGATGGTTGGAATCGTTGACGTTATGAACCGCAAGGCGTTTGCACTTGACAGTAAGACCGGCGCATCTTCCGAGATCGCACTGCCGGAGGAATATAATTCGAGGATTGATGAGCTTCAGGATGCAGTTAACGAGGTCGTAGCAGAGTCCGATGACGCTCTTATGGAGAAGTATTTCGCAGGTGAGCCTTTCACTGAGGATGAGTTCAGACATGGCGTTCATGCAGGATTCAGAGAGGGTAAGCTCCACCCGATCTATTGCGGTTCCGCATATATGAACTGGGGTGTTGACTTCCTCTTGAACTGTATCTCCAAGGATACGCCGCCGGCCGGCAAGAAGCCCGTTCTTATGGGTACATTGCCTGACGGCTCCACTATCGAGGTCGCTTGCAAAGTTGAAGATCCGCTTGCTGCTTTCGTATTTAAGACCATTGCCGATCCTTTTGTAGGAAGGATCAGCATCTTCAAGGTCAATGCAGGTGTTATCAAGGCAAACTCTACTGTTTATAACGCCACGAAGGGCAAGGAGGAGAGGATCGGTAACCTCTTCTATATGATCGGTAAGAAGCAGATCCCCACTGACAGTGTATCGGCAGGTGATATCGGATGCGCTGCCAAGCTTGCTATCACGCAGACAAATGATACTCTCTGCGACAAGACCCGTGTCATAGAGATGCCTAAGATATCATTCCCGACACCTTGCTTGTCTATGAGCATCAAGCCCATTAAGAAGGGTGAGGAAGATAAGATCATGGCCGGTCTGACCAAGCTGTCCGATGAGGATCCCTGCTTCAAGGTCGAGACAAATCCCGAGACAAAGCAGATGGTCATCTCCGGTCTTGGCGAGTCCGAGATCAAGGTGCTTATCAGCAAGCTCAAGAGCAAGTACAATGTTGACGCTGAGTTGGGTGCTCCGAAGGTTCCTTATCGTGAAGCGATCCGTAAGAAGGTAAAGGTTCAGGGCAAGCACAAGAAACAGTCCGGCGGTCACGGTCAGTACGGTGATGTATGGATCGAGTTTGAGCCGAATCCCGATTCCGAAGAGCTCGTTTTCCAGGAGAAGGTTTTCGGTGGCGCAGTTCCTAAGAACTTCTTCCCCGCAGTCGAGAAGGGGCTGCAGGATGCCGTTAAGAAAGGTGTTCTTGCCGGATATCCCGTTGTTAATCTCAAGGCTACTCTGGTTGACGGTTCCTATCATGATGTAGATTCGTCGGAAATGGCATTTAAGATCGCTGCAAGCCTTGCATTTAAGGCGGGTATGGAACAGGGAAGCCCGATCCTCCTTGAACCATACAGCACAGTCGGTGTACATATCCCCGAGGATAAGCAGGGCGATATTATGGGCGACATGAGCAAGAGAAGAGGACGCATCATGGGTTACGGAACTGATGAGGATGGAGCTACTGTTGTATCCTGCGAAGTCCCCACGGCAGAGATGGCTACTTACGCTACTGATCTTAAGTCCATGACACAGGGCAGAGGTTGGTATACCATTGAGCATGTAAGATATGAGCCCGCACCTCCGGAAGTTACTGAGAAAGTAATTGCCGAATCCAAGGAAGAAGAGGTTTAAGGCGAGATCCCGCGGGATCGTAATTGAAAGGTCGGATTAGGAGAGATATATGGCAGCACCGAGATCTGCAAAATACAAGATTATATTTTTCGCGCTGAGCTTGGTGACTGCTCTTGTTCTCTACTATGCGAGTCTTTTTATCTGTAAGATCGCGTCCCTGTCTGACAGTGTGATCCCGATAATAATCATTGCCGTTGTCTATGCAGTTGCAGCTCGATATCTTAACAGACTGGCCGCTTGGCTGGCTGATAAGCTCGGAGGCTGACCGGATAAAGACAAGATGCTACGAAGGCTGTTCCGCTTGCGGGACAGCCTTTTTCTTCCTCGTCGAAAAGGTTTAAATCATTTTTGTCATGATATATAATTCTTTATATATGTGCTTTCCAAGGAGGATTTCCCATGCGTTGTTACAGATGTGGCCAGGAGCATAGCGGCAGTTCCAAATTTTGTGTTAACTGCGGTGCTCCCTTGCAGGCGGAAAACATAACCAATCCGGTACAGCCACGGGCAGAGTATCGTCCTGATGCATTTGAGCAGCCTCAGCCCCAGCTGCAACCGCAACAACAGCCGGCAGCAACTGTTCCGGATGAGAAGGCAGCAAAGCCCAAGAAGAAAAAGAAGAAGGGGCTTATAGCTGTCATAAGCTTGCTGGCAGTGGCTATCCTCGGCGGCGGAGGCTTTTTCGCTTATCGTATGCTGAATGATGACGAGGAAGAAGAGTCGAGCAGCAGGAGCAGGCGCAACAGGACTGAGCGAACAAGAGACGAAGAGGAGACAGAGGCTGATCCTACACCTACTGTTGTCGAGATTGTCGAGACTGAGCCCTCGGCGTCTGAGACGCAGGCAGAACCTGATGACGGCATTGCTGACCAGACCATCATGATCTATATGATCGGAACCGACCTGGAGAGCGAGAACGGCCTTGCAACATCTGATCTTAATGAGATCGCCAATACAACGATCTCATCGAAAACGAATATCATCCTGCAGACCGGTGGTTGCACTAACTGGCAGAACAATTTCTGCAGAGACAATACTGTACAGAGATTCTCATACAGAGACGGTACTTATACCGAGCTGGCGGATCTGGGAAGAATCTCCATGGCGGATTCAATGACTCTGACGGATTTTATCAGCTTCGCATCGAGCGAGTATCCGGCGGACGATTATGTTCTGATCCTCTGGGATCACGGCGGCGGAGTACCGATCGGTTACGGACTTGATGAACTGTTCCCGACGGATGTGATGTATGACTATCAGATCGGGCAGGCTCTGGATCGAAGCGGAGTTCATTTCGACAGTGTTATTTTCGATGCATGTAATATGTGTACTCTTGAGGTAGCGCTGGCTCTTCAAAACAGCGCGGATTATATGATCGGAGCGGAGAGCTATGTAAACGGTACGGGACTTGCATATACCAACTGGATCAACATGCTGGAAGAATCACCGGTTGCGACAGGTGATTACAGAGAGCAGGTTGTGGCGGACTATATGGATTTCTGTCAGGCGCAGGGAATGGTATCGTCCATGTCTTCCATCTCACTGAGTCATATTGGGGCTGTTTATGATGCATATATCGACTATATCACTTATTTGAAGTCTGATATCGAGAACGGAAGCTACAGTGACATCATAGTCGCCAGAGACGCTTGCGGCGATTATATGGGGACCGATTCCGTAGATCTTATCACCCTTGCGAATAAATACGAGAATGATGCCTCCACAGCCCTTATTAATTCCATAGTCAATGCAGTTGATTATACCGAGAGCGATTACTCATACGGCCATGGCATTACTGCTTATTATCCTTATAGCTATTGTGAGAATTATAGCGACGGAAGAGTCACGCTTACGTCCTTGGGTTACGATCAGAATGTAATTGATTATTACGACGAATATGTGTCTGTGGATCTGGCCTATCAGTATGGTGTGGCTTCGGCCTCCTCTTATGCCGGCAGCTGGTTCAGACAGGATCTGGTTGATTACTATAACGGCAGCAGCCAGGTTACCGAGGCGGGCGAATATCACCTTGATTACTTAATGGGTAATTATGAGAATGGAGATTTCTATTACCTTGAGTGCAGCGATATACCGATCCTCAGCTCAAAGGTTCATCTATATGTGCTGGATGAGTCCGATAATCTGTATTATTTCGGATCGGATGAGTATTATCACTTCGACTCCGAGGGCGATCTCATGCCGAACATTCCCGATAAATGGACCTATATCAATGATTATGTTGCTTGTTATTATATCTATGATTCCTATTATGACAATGACACCGGAGAATGGAGTCAATCAGCATTCATACCGGTAATGATAAATGGTGTTGTTTGCGATCTCTTGGCATATTATGATCAGGATAATCCTTCCGGCATGATAACGGGATATGTAATAGAATCCGAAATGGATGCAGGCAATTACTACACCTACCCCTTGGAGGATACGGACATGATCCAGTTGCTGTGGGTAAATGATTCGGATGAAGGTTATACCCCCGTATACGAAGCATTCCCCGCTTCGGAGATGATACTGGACTACAGAGAGATCGATCTTGCGGCAAATCACACGGTTGTGACTTTCGAGATAGAAGATGTTTACGGCAACATCTACAATTCAGATTATTTCGAGTATCAGAACGGCGAATTAGTGGACATATTCTGATAAGAACACAGAGCGCCCGTCGGAGAAATCCGGCGGGTGCTTTTGTATTCCAAAGAAATATGGAAAGCTTGGTATTTCTCACATTGTATCGGTGATTGTTGATCGAAGAACCAAACAAAAACAGATCCAAGATCAGTATATCTTATACACGATCGTATTGTAGTCGTCGGCGAAGTAGGCTACCTGGGTCAGATTAGCCGCAAAGAAATCCACGGCCACATTGTTGTACTTGCCATCCTCAGTGACATATGAGTAGAACTCGGGATCGAGGATCAGATAGCGGATATTACGTTCGCGGCAGTAGCGGGTGAATTCATCAATATTGCCGTCGCAGCCGGTGAGAAGCCAATCGTAGATGATCTGGCGCGTGTTGGTATCGTGACCTGCGGACCAGGCGTAGTAGGGCCATCCGTAGTAGAGGGGCCGGCCGGCAAGAATGACGCGATTCATGGACCAGCGAGGCGTAAGAAGAACGTCAGATTCATCGGTGTTTTCCTCGATCCAATCGACAAGAGGGGACTCGGTGTTGATCATTACATAGCCGCGCTTATTGAGATTGTAGTAGGTACACCACTCGCTGATGCCGGTGGCTGTAAGCGGAATGATGAGAGAGGCACCGATAAGAGCAGTAAGACAATTGATCGCGATACGTGCCTTAAGAGAGAGCTTATAGCTTCCCTCGGTGATGTGAACGGACTTGCTGCCGGATATTCCGCCGACAAATTTACTCTTGGCGGACTGCGCTGCTTTGGCAGATTCCGCCGTATGCTTGCTGAAGCAGGGAGAGAAGAGGTTAGCCAGCGCTCCTGCAGTGAAAACATCTGCAAGTATCAGAGTGAACTGAATGAATTTGTGATTGGCCAGCATCTCGAGTGAGACCTGCCAGTTAAAGGCGAAGACCATGGGAGCCAGGAAGCAGACGAACAACAGGGAGCGGTAGATCGGCTTCTTCCTGATGATATCAATGACCAACAGATAGACTGCGAAGGCGAAGGCTACGACGAGCGTTAAGAAGGTCACTTTCCAGATGTATTCGATAATGCCGGAGATGCTCGTGTCCTCTGCTACGAAGCCCCTCTTGTATTCGAAATTGACAACATTGTCGGAGCCGCCTGAGAAGAGCTTTGTCTGGATGAGAGAGGAGATAACTGCCGAAGCGGCGATAGCGGCATATATCAGACGGCTCTCGCTGAAGATTGCCATAAGAGCCAGCACCAGAAGACCGCCGATCAGAGCGGAACCGTGGAAATATGGCATGGCAATAACGGCAAGGCAGCCGAGGATCATAAGACCCAAAGGCGACAGCGGATCATCCTTGCGCCAGATCCAGGCTTCACGGGAAGCCGTGAAGGCCTTGATCTTTCCCTTGATGCCGACCGTTCTTATGAGGCTGACGCACATCCTTCTGATGAAGGGAAGTGTGATTATAACAAGCAAGAGGATCAACGATGTTCCCAGCATCAGATGCCTCTGGTTGGGATAGACATTGATGGCCCATATACCCCAGTTGTCATAGGGTGTGGTTCCATACCATTCGGTGGACTTGCGGATGACTTTCAGAGCCTCTGACAGAGACATGCCCTGATCTTTCAGCTCTTCGATATGCTCGAAAACGATCAGCGAACTTCTGAAGAGCACCAGCACCGGTGCGAAGATAAAACCTACGCGTTTCTTGCTGACGATCACTGTCAAAAGACCCAGCAGACAGAAGCAGCAGATCATTGTGATCATACTGGGCAGGTTGATCGCCCAATCCAGCGGCAGACCAAGATATTCAAGTGTTCCGCAGAGAAAGTAGAAGAGGAAATGGTACTGGATCCCATCGCCTGAGAAATGCATATACTGCGTCGGGAAGTTAAATCCGACACCGAAAGACGATACCATGGCGGTATGAGGTGACAGATCCGAGAAGGTGGAAAAGCCCGCCAACAGGTTGTTGTCTTCGATCCTGTAGGTCCAGAACATAAGAAAGGTAGCCGCTACGGTAAATAATATGATGCTGACGGAATAGAAAATGGTCGTAAGATATTTATTGTTGTAGTCAGGGATCAGAGAAGCCTTGCCGGATCGATTGTTACGATGCTGCAGGATCTTCTGGGCATTGATGATCCCGAGAAGGCAGAACAGCGCGAAGATTACAAGTGTGCTGAGCCTTTTGCACTGATCGGGATCTGTCATGAAACCTGCCATTATAGATGTCACATAATAATGGCACATGGGGATAATGGTGAGACCTATTGTGATGCCTGCCGGTATTGCAAAAAGTGTGCTCGGTATATCGGCGGCCGTGCTGCGGGACGGTGATGCGGCGACCAGCAGTCGTCTTATGTCGGGTATGCATATCATTACCAGTGATATGCCGAAGAACATACAAAGAAACAGATATAAAACAGCGAGCATCATTAAACCCCTTTATATAGAATAATTAAATAAAGTATAGCAATCGCAAAGAGGCTTTAGACCGATCCTTTTTTACATCTTCATTACTATTAAGATACGATTTGTGCGGGTAACAGAAATGTAATGTTTTCAGAGCTTTCGGGGATTTTTTTATTGCTATAATCGAGGCACTTGATTAAGAAAGACAGCCTGTTCTCAAGTCTTATCGAGCGATGTAAACAGGCTGCTGATCCGAGGAGCAGATCATATGAGAATTGTAGTTTTGGGTGGCGGCTTAAGCCCTGAGAGAGATGTATCCAAGAAATCCGCGAGTCTTATCGCCAATGCACTTTTGAGCAAGGGGCACGAAGTAGCGCTTGTCGATCTCTACGATGGTATAGAGAATGATGAACCTGTGGAATCTTTCTTCCGTAAGGGCACGGATGACCTGTTTTTCTTTGAGATCCCCGAGAGTGAGCCTGACCTTAACGCTATCATAGAGACCCATGGCGGCAGACGCGAGTGGATCGGTCCCAGAGTGATCGAGATCTGTAAGTATGCTGATGTAGCTTTCTTGGGGCTTCACGGATCTCACGGCGAGAACGGACAGGTGCAGGCAGTCCTTGATGCCTACAACATCAAGTATACCGGCTGCAATTATCTGGGCTGTGCTATCGCCATGGATAAGAACTTATCCAAGGCTCTTTGCGCCGGTGAGGGCATCAAAACGGCCAAATGGTTCACCGATAAGGCGGAAAATATCACTATAGACAGAATAAAAGAAGAGATCGGCATTCCCTGCGTCGTTAAGCCCATCGGTTGCGGAAGCAGCTGTGGCGTATCCATTGTTCACACGGATTCCGAGCTGGCAGCGGCGCTTGATTATGCTAAGTCCTACGAGCAGCTGATCCTTGTAGAGCAGTTCCTTAAAGGGCGTGAGATAACAGTCGGCGTCTTAGGAGGCAAGGCTCTTCCGATCATTGAGATCAAACCCCACAAGGGCTTTTACGACTACAAGAACAAGTACCAGGCAGGTCTTACGACGCATATCTGCCCTGCAGACCTCGGGGGAAATTATACCGAGAAAGCTCAGAGGGAGGCCGAGAGGATCTTTGCTGTCCTTCGCATGAGCTCTTATGGCAGGATCGATATGATTTTCGATGAGGAGAAAGGCGATTTCTGGTTTATCGAAGCGAATAATCTTCCCGGCATGACCAATACCAGTCTCGTGCCTGAGGCGGCAGCTGCCGTCGGCATCAAATATGAGGACCTCTGTGAACGCATCGCGCTCGCTGCAGGAAAGGACGATATTTGATGAGTGTAAGGGTAGGAATCGTCGGAGGCGGTATGGCAGGTCTCGCCGCCGCAGCATTTCTTAAACATGAGAAAGAACTGGGAGCGGATGTATGTTACACCGTCCTCGAGAAGGGTGAACGCCCCGGGCGCAAGCTCCTCATGACCGGCAAGGGTCGCTGCAACATCACCAACCGCAAGGCGGCGTCGAAGCTCAAAGAGGGTTATCACGAGGCAGGAAACTATATTTATAAGGCGCTGAAGGCTTTCGATCCCGATAGCGCAGTAAGCTTCATCGAGGAGATCCTGGGTGTTCCTCTTAAGGAGGAGGAGAACAACAGGATGTTTCCGGTAACTGATAAGGCCAAGACGATCTTGGATGCTTTCGAAAAATATATCGGGCCTGAGAGTATCGTCACGGAATTTAATTGCGAGGATGTGGATATAGATGATGACGGTGTGGTTCTCACGGCAGAAGACGGCCGCCGCGCCATTGTCGATGTCGTTATCCTGGCCTGTGGAGGCAAGAGCTTTCCGGCTACCGGTTCGGACGGCTCAGGCTATGAACTGGCAAGAAGCTTCGGCCACACGATAACTCCCCTGGTACCCGCCCTGGTAGGAGTTGATGTCGCATCTGAAGACCGTCTGTTTACCGCGGCGGTAAGCGGTGTATCCGTGTCAGCCGGGGCAAATCTCTATTATGATTCCCGTAAGCAGGCAGCGACTGCGGGAGATGTGCTTTTTACAGGCCGCGGAGTGTCAGGCCCTGCCATTATGGAACTGAGCCGCGATATCCCCCGTGACATCGGGCAGAGGGACGGATGGATCGAGATTGATTTCGCGCCTTATCTGACGGATGAAGATTTTGATGAGGAGTTCACAAAACTGATCGACAGCAAGCCTGACACCAAGCTCACCACGCTGGCAAGTAATTATGTTCCCCGTTCCGTAGCCGAGAATCTTGGCGTCCGTGCCGGTGTTACCGAGCTTTACGCATCGGGAACAGTTCGTGAGAAACGCAAAGCCTACGAGAAGGAAATAAAGCATCTGACGCTTCATATCGAAAATGCCCCGGACTACAAAGACGCCTATGTAACCAGAGGCGGCGTATCGCTTAAGGAAGTTGACCGGGAGACCATGAGATCCAAGTTATCCGACCGCATGTATATAATCGGCGAGATGCTCGATATCGACGGTGTCTCGGGCGGCTATAACCTTCAGGCTTGCATGAGCGAAGCATTTATTGCGGTAAAGAATATTCTGATATAAAATAAAGCAGTTATGTTCACCTGAAGGCGGGTTCCTGCTATATCGGAGCTCGTGTGCCACACTCTTATGCGAGGTATATATGGCTACTAGTAAGAGAGAAGATTATATATCCTGGGATGAGTACTTTATGGGGATTGCAAACCTGTCTGCCCAGAGAAGTAAAGATCCTAATACACAGGTTGGCGCATGCATCGTAAATGATGAGCGTAAGATCCTGACGGTCGGCTATAACGGTCTGCCGATCGGATGTTCAGACGACGATTTTCCCTGGTCAAGAGACGGCAGCACATACGAGACAAAATATGCTTATGTATGTCATGCAGAGATGAATGCGATCCTGAATTGCAACTCTCCCTTGAAGGATTCGAAGATATATGTATCGCTTTTCCCCTGTCAGGAGTGTACGAAGGCTCTTATACAGAAGGGAATAAAAGAAATAATCTACGCAGACGACAAGTATCACGACACTGAAGGCGCCAGAGCGGCCCGCCGTATGCTGGATGCAGCGGGAGTCATCTACAGACCCTATGCTCCCTCCGGCCGTAAGATCGAGATCAATGTCTGAATGTCAGCAAAGGACAGTATTTACATGAAGACACGTAAAATCGCAGCCGTACTTTTAAGTGCGGCTGCTCTCTTAGGAACAGTGGCGGCGCCGATCAAAACAGGCAGGGATAAAACAGCTGCGGCAATTCGAACGGACCTTAAAAGGGAAGCTTCTGCCGATGTGGATAATGTTAATCCATGGGGTAGCGGAGGACAGATAACTCTTAACCTGTCAGGCTGCGCAGGCTACGAGACTATCACAGTCGTCGTAGAATTTACGGGCACGGTAAGCTCGGCTTCCGGCTGGGGCTTTGATTCCTATTCGGTAAACGGTAACCGGGTAACAGCGGTCGTATCAGCGACAGGCGCTAATTCATGGGCTTTTGACGGCAATGTAGGCATCCAGGTCAGCGGCTCTGACATAAGCTCGGCATCCCTTATCTCGGTAACGGGTTCCGGATCCTATTCCGGTGGGAATAACGGCGGAAATAACGGCGGAAATAATGGCGCCAATGGAGGCGGCAACGGTAACGGTGACAACGGCAATAACGGCGGAGTACAGCCGGCGGAAACGGCCGATATGCCCTTTATCCCGGCAGGACAGGGCGTTCAGGGGGATGACTGGCTGACTACCGACGGCGACAAGATCGTGGATATGAACGGAACAGAAGTCTGGCTTACCGGCTGCAACTGGTTTGGCTATAATACCGGAACGAATATTTTCGATGGGGTATGGAATTGCAATCTGAGGGATGCGCTGAAGGGCATCGCCGATCATGGCTTTAACCTGCTGAGGATCCCGATATCGGCGGAGCTACTGCTTCAGTGGAGCCGTGGCGAGTATCCCACGGCCAACTACAACCAGGCATATAACACAGATCTGAATACAATGAATTCCCTGGAGATTTTCGATTATGTGCTCCTGCTTTGTGAGAATAACGGCATGAAAGTCATGCTGGACATACACAGCGCTAATACCGATGCTTCAGGGCATAATGCGCCTTTGTGGTATACGGACAGGATCAGCACCGACGATTATCTGACAGCGCTTGACTGGGTGTCTGCAAGGTATGCGGATAATGATACCATCGTGGCTTATGATCTGAAGAACGAGCCTCACGGCAAAGCTTCGGAGACGGAGCACGCCATCTGGAACGATTCGGAGGACGCCAATAACTGGAAATATGTGGCCGAGACGGCCGGCAACATCGTGTTGGATAATAATCCACATGCTCTGATAATGATCGAAGGTATACAGATCTTTCCCATCGATCCTCTGGAGAATGATTTTACATCGACGAATGATGAAGATTACTACAATTCCTGGTGGGGCGGCAATCTGCGGGGCGTTGAATATTATCCTATTGATTTCGGGTCGGAGGAGCGTAATCGTCAGATTGTCTATTCTCCTCACGATTACGGCCCTGCCGTCTATGCTCAGCCTTGGTTTGAAGGCGGCTTCAGCTATGAGTCGCTGATGGATGATTACTGGTATGATGCCTGGCTCTATATTGACGATCAGGAGATCGCGCCCTTGCTGATAGGCGAGTGGGGCGGCTTTATGAGCGGTGATAATCTGACTTGGCTGCAATATATGCGCGACCTTATTGCCGAGTATCATCTAAATCACACATTCTGGTGCTACAATGCCAATTCCGGCGACACCGGCGGATTGGTCCTGGACGATTTTGTCACTTGGGATAGCGAAAAGTACGATCTGGTAAAGACTGTCCTCTGGCAGACGCCGGACGGCTCTTTCATCGGTCTTGACCATGAGATCCCGCTCGGAGCGAACGGCATCTCTTTAAGTGACTACTCCGGTCTGGACATCGAGCCTGTAACGCCTGTGCCTACAAAGCCGGAGACCTCGGATGACGGCGATGAAGGGGAAGAGACAGTTGTGCCTTCTGCTTCGGATTCGGCTGAGGCAGCGGGTGAGACTTCTGCCGGCCGGGACATTAGTGAAAGCACTGCGCCTTCTTCAGCTTCCGGGAAGACTTCATCTTCTTCCGGCGCGGCAAAGACCGTTCTGACGGTAGTTCTTTGTATCGTCGGTGCTACGGCGGCCATTGGTCTCGGCAGATTTATCTACCTTCTCGGTTATGGCTTTAAGCCTGCTGAGGCCCTGCGCATGATCTTGCCGAAGAAGGGGAAATAGGCAGATCTCATAATTATCGAAAAACGCGACGGCATCTCGTGTCTTGCGATTGTCTATAATCTCTTAGAAAAGTTGCTTTATCAGAGTCATATACCATACTGAAATTGTTGTATTCCACGGTCTGACTGGCAAATCTCGAAGCTTTCTCGTAGGCTCGATATTTATAGTTGTTGGCAATCTCGCACCAGAAGGTGACAACTGCCAGGAAGGTCATCATAACGGCGAAGATGCTAAGAGAGATCTGAGGTGCGATCCTGCCGCAGAGTTCATGAAGTCTTGAAAGGCGAGATGCCCCGTCGCCGATCATACTTTACTGTCAAGCGTAATGCTTTGAGCCGAGTGTTCAAACTTTATGAGCAGGAATCCTTTAAATACTTATAATATGATGAAAAAATCCTTCTGAGGGTATATAATTTGTTTGATTGGGGTCTTGCGCTCAGTAGCAGGCCATAACACAAAAGCGGGGGTTTTTCGTTGTTATGACAAAGGTTTATCGGAGAAGAGGCATGGTTTTGGGAATAACCTTTCTATGTCTTTGTTTAGTTATATCATTTACTTTTTTGATTTTGCCTTCATCTCGTGTTAATGCTGCTCCCGAAGAGGAGGGAACTACCACAGTTACCTCGGGTGGTTCCTGGAATTCTGGTGGTTTTGTTAATATTACGACAGCAGGATATGCTGATAATGAAATTGTGGTTGTGTCTTTCTTTCTTATGAGTCAGGTAGATGGCTATAGGGTAAATGGAGAGAATGAGGGGCTTCGATTTGTTGAAGACAGATATATCAGTGGTTCCGCTACTGTTAATGATAGCGCGTGCTCAGCATCCGTCTCAAACGACGGAAGGATTACAGTTAGGATTAATCCTTCCGGGTGGGCACACAATAACAATAATCCCAATAATCCCCTTCAAGTTGGATATAGTGGTAGTGGATTAGATAAAACAGTTCCCAACCAAGTTAATGTATCTGTGGAAGTAATAGATCCAACGCCTATTCCTCCCCAACCATCAGCGACCAATTCTCCTACGCCTACTCCCAAGCCCACAGCCCCCAACACCCCTACTCCTAAGCCGGAAGCTACCAGCACACCTAAGCCTACGGCTACCCCCAAGCCTGCAGCTACAAACACGCCTAAGCCCACGGCTACTCCTAAGCCTGCCGCAGCTACGGCAACTCCTAAGCCCGCCGCGACTACGGCCGCACCCGTACCGGCGACTGCTACACCCGCTCCGAATGACCCGGACACGCCCGTAGCACCTGTTGAGACACAGCCCGGCGAGACGCAGCCTGCTGCCGATACGCCTACCAATATCCCGACACCTACTCCCGAGACATCGGAGACTCCTACACCTACCCCTGAGACAGAGGAGACGGAGCCTACGGTAATCGCACCCGTAATCCATGAAGACGAGCCCGATGCTACGGATAGTGAACCGACTGAAGAGGATGGGGATCCCACGAATACCCCTACACCTACGACCAAAGCAGCGGTCGCGGCTACGACCTCCAAGAAGAGCAACAACTTCCCCTGGTGGATTATTTTCGTTGCCATAATCGTGCTTGTCGGCGGCAGATATTTCTATCTGCGCAATCATAAAGGCTACTATCGTAAGGATGCCCTGATCGATCTGATCCCCGGCGGACTCGTCAGAAAAGCTGCGGGATTGCCGCCTGCCAGATCTGCGGCTGCGACTGTCGCTACTGCCGGTGCGCCTAATGTAGTCAACGGTTATCTTCAGACATCAAATACCAAGTCAATAAGACCTGTATATTCCAATACACCTGCCGCGCGAGCAGCAGAGGCAAAGGCCGAGGCGGCAGGATCTTCCGCCGGTTCTGCGCCCGCACTCAAGGCTCCCATCAAGCGTCCCGCGAGCGCATCCGTAAACCATGCGGCAGCGGCGGCAGCAGCAACTACTGCCACAGCTACAGCTAAGCCCGCGGCTGACACTAAGGCAGTTCCGCCTACGCCCAGGCCGCCCATCAAGCGTCCTGCGAGCGCATCCGTAAATCATGCGGCAGCAACTACGGCTAAGCCCGCGGCTGACACTAAGGCAGTTCCGCCTACACCCAAGCCGCCTATCAAGCGTCCTGCAAGCGCATCGGTAAATCACGCTGCAGCTGCGACAGCAGCTAAGACAGCAGAAGATAAAAAGGCTGCGGCGCCCACGCCCAAGCCACCTATTAAACGTCCAGCCAGTGCATCCGTTAACCACGCGGCAGCAGCGGCGGCAGCAGGAGGAATCTCGAAAATGAATTCAACACCCACATCAGACCCTAAGCCCGAGGCAGCTGTGAACGAGGCAGAACAGAAGAGTCCCTTCCATCACAGATCCCCTATGACGAGAACTTCTGCAGTTCCGGCCGGCAAATCGGTAGCTGAAGTAGTTGAAGAGAGAGCGGCGGCGGCAGCAGCAGCGGCAGCTGCAAACAACTCAGAAGGTAAAGCGTCTCCTTTCTCGAGATCTCCTTTCAATCGTCCTGCAGCAGGCGCAGATGAACAGAATAAAGCTCCCTCCGGTACAGAGGAGAAGCTTCCTCTTCAGCAGAGACCTCCCATCAAGAGGCCGGCTAAGTTCTCGGCCAACAGAAATATAGCTCAGGCTGCGATCGAAGAAGAGAAGGCGGCAGCAGCTGCAGGCAGGGCAGCTACACCCGGGAGACCCGGAGGCGGCAGTTCTCCAAGAAGCGCCAGAACAGCCGAGAAGGAAGATACGATGAACAGACCTGACAGCAGCGCATTAAATGCCAATGCATCACATACGGCAGCTCAGGAGGCGTTTATTAAGCAGCAGTCCGAGCAGAAGCTTGCGCCTGCCATTGCAACGGGATTTGTTCCCCCTGTAATTGATAAGGAAGAGCATGATGACAGGCCCTCGCCCTTTAAGCCTGTTGCCCAGCCTATTGTTGACAGAGCAGTTGACGTCGAGGAAAAGAAAGAAGAGGTAAAGCCTGAGGTCAAGAGACCTTCTGCCGGCCCTCATAAGTATGTTCCGCCGATAGCCCAGTTTACTCCCGGGCCCGTAAAGAAAGAGGAAGCATCTCCTTTTAAGCCCTTAAACAACGAGGAAGAAACAGGTCTTAAGGCACCCATCAAGCGCCCGGCAAGCGCATCGGTCAACCGTGCTGCCGCCATGCAGGCAGAAGCTGATAAGAATAAGTCTGCGCTTGACAGAATCCAGGCGGCCAAGACTGCCACGATAAGTGCAGGTGCTACGGATATCGATGCTAAGAAGGCTGAGGAAGAGGCAAAGAAGGCTGCTGAAGAAGCGGCCCGTAAGTCATCTGTAACAAGACCGGGAGCAAGGCCGGGAACGACTGCTGCCAAGACATTTAAGCCTGCCTATGATGTGCCCGAGAGGCCCGCGCCGACCAGCCCTTTTAAGCCTAATCCCGCAGCAGCATCATCTAACTCCAACAGACCTTTCAATGCCGCTGCTGCAATGAAAGAGATCCGCGCTATGGAGGAGTCAGACGATTCATCTGCAGAACAGGCACGGAGTTCTTCTTCCGGTAAGGGGAAGAGGGGCGGACTCGGAGGCCTTTTCCATCGTTGGTAACCCTGACGGATAAATGACACATAAACGTAAGATAAAGGCCGCCCGAGGTAACTAACGAGGGCGGCTTTTCGATTATAATCAAAGGTGTATAAATGCGTGCAAATGAATATGTGATAGATACAACGGCATAGCAGGAGGTCCTTATGCGTAATGTAGCGATAATAACAGGTGCGTCATCCGGTATAGGAGAGGCTTTCGTAAGAGAGATCGTGAAGGAGCGCGGCGTTTACGGCAGTGTTCCTTTCCAGGAGATTTGGATAATCGCGAGGAGGGAAGAGAGGCTCAACAAGTTGCGTGACGAACTGGATCCGGCGCGCATCATTCCTTTCCCCATAGATCTTGCAGAGCCTTCGCAGATGCAGCTGGTTGAGGACAAGCTCGCCGAGGATGAGAATACCCGTGTAGGCCTGATCGTAAATTGTGCCGGTATGGGCAAACGAGGCCTTGTTGAGGACAAGAGCGCTCAAGTCATCGAGGATACTGTTGACGTAAATTGCACCTGTCTGTCAAAGCTGACTCGGATCTGCCTGCCCTACATGATCACGCCCAATCCGGTATTTCCTCGCCGTGACGGCCCCAGGATCATCAATATCGCTTCTTCTGCGGCCTTCCTGCCACAGCCGGGCTTTGCCGCATATGCCGCATCGAAAGCATATGTTGTCTCGTTCTCACGTGCTCTGGACATCGAGTTGATGCCTTACAAGATCTGCGTCACCACTGTCTGCCCCGGACCCGTTAACACGGAATTCCAGACTCAGGCAACGGACGGCCGTCAGGCTGAATTCACAGGCTTCAGAGCTGCCGTCGTGGCAGATCCCGTCAAGCTCGCGGTCAAGTCCCTCAAGGCCTCCCGCCGCGGCCGTCATCTCTTTGTTTACGGCTTCTCTCAGAAGGCTTTACATGTCGCATCGAAAATAATCCCCACATACTGGCTGATGCGCATCTCGAATGCGATCTCCCCGGCCCGTCCTGTAGCGCCCCGCCAGTCGGCCTATGAGTCCGCCTACGCCGCAGCCTACGCGGAGGCCTATGCGTCTGCTTATGCATCTGCGACTACAGGTAATACAGATGTTTCCGCCAACGATTCTTCCTCGGCAAGCGCCATCCTCGCTGCTTCGTCGACCACATCCGCATTTGCAAGTTCCGCTGCCCCTACTGTTGAGCCTGCCGCCACATTAGGCAGCGCCGGCAAGAGCAGCCAATACTATATGATGCAGGCGGCAACGACGCCTTATGTGCCCGAAGTTAATCAACCTGTAGCGGTAACGACTGACATCAGCAGTATCTATTCAGAAACAGCTTCCGAGTCTGCTTCTGTGTCCGCGCCCACATCTTCCGAGCCATCGGGACCCTTGCTCGCGGGCGATTCAGAGGCAGCACGTAAAATATTGGGAAGCTGAGAGGTGCTTGCAATTAGGCCGAAGATTGCTTATAGTCTCATATGTTTGTTTGCAAGAAGATGTATGAGGTAATGAGTATTTATGATAGATGTTTCTAATGTCGGATTGCGCTATGGGGCGCGTAAGCTTTTCGAGAATGTAAATATAAGCTTCAACAAGGGTTGCTGCTATGGCATCATCGGTGCCAACGGTGCCGGCAAGTCCACATTCCTGAAGATCATATCCGGGGAGATCGAGCCGCAGAAGGGCTTTGTCAACATACCGAAGAACGAGCGGCTGGCCGTTCTGGAACAGGACCATTTTAAGTATGACGAGCATACAGTCAGGGAGACTGTCATCATGGGGCATAAGAGGCTCTATGAGATCATGAAAGAGAAGGAGAGGCTTTATTCGAAGCCGGACTTTAACGATGACGACGGCATCCTCTTAGGCGAGCTGGAGGGCGAGTTTGCCGAGTTGGACGGTTGGTCTGCCGAGAGCAATGCCGAGATCCTGCTGCAGGGTTTGGGACTGGGCGAAGACTTCTACGAGAGGCCCATGAAAGATCTTACGGGCGGTCAGAAAGTAAAAGTTCTTCTGGCGCAGGCCCTTTTCGGTAATCCGGATTACCTGCTCCTTGATGAGCCTACCAACCATCTGGATCTGAATTCCTGCCGCTGGCTGGAGAATTATCTTATGGATTATGAGAATTGCGTGCTGGTCGTATCTCACGACCGTCACTTCCTGAACAAGGTATGCACCCACATCGTCGATATCGATTTCTCCAAGGTCACGCTCTTCCAGGGCAACTACGATTTCTGGTATGAATATACGCAGCTGTCCCTTCGTCAGCTTAAGGATCAGACAAAGAAGATCGAGGCCAGACGCAAGGAACTGCAGGATTTTATAGCGCGATTTGCCGCCAATGCCTCTAAGTCCCGTCAGGCTACTTCACGTAAGAAGCTGCTCGAAAATATGGAGCTGCCGGAGGTCTTGCAGTCTTCGAGGCGTTATCCTTTTATCTTATTTACGCAGGACAGAGATATCGGTAACGATGTTCTTTTCGTTAAAAATCTTACGGCTCACTCCAACGGCCGCCGCACCTTAAACGATATATCCTTTACCATGGAAAAGGGCGACCGTATCGGTGTTATCTCCAAGGATGAAGTGGCGATCACGCAGCTTCTGGATATACTGGCGGAAACAGCGCCAAGTGACTCATACGAGGGTGAGGTCAAGTGGGGTGTCACCACGTCAAGATCCTATCTGCCAAAAGATAATTCCGAATTTTTTGATGGTTGTGATCTGCCTCTGACCGACTGGCTCAGACAGTTCTCCAAGGATCAGACCGAGAGCTATGTAAGGGGCTTTCTGGGAAGAATGCTCTTCTCCGGGGATGAGGCGCTCAAGAAAGCATCGGTGCTGTCGGGAGGAGAGAAAGTCCGCTGTATGCTGAGTCGTCAGATGATGGTGAATGCCAATGTGCTTATTTTCGATGATCCGACTAACCACCTGGATCTCGAGTCCATTACGGCGCTTAACGAGGGCATCAAAAAGTTCCCCGGATCCATTGTTTTCTATTCCCATGACCGCGAGCTTGTGAACACGGTCGCGAACCGCATAATCGAGATCACGCCTGAAGGAATCATAGACAAGCGTATGGGTTACGACGATTATCTGGAGTGGCGAATAGCCGAGTCATAAGGCTTTTCTTACCGCAGAATCGCCACTATGCCGCTTCTTCGGCGGAATCGTTTTGGGTTATAATCATATAGTAGCTTTTATGGAAGGATCTCGTATGAATATAGCGTTTTTTATGCAACCTAAAGCAACAGTAGCCTATCTTTACAGCGACTTCACCATCAGACAGGCGCTGGAGAAGATGCATCACCACGGATATTCGGCAATTCCGGTCATCAACAGGGACGGAACCTATGCCGGCACGGTCAGCGAGGGTGATTTTCTATGGTATATCGTTCAGGGTGAAGGCGATACTCCGCGAACGATCGGGATCGAGGAGCTGGAGAACCTGAAGCTCAGTGATATCTCATATACCAGCAACCGCAATCCGGCTGTCAGCATCGCCGCCAATATCGATGAGCTGCTGATGCGCGCCATGAACCAGAACTTCATCCCCATAGTAGATGACAGAGGCAGCTTCATCGGGATCGTCACCCGTAAGGCCGTAATTAAGTATTTTTATGACAATACTCTGAACGGCGGAGTTGCAGATTTAGACGACAGCAAGTAGAATGCAGGTGTAATGGCTTTGAAAAGCCTTTGAGGGACGGATATAAGGAGGATGAAGATGATTACCGGAACAAAGTTCATGCGCAAGGGGCTCGTTGCTCTTATTGTTCTCTCGATGGCGATGTCTTTTGTCGCTTGTAAAAAGAAAAGCAGCGATAAGGTTCCTTCAGTATCTGCGGCCGATTACGCTTCACAGATAGAGGAGACCTTCGGGTGGAAGCAGATTGTCAGTGCTTCGGGGATAAGCGATGGCAGCTATGTTTACAGGACAGATCCGCAGCAGTTGGATCCTTCCTATGCGACCGAGATAATAGGTAAGGATGAAGCAATATTTACGACTTATGTGCAGTTCCGCGACAGTGCGGACGCTCAGGCCAAGTTCTCGCAGGATTATCAGTACTATACGATGAGAAATTCTTATGCCACGGACGATGTCGATTTCGATTGTAAGATGGACGATGATCAGGGCTTTATAGCCTATAACGCGGGAGACGATGAGTCTTTGCTCAGCTATGCTTTCGGCATATACTGGAATCACGATACTTACATCTATATCGTCTCTTATAGTGACAGCTCCGCACAGATCGACAGACTGTGGGATTTTCTGGAGGAATTGGACTGTCCTACGGTGTAAAGCCTCATAAAGCATTTTAGTGTGCCTGTCTTCCCTCTCGAAAAGGTCGTTTTTTACAAAAAAATATCGGTTTTACAAAAGAGTGCTTTTTACGAACAGGCTATAATCAAATCATCCTTGACATATGGCTGACCTTAAATCGGATCCGTTAAGGTTTATATATCATGTGTCAGGCAGTTGCAGCCGAATCAAATATAAGGGATAGAGAATCAGTACTGCAATTGATTGTTTGATAAGGGAGGATTTTAGTATGCGTAAATTTGTAACACTTATTCTTGTTATGTCTGTTTTTATGGCTTTTGTTGCCTGTTCCAAGGAGGATAAAGAGAATCCTATACCGGCAATCAGCAACGAGCAGTTGGCCGCGGAGTGTGAAGGGCGGCTTGACTGGGCACGCGCCTATTCGGTCACATCTCTGGCTTCGGCCAACCCCAACAAGCTTTATTGGTACAGCAACAGCCCTGAGGAAGCGTCGATACTCGGTTATCCCGCTAATGAGTCCTTCCTGGGAGTGGATTCGAGGCTTAATGTTATGCGTATCCGCTTCTATGATGAGGATGCGCTCGAGGAGCTTGTTGAAGAGGAATTCGATACCGTTGATGCTTTGAGCAGCAGCTGTATCAGAGACAGTGTCAGTGTCGAGAGCGAGCGCGGTGATGGATGGGGTTATATCATTTTCGATGGTAAAACTGAGAATACTGATGTATGTATCAGAGAATACTATTATGATGATGTCTTTATTATGATAGCGCTTCGCTCAGAGCTTGACGGAGGCGTCGGGCTGGTACATGCACTCTGCAGCTCCCTCGGACTGCCTAACGAATAAGTCCCATTAATGATATTTACAAACATATGTTCGGGTGTTAGAATGAGCATACATTCTGACAGGAGGACGGGCATATGGAGTTCAGTAATCGTTTATTTTCTTACGACGGCACCTTTGAAGGCTTTATGTGTGCGACAGTCCGCTGTATCAGCATGCGTATCGTTCCTCGGGATATAAGAGCCGAGAGCGATCATGTTGTTATCGAGGCCCCCGAAGAATACAGTTTTGTCAGGACAGATTACCGGATAGCAGACCGTATGTATCGTTATATAGGGCTATGTTCTTCGCCTGAGGTACAGCAGCTGTCTCTTGATTGCTTCCTGACCGGATTGCCTTACCGGGAGAGGGATCTCTACCTGATGATCTGCCGCGCTATTAAGTTCGGGGCAGAGGTGGGAGAGGACTTTGTAAATCCCGTGACACAGCATATTCAGATGGCAGTCAGAGATCTCTATCGGGAGGCCCAGACATGTGCAGCTGAGTTGCTCTTTGATAAGGAAGGCGATCTGGCAGTCACCGGGATCAGGCCGCGGAATCGCATCCTGCCGCTGATGCGGAAGATGGTCTTGTCTAATCCTGAACTGGATGATTTTCTGGTTTACGATGACCGGCATAAGATGCTGTTTATGAGGAGCGGACCTGAGGATCACATACTCGATGTCAGCTATATGAAGGCTTCGGGACAGGAGTTGGACAGGGAGGAACGTTACAGGCGGCTCTGGGCATATTTTGCAGACGGATCGCATATCAGAACTTTGCCGAAGCTTGAATATAGGGGAGCTGATGCACTTGCGCCGATGTGGTATATCGCCGGCTGATGATATATACTTGCTATAAAGAGCAGATAGTGAGGTAAGTGGGGATGTTGGCAGAATCCGTGATACTGACAGGTATGCCCGGATCCGGTAAGTCAACGATCGGCAGATATATTGCGGACCGGATCGGTGCCGACTTTACGGATACAGATGATCTTATAGCGGAGGCAGGAGGGAAGGCCCTACAGGAGATAATCCGAAGCGATGGGCTGGAGGAATTTAAGCGCCTTGAGAGAAATGTGCTGGTTGGGCTTAAACCGGCAACGCCCATGGTGATCGCCACAGGCGGAAGTGCCGTACTATATGATGATGCGATGTTGCACCTGAAGTCCTTGGGGAAGATCGTCTTCTTGGATGCGGATCTGCCCCTGATATCCAAGCGCCTTTGGAACGCCGAGAGCCGGGGGATCGCCTTTGATGAGGAGACCGAAGGCATGAGCGGTGAGGAACGGCTGCTTAAGACCTATATGCAAAGAGAGCCTCTTTATTATAGATATTGCGATATAAGGATACATATCCGAGGAAGATCGGTTTCTGACATCGCGAGGGAGATAATCAGGGAAATAGGATAAATGGAAGGGGTTGTCTCAAAAGTGACTAGTTCACAGAGAGGCAACCCCTTTAAATTGT
>CAMNGC010000016.1 GCA_946537885.1 uncultured Clostridia bacterium
GGATTATTCTCGTTTTAACCTCGCCAGAATTGCGATTAATGATTATTTGGAGCAGGATCCGGACTATTTCCTTAATGATGAATATTACATTGATCTGCAGTATCTGGAGAGGAATAAAATCCCAGGAGATTATGTTGATTCCCTAATAAGCCATTCAACTAATCATTTCCAATTTGATGGTTATTATATTAGTGCGTCTAGTGATGGGAATATACATATTAATGATATGTATGAGGGAGTATATACATTATACTGTATGGACTATTACACAGTTGAATATGCTTATGGGGATGCAAGTATAACGACAATAGATGATTTAAGTTATACTCCCAGTTATGAGGTAATAATGGAAATATTATCAAATGTTCCAAATCTAAGATATCTATGTATTGGACCACGAGATGATTATAATGACTGTGAAGATATAATGAATTATCTGAGAGAAACCGGATCAGATGTAACAATTCTCATAGAAGCTCATTGAATAATGCAGGGTAAAAGAGGAACCCTTAAACTTGATGATTAGCAGGGGATAAAATGACGCGAATTAGACTTAAACAATCCTGTATAATCATGTTTACGTTAATGATAATGCTGTCATTAACAGCCTGCTTGTGGGGATCTTCGGAATCGACAGTTCCGGAATTGAAAAGAGAGACACATCAACCGCTCGAAGAGCTTGAACAGTATGTATATGACACTGTAGGACCTGATATCTATTTCAAAAAGCCCGTGCTGGATGAAGAAAAATCAATCGCGCGTTTGTATCTGATACAGTACGCATATGAAATGGATGCTACATTGTTTGATAGATCGAGGAATGCGATTAATGATTATTTAGTGCAGCACCCTGACTATTATCTTAATGGTTTTAATAAGATAGTATTAATCTACGAAGAGAGAATTGATCTGCCTAGAGGTGACTACGATGATTATCAAGTATCAATTTCCCAAAACACATTTCAATGTGGCTGTCATACACTCAGTCGCAGTGGTAGCGGAGTAAGTGGAGTCAATATCAGGTATGATTACATAAACGTAGTAAAAGTATTTTCCGACTTTTATCTTAATCACATATCTGATGAAGACGATGTATATGCCCTGGATATGAGTACGCGAACAATTACCTATGACGAGATAACAGAGTTTATAACAAAACATCCTTCCATTCAGTATATTAGTGTAGATCAATATGAAGGAGACGAAGAAGAGCTTATCAGTTTTTTGCAGGAAGTAGATTCGGATGTAATAATCTTTATCGATGAATATGAAGAATAAATTAGAAGCATTTCACGACAGGATTATATGAACAATATAAGACATAATCAAATTTGTGTATTTCCCATTTTCGATAATTGTTTTCTTGACAGTAACAGATAAGCGTGTTTTAATTACTGATGAAATTTATTTAACGAGGTAAAATACCTATATGAGACAGAATTTTGCTTACGCATATTACTATTCCTACTTTTACTTTGGAGATAAGAAGTAAGAGCGGTTTGTGCTTGAGTGAAAGTCTGAGAGATTTAATGTAACACCTGCCGCACGATCAAGATCGGGCGGCATTTTTGATTTAAGGAGGAAAACAAAATGATAGCGGTCATCAAGAACGGAGCAACCGAGCAGCAGGTGGAGAATCTGATCCACTGGTTCGAGAAGCAAAACATCAAGGTAAACAAATCAACCGGTGAGTTCTGCACGGTATTGGGTCTTATAGGAGATACGTCGGGAATTGACACGGATCTTCTCGAGGGACTTGATATTGTAGAGTCTGTAAAGAGGATCTCAGATCCCTTTAAGAAAGCTAATCGTAAGTTCCATCCGGAGGACACGGTGGTTGAAATAGGTGGCGTAAAGATCGGAGGCGGGAATTTTGCCGTGATCGCAGGTCCTGATTCAGTTGAGTCCGAGGAGCAGATCTTATCTACTGCCATAGCGGTAAAGGAAGCCGGTGCGCAGATCCTGGAAGGCGGGTGCTTTATGCCCAGAACGTCCCCATATGATTTCCAGGGGCTTGGGCAGGAAGGTGTTCGCCTTTTACTTAAGGCCAAGGAAGAAACGGGACTGCCGGTCATTTCCGAGATCGTAAGCACGGAGCAGCTACCTCTGTTGGAAGGTGTTGATGCCCTGCAGATCAGTGCCCGTAACATGCAGAACTATGAGCTTCTTAAGCTGGTCGGCAAGAGCGGCAAGCCTGTACTTCTTAAAAGAGGCGCTTCCGCCAGTATAAAGGAGCTTCTTATGAGTGCAGAATACATTATGGCTGAGGGCAACGAGAATGTGATCTTATGCGAGAGAGGCATAAGAACCTTTGAGACTTATACAAGATATACTTTCGACATCTCGGCGATCCCTCTTATCAAGGAGTTAAGTCACCTGCCGGTCATAGCGGATCCGTCTCATGCCACGGGCAGAACATCGCTTGTTAAGAGCACGGCGCTGGCAGCTGTAGCGGCAGGCGCCGATGCTATTGAGATCGAAGTGCATCCCGATCCTTCCAAAGCGTTGGCAGGAGGCTCTCAGGCAATGGATCATAAGCAGTTCGCAGAGCTTGCCGCTTCTGTTGAAAGAGTACGTGGCATACTCTAAAATATACGCGGAGAGGAGATACGGAATATGAGCGGTATCACAGTCGGAGTCGTAGGTCTTGGCCTTATCGGAGCGTCTTTTGCACGTGCCTATAAGGAGAATGCGGAAGGAAATACCGTCTATGGCTGGAACAGGACCGATACGGTAGCCGATATGGCGAAGATGCAGGGCGTGATAGACGACTATCTTACAGACGATAATTTGGCTTCCTGCGATCTGGTGATCATAAGCCTTTATCCGGAGGCCTCCATTAAATGGATGCAGCAACATAAGGACCATTTCAATAAGAACGGACTTGTTATCGATGCCTGCGGAACCAAGAGATGGATCTGCCGTGAGGGTTTTAAGGTCGCTCATGAGGCTGGCTTTGAATTCGTCGGATGTCACCCTATGGCCGGCACAAAGTACTCCGGTATGGGGCACGCTCGCGCCAATATGTACAAGGGCGCGCCAATGGTATTATGTCCCGACAGATTTGACGATATGGAGCTGATAGACAGGGTCAAGAAACTCCTGGAGCCCTGCCAGTTTGGTTCTTTCTGCTTGGCTCACCCCGATCAGCATGATCGTGTCATCGCTTTTACTTCGCAGATGGCGCACCTGGTATCAAATGCCTATATCAAGAGCCCCAGCGCTTTGGTACACAGAGGTTTTTCCGCCGGCAGCTACAAGGATATGACTCGTGTTGCATGGCTTAACCCTGAGATGTGGACACAGCTCTTTCTCGAAAACAAGGACAATCTTATTTTCGAGGTTGATTATCTTATCGGAGAGTTGAAGAAATACAGGGATGCCATGGAAAATGACGATCACGAAGAGTTGAAGAAGCTCCTGCAGGAAGGCAAGGAGCGTAAGGAGGAGGTAGACGGCAAGTGAGAACAGTAACCGTAAACTCATCTACTTCATATAATATTGAGATCGGAAGCGGTCTTCTCAGTGCTTCCGGTAAGAGGATAAGGCAGCTCCTTCCAAAGGCAACAAAGGCCCTGATAGTTACTGATTCTAATGTCGCAGATCTCTATGCCGGGACCGTAAAGAACGGGCTCGAAGCTGAAGGTTTTGAGGTATATGAGTATGTTTTCGAGGCCGGGGAGCAGTCTAAGAATCTTAAATCCATAGCCGGGATGTGGGCTGCTATGGCAGAGGCCGCTTTTACCAGATCTGATGTTCTGGTGGCTTTAGGCGGAGGCGTTGCAGGCGATATGGGCGGCTTCGCGGCGGCCTGTTTCCTGAGAGGGATAGCTGTGGTTCAGATACCCACTTCGCTGTTGGCAATGGTTGATGCTTCCATTGGCGGTAAGACCGGGATCGATCTGCCTCAGGGCAAGAACCAGGTTGGGGCTTTTAAGCAGCCTGTGATCGTTATCGAAGATACGGATTGTCTTAGCAGCCTGCCAGATGAACTATTCACTGAAGGAATGGGAGAGGTTATCAAGTATGCCTATATCATGGATGAGGATCTCTACTCGATACTTAAGAAGGCAGCCGATGAAGGCAGAGCTCTTAAGATACGTGAGGATGTGGAGCTGATCGAAGATATTGTATACAGATGCGCTGCGGATAAGGCTTACGTAATAATGAAGGACGAGTTTGACAATGGCTTAAGGCAGACTCTTAACTTCGGACATACAGTCGGACACGTGATCGAGCGCGATAGTGATTTCTCCCTGGCACACGGAGTTTGTGTCGCCAAAGGTATGGGGATCATGATAGATGCAAGTCTCGCAACCGGCAGAATGACTGAGGAAGAGGCGGAAAACATGAAATCTCTTATCAGGGCCTACGACCTGCCGACAGAGGATGATATTACGCCTGAGCAGGCCGTATCCGGTGCCATGAACGATAAGAAAAAACGCGGAAATACCATTTCGCTGATATTGGTGAACAAGATAGGCAAGGCGGAGATAGTCGATATGACGCCGGATGAATTCCTCTCATTTCTTAAGGCGGGATACGACATATGATCATTGCCGCAGCTGATCGTTGCTTTAACGGAAGTGTGGATGCACCTCCCTCCAAATCGGTTTATCACAGAGAACTGATAGTCAGATTTCTCTGCGGTGACCGTGATAATCTGCAGCCGGATAGAACTGATAATGATGATGTCAGAGCGACTAAAGCATGCCTTAGCGCCTTAGCTTCGGCTGTGGCCGGAGAAGAAGTGAGGCTCCCCTGTAATGAGAGCGGATCGACTTTAAGGTTCATGATACCCGTAGCCGCCTCATTCCTTAATGGTCAAGGAAGGGATATGGGCTGCAGGATCGTCTGTGAGACAGAAGGAAGGCTTTTTGATCGTCCCGTAAAAGAACTGGCGGATGCGCTTAAGCCACAGGGTGTGACTATCGATCTTGATGAAAAAAGCAGGACTTTTATTGTGACAGGTACCATGATGCCCGGTGAATATGAGATAGATGGAAGTGTGTCTTCGCAGTATATCTCAGGACTGATCATGGCTTTGCCTCTTTTTGAGAATGATTGCAAACTGCGCGTAAGGGGACAGGTGAAGTCCGTTCACTATATCGGTCTTACACAGGATGTTATGGCCAAATACGGTTGTGAGATCCCTCTTAAAGATGATACTTTCATCATAAAGGGCGGTGCCTATTCAACAAAGCCCTCCAAGGGCTTTACGGTAGAGGGCGATTGGAGTAACGGAGCTTTTCTTCTTTGCATCAAGAAAGCGCTCGCTCTTCGCGGCAGGGAACTGACCGTCAATAATCTGAACTACGATTCCAGACAGGGAGACAAGGCCATTCTTGATTTTCTCGCTCTGACCGAGAGCGGTATAAACGAGATCAGATTTGACTGCAGTGATATTCCCGATATCGCGCCTTATATGGCAGTAACGTCGGCCTTTATCTTCGAGAAGGCTGTCTTCAGCGGAATCGCCCGTCTTCGTATCAAGGAGTCGGATCGGGTTATGGCAGTCAGGGAGCAGCTTAAGGCTTTCGGCATCATGACGGAAGAAGAGCAGGACAGCCTTACGATATATGCCTATAAAGGCGATGCTCCGAAGAGGATAAAGCTGTCTTCCTATCATGACCACAGAATGGCCATGTGCGCCATTTTGCTGGCTGTATTTACCGGAAAAGAAATTGATCTGGACGACATTGAATGTGTTAATAAATCCTTCCCTGAATTGAGGGAGATCATCGAAAAGGAGATCAAGCAGTGAGCATGAACAGCATCTACAGAGGTGATGTCTTATCCCTCGAGATATACGGCGAGTCCCACAGCCCGACGATAGGAGTTCTGATAGAAGGTTTGCCGGATGATATAACGGTCAACGAAGAAAGGACTGCTGCCCTAATGAAGCGTCGCGCTCCCGGACAGAATGCCTGGTCCACACCTCGTAAGGAGAAAGATGAAGTTATCTGGGAGAAGGCTGATGACGGAAGGCTTCACGGTTATATCATCAACACCAACACCAAGCCCAAGGATTACGCCTCTATCATGAATACACCAAGGCCGTCGCATGCGGACTACACGGCGCGGATCAAGTACGGGGATGAGGCCTCCAAAAGCGGTGGGGGTATCTTCTCGGGAAGGATGACGGCGCCTTTGTGCATAGCAGGTTCCATCGCGCTGGATCAGCTGGAGAAAAGAGGGATCGGGATCTTCTCGCACATTAAGAATATCGGGGGGATTTTCGATGATAAATATTATGATCACGGGCCTCGCGACGAGGAGTTTAAGACGGCGCTGGAGAAGGTTGCCGGGAAGGAGTTTCCCACTATAAGTGACAGAGCGGGGGATATGATGAAAGCCCTGATCGAGGAAGCTCGAATGGACTGTGACTCTGTCGGCGGCGCTATCGAGACGGTGATCTACGGTATGCCCGAAGGTGTCGGCGGACCGTTGTTCGGAGGGATCGAAGGCAAGATCGCGCAGATCTTATATGCTATCCCGGCAGTTAAGGCCGTGGAGTTCGGTAACGGCTATGACATAGTTGCTATGCGTGGTTCAGAGAACAACGATGCTTTTGCTTATGACGGAGACGGCAAGCTGGGGCTTGTTACAAATCATTGCGGCGGTATCTTGGGCGGAATAAGCGTCGGAGATATTGCTCCCATAGTTTTTGATTGCGCTCTTAAGCCTACGCCTTCCATCGGTCGCGAGCAGAATACGGTCAATATAGCGGAACATAAGAATTCAACGATCAATATACAGGGAAGACATGACCCCTGCATCGTGCCTCGCGCCGTGCCGGTAACGGAAGCGGCTGCCGCTCTGGCAATCTGGGACATGTTGCTGGCGGAAGGACGGTAATATATGACTATCGATGAATTGAGAAAAGAGATAGATCAGGCCGACAGAGATATCCTGGCGGCTATCGAGAGGCGTATGGCTATCAGCAGACTGATAGCCGAGCAGAAGAAATTCACCGGCAAGGCGGTATACGACTCGGAGCGTGAGAAGATCAAACTTGAAGAGTTGAAGCTCAAGGCGGGGGACGAGTCCCGTGAATACATCGACGATCTGTACGGTACTATTCTGGATATCTCCAAAAAGCATCAGAACAAGCCCCTGTTTGGCGTACTCGGCCGTAAGCTTCCCCACACATATTCACCGGAGATCCACAGGCTTCTGGCCGCTCGTGATTATATCTATACTGTCATCGAGAGGGAGCCTGAGGAGATAGACGAATTATTCTCATCCGCTGTCTACGGCGGATTTAATGTTACCATCCCTTATAAGAAGGAAGCTGCCAAGCGCTGTGATATCTTGGAGCCTGACGCGGAAAAGATCGGAAGCGTCAACACGGTTGTTTTCGGTAAAGACGGCAAGATCTACGGATATAACACGGATATATACGGCTTCTGTTATATGTTAAAAAACGGCGGGATCGATCCTCATGGTAAGAAATGTCTCTGCCTTGGTCATGGCGGAGCGGCCGTCGCGGTAGAAGCAGGACTTAAGAAGCTTGGCGCGGCTGAGGTACATTTCTGCAGCAGGAGTGAGGAGATCAACTATGGCAATGTTTATGATGCTTGTAATGATGCCGAGATCATCGTAAATGCCACGCCTGTCGGAATGTATCCTGATATAGATGAGGCTGTGGCCGATCTGTCGAGATTTCCCAAGCTTGAGGCCTTTGCGGATCTTATATACAACCCGTCTCGCACAAAGCTCCTGCAGCAGGCCGAATCTCTCGGGCTTAAGACCGCCGGTGGTCTCGACATGCTGGTTGCTCAGGCCTATCGTTCGTCCCGCATCTTTACAGGCGACACAATTGGCGCCGACAACATTACAACCGATGACGAGAAAGAGATCCGACGCGTAGTGGATATCCTTCAGGGGCGTATGACAAATCTGACCTTTATCGGCATGCCCGGTTGCGGCAAATCGACTCTGGCGGCAGCGGTCGCAGAAGCAACGGGCAGGAGTCTTGTAGACTTGGATCTGCTATATGGAAAGGTTTACAAGGAAGCGCCTTCTGTCACCATCAACCGTGACGGTGAAGATAAGTTCCGCGCCAACGAATCGGCTATCGCCCGCTATGTGCTCCCCAAGTCCTGTCAGGTTGTATCCTGCGGCGGAGGCATAGTCACCCGTGATGAGAATTCCTTCTGGCTTAAAGCGAATTCTCTCGTTATTTATGTAAAAAGACCTCTGACTGTGCTGGCTTCCGAGGATCGTCCCCTGACCATGCGTGACGGCGTGGAGAAGCTCTACGAACAGCGCCGTGAGAGTTACGAAGCCCTCGCGGATATAATTATTGATGTTCCCGCAATGGCTGACAGGGAGGCCTTTATATCAGAGGCGTTCTCTCAACTTCGAAAGGCAGGTGTTGAAATATGAAGATCCTGGTATTAAACGGTCCCAATTTAAATATGCTCGGCATCCGCGAGCCTGACATCTACGGTCGCAAGACCTACGACGATCTCGTATCTTTGATAAAGGATCACTGCGCCGGCGCCGGCATCGAAGTCGAGTGCAAGCAGAGCAACAGCGAGGGGACCTTGGTCGATTTTATTCAGCAGGCTTATTTCGAAAAGGTTGACGGCATAGTCATCAACCCCGGCGCCTACACCCACACCTCCGTGGCTCTCCTTGACGCACTCAAGGCCGTGGCCATCCCTACGGTCGAGGTTCACATCTCCCAAGTTGACGAGCGCGAGAGCTTCCGTCAGATCTCCTATGTATCCTACTACGCCTGCAAGACCATTATGGGCAAGGGCTTTGACGGCTATCTTGAGGCGATCGATATCCTGGCTGCGAAGTGAGATCAAGACCACTTTATACAGTATCCTCGATAAGAAGCCCGGATAAGCCCGGGTATTAGCAAAGCTGTCCGGAAATTATCATCCGATCGACTTGCGTCTTCTGGCCGCCTCAATGGCACCCTTGTAGAGATTGGGGTGGAAGAGTATCAGCATGGGGAAGAGTTCAAGACGTCCTGCAAGCATGTCGAACATAAGAATGAACTTGGACAGAGACGACAGGAATCCGTAATTACATGTCGGACCTACAAGCGAGAGACCGGGACCGATATTGTTGAGACAGGCAAGCACTGCCGTAAAAGTGGATTCCAGATCGTAGCCCTCGATCGCCAGGACAAAAACGGAGACCATTAGCACCGATACAAAAGTGATGAGGTAAACATTGATGGCGCGGATAACATCGTGCTCTACGGGTTTACCGTCCATATTGACTTTGCGGACGATCTTGGGGTGAATATAGGAGGATAACTCCTTACGGATCGTCTTGAGCAGGATAAGGATACGGCTGACCTTGAAACCGCCACCCGTGCTGCCGGCGCAGGCGCCCACGAACATCATGATCACAAGTACATATTTGGCGATAGTCGGCCAGAGGTCAAAATCCGCAGAAGCATATCCGGTGGACGAAGTGATCGATGTTACCTGGAAAAAAGCGTGGGTGAGAGCCGTAAAGGCGTGCTCATATTTGTCGGCAATGCTGATGAAGATGACTGCTACCGCCGAAGCTATCATGGCCAGATAGGCTTTTACTTCTTCCATGGTGAAGGCGCGCTTGATCTGGTGCATGAGAATATAATAGTAGGCGTTGAAATTAATACCGAAAAGAAGCATAAAGATGGCTACAACCCACTGAGTGTAGGCCGAGTAGCTCGCGAAGCTGTCGCTTTTGATGCCGAAGCCGCCGGTACCTGCCGTGCCGAAGGACAGGCAGAGAGAATCGAATACGGGCATACCGCCTGCCAACAGGAAAACGATCTCCACGACCGTCATGGCCAGATAGATCTTATAAAGGATCCTCGCTGTGGCGCCGATCTTGGGCACGAGCTTGCCGACCGAAGGACCCGGGCTCTCCGCTCTCATCAGATTGATGTTGGAGCCGCCGCTCATGGGGATTACTGCCAACAGGAATACCAGAACGCCCATTCCGCCTAACCAGTGCGTGAAGCTTCGCCAGAAGAGTGATGTATGAGTCAATGATTCCACATCCGGCAGGATACTGGCACCTGTTGTGGTGAAGCCGGATACAGTTTCAAAAAGCGCATCTACAAAGCTTGGGATCTCTCCCGTAATGACAAATGGAATGCTTCCGCAGACAGACAGGAGGATCCAGCTTAATGCTGTCGATATACAACCCTCTTTCATATAGATCATGGTATTGGAAGGCTTAAAGGCGCAACCGATCATGCCGATGGCGATCAGGGCCGCCGCGGTGATCAGATAGATAACACCCTCTTTCTCACCGTAACAAAGCGCCACAATACAGGGAAGAAGCATAAAAGCTCCCTCGATCCTCATGATCTGACTCAGGATGTAACGGATCATCGGAAGATTCATTTGAGGATGTCCTTTATGTCATTGAAACCGGTGTTGGTAGTAACGATCATTACCGTGTCATTCGTTCGTATGATATCGCCGCCGGTAGGGATGATAAGCTGACCTTCTCTGAAGATGAAGCTTATGAGGAGATTAGACCTGAGTTTCAGATCACGAAGAGGTATCCCCGTAACTTCTGATTCCTCCGTAACCTTAAATTCGATGGCTTCCGCCCTCATATCGAAAAGGTGATATAAAGTCTCGATCTTGCTGCCGCTGGCCGCCGTGCGGGCGCGCACATAGGCGATGATGGTCTCTGAGGTGATGTATTTGGGATAGATAACACTGCCCAGATCCATATTATTGAAAACATTACTGAAGCCCAGACGGTTGATCTTGGTGATGATCTTGGCCTTGGAGACCTGCTTGGCGTGGAGCGTCAAAACGACATTCTCCTCATCGATTCCGGTCATGGGAACGAAGGCCTCAGCCTCCTCTATACCTTCCTCTTTGAGCAGGTCGGGATTGGAGCCGTCGCCGTTGATGATAATGGCGCGGGGCAGGAGGGTGGTGAGTTTCTCACACCTCTCGCGGTCCTTTTCGATGATCTTGACGGAGATCCCCGCGTGCAGCAACTGTTCTGCCAGGTAGTAAGCCGAACGTCCGCCGCCGACCAACATGGCGTTCTTGACCTGCTTAGTGTTGAAACCGACGGCATTAAGAAAATATTTGGAACCCTTGCGGGTGGAAACTACCGATATCAGATCTCCGGCCTTCAGTACAAAATTACCGGACGGGATGTTGACTTCTCCGCCCCTCTCGACGCCGCAGATAAGGATGTCGTTGGTGATATCTGCACCCAGCTGGGCGACAGACATGCCGTCGAGGATGTTGCCTTCGGGGATCTTAAACTTAACCATCTCCGCCTGTCCGTGGGCGAAAGAGTTGACCTCAAGGGCCGTAGGCAGATAGAGGACGCGGGCCATCTCGCGGGCAGCCTCGAGCTCAGGATTGATGATAAGAGCGAGGCCCAATTTCTCGCGGAGATATCCGACCTCACGGCTGTAATCAGGTGTTCTGACACGGGCTATGGATGCGCATCCCTCGAACTGTCTTGCTATCGTGCAGCAGAGAAGATTAAGTTCGTCGGAATCGGTTACGGCTATGATGAGATCCGCATCGGCGATACCCGCTTCCTTCTGAGTTGTGTAGCTGGCTCCGTTGCCTACATAGCCCATAACGTCATAAAGATTGGTGATATCCTGGATCCTGACGGGATCCTGGTCGATTATGGTTATGTCATGTCCTTCGCGGCTCAGCTGCTCGACGAGGTTATAGCCGACCTTGCCGGCTCCGACGATTATGATATTGAGTCCCTGAGGGGCACTCTTGCGTTTGTCTCTCATTTATCTTCTCCGTTATTCTCCCTGATCGTAAGCTGGAATATTCGCTTCAGACGTGAACATAATACGTCAAAAAAGCAAATTTATAAAGTATTATGAGGAAAAGAGCTGTTTTTGCATTTATTTGCCCCTCGAAAAAAAGCAGGAAGTAAAAAATGCTTTATCTCGTGTTAAGAGGGCGTGAATTTTTGCACTCTATGATACAAAAAAGCTGATGTCGGTGTTAATATAAGCTTAAGTAATGCTTGGGGAGTATTGACTGCAAATGGACGGTAAAAAGGTTGCATTAGGATCTTTGCTCTTGTTGATGACCGCTTTGGTCGGCGTTTGTAATGCGCTGAATTTTGGTATCGGCGAAGAGAAAGAGGTTCTTGTAGCGCCTAATGGGGACACTGAACCAATCTCAACGTCTGTTTTTGAAGCAGGCAATACCGACGGTGTTGCATCAGATCTGAGCGGTTATGTAGCCGCTTCGGCGCAATCGGCTTCCGAGATCGTTTTCGAGAATACGGATATGACAATGTATGCCACGGCCGCTTTCAGTATGAGAGAAGGGCCGGGCGTATTTTTCATGAGTGCAGGTAAGCTCTATTATGGTCAGGAAGTAAGGGTCATAGGTCTGTCGGATACGGGCTGGTACAAGGTTATGTACGGTGACAAGGAGCTCTATACCTACCATGCATGTCTGTCTGAGGCAGAGCCGCCGGCCACTTCCTTTGTTGATGATTATGGTGTTCAGTTCGAGATCGTGGATGAGGATGCTTATGCCACAATGACATACTACATCAAGAGCGGCCCGGGGACCGAATATGACAACATCGGAGCTCTTGAGCTGGGGCAGAGGATCCATCTGATCGGAACATCATTTAACAATTGGAATTATATCGAGGCAGACGGTCTTACCGGTTATGTTTACGGGGACTGTGTCATAGCCGAGGACAACGATATAAGGATCATAATCGACGGCGTGGGAACCACCAAGGTCGATGCTATCGGCTATTCCCACATGAATATCGATGTAAGGAAAAATCCTTCCGCATTATCCGAGAAGATCGGTTCCGTAAAATACGGTTCACAGATCCATATAACGGGAATCTGCGACAACGGTTATTATGAGATCGAGGAGAACGGTCAGGTTGCCTATATCTTAGGTGCGGCAGTTCAATTCAATGAGCCGAGACGTCGTGATATCGAAGAGGAGGATCCCGAGACTGAGGAGACAGAAGGTCAGGAAAATGAGACTGAGCAGAACGGAACGGACAATAATTCCGGAGACAGCGGCAATCTGATCATTACCGTTAATACCGACGGTGAAGTCGAGACTTCACAGGAAGGGGCATCTTCCGGTGCGCCGTCCACGGTCATTGTATCCGTTGATCCCGAGACCAATACGACAGATACTACTATTATCGAGGGCACCGAAGATCCCGGAATCGATCAGACGCCGAGCACTGTTGTAGCTGAAGCAGTGGCTACGCCTACTCCGACTCCTACACCGACGCCTACTCCCGAACCGGCACCGCCTGCCAATTCAATCCCGGCGGGTTCCCTTAATCCCGGAGAGGCTCAGGCTCTTCTCGCGATGGTAAATGATCTTCGTGCGCAGAACGGTCTTGCTCCGCTGGCATGGAACTCCGAACTCGAAGTTGCAGCCCAGACGAGAGCTATGGAGATCAGTATCCCTGACTGTTTCTCTCACACAAGACCGGACGGTTCCGATTACTGGACTGTCAACAGCAATCTGGTCTACGGCGAGAATATCGCGGCAGGTCAGGCTACGGCACAGAATGTTTTCGACAGCTGGTGCAATTCAGAGGCACACAGGAATAACATGCTGGGCAATTACACATCAATGGGAGCTGCGCTCTATGTAACATCAAGTGCAGCCTATACATATTATTGGGCACAGGAATTCAGCTGATCATCTGATCTTTTGATCGTCCTTCGACAAATCGATCCGCTATGAATCCCGTTGCCACGGGAGAGATCTTATTATGGAACAATATAAAGTAAGCGGCATGGGATGTGCCGCATGTCAGGCAAGAGTCGAGAAAGCAGTTTCAGCCGTTGAAGGAGTCACCTCCTGCAGTGTCAGTCTTCTTACAAACTCAATGGGTGTTGAGGGGACTGCTTCACCGGAGGCTGTTATCAAGGCTGTAGAGGCAGCAGGCTACGGAGCAAGCCTATCCGGCGGTGCAGATGATGAAGACTTAAGTTATTCGCAGAAGCTTGCCGCGGAAGAAGAAGCACTCAGAGACAAAGAGACTCCAAGACTTCGGAAAAGGCTGCTGCTGTCAATAGGATTCCTTCTTGTCCTGATGTATATTTCCATGGGCCACATGATGTGGGACTGGCCTTTGCCGCCCTTCCTTGAAGGTGAGCATGTGATCGTAGCATCGATCCAGCTGGTCCTTGCGGCGATAATCGCATTTATCAACAGACATTTCTTTATAAGCGGGTTCAGGAGCCTTGTTCGCCGTGCTCCCAATATGGACACTCTGATCGCGCTGGGAAGCTCCGCCGCTTTCATCTATTCGACATTTGTTCTCGGCTTGATGATCAGGGCCGAGAATTCGGGAGATCACGAGAGAGTCATGGACCTGATGCATGATCTTTATTTCGAATCGGCTGCCATGATACTGACACTTATAACCGTGGGTAAGATGCTGGAGGCTTATTCCAAGGGGCGCACGACGGATGCCTTGAAGAGTCTAATGAAACTGGCTCCGGAGACTGCCACGGTGATCAGAGACGGTGAGGAATTTACAGTTCCCGTAGATGCAGTCCGTAAGGGAGAGATATTCGTTGTCCATCCCGGAGACAAGATCCCGGTAGACGGCTTAGTAATCGAAGGCTCATCCGCCGTTAACGAATCTGCCCTTACCGGCGAAAGCATTCCCGTTGATAAGTCAGTCGGTGACAATGTCTCTTCTGCTACGGTTAATCAGTCAGGCTTCCTTAAATGCGAGGCTGTCAGAGTCGGTGAAGATACTACACTTGCAGGAATAATCCGCATGGTCAGTGATGCAGCTGCCACCAAGGCACCGATCGCCCGTCTGGCCGACAGGATATCCGGGATCTTTGTTCCGGTCGTCATTGTTATTGCCGTAGTTACTACGGTTATCTGGCTGCTGATAGGTCGCAGTATCGGTTTCTCGCTGGCGCGTGGAATATGTGTTCTGGTAGTCAGCTGTCCCTGTGCCTTAGGGCTTGCAACTCCCGTTGCCATAATGGTCGGCAACGGTGTCGGCGCACGTAACGGAATATTGTTCAAGACAGCCGAGGCTCTGCAGGAGACGGGCAATATGAATGTGGTTGCCATGGATAAGACAGGCACGCTGACAAACGGATCGCCCATTGTAACAGATATAGTCCCCTTTTCGAATATTACTGAAGAACTGCTTATCAAATATGCTTTTTCTCTCGAGAAAAAGAGTGAGCATCCTCTGGCCAAGGCTATCAGCGCCTATGCCGAAGAGAAAGGTGTCGAGACTTTTGACACTGAAGATTTTGCAGCTGCCGTAGGAAGCGGGCTTACTGCAAGCATCGGCGGCGCAAAGGTGGTCGGAGGCAACATGGCTTTCGTCTCATCGCAAGTGGCCATTCCCGATGAGATAAAAGATCGTGCCGGACATTTGGCTGCCGAAGGTAAGACGCCGATGTTTTTCGCTATGGATAACAAGCTCATAGGTCTTATAGCAGTGGCAGATACACTAAAGGATGATTCGGTTGAGGCCGTATCCCAGCTTCGTAATATGGGTATTCGGGTGGTAATGATCACCGGTGACAACCGAGCCACTGCAGAAGCAATCGGCAGATCGGCAGGGGTCAGCGAGGTTATCGCGGAGGTCCTGCCGGACGGCAAGGAGGACATGATCCGAGACCTTCAAAAGAATGGCAAGGTAGCAATGGTAGGTGATGGTATAAACGATGCTCCCGCCCTGACACGTGCCGATATCGGTATCGCCATAGGCGCCGGAACGGATGTCGCCATTGATGCAGCGGATCTTGTCCTCATGAAGAGCAGCCCCCTTGATGTGGCTGCCGCTGTTCGCCTCAGCAGACGCACTTATAGAAATATTATCGAAAATCTTTTCTGGGCGCTTTTCTATAATGTCCTGCTGATACCTCTGGCGGCCGGTGTTTATGCAGGACTTGGTCTCACCATGAACCCCATGTTCGGTGCTGCTGCAATGAGTCTGTCGAGCTTTTGCGTAGTTACGAACGCCCTGCGGCTTAATCTTGTAAACATTTACGATACGAGCCGTGATAAGCCCCGTCGCCCTTGAGGTACCATTATTCACAATTTTTGTTTATAATCATATGGCATTAATCGAGGAAGTGAGGGGTAGCTGATGGCTATTTTCGGACGTAAGAATAACAAGGATAACGACAAGGATAAGGAGAATCAGGCTCAGCTCTCCGCTGAAGAAAATGATCTTGACGCCATGATAATGGCAGCTATTGAGGAGACGGACGAGGAGGAGCAACAGCGTAAAGAAGATGCGCGCAAGGCTCATGAGGCGATGCTCGAAGCCAATCGTGCGGCTCACGAACGTGAGGAGGCAGCGCGCAAGGCTATGGCCGATCTGCCTAACGAAGGCCGTCGTTTCTATCTTCTTGTCGAAGAGATCGAAGGCCCTGATGAGGAAGGCCGACTCGTCGCGATCGGTAACATCCACGGTGAATGCCATGTAGGAGATTCGCTCTTTGTCTATAGACCGAACGGAACGGTCCTCAGCTGTAAGCTCGAGAACATCAAAGCGATGGGCGGCGAAAATGCTCCTGACTCTGATAAGAAGCAGCGTGCCTCCATCACTCTTTCCTCAGATCTTACGAAGGATAATAAAGAGTCCGCGGATAAGCTGATCCCCAGGTTCTCTGTCGTATCAGGCGTTGAGCGCCGTAACGGCAAGCCTGCAGGTACCCCTGTCGATAATCCGGCACTGGTCGGCGCTACTCTTGAATATAAAGAATTCCAGGGCCAGCGTGACTATATGAGCGTTCTTATCAGCCATATGAGCGCCGCCAGCTATCTGGTTCCGGTTAATCCCGAAGCGGGCGGAACTACTGAGGACGGCAAGCGTAAGATAGGCTTCATGCTCCTTAAGACCAACAAGTCAGAGGCTAATGGAGCCTCCGGTGCCGCTGTGCCTTTGTTTACGGATCCCGTTGCAATGAGTCAGTGGAAAGATCTTTATGCTGACGGCAAGAAGCCTTCTGTAATCGTGGCTACTTTAGCTGACATTACCAAGGTTACATCCAAGGCTGCGCCCGATCTGATGATCAACGCCTTCGGTCCGGTGCCCGTCCATCTTCCGCGTAAGCTGGCAGATTCCATCAACGAAGCCCGAGCCAAGGCTGCCCGTAATGTGCTGATGCAGAAGCAGACCATCAAGAAAAAAGAGGCAGCCAGGATCATGGTCAATGAGCCTGTTGAAGGCCCCGAGACTGATGCTGTAAGAAAGGCTCTGAAGGAGTGTGCAGCAGGGATTCCTTCCGTCAACAGTCTGGGACTTCTCGGCAAGCTACAGGACGGCAAGCGTTCCTTCCTGGTAATCGTTGATTGCCCTAAGGATGGTGCGCCCGAGATCTTCAAGAGACTCTTCGCGGCTGCCAAGCCCCATTTGACTGCTACCAAGAGTGTTGACTTCTCGCTTTATTCCGAGACTATTTTCGCTGATGATTACTTTGAGAAGCATTCTCTCGACTATGTGAGGATCGGCAATCTCTGATATCTTGCAGGAGCATACCGGCGCTTATGATAAGAGGAAGCTTTATAGCCTCCTCGCGGAGAAGCGCTACCATAATCCATACTCGCATGAACACAGCCTGACAGGCTCTTTTTGCAAAAATCGCGAAAGAGTATGTTGAGTTAGCTGACATTTCCCATATCTTGTGGTCAGAAATGGAATTGTAACACAATATATTGGGTTTCGTCGTTGACAGTACCACAACATATGGATAGAATAGAGGAACATCAGGAGGGGAAATGACCCGGAAGGATCCACCCCTTGGATGGTCGGCAAAATTGTAACAATTCGTGAAGTCGCGATGATTCGGGCGTTTGGGGGATCCTGACGCAAAGGACGGCGGAAAATGCTATTTTCAACGGTTCGTAACATTGTTACAATAACAAAGTATTTTTACAGATATAAAGAGGGCAGGTTGCACAAATGAAGATCATCAAGAGGAACAAGACAGAAGTTGATTTCGATATAACGAAGATCATTAATGCGGTTACCAAGGCAAACGATGCCGCCAGAGAGAGCGAGAGAATGACTCCCACTCAGATCATGAGGATCGCTGATTCCGTTGAGAAGAAGTGCGAGGAGATGGGGCGCGCGCTTTCCGTTGAAGAGATCCAGGATCTTGTTGAGAAGCAGATCATGGCACACGGCGCTTATGAGGTTGCTAAGCTCTATATCACATATCGCTATACCAGAAGTCTTATCCGTCAATCCAACACGACAGATGCCAGCATCCTGACACTTATCGAGTGTAACAACGAGGAGCTCAAGCAGGAGAATTCCAACAAGAACCCCACAGTAAACAGCGTGCAGCGTGACTATATGGCAGGCGAGGTCAGCAAGGACATTACACAGAGGATCCTGTTGCCTCAGGATATCGTTGATGCCCATAATCAGGGCCTCATACACTTCCATGATTCGGACTATTTTGCCCAGCATATGCATAACTGCGATCTGGTCAACCTTGAAGATATGCTGCAGAACGGTACTGTTATCTCCGGAACCATGATCGAGAAGCCTCACAGCTTCTCCACAGCTTGTAATATCGCTACTCAGATCATTGCCCAGGTTGCTTCCAACCAGTACGGCGGACAGTCTATATCTCTTACACATCTGGCACCCTTCGTTCAGATCTCCCGTGAGAAGATCAGGAAGAATGCCCTCAAGGAGCTGGAGGCTGTCGGTCTGACCCTTGATGAGAAGAATCTTTCCGAGCTCGTCGAGAAGAGATTAAGAGAAGAGATCGAGCGTGGCGTACAGACTATCCAGTATCAGGTAGTAACACTTCTTACGACTAACGGTCAGGCGCCTTTCGTTACCGTATTCATGTATCTTAACGAGGCAAAGGATCCTCAGCTTAAGAAGGATCTGGCAATGATCATCGAAGAAGTATTGAAGCAGAGGATCCAGGGCGTCAAGAACGAATCGGGTGTTTATGTTACACCTGCCTTCCCCAAGCTCATTTATGTTCTCGAAGAGGACAATATCAAAGAGGATTCTCCCTATTGGTATCTTACGAGACTCGCAGCTAAGTGCACGGCCAAGAGAATGGTTCCGGACTATATCTCCGAGAAGATCATGCTGCAGCTCAAGGTCGACAAGAACGGTAATGGCAACTGCTACACCTGCATGGGCTGCAGAAGCTTCCTGACACCATATGTCGATGAAGAGGGTAAGCCTAAGTATTACGGAAGATTCAATCAGGGCGTTGTAACGATCAACCTTGTAGACGTTGCATGCACGGCCTGCAGCGAGACACGTAATGAAGATAAGTTCTGGAGAGTATTAAATGAGCGTCTCGAGATTTGTCACAGAGCTCTTCGCGCACGTCACGACAGACTTGAGGGAACTTTGTCCGATGCAGCTCCTATCCTCTGGCAATACGGTGCCCTTGCGAGACTTAAGAAGGGCGAGCCCATCACTAAGCTGCTCTATGGCGGATATTCTACATTGTCTCTCGGCTACGCGGGCCTCTGGGAATGCGTATATGAGGTAACAGGTAAGAAGCTGACAGAAGCAGAAGGCGAAGAGTTCGGTCTTAAGGTAATGCAGGCTCTGAATGATGCATGTGCCAAGTGGAAGGCTGAAGAGAATATCGACTACTCTCTCTACGGCACACCTCTTGAGTCCACGACATACAAGTTTGCTAAGTGCCTCCAGAGAAGATTCGGCATGATCAAGGGTGTTACGGACAAGAACTACATTACAAACAGCTATCATGTTCATGTAACCGAGAAGATGGACGCTTTCTCCAAGCTCGCCTTGGAGTCCAAGTTCCAGAGACTGTCACCCGGTGGTGCTATCTCTTATGTTGAGGTTCCGGATATGCAGAACAACCTCGAGGCTGTTCTCGATGTTATGAAGTTCATCTACGACAATATTATGTATGCTGAGCTTAATACAAAGTCCGACTACTGTCAGGTTTGCGGATTCGACGGCGAGATCCAGATCGAAGAGAAGGAAGGCAAGCTTATCTGGCGTTGTCCTAACTGCGGTAACGAAGATCAGGCTAAGCTCAATGTTGCCCGCCGTACATGCGGTTATATCGGAACTCAGTTCTGGAATCAGGGCAGAACACAGGAGATCAGAGAGCGTGTGCTTCATCTCTGATAACCGGATATCGGTAATTATCAGCTAATCGATGGGGCCGGACTTTTGTTCGGCCCCTTTGCGCATCGAAAAGGGAGAGATAAATGTATTACGGATCTTTAAAGAATTGTGATATCGCTAACGGAATCGGAGTCAGGGTGACTCTGTTCGTGTCCGGCTGCACCAATTGCTGCGAAGGATGTTTTAACCCCGATACATGGGATTTCAAATACGGACAAGCCTTTACCGAGGAGACGGAAGAGGAGATCCTGAAGATGCTCGAACCCGATTACATAAGAGGGTTTACCGTGCTGGGTGGAGAGCCTTTCGAGCCGGAGAATCAGCGAGTCATCGTTCCACTCCTTGAGAAGATAAGAGCGAGATATCCCAATAAGGATATCTGGGCTTTCACGGGATTCAGATACCACGATGAGCTTATCGTTCCGGGGTCTCATCCTAACTGTGAGGTTACGGACAGATTCCTCGACCTCATCGATGTGCTTGTTGACGGTCGCTTTGTACTGTGCAAAAAAGATTTGCGTTTAAGATACCGCGGCTCATCAAATCAGCGTATAATAGACATGAAGGAAACTCGGCGCACGGGCGAGATCGTTCTGTGGGACGAGACACCTGCATATTCTTGAAGACAAGCCCCCTTCGCGGGCCTATGTGGGAGATATTATGCGCGATAAGATCAAGCATTGGCTGGGAATAGATCAGACCTCCCCCAGTGTTAAGAAGTATTTCGAGAGTGCCAATGTCAGGTCAAGTATTTATATGGCCATAATTGTTGCTGCACTCGAAAGCTATATGATCATATGGCTGTTCAGTTACCTGCATGGCGATGTTACAAGATCTTTCTCGTGGATAGTCACGCACCTTATCTCTTACATCATTCTCTTTGTGACGGCAGCTGTCGTAATGATCTACGGCGACCATTTCCTGCATTCTTCGGTAAAGGATCGGCGGACCGGGAAAGTGGCGCTGGTTGTCTTTTCTGCGATCTGTATTATTTTCGGCATATATATATCGACCGGCGACTATGAGCGTGGCGAACAGATCCTGACCTTCATTACCATGGCGATGTTTGTGGTGGGCCTTCTGACTTGGAAGCCCATCACTTCCTTCTTTGCATTAACTGCATCCTTTATCGCCATGTATATCTGTATGAGACATGTCAGTCATGTAAGTTTTGCCGATAATGTCAACTACTTCACCCTTTGGGTGGCCATGATGGCGACTGCCTACAGTAACTACCATCAGAGGCGAAGCGAGGCCGAGAAGGAAGAGAGACTGATCGAGACTAATGAGCATTTCAAGCGTATGACAGCCGTTGACGATCTGACCGGCGTAGCAAGTATGCGTTTCTTCAGAGTGAGTGCCGAGGGTATCCTTAAAGAGCAGGATGTAAAGCCTGAAGACAGATCCTTCCTTTTCCTGGACATAGAGAATTTTAAGGCCTATAACGAGAAATTCGGCTTTGATATGGGTAACGCTTTCCTTATCGACTATGCCAAGAAACTACAGGAGATCTTTGACGGAAGTCTCGTAGCAAGGCAGGCGGATGATCATTTTGTAGTGCTTACCGATAAGGCCGGAGCAGAGGAGAAAGCTGCCGAGATGACCAGCTGGGTCTACGGCTATTCAGATTCTGCGCAGATCGGACTTAAAGTTGGCGCATATTCTCCGACGGATGATTCCATAGACCCGAATATGGCCTGCGACTATGCCAGATATGCGTGTAACAGCATCAAGAAACGCTATGATCAGGATTTTAAGGAATACGACAAGTCCCTGGATGATGAATTCAAACTCAGACAGTATATTGTTAATAATGTCGATACGGCTCTTGATAACGGACATCTCCGCATACAGTACCAGCCGGTAGTCTGGGCCAAAAATCGCAAGCTCTGCGGCTACGAGGCTCTGGCCAAGTGGCAGGATCCTGAGATGGGCAACATCCCTCCCGGAATCTTTATTCCCATACTTGAAGAATACAGGCAGGTGCATAAGCTCGACATGGTAGTAGTAGAAACCGTTTGCAGCGATCTTCGTATGCTAATGGACGGCAAGAAACCGACTGTTCCCGTGTCACTTAATTTTTCCAGACTGGACTTTGAGCTGACGGATGTTGTATCTATTCTCGAAAGCTGTGTCAGCCGCTACAATATTCCTCGTAACTACCTGCACGTGGAAGTTACCGAGAGTGCTCTCTCAGAAGGCGCCGGCACTCTTCGTGATGACCTTCAGCGCCTGCGTGACCTGGGCTACCCGCTTTGGCTGGACGACTTCGGCTCAGGCTACTCGTCCCTTAATGTACTTAAGGATTATCAGTTTGATGTTATGAAAATAGATATGAAGTTCTTATCCGGTTTCTCTGATCTTGCTACCAAATCCAAATCCAAGGCTGTCCTGAATAATGTCGTAAGGATGGCAAAGGATCTGGGCATGCGGACTCTGACAGAGGGTGTTGAGACACCTGAGCAGGCAGATTACTTAAGAGAGATCGGATGTGAGAGACTGCAAGGATATCTTTTCGGTAAAGCAATGCCGCTGGAGAGAGCACAGGTTAAGATCGCAGCCGGTACGCTGGTCGTGGCTGACGAGTATCTGGGGGATGCTTCGACATAACGAAGACGAAGGCAGGTAAGACGCAGTTAAGATGAATCGGAAAGCTGTATTTTTTGATATAGACGGCACACTTTGGGACAGATACAATCACATACCCGAATCTACAAAACGGGGGATCGAGGCTCTTAAGAGTAGAGGTCACCGTGTTTTTATCTGCAGTGGGAGGACCCGGGGGTATATTTACGACCCTGTGCTATTGGGGATAGGTTTTGACGGCATCGTATCGGGGTGCGGCACCATGATCGAGATCGGAGGCGAGACTGTCTACTATCGTCCTATTGAAAGATCTTTGGCAGAGTTCACCGTCGATACGGTTAAGGCGAACAGGATGCGTCCTATCCTTGAGGGACGCGAGTACCTCTATATGGACCGTGAGGATTTTGAGAATGACCCTTATGGCCGTAAGCTTATGGGAGAGTTGGGCGAGCGCCTCCTTCCCATAAGCTCTATGCGAGGCAAGTGGGAGATATCCAAGCTGTCTTGCGATATGACAGGCTCAGAGAAAGAGGTCTGCTATAAGCTGCTTGAGCCCTATTATGACTTTCTTGAGCACAATGAATATGTTGCCGAATTTGTTCCAAAGGGAATGAGCAAGGGATCGGGTCTGAGACACACATGTGAATTGATCGGATGCCCGATCGAGGACAGTATTGCCATCGGCGACAGTGCCAACGACCTCGATATGTTTGAGGCGGCAGGAGTAGCGGTTGCAATGGGCAACGGATCCGACCGCGCTAAAGAAGCGGCCGATATCGTGACGGACTCCCTTCATGAAGACGGCATTTATAATGCCTTGCTTAAGCTTGGGTTGATCTGATCTTTTTCAACCCGACGATTTAAGAAACTCATTAAATCTTATGACGGAGGTGTTATGTATGCTGTTAGGCGAGTCTGCGATTACCGCATACATACTCAGATCCGGCTGAAGAGGGCGAATGCACATGCCCCTGAAGAGCGAGCTCTCGGAGCTCATGGGCACTATGGCATAGCCGCTTCCGCTTCTGGCCGCCGCTATCGCTTCACTTATTTTGTCGGTCCTTATCACTGCTTGCGGAGCGTACTGTTCCCCGTACCATGAACGCAGCCTTGCGATGAGCTGCTTGTCTGACGGGATCATTGCATCGTAGGGGCTTATCATTTCCGGAGTAATGAATTTGCGCTCGGCCAGGGGGATGCCGTCCGGCAGCATGACTCCCATACGGCACTTCATCGAGAAACGCGGGGTTAAACGGCTTCCTTCCGTTTGTGAGGGATGCTCGATGTTCCCCTTGCTGTCGCTGGGGAGCAGAAAATATGAGGCGACTCCATTAGCTAAATGCTTCATCGCTTCGGCAGGTGTGCATCCCAGTATTCGGAATGAGATCTCCGGATAGCGAAGTCTGAATTTTGCTATTATCACCGCCAGTGCGCTCGCGAAAACATCCGAACAGCAACAGATGACGATACTCTGTGACAGTCCCCTGATGCTTGAAAGCATATTGGCGTACTGCAACATCATATTGCTTACGCCATCCTTGATAATGTGACCTTCCCGGGTGATCTTAATGGCTGCCCCGTTTCTTTCTACGAGCATTACGCCGATATCCTTTTCGAATTTCTTGACTCGATTGCTCATAGCGGGTTGAGAGATGTTAAACACTCTTGCAGCTCCCGTTATACTTCCTAATTGCGCCACATAGTAAAAGGCTATCAGAGATGACACATCTTGCATTTTCAGCTCACATAACAATATCCGCCGGTCTTTTGATTGTGTAGTACTCGGGATCCAGAACAAATACCGTCCTTCCGTCCCTGATAAATCTCATGATACTGCCTCTGTCTGATGCATTATTTATGATATCTTCAACGGTATCGAAAATAATCTCGTCCGGCAGCATCTCAAACCCGGCAAATTCCTTTACGTTCTCAGCATAGAATGTCAGTGTATCCGTCAGGCAACAGCCCCCGAATTCAGGATAGGGAAGGAGAGTCTTCTCAGCAAGATCTTCGCCGCCCCTCTTAAGCCTTGTCACCGTGACTTTTACGCGGCTGTTCTTGAGTCTCTTAAACCCGGCTCTGTAGCTGCAGTATCCGCGATACATTATGAAGTTTGTGAGCATTTGCATATTATTAGTCTTATGCGAGCTCTTTAACGGCGGGAAGAGATCCTGCTGTAGCTCTTTGATGCGGTGAGAGATGAGGACGCCGAGATCGGAATTCTCAGGCGGTCCGCCGGCTCTTGCTTCTTCTTTCAGGGCATAGGAGGCTTTTAGCAGGATCACATAAGATTCGATCATGCTCATGTCGCCCGGATTATTCGAGAGCCGCCTGTAGACATCGCTATAGTGGTATGCAATCTCCGCCAGATGGGTGTTCCTCTCTCCGTTCTCGAATCTTATCAGAGCCTTCACATAAAGTGAGTCCAGCGTATGCCCCGCTAATTCGATATTGCTTCCGACATATTCGCCTTTTATGAACATGCTGCAAAGGCTGCAGGTCGCCTCCGTAACTCCCATAAAGGATGCAATGGCAAAATACTTAAAGGCTGACTCGAGATCAGCCTGTCCGCCTGTCAGCTTGCCGTCATAATACATGTGTGCCAGTGTATTGGCTGCATAGCCGAAGCCGTGGAATCGCCATAGTCTGTCCATGCATTCTGCTGCCAGATTCATATCATTTTCGAAAACAGGATTGCCGCCGTATGAGGCGTAGCCTAATATTCTTATGGCATCCGGATCGTCCTTCTCGGCCAGGTCCATGACAAAATCCGAGAATAGGCTGCGGGTCTCAGGAGCGGCGGCGGAAAGAAGCAGCTCGTTATCCCATTCCATTATGAAATCCCGTTTTATCATGTCGGGATATTCTCTGAACCTGGTCTCGATCCCGATGTTTCTGTAATAACAGTCGATCGCCTCGATCAGCTCCTGGAAATGCTCATAAGTACTCAGTGGTTTTTTGAAATGATTCAGCAGCTTATCAATGTCATCAAAGTCCAGATAAAGGTGTTTTAAGACCCAGACCATCATCTCATCTTCTTCGATGTTAAGGGACCTTAAGCGGTACATCAAAAGGCCCTGGGGGAAGCTGCCGTAAAGATCCTGCAGGCCGAGATTTTTCCCGAGGATCTGTGTCAGAGGAACGAAATAGCTGAGCTTAAAATCAAAACTGTCCATCCCCCTGTCGATAGCATTGTTCATCGCATCATATAGGTCCTGCAGAGTCATCTGATAGAATTCGTTAGAGACAATTCTGTCAGTCATATTTGCTGATCCGAGGTCCTTCAGATCGAGCTCGAGCCTGGCAAATTGTCTCAGCTCCTCTTTGGATAATTCGATCATACGTCCTCCTTAAATACTTTAATTGTATTTTAGCAATAGACGCCTCAATATTAAATGATGTATGCCCGTAAAGCTTTCCACAAAAATAGAACAGCCGTCCGAGGGTTGTGGGCGACTGTCCTACTATGGCTTATGTTTCAAGATAAAGTGGAGTTTCTTTATCCAGGATGTAAACTGAGGCTCGGTGTACTATGCACGAAGGTTGTTAGAGGGTTAGCCTCAGCTAACTACAATTATACTCACGAAAATCCCCTTGTCAACAGCATAAAATCTACTTGCTATATAGACTTTGCCTATATTACTTTGGTCCACCTCGTGTTTATACTATGGCTTATGATGCAGCCCGGCTTTTATTCTGCTATAATCGCGATAGAGGCGCTTTTTATACTTGTAGGGAAGGAGAGACAGATATGAAGATCATTTATCTTGGCCATTCGTGTTTCAAGCTGGAGAGGAACGGATTTGTTCTTATCCTTGATCCCTATAAGAGGGGCTCGGTCCCCGGTTATCGTCCTCTCAAGGAGACCGCCAATCAGGTCATCTGTTCTCACAGACATGCGGATCATTTTGCTTTTAAGGAGATCGAGATCAGCCAGACGAGGGCCGATACACCTTTCCTGGTCGAGTTTATCCCCACATGGCACGATGATAAGGAAGGCGCTCTAAGAGGCGAGAATAATATCGCCATAATTGATGTCTATGACCGTAAGATCGTTCACATGGGTGACATCGGCTGTGAACTGAGCGATGATGATATGGATAAGGTCTGCGGCTGCGATGTGCTCCTTATGCCCGTGGGCGGCTATTATACCTTGGAGCCCGCTGCCGCCGCCGATATGGTGAAGAGGATCGCCCCCGACATCATAATTCCCATGCACTATCGCGGTGATACCTACGGCTATGATGAGATCGGAACTGTCGAAGAATTCCTGAAAGAGATGGAAGGATCCGGCTATGACCTTATCCGTGACGGCTACGAGATAGATCCTACCGACTATAAAGCGAATAGCCTGATCGTAATGACGCCTCTTTATGCATAAGTAATTATTATTTCTTTTCGAAAATAGCGTTTGTAACACAAGTCCGTCCTCTGTTCTGATAAAATATTGTCCGAAAATGATTTGAAGGGGTAACGGCCATGTATAAAATAGGTTTTGACGCTGAAAAGTACGCTCAGCTTCAGTCTCAGAAGATCAGAGACAGGATTGCCAAGTTCGGCGGTAAGCTCTATCTGGAATTTGGAGGCAAGCTTTTCGATGATTATCATGCCTCGCGAGTACTGCCCGGATTTGAGCCTGACAGCAAGATCAAGATGCTGATGCAGCTCAAGGCTGACGCAGAGATCGTCATAGCCATCAATGCAGATGCTATCGAGAAAAGCAAGAGAAGAGGCGACCTGGGCATCACTTATGATCAGGATGTATTAAGACTTATAGATGCTTTTACGGAATTCGGTCTTTATGTCGGATCTGTCTGCATCACTCAGTTCACCGGACAGCCTTTGGCCGAGAAATTCGAGAAGAGACTTCACCAGCTCGGAATGAAGGTTTATAAGCACTATCCCATTGAGGGTTATCCGAATAATATACAGCACATTGTAAGCGAAGACGGCTACGGTAAGAACGACTACATCGAGACGACGCATTCTCTCGTTGTGGTGACGGCTCCAGGCCCCGGTTCGGGCAAGATGGCAACCTGCCTGTCCCAGCTGTATCATGAGAACAAGAGGGGGATCAAGGCAGGCTATGCCAAGTTCGAGACCTTCCCTATCTGGTCCATTCCTTTGGCTCACCCCGTCAATCTGGCATATGAGGCTGCTACGGCCGATCTGGCAGATGTAAATATGATCGACCCCTTCCATCTGGAGGCCTATGGCGAGACAGCTATTAACTATAATAGAGATGTCGAGATCTTTCCTGTGGTGAACGCCACTTTCGAGAGGATATTCGGTGAGTCTCCCTATAAGAGTCCCACTGATATGGGGGTAAATATGGCCGGCTTTGCCATTGTAGATGACGAAGCCTGCCAGGAAGCATCAAAATCCGAGATCATCAGAAGGTATTACCAGGCGAAATGCGCTGTCCGCCAGGGCTTGTCCGACGGCAGTGATGTTGCCAAGTTGGAGACTATCCTTAATAAGTCATCGATCGATACTGCTGACAGAAGATGCATTGCTGCAGCGTTGGTAAGAGCTGATGCTACAGGCGGGCCTGCGGTGGCTATTGAATTGCCCGACGGTCAGATCGTAACAGGTAAGACAACGGATCTTCTGGGACCTTCTTCCGCAGCCCTTCTTAATGCTCTGAAAGCACTGGCGGGAATCTCTCACGACATTCCCCTGATCTCGCCCAATGTCATTGAGCCTATACAGGATCTTAAAGTAAATCACATGGGCAACCACAACCCGAGACTTCATACGGACGAGGTTCTGATCGCTCTTGCGATGTCAGCTGCCACCAACCCTGTAGCAGAGCTTGCTATGCAGCACATCGGCGCACTGGCTCATTCAGATGCCCACTCAACGACGATCCTCTCGGGTGTCGATGAGAATGTCTTCCATAAGCTGGGTGTGAATATCACCTGCGAGCCGACATATGAGACAAAGAAGCTTTATCATAAATAATTAATGAGCTGACTGAGTTGATGGGGTTCTCCGTGCCTCTCCTGTTACAGGGGGCGCGGAGAACTTTTTATTTGTTTGAATCCACTGAAGGAGGATTTCATTTTCGGGCAGATGCATGATCCAATCAAGATAGAATCCCGATGCAACAAAGCTCCGACTCAAATCGTATTATATGTGAGCCGGAAATACGGCGGACGGCGTCGGAGACGATAAGAGGACGCTGTCGGGAAAGGAATAGAATGAATAAGAAGATAACAGCATTATTAATGGCATCTGCAATGATCATTTCTGTCGCAGCATGCAGTGAAGATGATTCATCAGACGAGACAACGGCAGCTGCCGGCGAGACGGCCGAAGAGACTACTGAAGCTCTTGAGACGGAAGCGCCTTCAGACACAGAGCTTACAACATCTGAAGCTGAGGAGAGTACTGAGGACATTCCCAGGGTTCCTGAGATAGAAGTGTCGGATGAGACAAATGCACAGCTTCAGATCATGGCAGATAATTACGATAAATGGCATAGCGACAATGAGTACGAAGATTATTACTATGCCGTAACCGATATGGATGATGACGGTAATTATGAGCTTATCGCGGCATCTACTCAGGGTTCCGGTATGTACACATACGCCCGGATCTTTGAGGTTGATCCCGCAAGCGGTGAATTAAATGAGCTCGAGACCAATGTTCGTGAAGGCTACGATTTCCCTGACATGATCGCCGACTCTGTCGAGACCGTGACGGTGGACGGCATAACATACTATGTAGGCTACAATACAGCTTCAAGCGGCATGAACGAGACAAGTCTGGCTATGACTTATATGTCTATTCAAGATAATGTATTTATGTGCGAAGACATCTGCAGCAGCTACGAGAGCTATGATGAAGATATGAACCAGAATGCCGTTTATTATGACGGCGATGGCAATGAGATCTCTGTAGATGAGTACAACGAGCTTTTCGAGAGCATATATAACACAGGCGACTTCGCTATAAAATCCTTGGGATGGGTAGAAGTCAGCGACGATTCGGATCTAGTGAGCCTTCTGGCGTCATCCCTTCAGGCATTCGCTGAACCGGCCCTCGTTCCCGTAGGATGAGATTTTAACTGAACAAGACACTTCCTAATAGCAAGCCGCGTCGGACACACTCCCCTCGCAAAACACATGTGTTCGGCCCCTCGCGGCATAATCCTCCGACCGCAGTCTTACCACGAGACTGCGGTCTTCTTATGCTCTCGAATATGTATCGAAAAATTTTTCGATACCCCACTTGACAGAATACATCGCAAGGCGTAGTATTGTGTCGAAGGAGGTATAGAGATGGATATACAACTTAAACGCGGACTACTGGAAATATGTGTCCTGGCCGCGATCAAGTATGAAGAGTCCTACGGTTACAAGATCATAAAAGACATAAAGCCATATGTGAGCATGTCAGAGTCGACCTTGTATCCGATCCTCAAGAGACTTGAGGAAGCAGGATCGCTCAATGTAAGATCGGCGGAGTATAACGGCAGACTGCGCAAGTATTACTGCATAACTGCAGCGGGCAGGGAGAGGCTCGAACAATTTGCACAGGAGTGGAATGAGATTCTTTCGATATATAACTATGTGACAAGGGAAGGGGATTAAGATGAAGAAAGAATACTTCAAAAACGAGGTCAGAAGGCTTTTAGCCGGCTATTCTGATGAGGACATCGAGAAGGCTCTCGAGTTCTATGAAGAAGCGATCGACGATCGCATGGAAGACGGGATGGGAGAAGACGAGGCTGTAGCGGCAGTCGGAACACCCGAGGAAGTTGCAAGACAGATCCAGATGGATCAGCCGCTCAGCAAGCTCGTCAAGCAGAAGGTTAAGGAGAAGGAAGGCATGAGCACAGGGAAGCTCGTCGCAATAATCCTCACATCACCTTTCTGGCTGCCATTGGCGATCGTTGCCCTGACATTTGTGTTTGTTTTTGTGGTGGTGATCATGTCCTTGTTATTTGCGGCGCTCATTGTAGTAGGATCACTGATAGCGGCTGCAGCAGGAGCAATCCTGGCCGGACTTGTTTCAGTGGCTTTCGGCGGCGGATTCGGATCTGTTATCTCGATTGGCGCGGCTATGGTACTGTTGGGAATAGGGATTCTGCTGATAATCCCGGCAAAGGCAATAAGCAAGGGATCGGTAAAACTAATCGGAAGATTCATGAGATGGATCAAGCACTTTTTTGTTAAATAAGGAGTAAGGGATATGTTAAAGGCTACAAAGATTATTTTGGTAACATCACTCACACTTGTAATTGCAGGTGTGGCAACAATGGGAGTGGCATTTGCCGCATCCGGATTTGATAAGGATATCTTTCATTTCAAGAGAGATTACGAGAAGAAGAATTACGATCTTGACGACGAGTTCACATCGATAAAGATCGACACTGTTGATAACGATATCAAGTTCGTAAAATCCGAGGATGACGGTACGCACGTGGAGTGCTGGGACTGTGATGAGCTTGAATATACAGTTAAGGTTGAGAACGGTGTCCTGAATATCGATCAGAAAGATAATCGGGCCTGGTACGACTTTGTCAGGATCAATTTCGATTTCAGTAGTGATGATCACGATCTGGTGATCGCGCTTCCCGAAGAGGCATATGATCTGATCGATATCGACACCACAAGCGCCGATATCGATATCCCGGATTTCCTTACCATCGGCACCCTGGAGATCGATGTAACAAGCGGTGATGTCGAGTCAAGGGCGACAGTAACGGAGAGCATTTCCTTGGATACGACGAGTGGAGATATCGACATCTCAAACGCAGATTGCGCCACCATCAATCTGGAAGCAACAAGCGGTGACATCAAGCTTAGCGATTCCATGTGCGACAGCTTTGAAATCGAGACCACCAGCGGCGATGTTGACATCATCAACTGTACCATTGACGGTATTGCCGAGATCGATGTAACAAGCGGTGATATAACGATCACAAACAGCACTGCAGGCAGTTTTGATACAGATGTTACATCAGGCGATGTTAGCTTCAACTGAAGTCTTTATATAGCAGGTTAATTAACCGATATATGTCACAGCTTACTCGAGTAGTTTCTCCCCAAACTGCTCGAGTAATGCATTTGTGGCGGCAATACTGTATTTCCTCTGAAGCGCATAGATCAGCAGACTGTCACGGCTTGTCTTGGGATTAAGTATGCCTGTATCAGCCAGTTCAAGCGCATAGCATATCTCATCGACATTCATCCTGAGAGCGATCCCCATCATGACTACTTTGTCTTTGCCCGGATGGGTTTTCTTGCCGTCCAGGAGCTGGTATATATAGGTGCGTTCCATACGCGAATGGCGATAGAGCCAGGCACGGTCCACCCCCATACGATCCATCATCTCTCTTAAGAAGATCTTGAATTCCTTGTGGTAAGCCTTCTGTATCTTTTCTATATATAATTCCAGCTGTTTCTCGTTCTCGATCGCTGCGAGCTCATCGAAAAGAGCTTCTGCTTTCATTCACATTCTCTCTTTCTGTTTTTGATATTTTCGACTTTTAAGAGATTGTGATGGTAGGCTGTCAGCCTACGGTTTGCATGGTGTACAATACGTGTATGGGACCCGATAATAATGACAGAAAGAATAATAAATACGAGGAAAAGCCTACGGGCATGCTTTTCGATGAGCTTAAAAATACTAAGGATCGTAAGCAGCTCGATGCCTATATGGAATCTATCCGCGACAAATATCCGACGGACTTCTCGCAATACCTGCGCCATATAATGAAAAGCAGAGGAGTCGATACCGGATGGCTTTACAGGAATGCATATCTTGAAAGGACCTTTGCTTATCAGATCGTGCGTGGGGCCCGGCATCCGAGTCGCGATAAGATCATGCTGATCGCCCTGGCGCTGAAGATGGATCTGACTGAGACTCAGCGCGCCCTCGAGATGAGTAATGCAGGTATTTTATATCCCAAGGACGAGCGGGACAGCCTGCTGATCTACGCCGTTGAGCATTCCATGAGTATTCGGGATGCCAACGCTTTGCTGGCAAGTTACGGATTTAATGAGCTGGAGTGATCCCTGCAGCATATGAGCTGATATAAGAACAACAAAAAAGCCGCGACCTTTTGCAAGATCGCGGCGCCGTTTATTTCAGTCGGACTGATCAAAGATTTGAATCATCGGAGACATCAGAAGCCCGGTTGTCGGTCGGCGTTTGAGCTTGGGAAGTCTGAGCATATGGATCTGTTCCGTATGGGGAGCTGCCATAAGGCGATGTGCCATAAGGATTGCTACCGTAAGGTGATGTTCCGTAAGGATTCTGCGTCTGAGAAGACTGATCCTGGGAGAACTGCCCATAAGGTGTTGTTCCGTAAGGATTGCTGCCGTAGGGTGATGTTCCGTAAGGATTCTGCGTCTGAGAAGACTGATCCTGGAAGGACTGCCCATAAGGCGTTGTACCGTAGGGATTGCTTCCGTAAGGTGATGTTCCGTAAGGATTAGAGTTGTAACCTGTGCTTGCCAGAGGTGCAGCAGTATGGGCGGTATACTCTGCTCTGTTATAAGCATAAGCTTCATCAACATCGCTGTCATCGCTATTCTTGAGCCAGCGCTTGTGAAGGATCTGGAAAACGATCATGCCGATGAAGAACAGCAGTGTGATAATGCCGAGAATCTTAGCGGGTTCCTTCAGGAAGACCTCTCCAAGAGCTTCGAAAACCTTACGTTGATTCTTGTCGTAATTTCCGTCACGGATCTCTTCGTCGATCATTTCCTGGAAAGACTCATGCAATCCCATCCAGCCCATTGCCTCGAATCCTATAGCCAGGAAGGAGGCCAGACAGATGTTGCGGGCGGCTCTGAACTTGCTCTTGTACTTCAAGATCATGCCGACTGCAAGAACAACGGCAATACCGAGGATTACAAGGCTTGCGGTCTTCATCTTCGCGCCTGCATCCAGCATATCCATAAAACTGCTGTTATCCTCAAGATCGACCCTTGATTCTCTGATCGAGTCGTCAAGACTATCAAGGAAGTCTTCGACCATAGCTTCCTGTTCGTTTACGCTGATGCGCCTGCCGGAACGTTCCTCGAGCTCGGGTATTACTTCATCGAGGATATAATCCTCATAATAGTCTTCGTCAAAAGGATGCTTCTCGTTGAGCAGCGCTCCGTCGATAAAATCTCCTATGTACTGTGTGATAAACTCACGCGAGAACAGCTCGTCAAAATCGACCTTAGGCATCTGATCGCCGATCTCTTCATCCCATGAATCTGAGAAAGCATCACCTGCCATCTCATAGAAGTTGTCGATTACTTCATCTTCCGTAAATACTTTTTTGTAGTAGCCCGGATCCATTACTGTTGTTGAGGCAAAGTATGTCGCTAATCCGAAAAACTCCAAGAACATTATTGCTATCGAAAAGATTATTCCCAGAGCAATGGTGCCTCCCGTTTCCTTTCTCATCGGTTATTCCTCCTTTAATAGGTTAAGTGCCTATTTATATACCTTTCCATAATATACAATATTTTTGATATAAGTGAAATAGACTAAGATGACGAATAGGATCTTTTGCCCATGCTATAATGATGAAAAGGGTAAAAGGGGAGTCTATGCCGGACAGCAGGATCTACATCGCCATTGATCTTAAATCTTTCTATGCTTCGGTCGAGTGTGTTGACCGGGGACTCGATCCGCTGACGACAAATCTTGTGGTGGCCGATCCTACGAGGACGGAAAAGACGATATGTCTGGCCGTGTCGCCGTCACTTAAAGCTTATGGGATCAGTGGGCGAGCGAGACTTTTCGAGGCGCTTCAGAGAGTCGAAGAGGTGAATCGTGAGAGGCTTGCAAAGCTTACCTCAGAGGGGATATCCGACTTCGAAGGGGAATCAAGTTTTGATCCGGATATTCAGAGTAACCCCAGACTCAAGCTCGGCTTTATCACGGCGCCGCCGCAGATGGCCAGATATATGGATATCAGTACAAAGATCTACTCAGTATATTTGAAGTACATTGCGCCGGAAGATATACATGTTTATTCCATTGATGAGGTCTTTATTGATGCGACGGCTTATCTCAGGACTTACAGATTGACGGCTCACGAACTGACGCGCAAGATGATCGATGACGTACTTAAGACGACTGGGATTACGGCGACTGCCGGCATAGGGACTAATCTTTTCCTCTGTAAGGTGGCGATGGATGTCGTGGCCAAACATATACCTGCAGATAAGGACGGCGTAAGGATCGCCAAGTTGGACGAGATGAGCTATAGAAGGCTTCTGTGGGATCACAGACCCATAACGGATATCTGGCGCGTGGGCCGGGGTACGGCAGCCAAGCTGGCAGAGTGCGGGATGCACACCATGGGGGATGTGGCGCGTTGCTCTTTGGGCGGCCCGAATGATTATCATAATGAAGACCTGCTCTACAGACTTTGCGGCGTGAATGCGGAGTTGCTGATCGACCACGCTTGGGGGATAGAGCCCTGTACCATCGCTGACATCAAGGCCTATCGTCCGTCCACCGGCAGTCTGAGTTCCGGACAGGTTCTTATGGAGCCCTACCCCTACCGCAAGGCGGAGATCATCGTTCGTGAGATGACCGAGGCCTTGGTGCTTGATCTGATAGATAAGGGACTTGTTACGGATCAGATGGTGCTGACCATCAATTATGATGTCGAAAATCTCTCGAACCCTGAGATAATGCGCCGTTATCGAGGCCCCGTTACCTATGATCACTATGGCCGCCGTGTTCCCGCTCATGCCCACGGGAGTGTAAATCTGAGGCCGGCGACTTCTTCCACGTCCAAGATAATTACTGCGGTTATGGGACTTTTCGCTGAGATAACCAATAGGGACCTGCTTGTAAGGCGCGTGACTATCGCGGCGAATCATGTTGTGCCGGAGACGGATGTTCAGGGTGTTAGCGGCGCGGACTATGAACAGATGGATCTTTTTACCGATTACGAGGCAAGAGAGAGGGAAAGGGAGAAGGAAAAAGAGAAGCTCGAGCGTGAGAAGACTCTTAACAAGACCATGATCGATATCAAAAAGCGTTTCGGAGGGAATTCTATCCTCAAGGCTGCGAGTCTTAAAGAAGGCTCGACGGCGGCGCAGCGTAACCGACAGATCGGAGGTCATCAGGCATGAGCGAAAATGCAGCCGGCAGATCGGATTTCCCCTATGATGACATAATCGGCAGGTCACGACCTGTATCAGCCAAGCATCCGCCGATGGCCGTGGCTGACAGGGCGGCACAGTTCGCGTCATTTGCAGCGCTGACCGGTTACGGCGAGCAGGTCTCCGAGACGGCGCGGCTTACATCTGCCCGTCTCGAAATAACGGAAGATCGGAAGAATATTCTTGATATGAGGCTTTGCGCCATTGAGGCAATGATCCAGGAAAATCCGCCTGTAGTACTGACGGTTTACGAGCCTGATGAGCACAAAGAGGGCGGGCGATACATCACGGTCAGCGGGCGCGTGCGCCGGATAGATCCGGTGGAGCGCTTAATCGAATTTACGGACCGAAGAAGCTTTCTGATAGACGATGTTTATGACATAAAGCTCTGAGGGGATAGCTGTTGACGCAGCTGCTACTGCCGTCAACAGATTTGCTGTCTGAAGGTCATTTCTGTTGATGCCCCCTAATTGATCAAGCTTTCCTTATGCGTCTTTCAATTCTTATTCCCACAGATTCCGCAAAGAACCATTTAATACCCAAGGAGGCCGTGAAAGTCCCACAAAAAGACCGTCCTGCGCGCGGCAGAACGGTCATTCGCTACTGGAGCCTCCAGCCGGATTTGAACCGGCGACCTCATCCTTACCATGGATGCGCTCTACCTACTGAGCTATAGAGGCAAATCGTGCAACGGAGAAAGTATATCACAGCTTACCTCTTCTAACAACAATCTTTTCGATGATGGAGAGGGAGCTTATGAGGAAGGAGATGTTTCAGCGCAGCAGGAGACTGACTGCAAAAGTTATGGCGCAGGTGCCCAGAGCAACAGTCAGAAGAGATCTGTCCTTCCAAGCAAGGACCATGGCCCCGACAAGTCCGCAGGCAGCCGCGACCACGTTGCCGGTGGAATAGAGGATCGCCGGGAAGGTCATGGATGAGAGGACCGTGTAGGGGATGTATTCCAGGAAGGCCTTGACGCGGCGGTTGGTGATCTTGCGTTTGAAGAGCACGAAGGGCAGAGCGCGGATCAGATATGTTACGCTGACCATTACGATAAGGAGAGGGAAGAATACGGAATTATCCATTTGCCGCCTCCTTTGCCAAAGCAGGATCAGTCTTTTCGTCATCATCGGGAGTCAGGAAGACACCAACCAGTGCTGCGATAACGGAACATATGATTATTGCAAATCCCGAACTGATCTTGTCATAGAGAATAGGCACATAGCGAAAAACAACTGCCAGCGCTACGGCGATGATGCAGCTCCACATGATGGTGCGGTTGCGTCTTGTCTGAGGCAGGACTATGGCGACAAACATGCCATAGATACCGATGGCAAGTGATTCAGAGACAATGTCGGGCATGATGCTTCCGAAGACCGCCCCAAGCAGTGTGCCGAGAGTCCAGCCTATCAGCGGCAGCACCGCGAGGCCGGCCATATATCGACGTCCTACCGGGTGAGCTGCGCCTGATGCCACGCCGAAGATCTCGTCGGTGATAAAGTTGGACAGGGCGATCCTTGCGGGGGTGGTCATACTATCGTCAGTCTTCTGCGACAGGGAGATGGACATGAGTGAATAACGGATATTGATGATCGCTGTAGTGACTGCCATCTCGACCAGTCCGCCAGAGGCTGACATAATGCCGACGCCGGCGACCTGCCCGGCCGAGGTAAGATTTGTGAATGACATAAGAACAGCCTGCCACCAAGCCAGTCCGGATGTAACAGCCATAATTCCGAAAGAAAAGGACACCGACAGGTACCCGAGACCTATAGCCAGTCCGTCTCTGAAGCCCTTGGAGAGGGAGCCGCCGCTATTATCCAGCATAATGCCCGATCACCTCATCGAAAGTCTTATAAGCCGCAGGATACTCCTCGTCCTCGATCAGCGTCTCGACAATATTCCCGCCCTCGTCTGTGGCGAGCAGGTATACATCTTTACCGTTTACGACTGCATATTTGTTCAGTTCCCATGTGACAGTGCCGTCAGAATTCAGGACCGTATCCGTGTCGACAATATACATGAGATCAGTGTCTATATCATAGAATTCAAGATGTGTTTCAGCCCCGTCGTCATGCTCGAAAACAACCTCGATCGAGCGATAATTCCCGTCATCGGCAGTTTTGTAGTAGGAGGAGTAGCTGTTACCGAATTCGTCGGTACCGGAGAATTCCTCGCGACTGCTGACGGGGGATTCTCCTTCCATGTAAGACATGAGTTCTGCCGTCCACAGATCATAGCGCTCTTGATAGCTGAGCGAGCTGATATCCACTGTTGTCTCAGTTACAGCATCATTCGCGCTCTTGTCATCTGAGCCCTTGTCGGCTCCGGAGCAGGCCGTTGATACCATGCATCCGGCGATTATAAGCATTGCTATTGTTGCCAATGAGCCTGTCTTGTGCATATCTGTCACACATCCTTTTCAATATCTTTTCGAAAATACAGAGGAATTATAGCACAGCCGAAGGCATAAGAAAGCATAAAGAGGGCTCCGGCTAATAATCTGTTGACAAATATCTTAAATGCAAGTAAAATCAATAAGCATTTTGCGATAAACAATAAGTTTACGCGACCATATGGTGCACGGAGAAGTCGCCTAGCCTGGTCGAGGGCGCACGACTGGAAATCGTGTAAACCCCAAAAGGGTTTCGAGAGTTCGAATCTCTCCTTCTCCGCCATAGAAAGCGTCTACCTTCGAGATATTCGCTGCAAATAGCTGAAAACACTGCGTTTTCAGCTTTTTTGTTGCCGTTTTTCAACATAGCGATTTTTTAGATATATTTTGGGAGTTTTACTAAGAGGAGAGATTCGAACCCCCGAAAAAGTCATTTTAGACCATCTGATTTGTTGTTTAGAAACAGTCAGGTCTATATTTGTTTTGACAACGATCCGCCCGGACAGAAAGCGGCCAAGTACTTACGGCAGAAGCTATTCGAGAAGGACATTAATAGTGAGATCCTCATTTCAGCACAAAGACTGGAACGAGGATCTTTTAGCTTCAGCACAGGAAGAGGGTGAAGTCGAATGTTTAGCAGAATCATAAAGAATGCTATAGCTCATAACAAAGCGCCTCCGTTTATTCAACAACAGAGGCGCTCAGGTCTTATTTGAAGGTATTATTTTTTGTGTGGTGATGATAGATAAGAGTTTAAGCCGTCATCCCATTCTGACTTGCTTATCGACTTGAAAGCATTGGTGATATCCTGGTTGCATAATTGTTCAATATACATATTTGCAACTGAATAGCTTTCCCCAGGTTCTATTGGCTCATTGACGAATGAACAAAACTCTTCAAAAACAGCAGGATCGGCGGATCCGCTATCCTCGAAAAGAAAAGGATTGGCATCACTTAAGAATTGTCCAACTATATCATTTTTGTTTTGATCATAAAAAGCATCCAATGCATAATAAATCATACAAAAAAGTTCAAAACATGTCATTTATCATTACCTCCATTGTTCTTAGGACCTTTGCCATCATTGGCATCGTTGTTATTAGTGCCTCTGGGTGGATTCTTTTTGTCTCCTCCCTTTTTGAAGGGATTATTGTTGAAACCGGTATCCTTATCCCATAGGCGAGGCTTTTTATTGCTTCCGCCCTCATTTATGATTCCATCGCGGAATCTGACCCAGGTTTGTGACCCGTCTGGTTCAATTTGGGAACTCCAACTGTTCCCATACTTGTCGTCACCGACATATTTTGATTCGTCATTAGCCAAGTCTTCTAGCTTTTTCCTGTTTTCGGGAGTGTCTGGAAGATGACCAGGCCTGTTACCGAATATGTGACCCAGCTGCGGATCATTGGGAGGGAGCTTGATCTTGATAGGCTCAACTTTACAGGACAATACAAATTGTTGCCTTGAACAACCAAGAGTTTCTCCAAATCCACCATGATATCCTGTACCCATTATACCACCTCCTTCTTCGATCTCATGGCTTTTCCGAAATCGCTTTCAAAGTGGTATATCTCGATTCCCATATCTCTGTATTTCTGAAATATAGAATCAGGGCAAGCACCATAAACTACTATTGCGGTTGGCATAAGTCTTTTAATAACGACGTCAAGACCCTTGATAAAGATCTCACGATCAATTTTGTTTTTTAATGTACCGTGAGTTCCAACCGCTATGACAGAGTGCTTGGGGAGACCGTCTGTACAAACTTTAAAGGTTCTTCTGTCTCCAAAGCGGACATTCGGGATCACCTTCACACCATTTGCCTGAAGCCATGTACCTATTGCCCTGCTGCGGTAGATATTCCAGAGTTGCATTACCAGAGGCATGTCACGGTAGAGACTCCAGTCCGGCAATATCACTCCGTTATACCGCTTTAGGATCGGAAGATACTTCTTTGGGTTACGCCACAAACGTTCGAAGAGATAATCGTCTTCATAGAAGTGAACCCAATAGTTGTATACCTTAGAGGAAACACACATAGAAAAGGCGATCAGCTCATTCACTCCATCGTGACAAGGCCCTATGATTGGGAACTCGAAGAATCCGGCGTAAGTTGCCAATGATACCAAAAATGCATTGAACACGTCTTTGCATCCTTTACGGGTGCCGTTTAATTTTGTCATTTATTATGACCTCCTTATCGGAAAATTTTTTGTTTAATAAAGTAGAAATCATTTTGATTCCTCCTTCTTTAAATTGATATTTTCCTTGGGATGTGGCATAATAACTTTGCACAATTAGGATGCTTGCATTCCAAGGAATTCACCTTATAAGCTATTTTGCTTACAGGGTGTTTTTCTTTTTGGGTCTATGCACAATCATAGGGCACCACCTCCTCAAATGTACCGAAGCTGATATTCAGCAGCATCAGAAGAAACCCCGCAGATGTTCATAATGAAATTAACCGAAGGCTTCTTTTTAAATGCTGTTAATTTGTAATAGGGTATAAGTAATTCTGCAGCTAGGCACTTTGCCTGCCATTCAGGGTCATTATATATTTCAACTTTTTTGTCGCCACGACAATATAATTTAACCTCGGTGACACAGATCAATATGTAGTGAGCAATCTCATGAGCTATGGTCATTCTATCCCGACCTTTGCCTTCGCAGGCTCTATTATAGATACTTTCCCTTATTCTTATAGTATGTTCGGTAATGTTCGTGACAGCATGTGCGGTTGGATCATCCCATTCATTATCGGGAACTATCTCGTAAGAGAGTTCAGGAAATGCATCACACATTTGATCTAATAGACGATCTACTGGTAAATTCCAATGATTGAGATATCCAAACTTCTTGCGTACAAGGTATGCAATCTGTCTCATATCTTCTCTTGAGACAGATTGCGCATAATACTCACTCATGAGGGGAGTCCTCCTTAAACTTATTCTCTAATACTTCAAGGAGTTCCTCGCAGGTCTTCTCGTCAATTTCATCAAACCGACGAGCAAACCTAATAGCAAGCTTCTTGTTTGCTTCTTTAGCTTTAGCAAGATTTAATTCAACGGTTTCAAAGGATTCATAAGCAATATCCTTGAATTCATCAGATTCATCATCTGTAAGGTTGTATTTCTTAGGAATCAAAGCAAACCATGAGTCAGGCATTTTTTTCTTGCCGTTTTCAACAGCCGAGAGAAATGCAGGGGAAATCCCTAAGTCGGCAGCCATTTTCCTTAATGATATATCAGCTTTCATTCTTAAACCTCTTAAAAAGTCTCCTAATTTTGTGCGCATGGTGTACTCCTCCGTTTACCTTTTGGGTTAACAACATAATACACAAAAACAGAATTAGTGTCAACCTTTTTGGTAAACACTTCAAAAAATCAATAGAAAGATGGGTAACAAATTATGAATAAGAATAATATCTATTTTCGATCCCTCGTTCCGCCACGCAAAGACTGGAATGAGGATGTTTCAATTTCAGCACAGGAAGAGGGTGAAGTCGAATGCTAGACGGTATCCCAATATCAATAATTAAATTTAGGGACCGTTCGTTTCTATAATGCTACGCTATATCTCGAAGGTGAACGCTTTCCACATAGAAAGCGTCTACCTTCGAGATATTCGCTGCAAATAGCTGAAAACACTGCGTTTTCAGCTTTTTTGTTGCCTTTTTTCAATATAGCGATTTTTTTAGATATATTTTGGGAGTTTTACTAAGAGGAGAGAATCGACCCCCCGATCAACCAAGTCGGGTTTAATTCGTATGGTAAAATATCTTTGTGCGGACTAAGGATTCGGAAGATGCTTAGATCGTGAAAATCAGCAGGATAATATCGTAATCTATCAAACAAGGGGATTACAGGGGAATGAAGGATAATTAATATGTCAAACGTAAGAGATCGCGGAGTTATAGACATAACACTGGAAGAAGACGGCAAATACGTCCTCGTGATCCTTGATGATATGAAATGGGAGCCTGCGACACGTCAGGAGCATGGCCATATTCTCCAGGCTAAGATCAATGATTATCTTGATTACATCGTGAGTGGGCAGGCCGAAGAGGCAAAGCCCGGACTCCGACCCGTGATCCGCATCATTGCAAAATATTCATACAGTAAGTTTTGCATTGATTTTCTTGAACGCGTGCGTGCTTTCATTAAGGGAAAAGATGATATCTGTGATATCGAATGGACGCATTCATCTGAAGACGGTCCGTTTGAAGACGGATTCAGCGATGATTTTGTTTTCGACGAGACGAAAATATATCCAAGAATAAAGAAGAACTGGGCCAAAGATCCGCAAAACCAGGTATCATTGATGCCCCCGGATGCATCTGCTCCGGATTATCCGGATCAGATGGTAATGATCCGCGTAATGGACAGTTTTATCGGTATGCTTGTTCAAGATATGGGCAGTGTTCTAACCTATATAACTTACGACAAGCTGCCTGACGGGGCTGATGTCATGGAACTGTGGAACAAGGCCTTCGATAATCTCTGCAGAGATATTCATTACAGATGGAGTGAATCAAAAGAGCCCGGCGTTTACGGTATTCTGGCAGGCGGGGATTTCGAAGCGGAAAGCTTATGTCTTGACTATGTCTGGAAAAACCTCTCGGATGACCTGAACGACGATCTGATCGTATGCGCCCCAACGAAGGACATCGTTTTATACACGAAAGCAAGCGATAAGAAGCTTGTGAAAAAGATTCTGAAGATGGCTTCAGACATGTTTGAAAGCAATCGGGAAGAAACACCGCATCTCTTGTTTTGCAAAGATGTTTTTGTTTTCGACCGGAAAAGCGGGCATCTGGAGATCAGTACGAAATACCGTTTTTGATCCGAAGGGATTAGATAATATAATCATCAGGAAATTGACTAAGATAAATCTTAATTTGATGGAGCAAATATGATTCACGAGAATTTTAATTTTAAGGAGCACGGATT
>CAMNGC010000017.1 GCA_946537885.1 uncultured Clostridia bacterium
TGAGCAGACAGCCGCACAGGCAGCTGAGTTTACGAATGCTTATGATTCCGAGACAACGGTGTACGGAAATCTTGTGATTACCAAGACAATCGAAGGTATTTCTGCAGCACAGGCAGCAGAGTTGGATGACATCGTTTTCACTATTGAGGGACCTTCCAATTTCAACAATGGTGATGATATGGAAGTCACATATCCTGACGACTTCACCGATGGATCATTTACATTAAATGATATTCCCAGCGGTTCTTATACCGTTACTGAGACAAGCAACGGTGGAACAACAAACTACAAGTTTGTATCCGTAACCGGCAATGGAACAACACAGAGCTTTGAGGATCAGGATACAACAATCACTTTCGATCTTGTAAATACATATGAGGAGGTTGTCTATGGTACTCTGAATGTCTACAAGATTGAGGAGGGCGATGTTGAAGGAAGTGGAAATCCTGCTGAGTATCACTTCTATGTGAGGAATGGTAATAATTACATTTGTCGTGATGCAAGCGGCCTGATCACTCTTACGGCAGAAAAGTCGGAAGCTACGATCTTTACTGTAGTTCCCGGTAACACACCTACCATCATCGAGAATGTACCCCAGGGAAGGTATTCTGTAGAAGAGATCGATGATTTCACAGCAGGTCTGAATGCAGGTTACTCTTGTGATTCTCAGGTCAACACACTTGATGGAGCGACTGTTATCAATGCTGACCATAGAAGCCGTAACTTTACGATCGTGAATACTTTCGAGAAGACGGAAGTTGAACAGTATGGTTATATTAAGGTAGTAAAGACTCTGACAGGTATCGATCTTGCACTGGCAGGAGATATTAATTTCACAGTAGAGGGTGCGGATATCACGATCCCTACACTTAACAGTGCAGCAGTTACTGCCGGAACTTGGAGTGTAGACGGTAATACTTACACCTACGCTGTAGCAGACAGGATCGCAGTCGGAACAAACCTGACGATTACAGAGACAGCACCTGCAGCAACGATCACTGACGGTGATACAACATATACACTGACAGCAGCACCTGCAGCAGTTGAGATCACGGTAGCTGAAGGTGAGCAGACAGCCGCACAGGCAGCTGAGTTTACGAATGCTTATGAATCTTCTGTAGCTCATGCGACCGGCAGCCTGACTATCCGTAAGACGATCAGTGGCGCTGAGCTTAACGAACTTGAGGCTATCACCTTCAATATCACGGGTGATCAGGGAACTACATTAACAGCTCCTGAACTGAAGTTCGGGAATGTTGGGACTGACGCCGGTCAGTGGAAGGATGAAGGTAACGGAACATATTCTTATACTTTCGAGGGACTTAAGGCAGGCGAGACATTCACTGTAGTAGAAGAACTTGACGGACAAACAACAACATACACTTTGGATTCTGCTTCAAGCACTACAGAGGGATCCGCTGCAATCTTAGCTGATGATAATGTTGTTATCGAGTTGACTGATGCATACACAGAAGCGACAGTTACACCTGAGCCTACGCCCGAAGGTGATGTAACTCCTACTCCTACAGAGGAAGTTACACCTACTCCTACAGAGGAAGTTACACCAACACCTACAACAGCACCGACGGCTACACCTACAACAGCACCGACGGCTACACCTACAACTGCTCCTACGGCTACTCCGACGGAAGCACCTACACCTGTACCGACGGCTACACCTGTTCCTACAGCAACTCCGGTTGCAACAGACACACCTACACCGACTCCCGGTGTCACAGTCGTATCTGTCAGTGTTGATGACACGGTTCTCTCGCCTGATAAGTACACGGTAAATGAGGACGGAAGCGTATCGCTCAATCGTGATTACTATCTGACGCTGTCCGCAGGACGTCACAGAGTAACTGTTACACTGTCTGACGGTACATCCAGGACAAATGAGATCACGATCCAGGATGCTTCCTCCAGACCTTCTTCCGTAGCAGCTACAGGTGAGAGCGAGTCCTCCGCTGTAATGATCGCGATCATGGCGCTTTCAGCATCTGCAATGCTCTTCGCAGTCAGGATCGCTAAGAGGAAGGAAGAGAACTGAGTTCTCATGATCCGGAAAATTAACTGATCAGATTACTGCCCCGCCGGATATGGCGGGGCAGTTTTTCGATGATAAATTCAGGGTTGACAATTTGATTGTCTGTAAGTAAAATAGGTCTTGCTGTGATGAGCGGCCGTGGCGGAACTGGCAGACGCGCACGTTTGAGGGGCGTGTGGGATGACCATACGGGTTCAAGTCCCGTCGGCCGCACCAGATAAGACCTTGAGGAGACTCGAGGTCTTTTTTTATTCGTTTTATGCTATAATATGCGGCGAGTATAATTTATTGCAGAGGTTTTGATATGGCTTATTCATGTGAGGGGAATGGGAATCCCCGTTTGGAGATTATGCTCGGTAACGAAGCGGTTGCCAGAGGAGCATACGAGGCCGGTGTGAAGTTTGTCTCGTCATATCCGGGAACTCCCAGTACAGAGATTACGGAAACAATTGCAAAATATGATGAAGTGGCTTGTGAATGGGCTCCGAATGAGAAGGTCGGTGCGGAAGCTGCTATAGGTGCATCCATACGAGGTGCGAGGGCTATGACCTGCATGAAGCATGTTGGTATGAATGTCTGTGCAGACCCGCTTTTTACAGCATCCTACTCGGGTGTTAACGGAGGTTTGGTGTTCTGTGTTGCTGATGACCCCGGAATGCATTCATCACAGAATGAACAAGACTCAAGACACTATGCGAGGGCGTCCAAGGTTCCAATGCTCGAGCCTTCCGATAGTGAAGAATGCAGAGATTTTACCAAATATGCTTTCGAGCTGTCAGAGAAATACGACACGCCCGTCATCATGCGACTTCATACAAGAGTATCTCACTCCAGGAGTATTGTTCCCGTAAATGCCCCCGATGAGATCAGGATCAAAGATTATACAAAAGATTCCGGTAAGTATGTAATGATGCCTGCCAATGCTCTTAAAAAGCATATTGTTGTTGAAGAGAGGACGGCAAAGATAATCGAGGACACCAGTGCTGACGACGGCATTGCCGGTCTTCATAGGATTGAGATGAGAGATAGCAAGCTCGGTATCATTACGGCCGGCGCTGCTTATCAATATGTGCGGGATGCCGTTCCGGATGCCAGTGTCTTGAAGCTCGGTATGGTATGGCCGCTTCCTGAGAAGCTGATCAAAGAGTTTGCTTCCAAGGTTGACAGACTTGTAGTTGTAGAGGAGCTTGATCCTTTTATCGAAAATGAGATCAAGGCGATGGGTATCAAGTGTGAGGGCAAGGAATTATTCACTATGCTCTACGAATATTCCACAGCCATGATCAGGGCCGCTCTTTCCGATCTGCCGTTGCCTGTTAAGGCTATCGACACAGACAAGCTTCCTGTAGCGCCCGACAGACCTCCGGTTCTCTGTGCAGGTTGCCCTCATAAGGGTCTCTTCCTGGCTCTTCATCGCCTGAAGGTAACAGTTACCGGAGATATCGGATGCTATACGTTGGGAGCGCTTCCTCCTATGCAGGCCGTAGATGCGGTCATCTGTATGGGCGCTTCTGTCGGTATGGCTCACGGTTTTGACAAGGCAACTGACGGCGAAGCATCACGTCATACAGTTGGTGTTATCGGTGATTCCACGTTCCTGCATTCCGGTATTACAAATCTTATGAATGCTGTTTATAACGAGAGCAGCATTACATTGATAATCCTTGATAACTCTATTACCGGTATGACAGGACATCAGCAAAACCCTTCCACCGGCTATAATATCCGCCTTGAGAAAGCTCCTCAGGTAAGCCTCGAGAAGCTCTGTGAGAGCGTTGGCGTATATCCTGAGAATATTCGTGTGGTAGACCCTGTTGATACTTTCGAGACAGAGAATGTCATTAAGGAAGAGCTGGCAAAGGAGACTGTTTCCGTTGTTATTGCAAGACGTCCCTGCGCTCTTATCCCGACAGGCAGAGCCCGCAAGGGTATCAATGTTGAAGTTGACTATGAGAAATGCAAGAAGTGCGGTGCTTGCGGCAGGATCATGTGTCCGGCCCTTGTCATGGGTGAGGATCGAATGCCTGTCATCGACACGGAGGCTTGCAACAATTGCGGACTCTGTGTAAATATGTGCAGATTCGACGCACTTAGGAAGGGGGAGGAGTAATATGTCGCAGCAATTAGAAGCATCTATTGTACTTGAAGGTGTAGGCGGACAGGGAACCCTCATTGCAGGTAAGCTCCTGGGCATCCTCGCCATGAAGCTTGGTCTTGATGTTAAGGTTTCAGAGGTTCACGGTATGAGCCAGCGTGGCGGTTCTGTTATCACTTATGTTAAGATCGCGCCGGAGGTCCATTCTCCTATTATCGAGGAGGGGACAGCTGATTATATTCTTTCTTTTGAAGAAGTTGAGGCTGTCAGATGGGCCGGACTTCTTAAGAAAGGCGGCGTAATGATCATCAACAAGCAGCAGATCAAGTCCTTGCCTGTCCTTATGGGGCAGATGCAGTACCCTGAGAATATTGTTGAGGCTCTGCGTTCCAATGCTGATCCTGAGGCTAAGATCGTTGAGATCGATGCATTATCGCTGGCGATGGAGACCGGAACATCCAAGACAGTCAATATCGTTATGCTCGGTGCACTTTCCAATTATCTCGGGGTTGATGAGGCTCTGTGGAAAGAGGCGATAGAAGAGGCCTTTGCTTCCAAGCCAAAGACCATTCCCGGTAATCTGTCGGCTTTCGAGAAGGGCAGGGCAAACGGCTGAGATATATTGACAGGGATCCGGCTTTGTGACGATATGCCGCTATATACGCGGATTATCGCTTTCAAGGTCGGCTGTCTACAAAGCAATGTCATTAAGTTAAGACAGTCACTTCAAAGATCCTCATACCTCAAAGGTATGGGGGTCCTTTTTAAAAGCGCTTATCGAATGCGGTGACCCACATCAATAAGCGCCTTTGCTTACAAATATTCAGTTGGTGAATCTGTACTCCTATTTTGAAGGCGTGTCAAGAGGTCTGTTATCGAAAACGTTGCGGAACCTGATCACTTTTTGACTACTCTGTACAGTCCGTGACGGTTACAGTATGCGTAGATATATCTGACAAGAGGTGTCCGGAATCTGGTCTCGGCATTGCTCTCAGGGTACATTTTCGATAACTGTATGCCGGAATCCGATACGGCCGCGATAAACGAGATATAGTGATCCTTGGTCATCGGATGATCTACCGAGACAAAGTATTCGTCTTCTATCTTCTCAACGCTGATCCGGTGCTCCTCATCCGGTTCCTCAGCTTCCATCGGCGGCAGTGTTATGCCGCAGCACATGACCAGAGCTTCACCCACAGATGCGATAACATTACCGCATACCGGACACACACAGAATCTGCTCTTATACATATCGGAAGATCTGTTGGTATTGGTTATGCAGTTACCGGAAAGCAGTTCGACCACCGATATCCCGAGTTCCCCGGCAAGCGGTTCGATCAGGCTGATATCAGGGTAACCCTTTCCCGTCTCCCATTTGCTGACTGCCTTACTGCTCACAAAGAGTCTCTCAGCCAGCTGCTCCTGTGTCATATTCTTCTTCTCACGGAGCGTCCTTATCACGTCTCCGGTTATATACTTATCCATAACGATGACCTCTTTGCTGTCTTCTGAGGCAAGTCTAACAGAGGGGAGGAGCGGAGGCTACCTACGGGAAGTAGAGTAGTACGGTTGAATTCATAGATTGCAAGTAGTATATAGTATAAAAACAGAGTATGTCCGGCAGGAACGGAGGACTATATATGAAGGGTAATTTAAGACTGACACTTACAGCGATCCTGATCTGCGCCATTACTGTTTTTACGGCGGCCGGATGCTCTAAAAATGATACAACTGAAACATCCGGCGGCACAGATACCTCGATCTCCTCCGTCGATACTGAAAAGACGGAACTGTCCGGTATAACCGTTCCCGAAGAATACGATGCAGATTCCAGGTGCTACAGATCGGTCACGGTAGATATTGATTACGGGTTTGAAGGACATATCGGAGATATATTCCCTGCCGGGGAAGAAGTCTGCTATCTGGTTTACGAGAATCCATCAGTCGGAAACGTCGGTGACGCAACTAACAGAATGATATTTACCGATAAAAGAGGAAACGAGACGCGCAGGTTTGATCTCGACATGTCTGTTCATACGTGCTCATACTCTGATGGGAGAATAATCGCGATCGATCTGATGAATAACGTTTGTTTCATTGATGCCATGACAGGAGATATAACGGCAACATATACCCCTGATATACCGGCCGGTTATTATGGAAGTGTTGCGGTCGGAGCCATTACGGATGGTTATGTTGTACTCATGCAGGGCCGGGCGATGCGATATGATCTTGAAGGAAACGAGACCGGCAGGATCGAGGATGATACGCTTCCGTTAAACTACAACTATCACTTTCCGATCAGAACGATAAATGGCAAGATCTGGGCGGTCGATGATGACGCAGTGCCATGCAGATATATCGAACTTGATTTTGAAGCCGGTATGGTCAGGACTGAGATCAATGCACGCGACATGGGTATAAGCGATATAAGCGGGCTGATGGAGACCGGAATATATAGTTTCACGGATTTTAGCGACATCTACTCTGTGGCTGATCCTGAAAACGGAACCTTCAGGACTATCGCATATAAGTCAAATATGCTGATCGAACCTGCCAGGTCATCGAGTAACCTTTTCTCTGAAGCTACACCTATAGACGATGATCTTATCATTGTTCCGCATTACTATGTCGATACATCAGCTCAGATTACATATGTCTACTATGATCCGGACCTTGACTTTTCTACAAGGCAGGAACTGACTATAGGCGGCTTCGGAGTTATGTCGGACAGCATAGTCGAGAGAGCGGTATTCAACTTCAACAACAGTCAGGATGAGTACTATGTCAGGACTGTCGAATTTATCGATCTCTATCCTTCTACAGGGGAAGGCGCTGAAGCAGAGATACAGAGGAACGCACAGATCATCCGCGATTTCAACAGCGGTAATTCACCTGATATCTTCTACGGGGGTACTTTCGATTATATGTATTGGGGAAGAGCCGGAATGGTCGCTGATATATCAGATTATATCGATCTGGATGAATGCCATGTGGCACCGTCGATCAGATCTCTCATGCAGGACGATGACGGACACCTTTATCAGATCTTCGGGGCATTTACTGTTACCGGAAACTTCGGACTCGGCAGCGTATGGGGCGAAGGTACGGACTTCTCGCTGTGGGATATCCCCGAACCGGGAGAAGGCTGTACCATCGACGGAGGAAGTAATTCTGCGGATATCGTCTACAGCGCGCTTCTGTACCGGATGCATGACGGTCTTCCCGACTCATCTGCTATGAGACGGCTCGTTCAGACCGCCTACGACCTTGGGATCGATCCTTCGACCGCCCCGCTTGCCTATGCAGATGCGGACGGGGTCAGAAACGGATCTTATCTGATGTGCACACAGTATCTGTGGAGTGCAACAGACTATCACGGTCTTGTAAGGGCCATGGGTGAGATACCGACTTATATAGGCTTCCCATCATATAACGGATCGTCGCACCCGATCGAACCCGGAGGACTCATGGCGGTGAATGCCGGGGCATCGGATATCAAAGCGTGCTGCGAGTTCATGTCATATATATTATCCGATACCTGTCAGTACACTATGCTTGGCGGAGGATTCCCCGTCAATTCCGAGATCTATGACATCTATCTTGATGCCCTTGTAGACCGCAATTCTCTCCCTGATGACGTGGCAGATCTGATTCTTCCTTTCTGCAGGACTTTCGATAACAGGACAGGAGAGATAGTTGATCTTGTTATCACGCAGGAAGAGGCAGATGCGATACGTGCCATGATAGATACAGTCGACTCGATCACCGTTCACGACTTCGGCGTATGGGATATTGTCTTAGGCGAGATGACAACGATCTACACTCAGGACAAAGCCCCGGATGATGTAGCGGACAGCATGCTCTCGAGGCTCGATATCTTCCTGAGTGAGAACGAGCTGTAAGGCTCGGCTGACCGTTACATACCTCGTAAAGCTCGTTGAGGCTGCAGTTGCAGGGAATCCTCAGATTCCGGCTCTTTTACCTGCGGTGGGTAGTATCTTTTCGCTCATAATAGAACATATATTGCTGCATTATGCCTGCGGTCTCAGGATAGATGCTTGTATCGAAAAAGCCTCCGTAATAGTTCTTCACGATCCTCTCGATCCAGACGTCCACCGGGAAACGGCCCGTTCTTGCAAAGGCAAAGAGCATTACGCAATTGGCAACTTTCTTTCCTACACCATACATAGATGTCAGGATCTCGTAGAGTTCATCATCATTCTTAGAATCAAGAAGCTCAGCAGACAGCTTACCGCAGGCAAAATCATCCAGCGCAGAAAGGATGTAGGGCCCACGATAACCGGCTCCAATCGAGGATAAGTCCTCGGCGCTGATCCCGCGCATATCTTCAACTGAAGGGAAGGAATAATACTCGTCGGAGGCGGGTGTGACAAAAGGCGTATCAAGAGACGGCAGATCTATCTTATGCCCCCTTATGCGGCTTAAACGCTCGACACAGGTCGTAATCGACGGGATGGAGCGGCGCTGGGAGATAATATAGCTAATTATCGCCTCCCATGGTTCCTGGCGAAGGATGCGGATACCGTGCCCATATTTGACTGCAGCGTTAAGATAGGTATCGTCAGGGTCTACAGAGGCTTCGATTTGAGCATAGTCACGATCCATATCAAAGTAAGCTCTCCAGATGGCATTATAATCGGCCTCGTCACAGGAGAAGGCGAACTCTTCCTCGGATAGTCTAGCTATCTGAAGATATCTGCCGCATGCGACCAGCTCAACATGATCGTTATCCAAGACCTTGAACCTGAAGGCCTGACCGCTGTCGGCAATCCTTACCGGATCAAAACAATTACAGTTCACTAAATACATATTTCGCGCCTCATAAAAAATGCTATAATACAACAATCAAAGTATAAAGGAATTTGTCCTATGAAGCTAACAGATATTTATGCCGGGCAGAAGCGTGTCTTGTCATTTGAGATCTTTCCGCCCAAGCATGACGAAGAACTTAAGAATATTGACGCGACACTCGAGATATTGTGTGACCTGAAGCCTGCCTACATCAGTGTTACATTTGGTGCGGGGGGGAGCTCCAATAATAACAAGACCATAGCTCTTGCCAGAAAGATCAAGGAGCAGTACGGCGTGGAGCCCGTAGTTCACTTGACATGCCTTCCTTATGACAAAGCGGAGATCGACGAATTCTGTAGACGTATCGAGGATGCCGGAGTCGAGAATATCCTGGCTTTAAGAGGGGACAAGAATCCGAACTTCGAACCGAAGGATGTTTTCTTCCATGCATCCGAGCTGATCGAATATATCAAGCCCAGAACGGATCTTTGTATTGCCGCTGCCTGCTATCCCGAGAATCATCCTGATTCCGCCAATACCGTAGATGAGATGCGCAATCTTAAGAAGAAGGTTGACGCGGGGGCGCAGGTGCTATTGTCCCAGCTTTTTTTCGAAAATAAAATGTTCTATGACTTTGTACAGAATGCAAGGATCGCCGGTATCGATGTGCCCATCACGCCCGGGATCATGCCATGCCTTTCAGCCGCGACCATTAAGAGAATGGTAACCACATGCGGCGCGTCACTGCCGGAGAGATTTGAGCGGATCATACACAGATACGAAGATAATAAAGAGGCGCTTTTCGATGCCGGTCTTTACTATGCGGTAAGTCAGATAATCGATCTGTTGACTCATGATTGTGACGGGATCCATCTTTATACGATGAATAATCCTGTAGCGGCAAGAAGGATATGTGACAGTATACGTAACATAATCTGAGTTACAGAAGGGTTACTATTGCCTCACAATAAACGCAGATTAAGGTTGAATTACCTGTCTGCGTTTTATAATATTCTGAAGACTAAGGAATAAGGGGTAATAAAATGAGCTTTAGTTCAAGAATCCTGAAGATATTCAAGAATATGCTTGCGATCGTCTGCGCAGCCGCTGTAATAGCAGCTGTACCATCGGCAATGAGTCAGGTAAAAGCGGCTCCGGCGGCGAATGCAACAGTCGTAAATGTCTCATCATATGTAAATATCCGCGACAAGGCATCTACTGAGGGAGGAGTCGTAACGACTGCCCAGCTCGGGGTAAGACTTGCCGTCACCGCTACTGTTCAGGCAGAGAGCGGCGATACTTCGGCTTGTTCAGACTGGTATGCCGTTTCTATTGTAAAGAGTGGCACAACATACAGTGGATATGTCGCATCGAAATATGTTCAGCTTGATGTATCGTCTTCGTCTTCACAGCCTGCAGATGCTGCATTTGAATCGGCTATCGCGGCTTTCCCGGAGTCTTACAAGCCCTATCTGAGGGAGCTTCATGCCAAACATCCACAGTGGGTATTTCATGCGGAAAATGTAGGAAGTTCCTGGTCCAATTGCCTTGATAAAGAGACTGTATCAGGCGTGTCACTGGTACAGAATACAACGGATGTTACCTGGCAGTCCCTGTCTTACACCGGCGTTGTTGATTCTCCTAACTGGGTAAATGCTTCCAGATCCCTGGTAGCTTACTATATGGATCCCCGTAACATGATGTCCGAATCCTCGGTCTTCCAGTTTGTCGACCTTAATTATGTGGACAATTCAGTCGACAGTGCTGCTATAGGAAGGGTATTGACGAATTCATTTATGGCGGCACCTGCAACTGCCGTTTATCTTGATCCTGCGGCTCCCATGCTCTATCAGGACATATTCGCTGAGGCAGGCAACGCTGCTAAGAACGATAATACGGGCATCAATCCGATCTTCCTTGCATCTCATGCGCTTCAGGAGTGTGGACGTAACGGAAGCCAGGGATCAAATGGCGCGACCGGTTTTTATAACTTTTTCAATATCGGAGCTTATTCTGATGCGGTTAATGCGGCAAGACACGGCCTGGCTCTAGCTCAAAACGGCCTTGATGCCTATTTCAATTCGACATATAACATCCCCTGGAATACCCCCGGTAAATCCATCGTCAGCGGTGCCAAGTGGATATTCTACAATTATACGATCAAGGGTCAGGATACACTTTACTATATGCGATTTAATGTATCGCCTGATCGAAAATATTCTCTTTGCCGTCACCAGTATATGACGGCTACGCAATCAGTTTCATCGGAAGGCAGACGTATGTATGAGGCATATAAAGCATCCGGACTTCTTGATTCTGCCTTGCATTTTTATATCCCGGTATTTGATTCCATGCCCGCTGAGGCTTGCGCACTTCCTTCGAAGGTCAATGCATATAATGACTACATTAATCTTCTTTATACGAATCTTCTGGGAAGATCGGCTTCTGCGGGTGAGGTTTCCAGTTACTCATCACTTCTTGCAGGCGGTGCTTCCGCAGGTTCGGTAGCTTCGGGCTTCCTTAATTCAGATGAATTTAAGGCCAGAAAACTCTCGGATAAAGAATTTATCAAACTGATGTATAGGACATTCTGCAATCGTGAAGCAAGTGCCGATGAGATCGCCGAGATGACAAAACACATCAGTGAAGGCTATAGCCGCAATTACATCTTTACTATCATTATCAACAGCAAGGAATGCCAGGATTACCTAAGCTACTTTAGTATAAGTCTGGAAACTTTCAAGAATCCGGATCTGGTCGATAACAATATGGCAATAAAGCCTCTGGTTGTTCAGCTCTATAACGGTGTCCTGGGCAGAGATCCCGACAGGGACGGCCTGCGTAACTGGATCTCCCAGCTGGCAAGCGGCGCCATGAGCGGTCCCCAGGTCGCGGCAGCCTTCTGTATGTCTCCTGAGATGGACAGCTATGAGCTGTCCGACGGCGAGTTCGTAACCCGACTTTATCAGGTATGTCTGGGCCGTAAGCCGGATCCTGCCGGTTATGATGACTGGACGGGAAGACTTGCTCAGCACTATACGAGAGAATATGTCGTATCCGGTTTTGTAAACTCAGAGGAGTTCTCGATCATCTGTTCACGCTATGGTGTCAGCGTCGATCAGTTCGTGTCGAATACGACTATCGGTTTGTCGCCGAGCCCCACAAAGATTAATGCTTTTGTTGTTCGTCTTTACGATCTTGCTCTCGGCAGGCAGCCCGATCAGCAGGGACTGGACAATTGGAAGAACGGACTCATAAGCGGCAACTTGAACGGTTATGGCGTCGCATACGGCTTCATCTTCAGTGAGGAGATGAAGGCTCTGAACCTGAGCGACGGAGAGTTCGTCACAAGGCTTTACAAGATATTCCTAGATCGTGAGCCTGATGATTACGGCTATAACGACTGGACGGGAAGACTGGCTAACGGAGCATCAAGACTCGACATCTTCGAAGGCTTTGTCTATTCACAGGAGTTCGCAGGTCTCTGCGTCGAAGCGGGCTTTATGCCATATGATTCCTATCAGTTAGGATAAACAGAAGTGGGCTGTCTCAAACAATGAGACAGCCCATTTTCGACATGTATAAGATAAGTGATGCGTGACTGTGGCTCTTTATTTTTGGTCCTTCACGGAATCTGTGGGATTACAGTTCCGGCATCGGATATACCCATACCAACTGGATTCTTAAATCCTGTTCTCAGTTGGTATCGGGCGCCGTCTTAGTACCCACCGGATCATGCATTTTCATTTTCAGTTGGTAAATCCTATGCCAAATACCAACCGAAAATGGGAAATCACCCTTCAGTGGGTATATTTCCGGCAAAAATACCAACTGAAAATAAGAAACGCATTTTCAGTTGGTAAAAGCCTTTACCTAGTCGCTCAAAATGAAGTTCTCCTCTCGTGATCCTGTAATGCCAAATCAAGCTCATGGGCTTTTTAGCATTACTCTTGCCGCTATTTTGTAATGCTGTTTTCGAGATTGCAATAAATAGCATTACCCGATGCCGCAGGAAGAGCTTTTTCGATCAGCAATCTCCTATACAATATGAGAGATCACAAGCTTTCCGTGAAGAAGCTTATTTTTTGCCCAGTCGGTAATAGTTATTCAGCTGGCACTTGATATTGCCGTTATAAAGCTTGGTGCGCTTATCAGCCTTAAATCCGGTTGTCCTCTCGAAAGTATCATCGGGTGTGATGACAGACAGGCGCACGCCCTTGCGGCAGAAACCTTCATTGGTAAGGTAAGTGTGCGCTATCATCTTATAGATCTCATCTGCTTCCTCGATAGTCAGGAGACGACCTCCGTAGGGCGGATTGGTCAATATCAGCTGGCGGTCCAAGCCGGTCAAAGAAGCCAGAGCAGAAGGAGTTCTGGTCGCTGCATCTGCGACAGAGAACTTGATGAAGGATCCTACTCCTGCGGTATTCGCGTTATGACGGGCATCTTCTACGGCTCTCTTATCGATATCCGATCCGAAGAAGAAGCAGTCGTCGGACGGCGTTGTGTCTTCAAGTGCTATCGCTTCTTCACGTGCTTCCGTTAAAGCGGCAGTACCGATATAGGGAAGTGTCTCATAGGCGAAGTGACGGTTACGTCCCGGTGCTATATTACAGGCCATCATGGCTGCCTCGATAAGGATAGTTCCGGATCCGCAGAAGGGATCTACGAGCGCCTCATAGCCGAAGGGCTTATAGCGTGCAAGAGATACCATACCGGATGCTAATGTCTCTCTAATAGGCGCTTCATGTGTCAAGGGTCTGTATCCGCGTTTGTGAAGTCCGTCGCCTGTGGTGTCGATCATCATGCTTACATGGTCTTTGACGATGCCGAATTGGATCCTTACCTCCCCCTTTTTACGATCTTCGGCGATCAAAGCATCTTCAGGCAAGCCTCGGCTCCTGCATATGGAGCGGACTATAGCTTTCTTGGCCAGACTCTGGCAGGCGCTGATTCCGAAGAGGGCGGACTTACGGGAATAGCCGTTGACCGTAATGGCGTATCCTGTGGGAATATAGTCATTCCAGCTGATCTTCGAGGTCTCCTCATAAAAAGAGTCGAATTCCTTGGCATCAAACTCCGCGATCTCAAGAAGAACGCGTTCGCCTCGTCTGACCCACATGTTGGCGCGGGCTATATCTGAAGCGAAGCTCTTTTGAGAAGTTTTTATACTAACAAGACCGTCACTGACACAGAGCGCCTCCTTGTCGAAGCCGCAATCAGTAAGGTCATCTCTGACGGAACTTTCCAATCCGAATAAACATGTAACTACAATTTTCATATGTGAGATTATATCAAAATTATGTTCTTATACAAATATGCTCGATTTAGCGTGTCAAGAGGATTTTTTGTGAATTTGGTGTCCGTGATCGACGGACATACTCCAGCCGACTAAAGTTTAAACAGAATGCGCTGAGGCAACAAAATCGGGCTTTTAACACTTGTGTAATTTTGTTGTAATTGTTTTGCAATAATATCCTGTTCAAAAACAGGATTCAATAAATTCAAAGGTTGGCAGTCTTTCAATTCTCGAAAAGCTTGTTTTATAGTTATTGACAGACTTTTGAACATTTTGAACATGATTTTCACTCGAAAAGCTGTTCATAAATAGTCCTTTTGTTTATCATCTTAAAATTCTTTGATAAATAATGTTCAAAACTCTTTTCGCTAATTATTACCGAAATATTACATAAATCGTTCTTAATTGCATAATCAATGGTATAATCATAGGAACAAATTCAAAGGGGTATGATATGTCTGATCTGACTTTACAGGCAGCAGAAGCCAAGAGAGCTTCCAGAAGACTTGCCATTATTGATTCCGATACCAAGAATTCCGCTCTGGCTAACATTGCGCTCCGACTTAAGGAGAATGCCGAGAAGATTTTCGATGCGAATGATTTGGATATAAAAGAGGCCGAGACAAGCGGTCTTGAAACTCCGCTGCTTAAACGTCTTAAATTCCGTGAGGCTAAGCTTTCTGATGTATGCGATGGAATTAACAGCCTAATAACGCTTGAAGATCCGGTTGGAAAAATGAGCCTTCATACTACTCTTGACGACGGGCTGGAGCTTTATCGTGTAAGCTGTCCTATAGGTGTTGTCGGCGTTATCTTCGAATCGCGACCTGATGCACTTGTTCAGATTGCTACTCTTTGCCTTAAGAGCGGCAATGCAGTCTTTCTTAAAGGTGGGCGCGAGGCAAAGAATACCAATAAGATACTTGCCGATATCATAAGCAGTGCAGGCATCGAAGCAGGACTTCCCGAAGGTTGGCTCCATCTTCTTACTACAAGGGAAGATGTTACGGCTATGCTGGCTCTTAATGAATATATAGATCTGATCATTCCGAGAGGATCTAATGAATTTGTTAAGTACATAATGAACAATACCTCTATTGCGGTCCTCGGACATGCAGACGGAGTTTGTCATACCTATATAGATCGTGATTGTGATCCTGATATCGCGGTTAAAGTCGCGGTGGATGCCAAGACTCAGTATGTATCCGTTTGTAATGCGACAGAGACCTTCCTTATTGACAGACAGGCTGTGCCGAAGGTGCTTGACAGCTTGGCGGAAGCTCTTAAGGCATCTGGTGTCGAGCTTTACGGTTGCCCGGAGGCTTCAAGGCTCCTGTCGATCCCCGAGGTTGAAGAGTGGCATCACGAATATCTTGATTACAAGGCTTCCATAAAGATCGTGGAAGATGTTAATGAAGCTGTTGATCATATCAATAAATACGGATCCGGCCATACTGATGCGATCATTACTCAAAATGAAGAGACAGCAGATTATTTCATGTCTGCCGTTGATTCAGGCAGTGTTCTTGTAAACTGTTCTACAAGATTTGCTGACGGATTCAGATACGGATTCGGTGCTGAAGTAGGTATATCAACATCCAAGATCCATGCAAGAGGTCCGGTAGGACTTGAAGGAATGGTCTCTTACAAGTATAAGCTCATCGGGCACGGCGATATCGTCGACGATTATTCGGCTAAGCGTAAAACATTTAAGCATATAAGGAGAGAAGTAAAGTGAAGATTACTATTGCATCAGATCATGCGGGATACGACTTGAGACAGAAGGTTATCGCGCATCTGCTGGAAGCGGGGCACGAAGTTATTGACGGAGGCGCAACAAGCGCAGATGTTCCTTTTAACTATGTAGAGGCCGGCCAAAAGGTTGCAGAGGATGTATTGTCCGGAAAAGCTGACAGGGGAATTGCCATCTGCGGGACAGGTATCGGTATCTCGATCGTCGTTAATAAGTACAAGGGCATAAGGTGCGGACTATGTACCAACGAATATATGGCCCGGATGAGCAGGCAGCATAATGATGCCAATGTTCTGGCCTTTGGTGCCCGAGTTGTAGGTCAGGCACTTGCTTTTGCCATGGTGGATGATTTCTTGAGCGAATCATTTGCAGGAGAGAGACATCAGGTAAGAGTCAACGATATAAAGCGGCAGGAAGAAAGATTATTCAAATAAAGGAGAAGGACTATGGAAGAGAACGTATTTGTATTTGATCACCCTCTTATTCAGCACAAGGTATCCCTGCTTCGTGACAAGAACACGAGTACAAAGGAATTCCGTGAGCTTGTATCCGAGATCGCTATGCTCATGGCATATGAGGTAACAAGAGATCTGCCTCTGAAAGATGTTGATATTGAGACTCCCGTTGCCATGGCTCATACAAAGATGCTGGCAGGGAAGAAGCTTGCCATCGTTCCTATCCTTCGCGCAGGCCTTGGCATGGTAGACGGTATGACTCAGCTGATCCCTAATGTTCGTGTAGGTCATATCGGTCTTTACAGAGATCCTGTTACGGTTCAGCCTGTTGAATACTATTGCAAGATGCCGGAAGATGTAGCCGAGAGGGATGTAATCGTACTTGACCCCATGCTTGCTACAGGCGGTTCGGCTTCTGCAGCCATCGGATTTCTTAAGGACAGGGGCATCAAGCATATTAAGTTTATGTGCCTTATTGCTGCTCCCGAGGGGATTGCAAGACTTACCAAGGATCATCCTGACGTTAAGATCTTCTGCGCAGCCAAGGACGAGAAGCTAAATGAGCACAGTTATATCGTGCCCGGCTTGGGCGATGCAGGAGACAGATTATTCGGTACGAACTGATTTTTCAAGAAGGATCAAATGGTCGATTGCACGGTAATCCGTGGACAAAATACACGAATTTTGAACAATAGTTCAGACGCGAAAAGAGCGTTTAATAGTAAAATGTAAAGGATTGATGCGGAGCTCGGTCATACGGGTTCCGTTGACAGTGAAAAGAGAGGAGGAGATATGATGGAAACAATATGTTTATCGGTATCATCGTGGTTCTCTGACTTCTTCAAAGCTTTCGGCGACGCCTTTATTGATGAGATCAAGATCGGTGATATCGGTGAAGAAATCAATGAGGGCATCCTGCAGTGGAAGAAGAGCTTCCAGCTTGGCAGTATCAAGCTGATGCTCACAGATGCGATAATCGTCACCTGGATCGCCGTTATCATTGCATCCCTGATCTTCGGACTGATGGCGCGCAAGGCTTCCGTACGACCAAACGGCAAGCAGAATGTGCTGGAGGCGATAGTCGGGTTGATCATCTCCGTAGCCATGGGTTTTGGTATGAATAAGAAGGAAGCGGAGCATGTTGCTCCCATGATCGGGACAATCGGTATCATGATAATGTCCTGTAATGTTATTTCGGCATTTAAGATCAGTCCGCCTGCTAAGAATATAGCGTTCCCGGTCGCGCTGGCGCTCTTTGCCATTGTTTATGTTATTTACTCGATAATCCGGTTTGTGGGGGTAAAGGGCTTTTGGATATCGCTTACGACACCTATGCCTGCGCTTCTGCCGTTTAAGATCCTCGATTACATAATTAAACCGGTTTCTCTGGCACTCAGGCTTTTCGGTAATGTATTCGGTGCCTTTGTATTTATGGAATTCCTTTATATTGTCATACCCTTTGTTGTTCCGGGACTTTTCGGGCTATGGTTCGATATCGCCGACGGAATACTTCAGGCAGTTGTATTCTCATACCTTACCATGTCATACATAGGTGAGGCAGTAGAAGTCGGCCATGAGTATCAGGAGCATCCTGAGGAATTCAAGAGCAAGAAGAAAGAAAAGAAATCTAAGAAGGATGAGGGGACGGCTGTCGCAGCCTGATCCGTTCATCACATTTCAGGAGGTAGATTATGAATTCAGCAATCGATTTAGTACCAATGATCCTTAGTATCGAACCACGTGCTATGGCAGTTCTCGGCGCAGGTATCGCAATTGGTCTTGGCGCATTAGGCTCGTCCCTGGCTATGGGTAATGCAGCAGGTAAAGCCCTTGACGCAGGCGCTCGTCAGCCGGAGATATTCAGCAAGCTTCAGACGCTTTTGTTGACAGCTATTGTCTTTATCGAGTCAGTATGTATTTACTCTCTCGTAGTAGCTCTGCTGCTCATCTTTACAGTTAAGTGAGTAAAGAAGGTTAACAAGGAGTTGTATCTATGACACCCTATTTTTACAGTGCATTCAATATGGCGCTTGAAGCCGAAACAGAGTCAAGTCTTTTCTCTGCCGATCAGTTCGGGGGCTATGCAGTCACGGCTTTGTTTACGATCATCAATTTGCTGGCAGCCTTTATTGTGATCAAGACTTTTGTATTTAAGCCTATCATGAAGGCCATGCACAAGCGCGAAGAGCTGATCAACAGCCGGATCGATGAAGCAGAGAAGAGTAAGGTCGAGGCGAAGAACAATGCTGAAGAGAGCCGCAAGGCGATAGATGATGCCAGAGTGGAGGCAGCGGGCATTGTGGAAGCTTCCAAGGAGAACGCTGAGAAACAGGCTTCCATTATTATCGAGACAGCCAAAAATGACGCTTCAGAGATCATCAAGCGCGCAGAAGAAGATTCCAAGCGCATGAAGAAGGCAGCATTGGAAGATATGAAGGACGAGTTATCGGATCTTGCCGTGATCATTGCGGGAAAGATCATCGGAGATGCTCTTTCTACCGATAAGCTCAAAGCCATTGCTGATGAGCAGGCTGAGGCAGTTATTAAAGATGAGGTGAATAAGCTTGGCTAAGATTAATGATTCCATTGTTCTTCGTGTCGTAACTGCAGGAGATATATCGGATGACCGGGTTAAGCTCATAGCGGCCAAATTTGCCGAGAGTCGTAATATCACCACTTACGAACTGCGGATGGAAACGGATGAATCCCTTATCGGTGGTTTTACCATCTATACGCAGGGAAGCCGTTACGATTACAGTGTCAAGGGACAGCTGGATCGTCTCGGTAACTTCATGAAGAATAACCGTGAGGATTCTTTGTCAGATGGTGACAGCGAGCTTGATTTCGATAAACAAAGGCTCGGAAGTGAGCTCAGAAGATCTATTGACAGTTTTCCCGAGACTCCTGCGGCGAGTATCGACAGCGCAGAGTTGGCGGACATGGACGATTCTGCGATCATGGAGAGAGCGGAGGCTGCTTTCGGCTCAGGTAATACAGTTGAAGAGGTCGGAATCGTTCAGAGTGTAAGTGACGGTGTTGCTAACTGTTCAGGGCTTGAGAACTGCATGCTCTCAGAATTGGTGGAGTTTACCAGCGGCGCTTATGGAATTGCTATGAACCTCGAACGAGCTAGTGTGGGAGTGGTTCTTCTGACAAATGCCGACACTGTTGTGGAAGGTATGGTATGTAAGCGAACGGCCAAGACGGTATCGGTTCCGGTCGGCAAGGGTCTTCTTGGAAGAGTGGTCGACCCTTTGGGACGGGCTATTGACGGCAAGGGTATAATCAGGCATCACGAGACCCGTCCAATCGAGTCTCCGGCGCCCACCATCGTTCAGAGGAGTCCCGTAAATAAACCGCTGCACACTGGCATCACGGCTATAGATGCTCTGACGCCTATCGGGCGAGGCCAAAGAGAGCTCATTATCGGTGACCGACAGACAGGAAAGACCGCTATCGCCATCGACACGATAATCAACCAGCGCGGTAAGAACACAATTTGTGTCTATGTTGCCATCGGTCAGAAGATGAGCACCATCGTTAATACGGTTAATACTCTCGAAAAACACGGCGCCCTTGACTACACAGTCGTAGTGGCAGCCAGCGCCACGGATTCGGCTTCGCTTCAGTATATTGCTCCATTCTCAGGCTGTGCGATCGCGGAGAAGTTTATGTATGACGATCATAGAGACGTTCTTATCGTATATGACGATCTGAGTAAACACGCCCAAGCATATAGAGCGATATCGCTGCTTTTGAGAAGACCGCCGGGACGTGAGGCTTACCCGGGAGATGTATTCTATCTGCATTCGAGACTGCTCGAACGTGCAGCAAAACTTAGTAGCGAGCTTGGCGGCGGTTCTATAACCGCCCTGCCGATCATCGAGACTTTGGGAGATGATATCTCGGCATATATTCCGACTAATGTCATCTCTATCACTGACGGACAGATCTACCTGGCACCGGAGCTTTTTTTCTCGGGGCAAAGGCCGGCTATTAATGTCGGTTTGTCCGTATCTCGTGTAGGCGGCGCTGCGCAGACCAAAGCCACCAAGAAGGTCGGCGGCCCTTTGAGAATATCATTGGCTCAGGCTCGTGAGATGGCATCTTTCGCTCAGTTCGGTTCGGATCTGGACGAGAATACCCAGTTGCAGCTTAAGCGCGGCATTGTAATGAACGAAGTACTCAAGCAGGAGCAGTATTCGCCTCTTACCATGGAGGAACAGGTAGTCGTTCTCTATACGGCAACTACCGATAAGCTTAACTTCCTGGCTAAAGAGGATATCAGAGAATTTTGTGACGGCTTGCTGGATAATGTGCATATTACCCATCCGGAGCTAATGGGACGGATCGAGGCGACCGGCTTGTTTGAGGATGCGGATGCTGCTGAACTTGATGGTGCAATCGAGGAATATCGCCGCAATTACATTGCGGAGCACAGTGAATATAATACGGATATTTGATAAAGGAAAGACATGGAGAATCTTAATGCCATAAAGAAGAGGATAAAGAGCGTAAATGACATAAGTCAGATGACTAATGCCATGCAGCTCGTAAGCGCCGCCAAGAAGCGACGCTCTCTGGTGATGCATGAAGCAATGTATCCCTTCTTTTCTCTATGCCTGGAAAGTATGCGTGAGTTAAGGAGTAAGACCGGGAATCTGGACAATCCCTTTTTCGATCTGGAACAAAAGAGTGCGGGAGAGACCTGGAAGATCGGTTACTTCGTACTAAGCGGAGATCAGGGGCTGGCCGGCGCATATAACAATAATATGGTGAAGATCACCGAAGAGCATGTAAACCGCAAGATCCTTGAGAATACTCGAAAAGGAATCACTACGGAATATAAGCTCTATGTTTTCGGTAAGCCGGCAAGAGAGAAACTGGCAAGAAGCGGAATGAATGTTGACGATGAGTTCTCATTCCCGATATCGGAACCGGACTTCTATCAGGCTCGTAATGTAGGCGCGATTATCCGTAATAAGTTTCTCGATAAGGAATTCGATCTGGTATATCTGATCTATACAAAGACCGGAAAGGCGGCCACTATGGAGCCGGTAGCATTAAGACTTCTGCCGGTTGATGATAAGTCTATTGCGGCTGTTCTTCCTGATAATCTTGAGAATCCCGGAATGGCAGTTCAGGGCGAAGACGCGATCGAATATTGGCCGAGTATGAACTCGGTATTCAATTATCTCGTGGATACTTATCTTAATGCGATGATATATGGTGCAATGGTCGAGGCATATGCGAGCGAACAGACGGCAAGACTTACCGCAATGGACAACGCCACCAGCAATGCGGAGGACATGATGAAGAAGCTTCTGCTTATGAATAACCGAGCCCGTCAGGCAAAGATCACTAACGAGCTGACTGAGATAATAAACGGTGCTCAGCAGGCCGATAATTTGTAAAAGAGGTGCAGTATGGCAATCGGTAAAGTAATACAGATAATAGGACCTGTTATTGATTGTGAGTTCGGCAAGGGTGAAGTGCCGCACATCAACGATGCGGTCAGGATCATTAAGGACAAGGACGGCAAGCATAGCGATGACGATGTTTTCGCGGAAGTGCTCCAGCAGAGAGGCGACGGAGTCGTAAGATGCGTTTCTTTTAATGCGACAGAGGGGCTGATGAGAGGGCTTAAGGCTGAGTCTGACGGTTCGCCGGTCAAGGTGCCGGTAGGTGAGAAGATCACGGGAAGACTTTTCGATGCGTTAGGTCGTCCGATCGACGGTCTCGGCAAGGTGGAGGAAGAGGACAGATGGTCAATTCACAGGCCGGCTCCGTCCTACACCGATCAGTATCCCACAGCGACTATGTTAGAGACGGGTATAAAGGTTATCGACTTGCTGGTACCTTTCAGCAGAGGCGGTAAGATCGGTTTGTTCGGAGGTGCCGGTGTAGGAAAGACTGTACTGATACTTGAATTGATCCGAAATATTGCTTCTGAACATGGAGGCTATTCTGTTTTTACCGGTGTAGGAGAGAGGAGCCGTGAAGGCAATGATCTTTGGGGCGAGATGAAAGAATCCGGTGTTCTTGACAAGACTATAATGGTCTTCGGTCAGATGAACGAGACATCGGGCGCCCGTATGAGAGTTCCCCTTACGGGACTTACCATGGCTGAGTATTTGCGAGACAAGAAGAACAAGGATGTCCTTCTCTTTATCGATAATATCTACAGGTTCGTACAGGCCGGTTCTGAGGTATCGGCTCTTCTGGGAAGGATACCTTCGGCTGTCGGTTATCAGCCGACCTTAAGTAATGAGGTAGGTGAGCTTCAGGAGAGGATCACTTCTACACGTAATGGTTCTATTACATCTATTCAGGCTGTTTATGTTCCTGCAGACGATATTACCGATCCTGCGCCTGCGACGACCTTTGCGCATCTGGATGCCAATATCGTTCTGTCCCGTTCGGTAGTAGAGTTGGGTATTTATCCTGCCGTTGATCCGCTGGAATCTTCTTCCAGGATCCTGACTGAGGATGTTGTGGGGAAGGAGCACTATCATGTTGCCAGAATGGTTCAAGAGACATTACAGCGTTACAAGGAGCTTCAGGATATCATTGCCATCCTTGGTATGGAGGAACTGTCTGAGAGTGACAGACAGATAGTCTCCAGGGCTCGTAAGGTTCAAAGATACCTGTCCCAGCCTTTCTTTGTAACAGCTGATTCCACGGGATTTGCTCCTCGTTATGTATCGGTCGATGACACCGTTAAAGCTTTTGGTGAGATTATCTCCGGATCACTTGATCATATCCCTGAACAGCATTTCTTTATGAAGGGCAATCTTGACGATGTTCTTGCATCTTACAAGGCGTCGAAATAAAGGGGAAAGTTATGGAGAACAAGATAAAGCTTACAGTGGTAACTCCTGTTCGTTGTTTCTATGAGAACTTTGTCTCATCTGTTACCCTGCCTTCTTTTGACGGTGAGATCGGTATCATGGCCGGTCATTCTCCGTTGGTATTTGCTTTATCTCCCGGAATAGCGCATATAAGGATCGATTCGGAGATCAGTCATTTTGTTGTCTCGGAGGGCTATGTTGAAGTAAACCCGAAGATGGTCCTGGTAGTCTGTGACTCGGCTGAGTGGCCTGATCAGATAGATGTCCAGAGAATGGTAGAAGCCTACATAGAATCCCGTGACAATCTTAAGAATGACCGCGACAGCGATAAACGAAGCATCATAGCTGATGCCAATGCCCGTAAAGCCGGCTATGTTAAAGATAATGTGAAATCGCTGAGTCGAGCCCGTGCCCGAGTGCATATCATTGAGTCGTATGGGACGGAGGCACAGAAGCTCAAACTGGATAAGCTTAAAGCAAAATACAATATCTGAACTGTTAGCTGTCATCACAAATGAGACAAAAGGCAATTATCCAAAGCCGCAGGTAAGAGTTAATTCTGCATCACCTATAAGCAGTCTTTGTCCGCTCTTCAGCTCATAATCATGCTCGACAGCGAGCTTTCTATTCTCGAGGAAAGTAGGATTCTTCTCTGAGAGAGAACGTATATAGTAATTGCCGTTTTGTCTGGAGATCTCGGCGTGTATAGAGGCTACACCTTTCTTGTCTATAAACAGATCAGCCAGAAACCTGTCGGAGCCTATTATGATCCGATCGGAGTACATTCCGTATTTGATATCTTCACTATTTGGAGAAGCACCCCTTATCATTAGAGGACCGACGGATGCCGGGGATTCATTGACTTCTGCATTCGCATAATCAAAAAGCGCTTCTCTTCGTCCGTCTGCTAGTTGCCGGTCATCATTTCTCTTGCCGGATCTTTCTTTGAGAAAAGGAGTCACGGGCAGTTTGTTGACTGATCCGTTCCCGAACTTCATCATTATCAGAAAAACGACAGAGGCCATAAAGAAAAGAGCGCAGACAGGCAGGAGCCCTGTACTGAAGCTGAAGATGGATATGATCGAACATAATAATGAGAAGACGAGCTCTTGAGAAGGCATTCTAAATAAGTCAACATGATCCTTATGCTTGTAATAACCGACCCATTTATCTTTGTCCATTCCTTCGCAAATCTCCCGGAGCATCTTATTGTTTCCGGAGGAGACAGCAAATGTTATCTGCTGAATCTCATCTGCTGTCAGGACAGAAGAGAAGAAAGGGTGTTCCAAAAGTTCTTCCGCATTATCTTCTCCGATAACTGCAAGTGTCAGTTCTTCCGGTTCATACCTCAAGGGGTACATACAGAATCTGACGCAGGAACCCTTGTCATCCGTGAAGATATAGTCGCTGTTCCTGCAGAGAGCGCAGGGGAAAAGTAACATGTCGGTAAGTTTGGATAAGCTATGCAAAAAGGCCCTTACGGATTCTCTTCGCCTGATCAGATCCTTGACGGAAGGTTTTATTCCGTGATCTGTCGTCATATAATCGTTAATCGATAAGAAACCGGAGAATTCGAAAGATAACTCAACCATACCATTCAGTGTGTCTGCGGTGATCGGGAAAATCTCCTTTATAAGCCTTGTATTTATTATCTCCTCGGCGTAGTGATAAAGCTGCGTGTTCCCGTCGATTCTCTCGATTGCATAATGTCCGTAAGGGCCTTTCTTGATCTGCATAATTACCTCTTGTTAATAATTCCTTTAATTGAATGCGTTAGCTATCTTGTTCTCGTCAAAGCAGAATGCCATGACTTTGCCGCCAAAGGCCAGCAGGCTTTCTCTGAATATGAGCGCCAGCGCCACCAGTACGGCGACTATGATGACAACTTCAACAGTTCCCATGCCTTTTTTATTGCTCGAAAATCTTCTTGCCATAGTAGTACCTCCTGTTCTGATTTTTTTATAAGCCGAGTGAGATAATAGCGGGTGCGGTAGCTACCAGCAGGACGCAGATAAAATCCAGCGTCATCGGAACAAGCAGGCTTAAGGCCTCTCGTTCCTGTTTCTTGCGGGTAGCGTTGCGACAGAGATTCCAGCAGGAAGCGGCTTGAAGTGACAGAAGATTTAAGACTTCCGGTGTTCCGAGCCTTCCATATCTGGCCATAAGAAGCAGGGCGGACTGGGCTTCCGGGATCTGTATGCGAAGTGACATCTTTTCGATGGCATCGGATGCGCTGATCCCGCTTATCATCATTGCCCGTAGTCCGTTGATCTCCCCGGACAGGCTGGGATTCTTTCTAAATGCTTTTGAACATATATCTATCGCTTTGGGAAGCTGGATTCCTGCCTCGAGTAATGTGTAAATGAGACAGAAGAACAAAGGGATGTCCTGCATCAGTTCTTCCTTTTTGAGTTGTGTCATATGGCGTGCGTCGTGTAAATTGAGGAACGCAATTATAAAAGGCAGAATAAATGCCGGCCAAAGCGAATTCCCTGTCATCAGAAGGACCGTTAATGCTGCTACAAAGGACAGAGGTACCGTTAGCAGTTGCTTCCTAAGATAGAGCTCATAGGCGCTGTCGGGATTCATAGACAACTCGCTGAAAAGCTCATGCCGCGTTGACAGAAAGCCGGACGGGAGATGTTTCTTTGCAAATCCGGTCAAGGGAAGATCTTTACATGACAGATCATTGTCGTTTTTGCTCTGTCGATAATTCTTTATCCCGCTAGCTTCCGAATGTGACATGTATCTGAAGAGAAGTGCGGCGGCCAGAATACAGATGCCGAAAGCGATCGCCAGTATTACCGATCCTGTAGATGATGCTCTTGCCATCTGAAGATAACCGTGTCCGGAGCTGTCCAGCGCGGCAGTTATAAGAAAGGGCATAAGGCATAATATAGCTGCCTCCGCATTCTTGCCGGCATTCTGCGCATTGATCTCGTTTTGGACTGCATTAAGCTCGGATAGCATCTGACAACTGCTCCTTAATATAGCCAGGCTGTTATTGCCGATCCGTCCTGATATGGCGAGACTGTGAAAAACAGGTGATATCTCCGGGAAGTCAATGCTGTCGGAGAACCTCATAAGTGCTTCTTCGAGACTCATATGCATCTTGAGATCGTTCTCCAATGTGATAAGAGGCCTGTTAAGAAGACTTTTCTGGCCGAAAGTGTGCTCGATTACGGGCCTTATCAGCAGGAGAGCCGTTTCTATGGAATATCCGCTGCTCACACTTGTACACAATACCTGAAGCAATACCAGAAGCTGAGATCTCAAGTGCTTCCTATTTCCTGCGTAGATCTTGTTCACTGCTTCTTTCCACGGGAAAAAGCCAAGCAGGCCTGATATGATCAGCCTCGGCATTACAGGCTCGATAAAGAGCCCGGACAAGAGGTATAACAGTCCGCAGAGCAGCGGATATAACCAAAGCATTCTAATGAGGTAGTCTTTTCTGTAGTTGCCGCTTCTCGGATCAGATCCTGTATAGCGCAGCTCTTCTGATGTTTTCTTCGTCTGTCTGTCTTTCAAGTCCGCTACCTCCTTTGTATTCATATAGTTTTCTCAGTCTGAACTCACCGTCTCGGGCAGGGAGGACTTCTGATATCTCGTCAACGTATCTCTTGCCGTCTTTGTTTCTTGTGATGTGCAGAATGATATCTATTCCCATTGCCAGCTGTGTGACTATTGCATCGAAAGGCAGTGAGGATCCGGCCATGACCATTCCGGTCAGTCTCTCCAGCATCTCGATACAGGAATTTGCATGTCCTGTGCACATGCTTCCGGGATGTCCCGTGTTGAGCGCATGCACCATATCGGCGCTCTCGCTTCCCCTGACCTCACCGACGATGATCCGGTCCGGCCTCATCCTGAGAGCCGCTCTTATCATTGTTCCGATATTGACCTCTCCGCTGCCGTCCGGTCCGGGAAGTCTTGCTTCCATACGCACGAGATTATCGATTCCCTGAAGATTAAGTTCAGCTGAATCCTCTATCGTAACTACGCGTTCATCCTTTGGGATAAAGGCTGAAATCGTGTTAAGGAAGGTCGTCTTTCCGCTGCCGGTCCCACCGCAAAGAAATATCGTTTTACGGTTTTTTACACATTCGCAGAGAAATCTTGCTGCTTCCTCGCTGATAAAGCCCTGACGGATCAATGTCACGATATCGTGGGAAATGCCGGTAAATTTACGGATCGTCACTATCGGTCCGTCAGGGGCAATTGGCGGCAAGACCGCATTGGCTCTGGATCCGTCGGGTAATCTCAGATCCGATATGGGATTAGCCTCGTTAAGCGGTCTGTTCTGATTAGCGAAAAAGCACGAGATTACAGTCTGAAGTGTGTGTGTATCTCTAAAACGGATATCAGATTTATAAAGCTTTCCGTCTCTCTCATAGAAGATCTTATCCGGACCGTTTACCATTATCTCGGTTACTGTAGGGTCCTGCATCAAAGGCTCTATTACATCGAGTCGTCTTAAACTGTTGAAGATAGAAGAAGCAAGTTTTCGCTTATCTTCCAACGACATTCCCAGGGCAGCGCTCTCTTCGCTTACTACATCGGCGATGATGTCCTTGAGCCTGTCTTCGGAAGGATCGATCTCGTTTCTCATAGAGTTCAAGACATAATAAGTCATCTTCTCTTTTATGTCCTCAATGTTGTAGTATTCCATCATCCTGTGACCTTCTCTGCCTTTCTTTTGATCTTGTGTACAACGAACTCGGCATTTGATCTAAGTTGTCTTCTGAGTGTTAAGGCGAGCCTCTCAAAGCCTTCACGGTTGCATTTGTCCTCAGGCAACACAAGATGAAGTTCATCCGCTGCGGTAACGATTCTCTTGAGATCATCTAATCTGAAGCCTTCTGTCACGATAATGGCGTTAAATGTTCCTGCGGTCTCATCAAGAAGTTTACGGAGTTTAAGCACCAGTTCTACTGAGGCATCAATGCCTATGTCATATACATCATCATCGGACTCCGGCAATCCGGGAGTCAGAAAACCGCTGCTGTCCGGATTTAAGTAATCCAAGATATCCTGTGGCTTAAAGGCCGGTTTTCTGATGTTTGTAAGAAGCGTTGTAAGAGAGCCCGATGTCATGTCGGTCCTGAAGGTTGTCGGCATCCTTGCTCCCCACATCAGATCTATCCTTATGCACATGGAATCTGCGTCTCTATACGAGTCAAAAGCTTCCGCTATATATTCCTCACGGTCGTCTGCATAAGTAAATGGGAGGACTACAGCCAGTCGCCCTTTGACTGATGAAGAAACATTTGTATGACCATGCGAATTAACAGAGCTGTTTCCGGATAAGTGTTCAGTTTTGATCCTGTTGATCTTGTCTATAAGACTTGGTATATCTATGAGTTTTGTGCTTCCGCATTGTGTATATAGCGGGATCAGATACTCATCTATATGTTCCTGCATGTCTCGAGGAACCCCATCGGGATTGGAGATAGCGGGTTCATCTGTCAGAGTTATGGTGAAATCGCTTAGTGCCGAGACCTCTCTTATCTCGCCGCGTTTACATATATAAGCGTCGCTATAGATGCTTCTCAGTCGGTAGGCGATGAGCTTACAGATATAATTGTCTTTCTCTTGAACTGCGATCGTAAATGCCATATTCCTGCTCCTTTCGATCTGTCGAAAAATCTTTATGCAGGTATTCTATTCGGCAGACGGCGGCAAATGTCTCACAATTGCACACAATTTGTCACAATCCCACACAATTGCACACAATTTCTCGAAAAGCATTGATTATGAGATTGACCTTTGATAAAATTACATAACACAAAAATAAGTTCACTGCTTATCAAGAGAGGTGGAGGGATACGGCCCTGTGAAGCCCGGCAACCGCGGAGAGCAGCGGTGCCAATTCCGTCAGGGGAACCTGAAAGATGAGAGGAATGCAATAGTACAGATTACGAATGCCTTCCTTTCGGAAGGCATTTTTTTACGTAGAAAGGAATCTTAATTATGCGTAGCAGACAAGGTAAATGGTTATTTACATCAGAATCAGTAACTGAAGGTCATCCCGATAAGGTGTGTGATCAGATCTCCGACAGCGTGCTTGACGCGATCCTTGAACAGGATCCTATGGCCAGAGTTGCATGTGAGACTTGCGCCACGACGGGTATGGTAATGGTAATGGGTGAGATCACCACATCGGCTTATGTAGATATTCCTTCCATCGTCAGAAACAGACTTAAGGAAATCGGATATGACGGAAGTGATGCAGGTTTTGATTACAATACATGTGCAGTAATGACGACCATAGACGAGCAGTCTCCTGATATCGCTATGGGTGTTAATAAGGCACTCGAAGCTCGTGAAGGAGACAACAGTGAGCTTGATACAGGCGCCGGCGATCAGGGTATGATGTTCGGTTATGCAAATGATGATACAGAGGAACTTATGCCTCTGCCGATCTCTCTTGCGCACAAGCTTGCATTAAGACTTACACAGGTTCGTAAATCCGGAGCAGCTCCCTTTTTGAGACCTGACGGCAAGAGCCAGGTAACGGTTGAATATCATGACGATAAGGCTGTGAGAGTTGAGACGGTCGTTATCTCTACACAGCATGTAGATGCTATCTCTCACGATGAACTCGAGAAGTATATCAGAGAAGAAGTTATAGCTCCTGTTATCCCTTCTGAGCTTATTGACGAGAAGACGAAGATCTTCATTAATCCTACAGGAAGGTTTGTCATCGGAGGCCCACAGGGTGATTCCGGTCTTACCGGACGTAAGATCATCGTTGATACATACGGCGGTTTCGGTCGCCACGGCGGCGGAGCTTTCTCCGGCAAGGATCCGACAAAGGTTGATCGCTCTGCTGCTTATGCTGCGAGATATATTGCCAAGAATATTGTAGCTTCAGGTGTTGCTTCCGAGTGTGAGGTGCAGCTGGCATATGCTATCGGTGTAGCTAATCCCGTATCCGTAATGGTAGATACATTCGGCACCGGTAAAATATCCGATGAGAAGATCTCTGATATTGTTAAGGAGCTTTTCGATCTGAGACCTGCTGCTATCATCAGGGATCTGGATCTTAGAAGACCTATCTATGCCAAGACTGCCGCATATGGTCATTTCGGCCGTCTTGATGTGGAATTCCCTTGGGAGAAGACGGATAAGGCATCCGTCATAAAGGCAAAGGCCGGGATCTGATGCCTCAAGTCGATACGAACAAAGCCCTTCTCGGGCTTTCTCTTGACGACCTTAATGCTGTCATTGAGAATGTAACTGTTACCGCTGTCAAGCTTATCTATGGCAGCGGTGACTTTGTTATATTTGCTTGTAAAGGCGGTTTTACCGTTAAGGGTAAGACCACTGATGAGATCGTCAATGAAGCGGTTTACAAGGTTTCCGGTAAGGTCACGACCTATAATGGGAAAGCTCAGTTAAGCGCCACAAATATCGAGAGGATAAGAGGAGAAGAATCTGATAATGCGGTCATTGCGTCCTTCCTGACAGATCATCTTAAGGGTATAGGTAAGATAACTTCTGCCGCCTTGGCTTCTGAGTATGGTAAGAAGGTACTGGATGTTCTGCTTGAAGATCCAAAGACCGCATCCGCCAAGATCGCTGGGCTGTCACAGGGAAGAGCGATTCTGTGTTCTTCTGCTATTGATGAGGATGAGAAGCACTTAAAGCTTATACTGGATCTCAGGCTTCTTGGATTGACTGATAATCAGGCGGAGAAAGCTTTCGATACATTCGGCCTTACTGCTTCGGAGGAGATAGAGAGGAATCCCTATGTGCTTTTGAGGATCGAGGGAATAGGTTTTGATACATGCGAGAGGATCGCGGGCAGATCAGAGATCGATCCTCTTGATAATCTGAGATTGTGCGGAGCTCTGGTCTATACGCTCTCAGAGCTTCATGCTTCAGGCGGATCGACTTGTTTTGCGCCTGACATTATCAGACGTAACAGCGAGAATATGATCAGATCCGGCGCTGCGGAAGGGAAGCTTTTGAATGAAACTCTTCTTGATTCTGCCTACAATATGGCAGTCGAGACTGCGGTCAGTAACGGCGAGGTAGTCGTTTTCCGTTTTATAAATGACAAGTGCGAAGGATGCTCGATAGATGATGAAGGGGCGAGGATCGCACTGAAGTCTTTCTTCGGAGCTGAAGCTGCCGTCAAACGAGAGGTAGAGAGCTTCGTAGCGGCTCCTTTTGTTAAAACAGATCGTAAAATTGCCGAGAAACAGATAAAAGACATAGCCGCCTCAATGGATATAGAGCCTGACGACAAGCAGACCGAAGCTCTTCTTATGTGTATGAGCAGGCCGATAAGTATCATTACGGGCGGCCCCGGTACCGGGAAGACAACTATAGTCGGTATCCTTGCCAAATATTTCGCTGATAAAAGGGTGGAATGTGAGTTCTGCGCTCCGACAGGACGAGCAGCCAAAAGGCTCTCGGATGCAGCGGGAGTTAAAGCCGGAACGATACACAGACTTCTTGAGATGAGCGCAGACGATGTGTCCGGAAACATTATTTGTAACCGTAACAGGGAGAACCCGTTGACGGCGAGAGTCGTAGTCGTGGATGAAGCGTCCATGGTTGATATCATGGTCTTTAAGTCGCTTCTCTATGCGATCAAGAGTGATGCTTCACTGATACTTATAGGCGACCCTAATCAGTTGCCGTCGGTCGGCCCGGGTAATGTACTGGCAGATCTTTTAACCTGTAAGGCCATTCCGAGAGTTGAACTCAGTTATGTATTCAGGACCCAGGATGAGTGCTCCATTGCTTCAAATGCATACAGGATACTTAATGGAGAAGCGCTGAAGGGCAATGACAGCGATTTTATGATACTCAGCTGTAAAGATGATACGGCAGCGATTGAGCTAATTAAAGAGCAGTTCGAGAAATGCGGCGGCGGAAGAGAGGATACGGCTATTCTGTGCCCGACCAAGCAGAATGTTATCGGTACTATGCAGCTTAATAAGGAACTTCAGAAACTTGTTTCGGGAGAACGAACTGAAGCCTTTAAGATACGCGAGGACTGTCAGCTGAGGATAGGAGATCGCGTAATGCAGATGCACAATAACTATAAGTTGGAGTATTTCGATAAAGAAGAGCTGGAGATAAAGAGCGGCGTATATAACGGCGAGATCGGTGAGGTGGAGGATATGGATGCCGATGAAGGCCGGATAACGATCTTATATGACGACGGTAAAAGAGTCGATTACGATAAGAAAAGTCTGGACGATATCGATCTGGCTTATGCCGTGACTGTCCATAAATCCCAAGGCTGCGAGTTCGACACTGTCATAATCGCCTTAGGAAAGATGAATTACAGGTTGTCGTCGCGCAAGCTTTTATATACTGCGGTAACGAGAGGTAAAAAGAAAGTCGTAATCATTGATTCCGGCGGACGACTTGCCAAGATGATCAATTCTTCCGTAGAGTCGGTCAGGACTACTGCTCTTGCGGATTTTCTTGCTATTGTCGACAAACGACATCCGGAGGCTTGAGATGTCTTGGCTTCGGGAAGCCGCTGCTTTTCTCCTTCCGCCACGCTGCCTGATATGCGGCGGTCTTGCTGACGGGAGAAACATGCTCCCGTCGTGGATAGAAGAGGATCCGGGCCTCTGCAGCGAATGTATAAGTAAGCTCGTTCCGGAGACTTCGGACCGGCGCTGGTTCCTCTGTTTGTCAGAACCGTATGAAGGCGATAAACATCCGGATCTTAAGCTTTACATGCCCTTCGCATATGATGAGCATCTGAGCCGGATCATTCATGTGATCAAGTTCGGCAAAAGATCTGAACCTGCTGCATTCGCAGGAAGCCTGCTCGGGGAGATCATGCGGAGTGATCACATCTCATCTGACTCATGGGATGCCATCGTACCGATCCCTTTATCTGACAAGCGCCTGCTTGAGCGCGGCTTTAACCAGGCAGCCGTAATAGCTTCTTCCGTATCGAAAAGGACTTCCATACCGATGCTTCCCGATGTTCTTAAGAGAGTCAGACACACTGCAAGACAGGCGGAACTTCGATATGGGGCAGAGCGATCAGATAATGTTAATAATGCTTTTGCCATAAACAGCGAATGGGATATAAAGGGACTTAGGATCATTCTGGCAGATGATGTTGCCACATCTGGCAACACGCTTCACGAGGCGGCAGAGGTCCTTTTCGAAAATGATGCTGCCGATGTATTGTGTCTTGCCCTGTGTGGTAACAGGATAGTTAAAAATGTGGAACCTTACTAAAATTTCCAAGTCAAAAGAATACTGCTTATAGCATATATTTATGGCATTATTTCGCTTTTACTTATATAATATAAGTAACCTGAGATGGGTGGACTCTTTGTTGAACCTTCATGACGTTAAATGGAACCCGGGTCGGTTGACGTAGGCAATGCCTTCAAGCAAGGACTGTTGAAATTGATCGCAGGGTACCGCCCTGGAGAATCAGGGTGTCAAAAAGGGACATCCATGTCAGGCTTTCTATGTCTTAAAGACACCGAAGAAGGGTGTCTCAAGGAGGAGCTTATTTAATGAAATTATTCAGCACTTTGACCCGTTACAAGGAAGATTTTGTCCCTATGCAGGAAGGACATGTTAAGATGTATGCCTGCGGCCCCACGGTCTACAACTATTTCCATCTTGGTAATGCAAGACCGTTCGTTACTTTCGATACGCTAAGAAGGTACCTGGAATATAAGGGTTATGAGGTCGAGTTCTGTCAGAATTTCACTGACATAGATGACAAGATGATCAATCGCGCTAACGAAGAGGGCATCACCGTTAAGGAATTGGCTGACCGTTACATCAAAGAGTATTATGTGGATGCAGACGGCCTTAACTGTAAGCGCCCCACATACCAGCCCAGAGCCACGGAGACCATGGACGCCATTATCGAGATGATCCAATCTCTTTATGACAAGGGCTATGCTTATGTGATCGAAGGTGATGGAGTTTATTATGATGTCTCCAAGAAGGAAGACTATGGCAAGTTGTCTCACTATAATCTTGATGAGCTGAATCCGGGTGGTGGAGAGAGAGGTGCTTCCTACGACGGCAAGCGTAATCCCGGTGACTTCGCTCTCTGGAAGTTTAAGAAGGAGGGGGAACCTTTCTGGGAGTCCCCTTGGGGGGACGGCAGACCCGGATGGCATATCGAATGCTCGGCCATGAATAAGAAATACCTCGGCGGAACTATTGATATTCATGCAGGCGGTCAGGATCTTATCTTCCCGCATCATGAGAATGAGATCGCCCAGAGTGAGGCGGCAAATGGATGCCCATTCTGCAATTACTGGGTTCACAATGCTTTCGTTAATGTTGACAATGAGAAGATGAGTAAGTCTTTGGGCAATTTCTTTACTATCCGAGATATTGTTGCCAAGTTCCCTTATCCGGTTATCAGATTCTTTATCTTAAGCGGTCACTACAGGATGCCGATCAATTTCTCTGATGAGCTTCTTCGTGCAGCTCAGACCGGTCTTCAGCGTATTTCCACATCTGCCGCAAATCTGAAATTTGCGCTCGATAAGCATGCGGCTTCGAATGCTTCCGGCAAGGCAGATGCAGAGCTTCGCGAGGCGATCTCCAAGAGCGGAGAAGATTTTGTCGCACATATGGACGATGATATGAATACGGCAGATGCAATTACCGATATCTTCAATCTCGTCAAGGCTGCGAATACGGCATTGGCCTCGGGTGAAGCTTCGGAGTCGGCTCTTCAGGAGGCTTACGATAAACTGATGGAATTAACCGATGTTCTCGGTATTGAACTTCTTAATTCCGAGGAGGAAGGTATTCCTTCGGAGATAACGGAGCTTGTTGAACAGAGAGCTGCCGCTAAGAAGGAGAAGAATTGGGCAGAGGCTGACAGGATCCGTGATCTTATTACATCTAAGGGCTATACTGTCAAGGATACTCCTAACGGTCCGCAGGTTGAGAAATTATGATAATACCCTTTATTGCCATTGATTCTCGCGAGATCTCTCCATCGGTATTGGCTTATATAGGCGATTCGGTCTATGAACTCTATGCGAGATGTCATGTGGCGGCAAGGAGCGCGGCTCAGTCCGGTAAGATGCATAAGAAGACAATCGGATATGTAAGTGCAGAGGCCCAGGCTTATGCTGTCAGGAGTCTGATGTCGGAACTTGATGAAGAGGAGACCTCATATTTCACCAGGGGTAAGAATTCCAACCCTCCGACGAGATCTAAGAATGCATCGCCTGCAGATTATATGTATGCTACGGGTTACGAGGCTCTTATAGGATTTCTCTTCCTGGAGAACAGAAGTGACAGATTGGAGTATATTATCAGCAGGACTTTCGACATAATAGACGCTGAGGCAGATAAGATCGGAGGCAAGCGTGAAGGATAACAGCAGCAGGAGTGCCAATAACAGAAATCATAGAGGCAGAGACGGGAAAAGACCGGCACGGGCATCAGATGTCACAACTCGATATACTGATGAGACAGAGGAGTCGGGCAATGATCGACTCGAAGGCAGAAATCCCGTAATCGAAGCTATCAGGAGCGGTCGCGAGATCAACAAGATCTGGCTTCTTCAGCCGTCGGAGGGCAAGAAACTTGAGCCCGGACTGGCAGCTATTCTAAGCGAGGCTAACAAACGCAAGATCGTAGTTAACAGATGCAGTCGTACAGTGCTCGATAATATGAGTCAGACTCATAATCATCAGGGTGTAATAGCAGCTGTTGCAAGTCATGAATATGTCGAGGTCGAAGATATCCTGAAGAAGGCGGAAGAAGAGGGACACGCTCCGCTTATAGTGGTGTTGGATGAACTTAAGGATGCATATAACCTGGGTTCTGTTCTGAGAATATCAGACGCTGCTGGAGTTGACGGCATTATAATACCCAAGCATCGTTCAGTAGGGCTTGATGCGGCTGTTGCCAAGGCATCTGCCGGTGCTATCGAGTATGTTCCCGTAGCGCGCGTTACTAACATTGCTCAGACACTTCGCGAACTTAAGGATGATCATGGTTTCTGGATTTGCGGAGCAGCCATGGAGGGAAGCGTATCCTATGAGAAAGCCGATTATTCCGGCTCCCTTGCCATTGTTATCGGAAGCGAGGGCGATGGTATGCGTTCTACGGTGACCAAAGAGTGTGATTTTCTGGTATCTATACCTATGGTTGGCAAGGTGAACAGCTTGAACGCTGCCGTTGCAGCGGGAATCGTTATCTATGAGGCTGTAAAACAGCGTAATGAGAAGGCAAAGGGGCAATAAATGGCAGAACTGAGTAGGCAGAAGTCGCATCTGACAAGAGTAATGAGCATGGTGATGATCATTGCCGTGTTTCTCTTGATGTGTTCCTGCAGCCTCGAGAGCCGAATAAGAGAGATAACAAATGATGACTATATCGATGCTCCTGAATTGACCAGACTTGTGGTTACCGCTGTCAAGTCCGAGAACAATCTGTCGGATGTCTATTCGCAGATACCGGAATACCAGAGGGGAGATGTTTCATATTCCTATCTTAAGGAGTATACGGATATCTTAAGAAGGCTGTCGAGAGTTAACGGAGCGATTATGTCTTTCAGGCTGCTGACAGACGATCAGATTGCTTCATTGTTGGATGAGTATACAGGAGAAGAGAACAGCTATGACATCCTCTCGGAGCGTTACGGCAGGCTCGGATGTGCTGAGTTCCTCTATAATTCCGAAGCGAAAAGTCCGACTTATTTCTTTTTCAGCTATGACAGTAACGGACATGCAGTCTTATCTTCTTCTTGGATAAGCGGTGTTATCAATATTTATAATTATGCTGATCATTATTTCACGATGCTCGATGAACAGAATGTCGAGGGTGTCTATACCTTGCTCCGCCCGACTTATGACAGCGAGCTTTACTCTGATGAGGTCGTATATGCCAAAGCTCAGGCACTTGTTGATTACTACCTGATCAATGTAAGGAGTATGCCTTACCAGTTTGAGATATCATCATTGTCTCCAATATCCTACGATATTGTTATCCCGGAGACCGTAGATCCGGAGACAGAGTCCATCGAACCTCATGAATTAAGTATTTCCACCGATGACGGAACGACGTTTATGATCAATGATTCTATAGAACAGCCGATCGATACGTCGGTCTCTTATGTTTACAGAGCTAATACCCGATTGCTTCGTTGCGGGACTAACTATACTGACAGCGGCCTTAAGAGCATAATGGGCAAGCCAATGTATACGAGCAGGATAACCAATGATGACGGTGATTTTATGCTTGTCTACTATGATGGTATCTGCCTCTGGTTCAGCATTGATAATATCAGCGAGAATATCTGGGATGGAACCCTGGTAAAAGTTAAATATTACGGTCAGACATATGCTGCAGGTCCTGTTATCAAGGTGGGAGCACATGTCGACAGCATACTCGTGGCATATCCCTTCCTTGATGATGCGGATTATGATATCAGCTATGATACGGGTAGTTCCATTGTGAGAGTCGTTTTCGATACGGATGAAGAGGGTATCATCACAGAAGTTCTGATGACTGAGGAATAATCAGGGATCGCAGATTATATTCTTTCTGAGTTTGTTTATATCTGCCATGCTAAGGCCCGTCGACAAAAGGTAGCTTATAACATCGCCATCGTATTCCGAATCCAGCCAGTTCAGCATTATCTCCATATTGACCGCATCAGAACGCAGGGTGTGTTTAAGTATATCTTCGCGCTTGGCGATCAGGGGATCAAGAAAGTCGGCCGCATAATCGTAGGAAACTTTGTAGTTAAGGATTATATCCTCGCGGCTTGCCCCCGCAAGCAGATAGAGGAGCGCTGCGATAATGCCCGTCCGATCCTTGCCGTGAGCGCAGTGGAAGAGGCAGACGCCGTCCTCGTTATCAGTGAGTACTTTCAGGACATGTGCTATCTCGTGCTGAAGTGTCTGAAGGACGATGACATAGAAGTCGCCGAGCTGATGGGTCCTCAAAAAGACCATGGTATCGTCCTTGTCGAGGGCGTCCGGATCTCCTCTGAAAAGGGGGATATTCATAAAGTTGATGTCCGGATCTTCTGCGAAAGGGTTACCGAATTTCTTAAGTTCGATGGGAGATCTTAAGTCAATGACGGTCTTAATGTTGTATTCCTTCATTAGTCTAAGACCTTCGGGGCTGGCTTCCTTGGGCGATCCGGATCTGACAAAGAGCCCTTTCTTAAATACTTTGCCGTCTACTAAGGGCATAGCGCCCATCTCTCTGGCATTTAATGCCTCTCCGATAAATAGTCTTTGCACATCCGGGTTATAAGCAGCCATTTCTGTCACCTCGGTTTTCTTGTATTTTCGAAAATATATTATCACAAGCGCAAGATTTTCAGTTGACAATCAAATCCGGCTGTAATAATATATTTGAGCCGTCGGAAACGATACGGCAAAATGCGCCCGTAGCTCAACTGGATAGAGTGTCTGACTACGGATCAGAAGGTTGTGGATTCGATCTCTGCCGGGCGCGCCAGATGAAGCTCCTGAAATCGTTAGGTTTCAGGAGCTTTTCATTTACCGCAATTTCTTGCAACTTTAGCATTTGGGAACACTCTTGGGAACATTTTGGGTTTGAGCAAACGACACGGAAACGACACTGTCAAGGAGGATTCTTATTGTCGTTTTGTTGTCGTCCGGGCTTTGAGAGGGTGTTTCCGACCGAACGACACGGAAACGACACTGCCTGGCAGGAAATCCGTTGTCGTTTTGTTGTCGCTCGGGCGTATGGTGTTATAATTAGAGTAGCTAATTATATAACGAGGGGATACAAAAATGAATAAGCGTTTCCGTAAGTTGATGGCAAGCTTAGTAGCTTTATTAATGACTTTCTCTTTTATCACAGCTTCGGCTATTGCCGCAGATAAAGATCCTGTAATCGATCGCTCTCAGATAACAGCCAATCAGGGGATCTCCGACTTTGTAACAAGATTATACGATATCTGCCTTGGAAGAAACCCCGATCCGACAGGCTTTAAGACCTGGACAGAACAACTCTCTAACGGAGAGAATACGGGTGTAGGCTGTGCCTACGGCTTTATCTTCTCGAATGAATTCCAGAATAAGAATGTCAGCAACGATCAATATATCGAATTAATGTATAACTGCTTCTTCGGCAGAGCATCTGATCCCGACGGTAAAGCCAACTGGCTTAATGCCATGAACTCGGGCATGACAAGGGAAGAGCTCTTCTTAGGCTTTGCCAACTCAGTCGAGTTCTTTAATCTCTGTAAGACATACGGCATTACTGCAGGATGTCATGTATTAGGTAAGGACTATCAGAAGGTAGCAAAGATCAATCTCTTTGTAGAAAGGCTCTACAATATAATCTTAAGCCGTCCCTGTGATCAGGCTGGTATGATCGATTGGTCTACAAAACTCGCTAACAGAGAGATAAGCGGAGCTCAGGCAGCTTACGGCTTTATCTTCAGTGACGAATACAGAAATAAGAACAGATCTGATGCTGACTTCCTGGAAGATCTTTATCTTGCCTTTATGGGCAGAGCCTCTGATCAGGGCGGAAAAGCATACTGGCAGAACCAGATCAACATTGGAAGGACAGACAGGGATATCTTTAACGGCTTTACCGGTTCTCAGGAGTTCATTGCTATATGCAATGACTATGGAATCGATAAGGGCGGAGATATCACGAACGGTCAGACATCTGCCAGAGCAGGTACAAACACACCTTCGACAGAACCTGCTCAGACACAGCCTCAGCCTACTGAGACTCAGGCTCCTGCTCCTACA
>CAMNGC010000018.1 GCA_946537885.1 uncultured Clostridia bacterium
TTCTTTTGCAAAGTTAAGGGGCTATCTCAATTTAGTTTTGAGACAGCCCCTTTTTTGTTATAGTATTAAGAGAGGCGGAAACTTTCTGCGATTTTTTTCGAGAAGACTGCAACATTTTATTTACTGCGATTGTATTAAGGGCATAGAGGTTCAAAGGAGGACTTAAAAAATGAAATCATTTAAGAAAACAATGTCAACTTTTATGGCTATGACAATAATGCTGAGCGGACTTGCTGCCTGCTCAAAGAGTGATACGGAGGAGACAACCGCTATAGATGATCCGCCGCCGGCTGAAAGGCCCGAGCCCGAGTTTAAGGGGTCTTATAATATCAACGAAAAGCCTGATGCAGACTATGATGAAGAGGCGATGAACGCTGCATACTTAAATTATGTGATCAATGCTTTCGCTCAAACGAGTCAGTATGCCGAAGAAGGCAATTACATGATCTCTCCCGCATCCATTGCATTTGCCATGGAGATGACAGGCGCCGGTGCATGTAATGATACATTAAGAGAGATTACCGATCTTATATCCGAGGATGCATCTCCGGAAGAAGTACAGGCTTTTATGGCAGATCTGCTCGACCACTATAACAGTGCCGAGGGTCTCGAACTTGAAGTCGCGAATTCTGTTTGGTATAACTCGATCACTCTCGGAGACGATATCAATCCCGAGTTCCTGGATTTTGTCGAGGAATATTACGATGCCAGGGGTGAGGCTCTGGAATTTAACGCTGAAGCAGTTGAGATCATCAATTCATGGGTTAACGAGAAGACTCACGGCATGATCCCCGATATAGTCGAACAAAGCGATCTGAAGGCAATGGTCCTTATCAACGCCATCGCTTTCGAAGCGCAGTGGGCAGACATTATAGAGGATAGTCAGGTTGCCGAGAACCAGGAATTCAGAAATGCCAACGGCGAGATCGCCAATGTAACCATGCTAAATGACACAATGGATAATTACTTTGCGACTGATCTCATGACGGGCTTCAGAAGATATTATGCAGGCGGTGATTACTATTTCCTTGCCATGCTTCCCAACGACGAGAATATGACCGGAAATGAACTCGCAGCTCAATTGACTCCCGAGGCATATACGGAGTTCATCAACAGCGTAAGCTATGACTATGATGTTTATACAAAGATCCCCGAATTTGAGAGCGATTACGAGGTTCAGCTTGCCGCTATGCTCAATAGTATGGGAGTAGAACAGGCCTTTACTCCGGCAGCGGATTTTACGAATATGGTGATCAATGATGAACATCAGCTCTATATCGGCAAGGTTATTCACAAGACTCACATCGAGCTTAACCAGGCAGGCACAAGAGCCGCGGCTGCAACAGCAGTAACACTTTACGATGCGGCCTGCATGATCAATCCCGAGTTCCGCGAAGTTAAGCTTGACAGACCTTTCGCTTATGCGATCGTTGATGCATCGACAGATATACCGGTCTTTATCGGAACGGTAAATGATCTTTAATAAAACCCTCAACACATGGAATGTGGCATTCCCGCGCCCTGCTATGGACGCGGGATTTGTTATGCGGAGAAGCTATATCTGACGATTAAGATCTGTTATTTTACGCAATATAAGAACTTTTATATAATCATCTCGATCAAGAAGCTATTGCAAAGTTCGCTTAACGAATATATCATTCCTAGTCGGACAGAAAGAAGGATTATTATGTCGGAAAATACAAAAGACAACAGAGCTTTATTGAGGAGGCTGGCTTTCGCGGGTGTCAGTGCGGCTTTTATCTTTGCTGCAACTGAGATCCATGTTTCAACAGCCATCGGCTATGTAAATCTCGGAGACGCGGTAATCTTGTTGGTGTCATATATCTTAGGCCCATTTGCGTTCTTCCCGGCAGCTATCGGTTCTGCTTTGGGCGACCTGCTGGCAGGTTATGCGCAGTACATAGTTCCTACCTTCCTGATCAAGGGGTCTATGGGAGCTGTTGCCGGTGTTTTATTACTTAGAAGAGAAGATAAGAAGATCTCCTTGGTGCGAAGGGGGCTGGCTGCTGTCTTAGCAGAGATCATAATGATCGCAGGATATTTTGTCTTCGAAGCTTTGCCTTTTATGTATGGTCCTGCAGCTGCTGCAGGTTCTCTTATCCCTAATCTCATTCAGGCTCTTGCCGCCATCGCCATTGCTTTGCCCTTGTCCTATCTGAAGGAGATCAACAGAGTCAGGTTCTGAGGCCGGTTCATCCGGTTCATCACCGGTCGCGTTTCTTAGAAGGCCTGAGTCCGAACACGATGAGTCCCGTTACTATCAGCAGCAACACAAGGCCGATCAGTATGCCGCAGTTGGCGAAGAACTGCTCGGGCATGACCAGGATTATCTCATCCTCATAAGGGTCGAAGACCCAGTTAGTCTTGCCGGGGAAGAAGATCTTGTGGAAGAATTCGAAGGCCCGGTCAAAATCTGTCACTGCATAAATTGCAAACAAGGCAGGTATCAGCACTGCTCCGATCCCTCCGAAGAAGGTGGGACCGAAGCGGTCTTTTAATTTAAGGGACGGCAGATCGAGCTTTTTCTTAACAATAAGAGTGATGATCAATATTCCGGCAGATGCCAGAAAGATATTACGATCAAGATCGAAAAGCACCTTACAATCCATGAAATGAGATCTTCCCGACTCAGAATAGTGAAGCTCTCCTGTTCCGAAGGGCTTGCCCAGGGTGAGGCAATCTAAGAGCTCGTCGTAAGCATCGATTATGACATCCCTGTCGAAGCCTGATTCTTCGACCATATTAAGTGAGTCCACCTGATGGTAGTAGAAGGGTCTGAAATATATCGGTACCGCGATCGCAAAAGACAGAGCCATAAGCGCCGAAGTGACGGCGATAAGCCAAAAGAAAAGTACTGACAGTTTCTTATTCATTTTCGATGCTCCTTAGTTGAGACAAAGTGATCAGGACGATCGCCGGCAGGTAGAAGATCCACATCCCATAATCCCCGATCTTGGTGATCGCCCCGGGAAGGTCTATCCCGAAATCTACCATATTGTGAAGTCCGACGCAAAGATCACAGCAGGCAAAAAGCGTAAGACCGACGGCGAAGATGAACATCCGATCATGGCCTTTACGGATGTACCATGCTTCAAAAGCGTTTATAAGCAGGTTCGAATAGTAAAGGACGGTAACTGCTGTCAGGGGGGCAATAAGATCAGTAGTAAAGGATAGAGAAATGATGATCATAAAAGGGAGAAGCAGTCTCGCGCCGACAATATAGGGGTGGAGTCTGTCAAAGCGGATCAACCTCAGGGCATAGAGTATCTGAACGATAAGAAAGACTGATACACCCGTCAGGTAGTGATCATTTAAGACCAGCAGAAAGAGGTCGGCGACTGATGTTCCGGCAAGTGCGGTCGTCACAAGGACATTATCCGGACGGCGCTCTTTTATCAGCAGGCAGAAAGAGAAGATCAGACAGAGAATGATCGAAAAATACTTTATGGCGACAGAAGAGCAGCCCGTAAACAGATCCATGCAAATAAAAATGATATAAAGGACCGCCTCGACAGCGACAAATATTCCGCTTTTGATCTTCTCGTTAAATGCCAATCCGCTTCCCTCTTAAAGTTCTGATCTATCTGTCTGATTATGCGAAAAACAAGAACGTATTGCAACATCCTTCTGTTATAATAATACGATAAAGGTCATAAGGAAGTAAGAAAGTGATAAACGACAACAACGAGTTTGATTTTTACGGTGAGCTTGATTCCCTCATGGAGGAGGCTCGCGGAAGATCGGTGTCAAACGATGCAGATGCCCTGCTTGAAGGGCTGAATAAGGAACAGAAAGATGCGGTCACTCATATTGACGGACCGGTTCTTATTCTGGCGGGCGCAGGTTCCGGCAAGACCCGTGTCATTACCTATCGTATCGCCTATATGCTCAAGAAGCACAATGTGGCTCCCGGTTCTATCCTGGCCATTACTTTTACCAATAAGGCGGCAGCCGAGATGAGAGAGAGGATCGAGGCTCTGGTTGGCGAGAAGTCCAAATATATCTGGTGTGGTACCTTCCACAGCATCTTTGCCAGGATCATGAGAAGACACGCAGAGCTTATCGGCTACGATAAGAATTTTACGATCGTTGATACAGATGATCAGGTCAAACTGATCAAGCAGGCGATGGATGAGCTTGAGATACCTGACAAGACCTATAAGCCAAGGAATTTTCAATATGAGATATCCAACGCCAAGAACCATATGATCCTGCCTGAGGAGTACGAGCAGCAGACCGGCGGAGATTCCTATAAGACATTAGCGTCCAAGGTCTATTTCAGATATAACGCCAAGCTTATGGAAAACAACTCCATGGATTTTGATGACATCCTGCTCAACATGTCAAGACTCCTCAAGGAGAATCCGGATGTATTGGAATATTACAAAAGTAAATTCAGATACATTATGGTAGATGAGTATCAGGACACCAACAAGCCTCAGTATGACACCATCATGCGTTTGGCGGGCAAGGACGGCAATATCTGCGTAGTAGGTGACGACGATCAGTCCATCTACGCTTTCCGCGGCGCCGATGTCAAGATGATCCTGAGCTTCGAGAAAGATTTTAAGGATGCCTATGTCATCAAGTTGGAACAGAATTACAGATCAACGGCGACTATTCTCGCGGCGGCCAACGAGGTCATTGCCAACAACAAGAGCCGTAAGTCGAAGGTGCTGAGAACTGACGGTGATGCCGGTGAGAAGATCATCGTTATGAATACCGACACCCAGAATGTGGAAGCTTCATGGACTGCAGATACCATAAGGATGATGGTCAATAAGGGCAAATATAAGTATTCCGATATTGCGATCCTCTATAGAATGAATGCTCTTTCCCGTACATTAGAGAGTGCCTTAAGAGACAAAGGCATTCCCTTCAGGATCTACGGCGGCATGCGATTCTATGACCGTAAGGAGATCAAGGATATCCTGGCCTATCTGAGGCTGATAAATGATGATAAGGACGATCTCGCTTTCGACAGGATAATAAATGTTCCCAAGAGGGGCATAGGCGATACTACGGTCGAGAGGATCAGGATGCTTGCTGTCGAAAATAATGTCAGCATGTTCTCCGTATGCGCCAATGCTCTTCATTATCCGGAGCTTCAGAGAAGTTCTGCCAAACTCATGTCTTTCGCGGCTCTCATTACGCGATTCAGAGAGGAGCTTGATTCCGATCTTAAGTCATTCAGCGAATATGTTGAATATGTGGAGAACGAGTCCGGGATCATCGATGAGATCATAAGCCAGAGAGAGACTAAGGGCGAACTTACGGACAGGATCGAGAACTTGAAAGAGCTTTTGTCCGAAGCTTCGGAATTTGAGAAGAATCACAGGACATCTCTGGTGTCGGAGGAAGATGAGGCATTAAGAAATGCCGAGGCTGAGGCGGATGAGTTTTTCGCTGAGGAGAACAAGACGGCGGATACCATAAGAGGATTGCTGGCGCTTTATCTCGAGAATGCAGCCCTCTATTCCCAGGGTGACAACGATGATGACAATGAGGATTATGTTAAGCTCATGACCATTCATTCCGCCAAGGGTCTGGAGTTCGGAGCCGTTTTCCTGACAGGTGTCGAGGACGGGATCTTTCCCAGTTACAAGTCTATCGGCACAGAGGCGGAGACGGAAGAAGAGAGGCGACTTATGTATGTTGCCATAACCCGTGCCAAGAGAAATCTCTTTATGGTGCTTACCCGTCAGCGTATGCTATTCGGTCAGACTCAGTGTAATCCTCCTTCACGTTTTATAAAGGAGATCGATCCTCGGCATATTTACAGAATGGGCGGAGCAAGAGAGCCGGAGAAGAAGCCGGAGCTTCGTGGGATCTCGCCTGCCAGAGAAGAAGCAAGAAGAAATATTTCCAGTGCGCTGGCGGCATCCGTTACTGCGCCTAAGAGAAAGACCAATATCGTGAAGCCCGGATCCCTTACACCATCAGAGATCGTGGTCGGCATGAGCGTAAAACACGACCGATTCGGTATCGGTACCGTGCTCAAGGTGGAACCCGTGGCCGGCGATGCTCTTTTGTCAGTCGATTTTGACGGCATGCGCAAGAACATGATGGCCAAGGCTGCCGGACTTAAGAAAGGAGATGTCTGATGAGCGACAGTCTGTTTGATCTTTACAGCAATGAATTTGCATCGGTGGATTTTGAACCGAGGCTGATACGTAATGAACGTGATGCTGAGATGTTAGCCCTCCTGAGAGAAGAAAGGGAGAGCACCTTGTCAGCCTATGCTCAGAAGAGTTCCGAGAGTAGAGGAAGGCTTAAGTATGAGGCTCCCGCAATTATCAGGAGCTGCTACGAGAGGGATATGGGAAGGATAATCTTCTCCCAGGCATTCAGAAGACTGAGGCATAAGACACAGGTTTTCTTTAATCCTACCAATGATCACATCTGTTCGAGGATCGAGCATGTAATATATGTTAACTATATCTCGACTATCATAGGCCGTGCCCTTAACCTCAATATCGAATTGATACAGGCTATCGCCATGGGACACGACATAGGTCATGCGCCCTTCGGACATACGGGTGAGAGGGCCCTGAACAAGTGCATCAAGTCTGTTGATCCCAAGCTGTATTTTGAGCATGAGGTGCATTCTTTGAGAGTGATCGATGTTCTGGAGGAGAGACGGCCGGGTGAATACGGACTTAATCTGTCATTTGAGGTCAGAGACGGCATCGTCGCTCACTGCGGAGAGACATATAACGAGTACACTTTATCGCCTCTTCGTGACAAGACCGAACAGCAGATATCCGCTAAGCCCGAGAAGGATAGGACTGCGCCGGCTACTCTGGAGGGCTGTGTTGTAAGATTTGCTGATAAGATCGCCTATGTCGGAAGGGATGTCGAGGATGCAAGAAGAGCCGGAATAATCGGCGGCAGCGACTTCCTTCCGGATGCTGTAAAGAACCGTTTGGGAGAAACTAATTCGGAGACGATCAATACACTGGTCGGAGACATTATCCACAGCAGTATCGATGCTGACAGGATCACTATGTCGGAGGGAAATTTCAAGGCCATGAATGAGTTCCTGACGAAGAACTTCGAAGAGATCTATTCTGCGCCCAAGATCAAGACCTATGAGCAGACGATCTATATCCTGATCGAGGCTCTTTTCGATGCGTTTATGGAATGTACTGAGGATCTGGAGAAATACAGCCGATCAGAGAATCAGGTGTTGAGAAGCTTTGCGAAGTTCGCACTGAATCATCCGCAGCCGGAGTGTCCCATGGTACAGAAGGTTGTGGACTATATTGCAGGCATGACGGATACTTTCGCCAATTCATGCTTTGATGCGCTCTATAAAGTTTAAGGGGGAAGGAAAATGGATCAGTATGGATTTTTTGCAATGCTGGATCGTATGCAGTATATCAACAGATGGGGATTGATGAGAAACAGCAGGGTGGAAAATATCAAGGAACACAGCTTCGACGTGGCTGTCATAGCACACGCTCTCTGCGTTCTTCACAATAATATGAACAGAGGCAAAGAAGGTGCGCTTCTTCCGGATCCCTATAAGGTACAGGCTTATGCGCTTTATCACGACTGTACGGAGATCATCACGGGAGATCTTCCTACTCCCATCAAATATCGTAATGATCTGATAAAGGAAGCCTACAAGGAGGTTGAGCACGAGGCTGCCGTAAGGCTGTCCGAACTTCTTCCGGCTGAGATGCAAGGTGAATATCTGGATCTCCTGGATCCGGGATTTGAAGGTGAGGAAGGGGAGCTTTGCCGTAAGCTGGTAAAGGCAGCCGACCGTATCTCGGCTTATATTAAGTGCATTACGGAGGAGACTTCGGGTAACATGGAGTTTCAATCAGCCAAAGAAAGCATCAGGGAGTCGATCGGGAAATATGATCTGCCTGAAGTGGCTTTCTTTATGGAGCATTTTGTTCCATCATATGGTTATACATTGGATCAACTGAGTAAATAAGGGCAGGGAATGATAATTGATCAACAGTAAGATACAGTATCTTATAGTCGGCGCATTAGCCCTGATCACGGGTGTCGCCATAAGCCTTATGGTCAGCTCTTCTCTTAAGAGCGGTCATGGAGGGGGCAGGCTTGATCCCGAAGGTCAGGCTATTGTCACGAGGATCGCCGAGACAAGCGGCGGAAGTGAATATGAGGCCAAAGCTCAGGCAAGGATAGAACGCGGGCTTATGACCGTGGGTGACTATTGCGTCCACTCTCTGACTTCGCCTTCCTATCTTTCCGGCAACATAAGCGATGAGACTTTCGCTTATGATCTCGCCTATATCATCACCGGAGATCATAACGACCCTATGGCATTAGAGATCTTGGGCGACCTGTCTTCATATTCTCGAAAATATGTTACCGACAAGTACATCTCGGCCGTAGACTCTGACTATGCCGCAGCATCCGATATCGAGACGACCGGAAGTTCTTTTACTGACTGCATCGTAAGCAGGAGTTTAGGAGACAGCGAAGGAATAACCATCGGCATCAGAGAGGTTCGTGGCAGTTTCTCTGTAACGGGAGATGAGGTCAGAACGGACTTCTTTGTAGACGGTGTTCTCTATCAGGGCAACCTTAGGATGACTGAGACATCTGACGGTAAATATGATTTTGTCATGGCATGGGATACGGCAGGCGTCGATACGGGTTATCATGACATAAGGATCCTGATGAGATCTTCAGACGGCCGCGGTATGACTGCCGAAGGCGGTTCGGTTTATATTCCTTCATGCAAAACCCTGGAGAATACATCTGTGGTTAACGGTTCTATTGATGCAGGCAGCAGTGAGTCCTGGTATACGCTGGATGCCGGTGAGAATCATGCTTTTGTAAACTTTGTCGGACTGTCGGATGATATCAAGGTATCCCTCTACGATGTCTATGGCAATGTGATCGGAACCAATGATCTGAACGGATCTCAGTATGAGGTCTTAAGAGGTTATCGTCAGGATGTGGCGGCAGTCGAGGCTGAGACCGGTATTACCGGTGTATCCAATGTTTATTATGTCAGAGTCCAGCGCGGTGAGAACTGCGGAACTGAAGACGGACAGGTAAGCTATACTATGGTCCAGAGTCTGAATGTTGCTGGATATGACGGTCAGTATTATGCGGTTTTGGACGGTGTCGATGCTGTTCCGACTCCTCTGCCTCTCGTGGGAAGATCGGATCTGTCCGGAACTAATGTCAGAGTCAAGGGCTCCGACGGTTCTGTAATAGATCTTATTTACGATGATATAAGATTTCTGCCTCTTAACGGTTTCCTGTCGGAATTCTATATTAAAGATGCCGTGACCGGCACTCCGCTGATGCTGTCGCCTCAGTTCAGCAAGACCAATGAGAACTACGGATTCTATGCTGCCGATACTGACAGGATAACGGTAAATGCCATTGCTCAGGAGGGATATGCGTCTAAGGTTACGATCAGTAATGAGAGCGGCGAGGGAGTTTTCGAAGCGATACAGGGACAGGCAATAGATCTTGCTGACGGCGAGAATCTGCTGACTGTATCTGTTACATCGTTTACAGGAGATGTAAAGGTCTATACTTTTTATATCCTCAAGGGTGATGACGAAGGCGATTTTGCCGAGGAATGCTTATCCCGATTCCCGGAGTCATACGGAAGCGGTCTGTGGCTGCTTCACAATATCCACCCGGGATATGTTTTCGAGCCGTATGATACAGGGCTTGATTTTGCAACGGTTCTCTCCAATGAGGACAATGGCAGCAGAAGCCTTGCAAGTGTCTATACTCACCCCAACTGGGTTAAGTCCGACAGTCCCGTTTATGACGGCGGCGGATGGATGGCTGCGACTGATCAGGTTGTAAGTTTTTTCCTTGATCCCCGTAATTTCCTGGAGCCGCAGCATCTCTTTATGTTTGAGAAGCTTTCTTTCGACCCTGATGTTCATACGGTTGAAGGTGTTCGCTCCATTATTGAGGGAAGCTTTATGGATACGGATGAATATGACTATGCTCAGATAATCTATAATTCCGGAGAACAGGCAAATGTGTCACCTTATCTGCTTGCCAGCAGGATCATTCAGGAGATGGGCTACAGCGGTCAATCCGAGCTCTGTCACGGAACGCTGCCGGGTTATGAGGGCTACTATAATTTCTATAATATCGGTTCGACCCCTGATCCGGATATTCCCAACGGAGCCCTGATCAATGGCGCCAGATATGCCATGTGGGGCCGTAATCCCGATGAACAGGTGATAGATGAGGATGAAGCTGCCTTAATGCTGCCATGGGATAATGTGGAAGATGCGATCCTGGGAGGCGCATTATGGATTGCTTCCGGCTACACATCCGTCGGTCAGAATACTCTTTATTTCCAGAAGTTCGATGTGATCGAAAATGATGACGGTCTTTATATGCATCAGTATGCCCAGAACATTTCAATGGCATATTCCGAGGGGGCCAGATATTTCAACGGCTATTCCTCCCAGCGCATGTTGGACAGCCGGTTTGTATTTGTCATCCCGATATATGATAATATGCCTGAGTATTACGGTTATTGTCCCGAGCCGGGTGCCTGACTGGAGGTTATATGAGAATAAGGGAGGGGAGTAAGAGGATACTTGTGGCGGCAGGAGCGGCGTTCCTGATCTGTTGGCTTGCCTTCTCTTTGACCTGTTTCCCGACTCCATCTGTCAAAGCTGACGGCTCGATCAATCTGTCTCTTCAGACTGCTACGGATTCTCCCAATCCCGGTGATATCGTCACGGTGACGGTAATAGCTGATAATCTTCCGCATATCACGAGATTCGGGCAACTGTCATTTACCTATGATGCATCTCTTACAGAATTCGTGTCCTGTCAACCCTCACCGGAATTGGTCAATTATATCTATACGACTGACAGCTCGGAAAGCGGCGTCGTAAAAGTATCGGCAGCAGACGAGATGAGCGAGTCCCTGATCACGGATGCCGGCGGCTTTGGAGAGGGGACGGAGCTAAGTGAAGATCCCTCATTCTATTCTGATTCCCCCGTTATCCTTTTCAGTATCTCTTTCAGGGTCAAGGCCGATGCAGAGGGTGTAATGGGCTTTGGCATAAGCGAGACGGGAACATTTACCGACAGTATCCTTAATAATGTTGAGGCATATGTATCAGGCAACCTCTTTGTCACCATCGCAAAGGCGATATCGTCTGACAGTTCTTTGGCGGGGCTGTCGATCACGGGTGTTGCTTTAACGCCTGTTTTCTCCTCTGAAATAACCGAATATACCGCCACGGTCAATCGTAATGTCACCGAGGTCGATGTTAATACGACGGCAAGTAATATGATGGCCAGTGTGGCGATAGCGGGAGCATCTAATCTTCAGGTCGGAGAGAATATAATCACTATCGATGTAACTGCTCAGGATGGTGTGAATACCACTCAATATAAGATCTATCTTAACAGGCAGGAAGATACTCTCCCCGAAGGCGCAGGCGTCGTAGATGCTTACGGTAAGACCTTTTCGTTCATTAGTTTGCCGCCCGATCCCAATCTGCCGGACGGTTTTGTTCAGACTACGAGGATCATCAACGGTTATACTGTTCCGGTATATGCTAATGAGGGAGTTTCAAGCGTAATCCTTTACCTTTACGACGGTGAGAATTCGCCGGGATTCTATTTCTATAATCCCTCAAGTAATACGGTCATGCCGTATGTGCCGGGAGAGGCTGTTATAAGGACCAGCCGTGTCCTGACAGTAAGTTCTGTACCGTCCAATGTCTCGATCCCGGAAGGCTTGACAGCGAGCAGCAGGATCATCGGCGATTCGGAGATATCGGGATATACAGACAGTGAAGGAACTTTTGTCTGCTATCTGAGAGACGAGGACGGTTCCAGAGGTTTTTATGCTTACGATGAAGATTCCGGTGATTTTACGGATTATCATCCCGTGGATCGCACTCCCGAGAGGATTTATCGTATAATGTTTATCGTGTTCCTCTCGACAACTGTTCTCGAAGCGGGAATAATAGTTGTGATACTGTATTTGATCCGCAAGATCATCATTATCAGAACAAAGCCGAGGCCTAAGAGAGTATAACGGAGGGTTAATGGGAGTATCGACATTGCTTTATGGTAACGATAATCTGACGGAAGGTCAGGAAAAGGGACGCCAGGCTCTGGTGTACCTGCTGGCCGGCATAGTATCGACGATAGTAAATGCCGCGAGCTTCGTTATTTTCGATAAGATCGTAACCAAATCCGTTTATGTGACCATAATCAAGTGGAGCTTTGATGCGATGCTCTATCTGAATCAGGGACTGTCCTGGCTTCTTTCCATGATCGCATCATACATTATGATAAGGCTCTTTGTTTTCAGGTCCAATGGGCATGTCGTAAAGGAATTGTTTCAGTTTGTATCCACGAGATTTCTGACCTTCCTTGTTGTCAGCGAGGCTCTGTTTATGTTAGTCGTTATGTTCACGGAGCACTTTGTCGGGATGAGCAGGGATACGGTGTTGATCGAAGTCTTAGGCCTTAACCTGACAGTGCTCTATCTGCTTAAGGCTCTTAATGGACTGGTGGCCGCGGGTATCAACTATATGCTGAGTTTTTTTGTTGTATTTAAGGAGAAGAAAAATGACTGAGGAGAATTCCACACCGGAATATCTGAAGGACGCTCTTAAGTTCGGCATCAATCTCGGTCTTAGCAGAATGATAAGACTGAACGAACTGTTGGGAGATCCGGTATCCCGTTTCAAATGCATACATATTGCCGGTACCAACGGCAAGGGATCCGTTACCACTTACATCTCATCGATCCTGGCGGCTTCGGGACTTAAGGTCGGTGTTTATACGTCGCCCTTCCTGGAGAGGTTCTCTGAGAGGATCCGTATTATCGACGGCCTTGGCGGACTTGTTTCTTTAAGAAAAGACGAGTGCTATGGCGAGATCGATCAGACCTCCGTGGAGACGATCCTGGAGCGGATTAGATCCGCTTGTGAGCAGATGGAGCAAGAAGGATATGAGCACCCCACGGAATTCGAATTGACTACGGCACTGTGCTATGTTTTTTTCGCTGACAATAATATAGATGTGGCAGTGCTCGAGACGGGCCTCGGCGGCAGACTTGATGCAACAAATATCATAAAAGATCCTCTCTGCACGGCTATCACGGCCATGGGGATGGATCATTCCGACAGACTTGGTAATACCATTGGCGAGATCGCGAGTGAAAAGGCCGGGATCTTTAAGTCCGGCTGTAAAGCCCTCGTATACGATCCCGATGAGTCTATCCTGGATAAGGAATCTGCCGCTACAGTAAGAGAGGTATTTCTCGAAAAGGCCCGTGCCGTGGCTGCCCCCATCGAATTTGTCGGAGCAGGCTCTTTCGAAGTTGATTATCCTTCTGATGGCAGGATGTATTTCAAAGCTGCTTTTACGAGAGGCAGGATCTACGATACATCAATGCCCGGAGAGCATCAGATCGGCAATTGCGCCCTTGCTGTTGCCTGCTGTAGAGAAGTATCAGGTAAGAACGGGATCAGCATATCAGAAGACGATATCGTTAACGGCGTCAGGGAGGCAGTCTGGAAAGGGCGAGCCGAATGCATGTCGACGGATCCCATCCTGATCCTGGACGGCGGACATAATCCCCAGGGAGCTGCAAGCCTTGCCGGTGTACTTGGCAGGATCATGGAGGGAAGACTTCGGAATGTCCCCTTAAGAGTCGTCATGGGGGCTATGGCCGACAAGGATGTTGACGGCATAATAAGGGCCTTAAAAGACGGCGGTGTGATAGTCGGCGAGATCTACGGAGTTACTGTCAATAACCCGAGGAGCATGAGGGCTTCCGAGATTTGTAATCGAGTTAAACTCGTGTATAATAACGGCGTTAAGGCAGTGGACAGCTTAAGTCCCCGTGATGCTGTAAAGCAAGCTTACGAGGCTTCCGTTGAGGATGGCATGCCTATGCTCGTAACGGGTTCGCTGTATCTTATAGGTGAAGTCAGGGCAGAACTTAAGGCCCTTACAACGGACGGAAAAGATAATGGATAAATATCAACAGTTAGCTCAGATGCTGACTCCTATCGAGGAGAAGGATCTAATCCTTTTTAATATCAGCCCGGAAGAGAAATCTCAGTTGGTCCGGCAGTATAATCGCGCGCTTATCAACGCTCAGGGTGACGGAACGGATGTTGCCCAGATATTCTTAAAGCCTTTGATCTCACAGTATCCTTCATGGGGAGATGCGGCATTGATCTTCGGGCTTTGCCTGGCAAGAGAGAATCAGCTCCCCAGGGCTGAGCAATCCATCGAATATGCTATCAATAACACATTGGGTTCTGAGTCCAATCTGACGGTGGCGCAGACCGCCATCAGGAGTGTCAGGGAGGATATGAAGAATCCCGATTATAAGAAGGAAGCAAGCGGCAGGGGCAGATCAAAGTCTTCGATGGTATCTTCCGGAGATTCCGCGACTGCCAGAAGCGGTATGCAGGCTCCGATCCTTATGAAAGCGTCTTCACGTCCTGCAAAGATCCAAATGGCTTCCGATAAAGAGAGAAGAGATATCATGATGCGTTCCGCTTCGGGCGGAGATGAGATGCCTCGTGACGATATCAATATGGAGAATGTCAGGACAACAGGCGAGAATATGAGGTTGGCCGTAAAGATCATCGCAGGTCTTGTGATAGTCGCCCTGCTTTTTGTTCTGATCTACTTTGTGATCATTCCCGCAGCCTTAAAACTTAAGTCAGCAGATGATTATGAAGAGCGTAATGATTATCTGGTCGAGAAGCTTAATGATAATAAGTCCGACCCCACCGTAGCGGCTATCCTTGCAGACTATGCCGAGAAGTTCGATGACGTAGATGCCGCTGATGTGGCTGCGGCAGCAGCTGCCTCAGCTTCTGAGAGTGAAGCGGCCGAGGGCGGGGCTGAGGATACGAAGCCTGTAGCAGATGATGCTTCTCCATCCGCAGCGTCTGAAACCGGAACAAGCGCACCTGTAACAGATGCAGCCGAGACTACTCCGGAAGACAGCGACGAGGCTTCAGCTGATGTGGTCGCCCCCGTTATCGGAGGCGGAGACGGGCAGGATCAGACTGAGCCAGCGGCAACAGGGGATGAAAGCACCGAAAGCATCAATGAAGACGCTAATGCCGCTGATGAAGCGACAGCTGCCACAGAGCCCACTCAAAATCAATAACCCAACGCCAAGAGTTGTAGTATAATAACCGACATATATCGGAGGTAATACCATTATGAAATATATAAGCACAAGAGGATATGATAAGAAGTTTTCGGCAGCGGAAGCCATCATTATGGGTATCGCGCCGGATGGCGGACTCTTTGTCCCCGAATCTATTCCCGCTTTGAGTGACAACGACATCGAAGAGATGAGGAACATGCAGTTCTATCAGATCTCAGCCCGGGTGCTCTCGAAGTTCCTGGATGATTTCAGTGAGAAGGAATTATTGGACTACACTTCTCAGGCCTATCATGAGGATAAGTGGGGCGAGAATACGGTTCCTCTGGTTCAGCTTAATCCTTACAACGAGAGAGAATATATTCTCGAACTCTGGCATGGCCCGACGGCTGCCTTTAAGGATGTCGCTCTCCAGCTGCTTCCCCATCTTATGACGGCTTCCATTAAGAAAACCGGCGAGCAGAAGAAGATCTGTATCCTGACGGCTACATCCGGCGATACGGGTAAGGCTGCTCTCGAGGGTTTTAAGGATCTGCCCGGTACGGAGATAATCGTTTTCTATCCTACGGGCGGTGTATCCGAGGCTCAGAAGCTTCAGATGATCACGACTACGGGTGCCAACACACATGTTATCGCTGTCAACGGTTGCTTCGATGATGCTCAGACCGGTGTTAAGAAGATTTTCGCTGATAAAGCATTTAACGACGAGATGAATGCTTCCGGCATCAAGCTGTCTTCTGCCAATTCCATTAACTGGGGGCGCCTGGTACCTCAGATCGCCTACTATGTTTATTCATATATCGAGCTGCTCCGCAACGAGCATATCGAAAAGGGCGAGGCCATAAATATCGTCGTGCCTACAGGCAACTTTGGAAACATTTTGGCTGCTTGGTATGCTAAGCAGATGGGGATCCCGGTACACCGTCTGATCTGCGCATCCAACCGCAACAAGGTTCTTTGCGACTTCTTCAGCTCCGGTAAGTATGACAGAAACCGTGAGTTCTTTAAGACCACATCTCCTTCCATGGATATCCTGATCTCTTCTAATCTGGAGAGACTTCTTTTCGAGATAACCGGAAAGAATTCCGAGAAGGTGAACGAGTGGATGAAGGATCTGAATTCACAGGGAGTTTATACTGTCGATGCTGCAACGCTTAAGGCTCTGCAGAAGCTGTTCGTCGGAGGCTTTGCCGATGAGACCGGAGTAGCCAAGACCATCCTTGATGTATATGACAGAACGGATAATGTTATCGATACCCACACGGCAGTAGGTTTTAATATCTACAACCGTTACCACCAGAGATCCGGCGACGAGTCCAAGACGGTGTTTGCAGCAACAGCGTCCCCCTTCAAATTCTCGCCTGCAGTAATGGACGCTCTGAAGGGATCCGGCTACAGTAGCGGCCGTTCGGTAGAGACTATTATCAAGGAGCTTTCCGAGGAGAGCGGACTTGAGATACCTGCCGGTATTAAGGACCTGTCATCAAAGGAGATCCTGCATAAGGATGTCATCGAAAAGGATGATATGGAACAGAAGGTAAGATCTATTCTGGTCGACTAAAAGCGGCTTTTGTCTGATGCACAAAAAATCAGACTAAAATTATTCAACTTTCTGTATACTTTACGTTCGCACGAAGCTCATTGTTGTGTTAATATCTTTAACAATAATTTAATAGAGAAAGTACGAGGGTAAGTGTATGCCAAAAAGAGATGACATCAACAAGATCCTTATCATCGGATCTGGACCGATCATTATCGGTCAGGCGTGTGAGTTTGACTATTCCGGAACACAGGCATGTAAAGCGTTGAGGAAGCTGGGTTACGAGATCGTACTTGTTAATTCCAATCCCGCAACCATCATGACTGATCCCGACGTCGCTGATAAGACTTATATTGAGCCTCTTAATGTAGCAAGGCTCGAACAGATCATTGCTAAAGAAAGACCTGATGCATTGTTGCCGAATTTGGGCGGACAGTCAGGTCTTAATCTTTGTTCCGAGCTTTCTCAGGCAGGCGTACTTGAGAAATATAACGTTCAGGTAATCGGTGTTCAGGTCGATGCCATTGAGCGAGGAGAAGACAGGATCGAGTTTAAGAATACAATGAATAGCCTGGGTATCGAGATGCCCAGAAGCCACGAAGCTTATTCCGTAGAAGAAGCCGTAAAGATCGCCGAGGAGCTGCACTACCCCGTAGTATTAAGACCTGCATACACAATGGGCGGCGCCGGCGGCGGACTCGTTTACAATGTAGATGAGCTCAGAACAGTCTGTGAGAGAGGACTTCAGGCCAGCCTTGTTCACCAGGTCCTGGTAGAAGAGTCCATTTCCGGATGGGAAGAGCTTGAGCTCGAAGTTGTAAGAGATGCCAAGAATAACAAGATCACGGTATGCTTTATCGAGAATATCGATCCTATCGGTGTTCACACGGGAGACTCTTTCTGTTCAGCCCCCATGCTGACTATCTCCGAGGATGTTCAGGCAAAGCTTCAGGAGTATTCATATAAGATCATCGAGGCCATCGAAGTAATCGGCGGTTGTAACTGCCAGTTCGCTCATGATCCCGTTTCCGGCAGGATCGTTGTTATTGAGATCAACCCCCGTACATCCAGATCCTCAGCGCTTGCTTCCAAGGCAACAGGTTTCCCTATCGCCTTGGTATCTGCCATGCTTGCATGTGGTCTGACTCTTGATGAGATCGAGTGCGGCAAGTACGGTACACTTGATAAGTATGTGCCCGACGGTGATTATGTTGTTATCAAATTTGCAAGATGGGCTTTCGAGAAGTTCAAGGGTGCAGAAGATAAGCTCGGTACACAGATGCGCGCCGTAGGTGAGGTAATGAGTATCGGTAAGACATATAAGGAAGCTTTCCAGAAGGCTATCAGAAGTCTTGAGACAGGAAGATACGGTCTGGGTTATGCCAAGAATTTCCACGACCTTTCCAAGGAAGAGCTTCTTCTTAAGCTTGCCACACCTTCAAGTGAGAGACAGTTCATAATCTACGAGGCACTCCGCAAGGGCGCCAGCATCGATGAGATCTATGAGCTCACAAAGATCAAGCACTGGTTCCTCCAGCAGATGAAGGAACTTGTTGACGAAGAGGAAGCACTTACTGCCGCTAAGGGCGCAGTTCCCTCTAAGCCCGTACTCCTTCAGGCTAAGCTTGACGGCTTCTCCGACAGATATCTGTCAAAGATCCTCGAGGTATCTGAGGACGAGATCCGTAATAAGCGTTATGAATACGGCATCAAGGAGGCATGGGAAGGCGTACATGTATCCGGAACAAAGGATGCTGCTTATTACTATTCAACATACCACCTGTCTGAAGATAAGAGCCCTGTCAATAATGACAAGCCTAAGATCCTTATCCTGGGCGGCGGTCCTAACAGAATAGGTCAGGGTATCGAGTTCGACTACTGCTGTGTACATGCAGCGCTGGCTTTGAAGAAGTTGGGCTTCGAATCGATCATCATCAACTGTAACCCTGAGACGGTTTCTACAGACTACGATACATCCGACAAACTCTATTTTGAGCCTCTTACACTTGAGGATGTTCTCGCGATCCATGAGAAGGAGCAGCCTGTAGGCGTTATCGCTCAGTTCGGCGGCCAGACCCCTCTTAACCTTGCGGCTGACTTGAAGCGCAACGGTATCAATATCCTGGGTACATCTCCTGAGACTATCGATCTGGCAGAGGACAGAGATCATTTCCGCGCCATGATGGATAAGCTTGGCATCCCGATGCCTGAGGCCGGCATGGCAGTAACGGTTGACGATGCGCTTGAGATCGCAAACAAGATCGGTTATCCCGTAATGGTCCGTCCTTCATATGTTCTCGGCGGACGCGGAATGGAAGTAGTACACGATGACGAGATGATGCGCGTATATATGAACGCGGCTGTAGGCGTAACACCTGACAGACCTATCCTCATCGACAGATTCCTGCATCATGCTACAGAGTGCGAGGCAGATGCCATTTCCGACGGCACACACTGCTTTGTTCCTGCTGTTATGGAGCACATCGAGCTTGCAGGTGTTCACTCCGGTGACTCTGCTTGTATCCTGCCTTCCAAGAACCTTACGGAGAAGCAGGTTGCCACTATTAAGGATTACACCAAAAAGATCGCTGTTGAGATGGGCGTATGCGGTCTCATGAATATGCAGTATGCTATCGAGGATGATGTCGTCTATGTGCTTGAGGCTAATCCGCGTGCATCCAGAACAGTGCCTCTCGTATCCAAGGTTTGTGCCATCAACATGGTAAAGATCGCCACTGAGATAATGACAGCGCCTCTTACCGGCAAGAAATCTCCTGTACCTGAACTCAAGGATAAGATCATCCCTCACTACGGTGTAAAGGAAGCAGTATTCCCCTTCAATATGTTCCAGGAGGTCGACCCTGTTCTCGGACCGGAGATGAGATCCACCGGTGAAGTTCTCGGTCTGTCACCTAATTTCGGTGAGGCATACTACAAGGCTCAGGAAGCTACAAAGTCACCGCTGCCTACAGAGGGAACAGTACTTATTTCAGTTTGTGACAGAGATAAGTGCGACTTGCTGGAAGTTGCCCACGCATTCAATGATGTTGGATTTAAGATCGTCGCTACCGGCGGTACATACGATATGATCGTTAAGGAAGGAATACCTGCGGAGAAGGTCAACAAACTCTACGAGGGTCGTCCCAACATTACGGATATGATCGTAAATGAGGAGATCGATCTTATAATTAATACTCCGGCCGGCAAGACCAGTGTCCACAATGACTCCTACATCCGTAAGGAAGCTATTAAGCACCGTATCCCTTATGTGACCACAATGGCTGCGGCCAAGGCCAGTGCCGAGGGAATCAAGGCAATCAAGAACAACACGCATCTTGGTGTAAAGTCTCTCCAGGAGTTCCACCAGGACATCAAGGATTAAAAGCATTTGTAACATTGTTAAATGCGATCAGAGGTCATCTCAGACGAGGTGACCTCTGTTTTTATGCTCCTCGAAAATTACTTTTCACACCTTTTTGTGCTCCTTTTTGTCAGGCGGGTCTTTTCCCGGAGAAATCGGCTCTTCGCTTTTTTTGGGGTTCTTCACGGAAAGCTTGGGAAATAGCGTGAATGCTTTAAGCAAAGGCTTAAGCATGTTGCTTAAGGTTCTGCTTAAAAGTGGCGGTTTTTCACACAAAGCTTCACCACGTTGCTTAAGGCTCCTCTTAAATTGTTCCCGGATTACCTCTGGTGTTAACCCAGCTTGGGTTAACTGCAGCAAATGACCACAGAGATCCTAAAAAGCGGAATCTCTGTGGTAAGGGCATTTTTATCATGACCACAGAAAAGTCAGATTTCTCATTCTCTGTGGTCAATGTGCTTCGGTACATCTTTCGAGACGGAGCCAAGAGCATTACTCTTGCCGCTTTTTTGTAATGCTATTTTCGAGATTGCAATAAATAGCATTACCCGATGCCGAGGACCGGCTTTTTCGATCAGTAATCTCCTATACCATGTGAGAAATCCCAAGCTTTCCGTGAAGAAGCTTTTTTCTGTGGGATTATATATTCTGCTTACATTCGCCTCAACAAAAAGCACCCCCACCGAAGCGAGGGTGCAAAGTAATAAGCAATAAAAGGGTCATCAGCCTCTTGGAATGTAGCTTGCAACTGTACCTGCGAGAGAATTGATCGGCATTGTCTGGATCCAAATGCGGCCGGGGCCGGTTACCTTCGTGTTGAAGATTCCTTCGCCGCCAAGAAGCATATTCTTGACACCGGGGACTGTTTGGATATCCATTGTTACGGAATTGTCCATCATTGCGAGATAGCCTGTATCAATGATCATTGTCTCTCCGGGTGCAAGGTTATATTGAACGACTTCACCGTCGAGCTCGACGAAAGCTGTTCCGTGGCCGGACAAGCGCTGCATGATAAAACCTTCGCCTCCGAAGAGTGAAGCGCCGAGCTTTTTCTTATATGCGATGGAGAGCTCTACTGAGGTCTCAGAAGCAAGGAAGCCGGACTTTTGTACGATAATCGGATTGTTGGGGTCGATCTGAATGTCCATGATCCTGCCGGGGAAGCTTGATGCGAAGGCGATAAATGCTCCGGGTGCTGTTGCTGTGTAGCGGTTCTGGAACAAAGCCTCGCCTGAGAATAATCTGCCTACTGCTTTTCCGATAGATCCGCCTATAGTCTCCATCTGCATATTGGGAGACATCCAGCTCATGGAGCCGCGCTCTGTTATCATTGCCTCACCCGGGTTCAAGGAACAGATTACGACCGGGAAAGGTGTGCCTTTGATTTCATATTGCATATGTCCACCTCCTTGAGTGTGTTAAAATAGCATAAATTAATTTTAACATATTTTCGAAAAGAGAGGGAGCTATATCACTATGACTCGACTTTTTCTTGAGAACATAGATCCGGATAACAAAGAGATAATTCTTGGTGCGGAGGATTCGCATTATATCTGCTCAGTCCTGCGCATGCATGAAGGCGAGCAGCTTGTGATCGTACCTATCGCGTCAGGGCTTGAGCTGTTGGCGGAAGTAAGCCGCGTGGATAAATCCGCTACTGCTGTCAGAATTATAGGGCGCTCTGAGTGTATTAGCGAGCCGCCGATGGATATTACGCTTTATCAGTCGGTATCCAAGGGAGAGAGAATGGATCTGACTATCCAGAAGTCGGTCGAACTCGGCGTTACGAGGATCGTGCCGGTCTTTTCCGAGAGATGTGTCGTAAAGCAGGATAAGAAGTCGAGCAAGACAGACAGATGGCAGAAGATCGCACTTGAAGCCGCAAGACAGTCGGGGAGGGGGATCGTGCCCGAGGTTACGGAAGCGCTGAGCTATAAGGATGCTCTGGCGGATTCCAAGAACAGGCAGTTTGTGCTTTTTCCCTGGGAAGAGGAGCACGGCAAGACTTTGAAGCAGGCTATCGAGGGAAAGGAATTTACCGATGTCGGAGTGTTTATTGGACCCGAAGGCGGATTCTCTGAAGGAGAGGCTCAAATGGCGGCCGAAAATGGGGCGGTCAGGGTAACTCTAGGACCGAGGATCCTGAGGACGGAGACGGCAGGACCGGCAGTTCTTGCAATGCTTTTGTATCAGATGGAATTATGATAAAATACACAGTTGCATATTAATAATATAAAAAGGAGCTATCCCTGATGAAGATAACTGCGCAGAAGGGTACAAGAGATATATTGCCCGGCGAGATATACAAGTGGCAGAAGGCGGGGAGGACTTTCGCCGATGTCTGTCATATGTACGGATATGAGGAGATCAGGATCCCTACTTTTGAGGACACGAATCTTTTCCAGAGAGGTGTCGGTGATACTACTGATGTTGTTCAGAAGGAGATGTACACCTTCGAGGATAAGGGTGGAAGGAGTATTACCTTAAGACCGGAGGGCACCGCAGGTGTCGTAAGAAGCTATATCGAGAACGGAATGGCTTCCTTGCCCATGCCCGTCAGGCTTTTCTATGATATAACCGCTTTCAGATATGAGAAGATGCAGAAGGGCAGATACAGAGAGTTCCACCAGTTCGGTCTGGAGTCTTTTGGAAGTGAAGGTCCTGAGATCGATGCTGAGATCATCAGCGTCGTTAATGTATTCTTCAAAAGAATGGGACTTAACAAGATCAGCCTGCACATTAATTCCATCGGCTGTCCCGAGTGCCGCAAGGCCTATAATGAACTCTTGAAGGAGCACTTCAGACCTCATCTTGATACTTTGTGTGAGGATTGCAGGAACAGGTTTGAGCGCAATCCCATGAGGATCATTGACTGTAAAGTGGATGCCGAGAAAGATATCATCAAAAACGCCCCGAGGCAGATCGACCATCTTTGTGATCCCTGCCGTGAGCATTTCGAGTTGCTCAAGAAGAGACTCGATAATATGAGCATTCCCTATGTTGTTGATCCTAATATCGTAAGAGGACTTGATTATTATACGAGGACTGTTTTCGAGTTTGTATCAGAGAATGTAGGCACACAGGGAACGATATGTGGCGGCGGACGCTACGACGGACTTGTCGAGAGCCTGGGCGGCGCACCTACTCCCGGTATCGGATTTGCCATGGGTGTCGAGAGGTTCCTCCTGGAGGCTGAGGCTCAGGGAGTAGACCTCGGTTCCCCAAATAAGGTCAAGATCTTCTTCGTCAGCATGAGTGACAGTGCAAGAGATAAGATAAGCAAGCTCTGTTACGAGCTCAGGCTGGCAGGTATCGGCTGTGAGCAGGATCTCATGGGAAGAGCATTCAGAGCTCAGATGAAATATGCCGGCAAGAGCGGCATCCCTTATATGGCCGTTATCGGAGACGATGAACTCGCATCTGGCGAGATCAAGGTCAAGTGCATGGAAGACGGCAACGAGACGACTGTTAAGATCGAAGATCTGGCCGCTTTCCTACTCGAAAAGTAAATAATTTGTTGGAGGTATATATGCAGTCACGTACACATACATGTGGTGAATTAAGACTTACGGATGCAGGTAAGAAGGTTCAGCTTGCAGGCTGGCTGGAGAATTTCCGTGAGGTCGGATCCGAGCTGGGATTCGTTGTTATAAGAGATTTTTACGGCACTACTCAGGTGGTTATCGAAAATGCCGATATGATGAAGCAAGTCAAAGCTATCACTAAGGAATCGACGATCAACGTTGAGGGAACAGTCAGAGAGAGAAGTTCCAAGAATCCCAAGCTCCCTACAGGTGATATAGAAGTCGTTCCCGAGAAGATCACCGTACTCGGACGATGCCGCTATAATGAGCTCCCCTTTGAGATCAATCGAAGCAGAGAGGCTGATGAGGCCGCAAGACTCAAGTACAGATACTTGGATATCCGTAACCCTGAGGTCAAGAAGAATCTCATTCTCAGGAGCAATGTTATCGCTGCTCTCAGAAACAGCATGATAGATCACGGCTTCATGGAGATCACGACACCTATCCTTACGGTATCTTCTCCTGAGGGCGCAAGGGACTACCTGGTTCCTGCCCGTAAGCATCCCGGTAAGTTCTATGCTCTGCCTCAGGCTCCGCAGCAGTTCAAGCAGCTCCTGATGGTATCCGGCATCGACAGATATTTCCAGATCGCGCCCTGCTTCAGAGATGAGGATGCCAGAGGCGACAGATGCCCGGGTGAATTCTATCAGCTGGATATGGAGATGGCATTTGCAAGTCAGGAGGATGTTTTCGAGATAATTGAAGATGTGCTTCCTCCCGTTTTTGCCAAGTACGGCACATATGATAGAGCATCAGGTTCGCCCTTCGTAAGGATCCCTTACCGTGAGGCGCTTGAGAAATACGGCACTGATAAGCCTGACCTCCGTATCGACCTGACAGTTACCGATGTTACGGAACTCTTAAGGACTTCCGAGTTTGCCCCCTTTGCCGAAGGCGAGATAAAGGCGGTCGTTATCTCTGATTTCCATGAGAGCCGTAAGTTTATCGATAAGACAATGAATGATGCAGCTATCCAGTCCGGCAGCAACGGCTACTGGTTCAGGATGGATGAGAACGGCGAGATCGTCGGAGGCATCTCCAAGTTCGTACAGCCCAAGAAGGATGAAGTTATCAGCAAGCTCGGCTTAGAGCCCAATACTCTGGTAGTTCTTTCGGCCGGTACCAAGGGAGTTGCCACTAAGATGGCAGGCGTGCTCGTAAAGACTTTCGGCGCGGCAGTTCCCGGTCATATGGACAAGGAGCAGTACGCTTTCTGCTGGATCGTGGATTTCCCCATGTATGAGATCGGTGAGGAGTCAGGCGAACTCGAGTTCTGCCACAATCCTTTCTCTATGCCCTCGGGCGGTCTTGATATCCTCTTAAAGGCTGAGAGAGGCGAGATCGATCCGCTTACGATCCTGGCTGATCAGTATGACCTGGTAGTAAACGGTATTGAGCTGTCCTCGGGCGCTGTTCGTAACCACGATCCTGAGATCATGATCAAGGCCTTCGAGCTTGTAAGACTCGGAGAAGAAGATGTTAAGAAGAAGTTCCCCGCTATGTATAATGCTTTCTGCTATGGCGCTCCGCCGCATGCCGGAATCGCTCCGGGAGTTGACCGTATGGTAATGCTCCTGTCGGGAGAAGAGACGATCCGTGAGGTTATCCCATTCCCTATGAACAAGAATGCCCAGGATGTCATGATGGATGCTCCGGGATATGTATCCGATAAGCAGCTTGAGGAGCTCGGTATCAGCATCAACGTAGCAGATAACAGCGAAGATGTCGATGAGGACATGTTTAAGCTGGCTGACTGACGATAAAGGAGAGATAGGATGAAGAAGACCAATCCCGATTCCCCTGAAGTATCCAAGTGGGAATTGACACCTACTCCGGTCGAGAGACTGGCGCCTGCTTCGGAGAAGGCAGAGAAAGCCGGAAAGGCTGTCAAGGCTTCTAAGGCTGATGCCTCAGAGAAACTAAGCAAGGCAGCTGCGACAGTATCCGACAGTATTATCAAGGGAACTGAAGAAGCAAGAGCTGAATCGGATATCAATCCGTCTGCGCCTTCAGTTGCAGAGACAGTCGAGCTGAAGGATCAGTCTGTAGTTTCTGATGATGCAGAAAGGGAAATAAAGGATCCCAAGGATATCAGGAAGAAGAAGATCATCCATGAACTTCTCGACTGGGGAAAGACTATCCTGATTGGTGTGGCCGTCGGTGTGCTTCTGGTGGTCTTCGTAATCCAAAGAGATAATGTTTACGGTCCTTCCATGCAACCGACCCTCTATAACGGCGATGTAGTCTTTACGGAGAAGATATCGACCTATTTTGATAAATATGACAGGGGCGATGTTGTTATATTGGACGGCAGTGGAATGACCGGTTATGACAAGGACGAATATCTGATCAAGAGGATCGTCGGTATGCCGGGGGAGACCGTCAGGATCGCGGACGGACATGTTTACATCCGTAAGCCGGACGAGACCGATTTCTACATGCTGGAAGAGAGCTATCTGGCGGAAGGCACACAAACTACGGTGATGGCCTATGGCGTCGAGCAGGGCTATGATGAGATCACTCTCGGAGATGATGAGTATTACTGCATGGGTGACAACCGCCCGGTAAGTAATGACAGCCGTAATCTCGGCCCTTTCGATGAGGATCGCATTAAGGGAGTCGCTATCATGATCGTTTATCCCTTCAGCTCCTTCAAGATTCTTTAATGAGGTAAGAATGGACAAACAGGAATTAATTCGTAATTTTTGTATAATCGCGCATATCGATCATGGTAAATCCACTCTGGCGGACAGGCTCATTGAGCACACCGGTGTAGTGGAGAAGAGGGATATGCAGGCGCAGATACTGGACAATATGGATATTGAGCGAGAGCGCGGTATCACTATCAAGTCTCAGGCTACCAGAATGGCTTACAAGGCGTCTGACGGCAATATATATACGCTTAATCTTATCGATACGCCCGGTCATGTGGACTTTAACTATGAGGTTTCACGAAGCCTGGCAGCCTGCGATGGCGCGGTGCTTATAGTTGATGCAGCTCAGGGCGTGGAAGCTCAGACATTGGCAAATGTTTATCTGGCAGTGGATGCCGACCTTGAGGTACTGCCTGTCATCAATAAAATAGACCTGCCTTCGGCTCGTCCCGAAGAGGTGCGTCAAGAGATCGAGGATGACATAGGACTGGATGCTTCCTACGCGCCCCTGATATCAGCCAAGAATGATATCGGGATCGATGAGGTATTGGAGAGTATCATCAAATATCTGCCCGCTCCTACGGGAGATGAGAATAAACCCTTAAGAGCGCTGATCTTTGATTCCAAGTACGATGCCTACAAGGGGGTTATCGTAAGCGTAAGGATCAAGGAGGGCCGCGTCAGAGCGGGAGATAAGATCCGCATGATGCACACGGGTAAGGAATTTGTAGTCACTGAACTGGGATATTTTCATCCGGGTGAATATGTTCCTTCCGAATCACTTGAGACAGGTGAGGTAGGTTATATCTGTGCTTCTATCAAGAATGTAAGAGATACGGCTCCGGGTGATACGGTCACATTGGTCGATTATCCTGCGGACGAGCCGCTTATGGGCTACAAGGGAATCCAGCAGATGGTGTTCTGCGGGATCTATCCGGTAGACGGCGCCCGCTATGGAGACCTGAGAGATGCGCTGGAAAAATTAAGGCTTAATGATGCAGCCTTGTCCTTCGAGGCCGAGACTTCCGCGGCTCTGGGCTTTGGTTTCCGATGTGGCTTTCTTGGCCTTCTTCACTATGAGGTAATCCAGGAGAGGCTGGAGCGCGAGTTCAATCTGGATCTGATCAGCACGGCGCCTTCGGTTATCTACAAGGTCTATAAGACTGACGGAAGCTGTGTTCAGGTGGATAACCCGACCAATATGCCCGATCCGTCGGAGATCGAATATATGGAAGAGCCTATGGTCAATGCCACCATTATGCTGCCTAAAGATTATGTGGGCAATATCATGGAGTTATGCCAGGACCGAAGGGGCGAATATAAGGATATGAAATATCTGGATGATAAGCGTGTCATGCTTCATTACAGGATGCCGCTCAATGAGATCATCTATGACTTTTTCGATGCGCTTAAATCGCGCACCCGCGGATATGCATCACTTGATTATGAGATGGCGGGATATGACCGCAGTAAGCTGGTAAAACTGGATATTTTGCTGAATGGTGAGCCGGTAGATGCGCTGTCCTTTATCGTACATGCTGACAAGGCCTATGCACGAGGCCGTCGTATGGCTGAGAAGCTCAAAGAGAATATTCCGAGGCAGCAGTTCGAGGTGCCGGTTCAGGCCTGCATCGGCGGCAAGGTCATCGCCCGTGAGACTATCAGAGCTTATCGAAAAGACGTTCTGGCCAAGTGTTACGGCGGTGATATCACCCGTAAAAAGAAGCTTCTCGAGAAGCAGAAGGAAGGTAAGAAGCGTATGCGTCAGGTAGGTTCCGTATCGGTTCCTCAAGAGGCATTTATGAGTGTTCTTAAACTCGACGAAGAGTAATATAATAATTGTGACCGGAGTAAAGGAGGTAGCAGACAGATGAAATTCCGTAAGATAGCAGCAATGACAATCGCCCTTTGTATGGTAAGTATGGCAGCAGTTGCTTGTAGCAAGGACAGTGATTCAGACGATGAGACAGCGGCTGCAGCGCAGGAGGAGTCTGTTGATACGGAAGTGGAAGAGGAGACTGACGCGCCTGTAGATGAGACTACGGAGCCAACTGAATCAACACTTCCTTTTGTAGAGCCCGGGGCTCCTTTCGATCATGATGCATATTATGAGTTTGAAGAGCCTGTCTATTATGATGTTATAGCCGAGGCTCCCGCCTACCTTGATGTAGGGCTTAACCGCGTGGAGATGACATATGTTCAAGGCTCCATGGTAACAGGTGTTGCATCTGACGGAAGATTCATTGTTCTTGACAATGGCTATGTAGTGGATGGTCAGTATCTGGAAGCTTATGAGTAATGTGTGAGTCTTGCAGACAGCAAGCTGACCCGAGAAGGATTTAGTGCTATAATGGATCGGTTGCCGATGCTTAAGAGGCGACAATCTGCGGGTGTGGTGGAATTGGCAGACACGCCAGATTTAGGTTCTGGTGGTAACCCCGTGCAGGTTCAAGTCCTGTCACCCGCACCATAAAACCCTCGAGACCTCAGTGGCCTCGGGGGTTGTTTCTTGTTTGGAAGATAAGCTTCAGTGTGGGTATAATGAATGTAGAGTTGTTACGGTGCTATGTTCACTGTACAAACGTTGTTATGTTTCCCTCGGGAGAGGTGTACCGAGGGAGATCTTTTATCTTGCAAGTTTGTCTTTCCAATCTTCAGGAAAGGCAATCAATCTTAAATCAATATCTTCGCTGTGATTATTGATGATCCTTTCTAACCGTGGAATCAATATGGTGTTCCACTTTTCTTTTGACGGAAATAGTTTCTTTATAACAAGAACTACACTCCACAAATGTCTCTTACTGTAATCATCGGTTTGTATACCTAATGGGATAGCTGGAAAAATCCTGAAATATAATCTGCCATAATGAGCACATATATTTCTTAAGTCTGTGCAACATCTTAGCCAGCTGGATAACTGTTTGTAGTTAACACCGATTTCTTTCGCAATTGACTTTCGATCTTGAGTCGGCAGATCATCATAGAACTTCGAGATCATTCCGAATGAGAATAATTCCATCAGAACCCAGAGTGGGAAGTCTCCGTTGTAATTCCTGTTGTGATGCTTAACAAATGCTACGTTAGAGTGGTTTTTGATTTCTCTTTCGTAAGTATTTTTGAATTTATCATGTTCGTGCCTTGCGTTGTAATTTGACGGATTGGTATATCCTAAGGGACCATACTTTCTTGTGTGGTAATACGAAATCTGAGAGCGAAGATATATTTCAATCTCTTCTAAAGCTGTAAGTATAATCCCTCTCAATTCTCTGTCAAATTCATAAATGCTGTACACCGTCGAAAACTTTAATCCAGATTTGTAGCTATTGTCTGCCTTCTTAAAAGGAAGGAAATAAGCTGATAGCCTGTAATAACCTATCCTGTTCAACGCATCGAGACAAGTTTTATCATCTTCGACGATACAACCGCGACTCTTAATCAAAGCAATCTGCTGTTCATAAGTTGAAGGATCCTTCACATTACTCATAGAATTCTCCTGTAAATAAAAAATGTCTCCCCTGGGACACATCGTTGAGAGGTGCGGGGAGTCCTGTTGCTGAGTATTATACATATAGTCTTTACTATAATCAACTTAAAAAACCCGCATCATAACTCTTGATGGGATATAAAGTTAATTGATCGTGTTATAGATATCTTCGAGGCCTGTAACCTAAAGAATCCCCATGGTATAATCATTTGCATGAATATAATTGAGATCAATGACATTTATGCGGCGGAGCTGGATGTTTTCGCCAGATTGAGTGAAGCACAGCTTTACAGGTATTATGAGCCCGAGCCGGGGATCATCCTGGTGGAGACGGCTTATGTTATCCTGCGTGCGCTGGAGGCAGGCTATGAGCCCTTATCCATGTTGGTGGAGACATCGAGAATGGAAGTTGAGGCGGGGCCTGTTTTCGATAAGATAAGGGAGCTTTGGGGTGATCAGAAGTTGGAAGAGATTCCCGTATACACCGCTGAACGAGAGCTGGTAATGGATCTCACCGGCTATAATCTGGTGCGTGGGCTGTGGATGACGCTCAGGCGGAAAAAGCAGGAAACGATAGAGGATTTCTGCAAGGGGAAAAATAGGATCGCGCTCCTTTATGATGTTGTTAATCCCACGAATGTCGGGGCGATCATAAGGTCGGCTGCTGCTCTTGGAATGGAGGGCGCGCTTCTTACGCATTCGACAGTGGATCCGCTTAATCGAAGGTCGGCAAGAGTCAGCATGGGAAGTGTTTTTCAACTGCCGTGGACCAAGGCTTCGAGGCAGGTATCTGAAGGTGATGCACTTATCAGGATGCTTCAGAAGAGTGGCTATAAAACTGTTGCGATGGCACTCACGGAAGATTCGACATCTATTGATAATGATAATATTCGGGAAAAAGAGAGGCTTGCGGTCGTACTCGGCACAGAGGGAACCGGACTGCCCGAAGAAGTGATAAAAGCCTGCGATTATCGTGTTATGATACCCATGTATAATGGTGTTGATTCGCTTAATGTTGCAGCGGCCAGCGCAATCAGTTTCTGGGAGCTGAGTAAGAAAGAGAGGGATAGAATATGAAACGTTTTACGAGCTTTTTGATTGCCGTCGTTCTCGCGGCGGTTGTCTTGCCTTTTGTCAGTAGCACGAATATCAGTGCAGTGGCAGGTGTGGCTATCAACAGCACGAATTTTCCCGACCCCAACTTCAGGGCAATCGTGGCTTCGGCAACTTATGATCAGGATCAGAACGGTTACATCTCTGACTATGAGGGGACGCATGTCAATAACATGCATTGCGAGAACAGCAACATCTATTCTATCAAGGGAATAGAGTATTTTCCGGGCATAACGGGGCTTTGGTGTTTGAATAACAACATCTCAAGCTGGGATCTGTCCAAGAATACCAATCTCGTGGGTATCTGGTGTTCCGAGAATGATTTCACCGAACTTGATTTCACGGGACTGCCGAACCTTGAGTGGGTCTACTGTTTCGGCTGCGATCTGCATTCGCTGAATGTCAGGAACAATCCCAAGCTCGCTTATCTGGAGTGCAATTCCAACCCGAATCTGGGCTCTCTTGATCTGTCCAAGAACAGCAAGCTCGAAAATCTTTTCGCCAGCAGGTGCGGTCTTACTTCTCTCGATGTGTCGAATTGTCCGCTTCTGTGCGAATTGAATGCCCAGGAGAATGATATCAGGTCGATCAACCTCTCAAATAACCCGGAGATGAGAAGACTCGATATCTGGGATAACGAGAATCTCGGCAATATTGATGTCAGCAACATGCCAAAACTGCAGCTCCTAAATATCGGCAATACCGGCTGCACGGCCGTGAACGTTACGCATAATCCTGAGCTGCAGGCTCTTTTCGCGAATTATAATGAGAAGCTTACAAGGCTTGATCTGTCTCATAATCCCGAGCTCGCGGACTTAAGGATCGAGTGCGATTGGGGACTTAAATCACTGGATATCTCCCATAACCCAAAGATCTATTATCTACTGGCATTCGGACTGTTGGGGATCCCGTCACTGGATATTTCCCATAACCCGCACCTGCAGATGACCTATAACAACGGCTATTATCAGGAGGAACCTCAGCTGGGTGATGTGCATTCATATACGATCGAACTGGGAGGCAGCGACGAGTATTTTGCTGATCTGACTCACTGTTTGTGTGTGGATAACGGCAAGAAGATCATCGGTGGAAACGGCACTGCGACGGTCGTGCCGGACAGCGTTATCAATACTAATGACGGGCATTCTAATTCAAATAAGTTCGTGACCAGGGGCGAGGCGATAGAACTTCTTTACGAGAGCGCAGGAAGCCCTGCGGTATCCGGTTCTTCAAGATTCGAAGATGTGGCAGGAACTCCATACGAGAAAGCAATCAGATGGGGCGAGAGCTACAATATCTGTTTCGGTTATCCCATGACATGTTCGAAGACTTTTTGTCCTGATGAGCTGATCAGCAGAGAGGACTTCGCCCTTATGGCTCACAGAACGGCTCTTTATGTGGGAGCAGGAACGGCTCTGGATTACGGCAGGACCGATTGGTACGATGATGCCCTTGACATCGATTACTATGCGTGGGGTGCTTTCACTTGGGCTATGCAATTTGAAGTATTACAGCCGGTCGGCAATAAATGCTACCCAAGAGGCAGAATGACCGCGCAGGAATTACAAGCCGGTGTAAATAAGATCTACACACTTGATGAGGCTGCCTCCTATTCAGATAGAGTGGGTGCTAACGGTCAGGGCATCGGTGCATCCTCAGAGGTGATCCCCTATCAGGACAGAGGTGGTGTCGCGACCGATCCGGTGATCGATCTCACAGCCGTCAGCGAGCCCGGTGTGGGCGGCTTCGTGGAGCGCCTTTATACGGTGGCCCTTGGCCGTGCATCAGACCCTTCGGGTAAAGCTGACTGGATCGATCGTGTGATGACACAGGGCTATACCGGTGCAGATGTGGCGGAAGGCTTCCTGTATTCCGACGAATTCCTAGGTAAGAGCATGACTAACTCCGGCTTCCTGAATGTCTTATATGCTACTTTCTTCAATCGCGCTCCCGATGAAGGAGGCAAGAACAACTGGCTCAACGCCATGGCGGCCGGGATGAGCAAACGCGAAGTCATACAGGGCTTCATCAATTCCACCGAATGGGCCAATCTATGCCTGACATACGGCATCTTGTCAGGCGGCACGGGTGTTCCTAACATCAGCATCGAACCGAGCGAAAAGGTGATAGCGTTCGCTACCCGACTCTACACCACCTGCCTGGGCAGGGATGCAGATCCTCACGGACTTGCGGATTGGTCAAGTCAGCTGGCCAACCTGAAGATCACAGGTTCGTCGGCTGCCCATGGATTCTTCTTCAGCGAAGAATTCCTTATCCAAAATTTCAGCAATGATGAGTATGTTACGCGCCTTTACCGCACATTCCTCGGGCGCGAGCCGGATCCGGCAGGTTTCGCGGACTGGACCGGACAGCTCGCCGCGGGCGCCTCTCGCGAAAGCATTTTCCGGGGCTTCGCGGGCTCGGCCGAGTGGGCAGTGATCTGCAGTGATTATGGGATCTTGAGATGATGGTTTAAGGGCGTCCTGTGCGGGCGCCCTTTTTCGAGTGAGAAGATTGTGAGTATGTTGTCGGGGGGTGGGGGTGAAGGTAGGGCGGATTTCCCGGTGGTGTTCCCTATGCGCAGGGAAGTGTTGTGGGAATGCGGGGGCGGATTCCCGGTCGTGTTCCCTATGCGCAGGGAAGTGTTAAGGGAAAATGGCGTGGTGTTTGTTTTCTCTCGAAAACGATATCACGAACACATTCGTACCTTCTGTATATTAATATGCAATATCTTACATATTAACGCGGTTATTTGAACATAATGTGTAAAATATTGCATTTTATCCTCTCATGTTGTATATTGTAGACGGAGGATATAGATATGCGTATAGATGATCAGATGAATGAGAAGGCGATACTGGAAGAACTGTCAGCCAGATTTAAGCAGATGCGCATTGACAGTTCTATAACAAGAGCTGAGCTGGCTGACAAGGCGATGGTATCGGTAAGGACGATCGCCCGCTTTGAGAGCGGTAACGATATCAGTCTGGAGAATGTGATCAAACTGCTTAAGGTCATGCGACTCGAGAGTAACATAAATGATCTTATTCCGGATGTCTTTGACAGACCTTCATATCACGTCGAGAATAAGGTCTTGAGGAAGAGAGCCGGAAGGAAACCCGTGACGTCAGACTGGAAGTGGGGGGATGAGAAGTGATCGATGCATGTGAAGTCTATATGTGGGGAACCAGGATCGGCGTCATCTATCAGGATGCTCCGCTCAGTGCCGGACGGTTTGAATACGATAAGGATTTTCAGGGAAGCGGTATCGAATTATCTCCTTTCATGATGCCATTATCGAACAGGATATACAGTTTTCCTGAATTGGTAAGACTCGATGCGTTTCACGGTCTTCCCGGTCTGTTCGCAGACTCTCTGCCGGATAAGTTCGGTAATGCCGTCATAGCTCAATGGCTTGTTGATCACGGCAGAACGATCGATTCATTCAGTGCCGTCGAGAGGCTCTGCTACACGGGCAAGCGTGGTATGGGTGCGCTCGAATATGTGCCTTCCTCAAGGATCGGATTTTCTGACGATGACATCAATGTAACCGATATGGTAAGGCTCGCCTCGGAGATCCTCTCACGGAAAGCAGGAACAGTCCTGGACACGGCGAAGGCAAATGTTGCACAGCTTATTGAGATAGGTTCTTCTGCGGGCGGTGCGAGAGCCAAAGCAGTCATCGCGTGGAATGACAAAGACGGGACAGTCAAGTCAGGTCAGACTGACGTGGGAGAAGGATATGATCATTGGCTTATCAAGTTCGACGGAGTAAGCAGTAACGGAGATCACGGATTGATCGACAAGAAACAATACACTTTGATCGAATATGCATATTATCTGATGGCGATCGATCTCGGAATAGAAATGACGGAATGCCGTATCTTCAGTAAAGACGGCCTGAACCATTTTATGACCAGACGTTTTGACCGCGTCGCCGGCGATAAGGTTCACATCCAGACACTGGCTGCACTGAAGCACTACGACTATAACCAGCCGGGTGTATGCAGTTATGAGGCATATGCAGACTGTGCACGAAGACTCGGCATAGGGAAACAAGGTATAGAGCAGCTGTTCAGGAGAATGACATTTAACGTCCTGTGCGCGAACTGCGATGATCATGTTAAGAATTTCTCGTTCAAGATGGATCGCAAGGGTACATGGAGACTTTCTCCGGCTTATGACCTGACCTTTGCCTATAATCCGGACAATAAATGGATCTCAAGACATCAGATGAACATCAATTCTAAAGCATCATTTATCACGGATGCTGACCTGATCGCATGCGGTACAGGAATGGGTCTTTCCAAAGAGTACTGCAGCAACACGATCGAACAGACCCGAACTGTGATTAACGACTGGCCCGGATATGCCGAGCGGGCGGGTATCAGCGAGGAACGTGCAGAAGAGATCCGTATCGGCATCAGGGCATGCACCGGAACTGCGTAAAAGGTCAAGCAGAATGCGCCGGAACTCCTGGCGAGAGCACTGAAGTCCAAAAGGAAGAAGTGCATGATCGGCACGGGCGCGATGTCGGATCCGTACATGCATTGTGAAGAAGAGCTGAAGCTGACGAGGCGGTGCCTGGAGATCATCCTCGAAAACAATTTCGGACTCGCGATCCAGACCAAGTCTGACCCCGATCCTCCGGGACATCGAGACATACGGGAACGCTTATGTACTGCCGAGTCCGAACACCAAGGAACTGACGGCGGTGTTCAAAAGGATCTGCAGAGACAATGGCATCATGTGCACCCCGGATGAGTGCTTCGGATTCATGCAGAACCTGCCGGAGAAGTATCAGCAGATGAGTATATTTGATGTGTAGGGCGAGTAGGGAGAAAGACCGTTCCCAAACATTCAACAATGTTGTAAAATCAAATCACAAGAGGTGTTACCCACAGACGGTTACCTCGAAGATAACAGTTAGAATGACCGCTTACTTCAGGCAAACGAAGGCGGTCATTTCTTTATGTACTCTATGAGTGATTGGAGATTATCAATCCGTTCACTACAGCGAACGAAATCATAAATATAAACAAAACAAGGCTACAAACATACGTTCTTTTGTGATAGAATCAATATGATGCAGGCTGCTATATGGGCGGTTTCCTTTCTCCATATGCTGACCCGTTCATGGGGAGGTAAAAAGGAAGGAGGGCTGCGGAGATGACAGACTTTGAACTTATTACAATCGTGATCACTATCTTCACATTGCTAATAGCTTCAATGACTCTGTTGTTGAAGCTATTGGCGTTTCTTATCGAGATCTTTGACTCTCGATACAGACGCAAATAAAAACTCACCCATCTAGGACCGGAATTCCTTTTGGGTGAGTATCAAACTTAAACCAGAAAGGCAACCGTCCGAGCGGTCTGCATCTTTCTAAGGAAATTGTAGCATCTTGTGGTGTGTATGTCGAGACTCAAAAGACCGTTCCCAATCAACCTGCGATGTTGTATAATCAAATCACAAGAGGTGTTACCCACAGACGGTTACCTCAAAGATATTGTCAAAGAATGACCGCTTACTTCAGGCAAACGAAGGCGGTCATTTCTTTATGTACTCTATGAGTACGGCTACTAATATTCCCATGACCGTAAACACGATCATCAAAAGTTCGTAATCACTCATAAGCACCACATCCTTATCTCCAAAAGGAAGTAGGAGGTAACCGTCTTCCGGTGTGGGCAACACCTGATAGGATTATAGACTAAAAAGAACAAAAGTTCTATAGTTAAAGTGTTTCTTTTTGGGGATTCATTTGTCTGCTCACAGGAAGTTAAAAGGAAGGAGGGCTGCGGAGATGACAGACTTTGAACTTATTACAATCGTGATCACTATCTTCACATTGCTAATAGCTTCAATGACTCTGTTGTTGAAGCTATTGGCGTTTCTTATGGTTCTTCACGGAAAGCTTGGGAATAAGTAATTGAAAAAGGAGCATATAAATCCTAAAGTTTAGTTGCTAGACAAAAACTGAAAGGATAAGAAATATGCTCCTCAAT
>CAMNGC010000019.1 GCA_946537885.1 uncultured Clostridia bacterium
TGACAAGGACTCTTACGACGGTAAACGGTTCCGGGTCTATTGAGTTTGGTCCGTTCACTTATTATTCGACCGGTGTATATGAATATACGGTAACGGAGACAGCAGGCAATGCTGCAGGCTATGGCTATGACAGTAATTCCTATAATGTCGTGGTAACGGTAGAAGATGACTGGGAAGGCCATCTGGTGGCTTCAGTAGCATATGCAGGTGATACTACAGCAGTCAATGTAGTCAATACATTCACGGAAGAAAGCATAGATGTCACACTCGGAGTGAGAAAGACGATAACCGACACGTCCGGAAGTGCAGAGGACGGAATATTCACTTTCGATCTGTTAGACAGCAACGGAGAAGTGATCCAGACAGTAGAAGCAACAACAGTGGATCTTGCAGGCGAGGTAAACTTCGATGCGATCAACTATACTGCAGCCGGAGATTACAGCTATACCTTAAGAGAGCGTGCCGGCAATACAACGGGCATGGAATACGACAGCCATGAGTATGCAGTAGTAGTTCATGTAACTGACAATATTGCCGAGGCAAAGCTTGAGGCAAGTGTCGATATCGACGGAGCGGCAGCAACAGATACACAGGTAACATTTACGAATGTCTACAGACCCGCAGCGGCAACGGCAACGATCCAGGTAACGAAGGTTATCGACGATCAGTCGGGCGGAGGAGCATGGGATGCAACCTTCGAGTTTGTACTGACGGATGCGGCAGGTCAGGCGATCGGAAGGGCAACTGTAACGGGAGCCGGAACGGCAGCTTTCGAGCCTATCGAATATACGGCAGTCGGAACATACGATTATGTGATCACCGAGACGGCGGGCGATGCAGCAGGATACAGCTACGATAACGGCGAACATCCGGTAAGCGTAACAGTCCGAGACGAGGGCGGAGTTTTGCTAGCATCCGTGAACTACGGAACAGAGACAACGCTTTCGATAACGAATACATATGACCCGGCAGGGGCAGTTGCAGGTTTCAGAGCCCGTAAGGTAGTCGAAGACTTAAGTGGAAGCGCGCCTGACGAGACATTTGCTTTCGAGCTTGTAGACGAAGCAGGAGAAGTAGTAAGGACTGCAAGGATTGACGGAGCAGGCTATGTAGACTTTGATCCTATCGAGTTCGAGCAGATCGGAACATTCGAATATACGATCCGCGAAGTCGCAGGTGAGACGGCCGGTTTTACTTACGATGATGCAACAGCAAAGGTCAGCGTCGTTGTTACAGACAATGATGACGGCAGACTTGATGCTGAGGTCATATACGAAGGCGGTGAAGCGGTCTTCACCAACAGCTATAAGGCAAGTCCCGCAGAGCTGACACTGACAGTCAATAAGACCGTTGACGGTGCCGATGCTCCTTCGGAAGTATTTAATTTCGATCTGCTGGATGCGGATGGCAAGCTTATCCAGACCAAGTCTGTAAGCGGCTCCGGAACTGTCAACTTTGATACACTTACATTTACCGAGGCCGGAAGTTACACATATTTTGTGATCGAGACTGAGGGAGATGCGGAAGCTTTTACTTACGATGGTGCGAGATACGAAGTAACAGTAACCGTAACGGATGCAGGCGGCGCGCTTGTTGCCGATTATACGTTAAGCAAATTGAAGGCAGACGGGGCTTCCGAGACTGCGACGCAGATTGCTTTTGTCAATTCGTACAGGCCTACGGACACCCCTACCCCTACCCCTACTGTGACCGTTACTCCGACAGTTACAGTTACAGTTACACCGACTCCCGCACAGGAGCTTAGCCCGACTGCGACTGCAACTGCGACACCCGGCCAGGCGAACGCTGCAGTCAGACCTGAGACGATAACTCCAACTGAAGTTGTCGCGAGCACAGGTGAGGACGACAGCTATATTACGCGAATAGCTATAGGCTTGATGCTTATAAGCTCTGCAGCAGTCCTGACGGTTGTGAGCCTTAAAAGAAAAAAGAATTGTATATAATGTAGACTTGCCCTGTTTTGCGTTCTGCCGGCTACAGGGCGCAAAGTCTGGTGTCCCTCAAAACCGCCCTTTCTGTCTACATTTTCGAAAAAGAGGGACATGATTTGTAGACAGATAAAAATATGCATGCATAATTGCCGGATTGACAATAATGTATGCATATTATTATCGATTAGCTGAGGAAGGTCGCCATTTTCCAAAAGCCAACAAGTTCAACCATTATCATGCCAGTCCTGTTCCTCGACAGAATCCGGTCTTATATGGCTATCACCGGGGATGCCGGATTCGCCCTGTGGGGGAAGGGGCATTTCACCACCGGCAGCGGTGTTTGGAATGGCGTGTTCCTGCTCCCCGCCTTGCGGGCCGCCAAAGCCAGTCGCAGGTATTCCCATAGCAGTATTCCCGTTGCCGTACAATAAGGAATCAGGTGTTATTGTTGTGCTAAAGCTTCCTGCAGTCAGGGTATAAGTCTTTCCGGTCGTGATCTCCTGTGCGCTTACAAGCACACAGGAGTAAGGTAATTCAGCGCTATAAGAAAGAATGATATTTCCTTCGCTGTCACTAAGTCTGATCTCACTTGAGGCCTCTTGGGAGCCGGTCGTAATGAGTATCGAGCCCTGCTCAGCAGCGGAGAAGTTCATCTCCATTCCTGACGCGCCTGCGGCTACTATAGATCCGCCTGTGATGCTGCCGTTCCCATTATAATCCAAAAAGCCGTTACCGCCGTTTACGGGTCCCCAGACAATGATCTCCCCGTCTGTGATGGTCAAATCTCCGTTAGAGTCAATGCCGTCGCCGTAGGAGATTATGCTTAAACAGCCTCCGCTGATGTTTATGGCAGCATTGGGATCGGCAAGCATTGATTCCGTTCCGGAAGAGTCTGACGCATTTATGCCATCGTCAGAAGCGGTAATGCTTATCTTGCCTCCGCTAATATTGATGACGGATGCTTCGATCCCTTCGACACAAGAGTTGATGCTGATGTCTCCGCCACTGATCTCGATAAAGCTCTCGGCGTGTATGCCGTCATCTTCGGCGTCGATCACAAAAGATCCGTCCGTGATATATATATAGCCGAGCTCGGGATCGTCACTGTTCTCCGAATGTATTGCATCCTTGCCTGCCGTTAGTTCAAAGCTGCCTCCTGCGATCGCGATATCGTCCTTAGCCTGAAGGGCGTGGCTTGAAGCATTTATGACATAATAGCCATCGGTGATTACAAGCTCATCTTTGGAAGTGATGCCGTGACCTGCGGGAGAGTCAATCGTCAGAGAGCCTGAGCCGTTCAGTGTTATATCATCTTTGGCGAAAATAACCGCATCGATATCATTATCGTCGATTGCGACAAATTCCCCTCCGTTTGTAAGCTTATTCGCGGATCCTTCTGCCAATGTGATAAAGACCTTATCTGCCTGCTTTACATATATCGCCGCAGAGTCGGAAGAATTGATATCCGCACCGTCAAGTACAAGTTGTACTTTTGCATCATCTGCATCAACGATTATCATTCCGTCTGTAAGGCTGCCACTGATAATATAGCTTCCTTCTTCGCAGATCGTTATGACCGAGTCCTCGATATTTACTGACGATGAATCGCACGAGGCGCTGTTGCCATTGAGACTGATCTCGATAGAGTCTTCTTCGCTATAGTCGCTGTCATAATCCCTCTCTGAGAAAAGATCATCCGTATCGCTTGCAAGAGTCTGTTCCGTAGCAGAAGCCGTCTCATCAGCAGTTGTTTCCTCAGACTTATTCGAACAGGCTGCCAGGATCATAGTGAAGGCCAGAACAGCTGCGGTTATTTTCATTTTTTGTTTGATGATCAGGTTTTTCATGATTGTTCTCCTTTATTAAGAAAGGGGTCCGGCAATGGTTTGGGTAGGGATAGGGAATGTGCCGGACCCCGAGCAGATTGACGATATATATTTCAAAGTTCGATCCCGTGAGATGAGCTGTCACGATTTGACAGACTTATCTCAAGGTTGCCATTACGCACCCGCAACTTGTCTATAAACTCCTTTTCGATGCGGTGATCCTTTAAGGTAATGTCATAGGTCAGTCTGTACATGCTGCCCATATTGGTCGTTTTTACATGAGTCAGCTCGTGTGCCGTGGTATATTGAGTCAGGATCTCATCGAAAATACCGGTATAATCGAGGTCCTCGGCTATCGTGATGCGCAGAGTCTTTTCGCGCACGGAGACCTTCGAGCCGCCCAGATCAATCACTGTATAGATCAATACAGCTGCGCACATTATCAGAGTGAAGAGAAAGGCATAGCCGATGTAACCGACTCCGCAGATCAGACCGCTTACCATGGCCATAAAGATGATGCCGATCTCCTTGGCAGAGCCGGGAGCCGAGCGGAAACGCACAAGGCTGAAGGCTCCTGCCACTGCGACGCCTGCGCCTATGTTACCGTTTACCATCATGATGACGGCGCATACGATGGCCGGGAGAATCGCAAGCGTTGCAGCGAAGCTTCGGCTGGTCCTGTTACGGAACATGTAGCAAAGAGATATTATGAGCCCCAGAAGAAGGGCAGCACCCAGGCAGATAAGAAAGTCTCTGACCTCGAGTGCCTCTGCTGCCTGTGCATCAAAGATGCCGGTAAATAGTGAATCAAGCATATTTAAGTCCTCCGATCGTTTTGTTGTTAAGTTGCGGGAAGATCATAGTCTTATATGCCGTCCCGTATTTGGAAAAAGATATCTTCGCGACATGGTTTGCGGATAAGTATCTGACCATCCATAAAGGCAGACCGCCTTCTGTCTTAAGCTCCATAAGAGTTTGATCAGAGTCGATAAGCCTCGTGCCCCACACCCCTGCGGTCAGGGAGAGCTCCTCGCATCTTGCAAGGATATTCTCGTCAAGTGTCAGTCGGAAGGAGCCGCCGTTTCTTTCTTTGTAGGCTTCCCTCTCGTAGGAGATAAAGCAGGTTGGGCTTAAGTCACCGTAGAAGTCTATTAAATAGTCGATCTCATTTGCGATCTGTGAATCAAAGGGTTTGTCTGCCGCTCCGATCAGCCAGTCTGTTGCCTGATGTTCCGGTATGGCGATCCGTCTCTTGTACACTATGTCTTCGTACTTTTTCTTTATCTCGACAAAAACATTGTCGTCTTCGTTAACTCGCTCGTAGCTCCTGACTCTGAGCTTTTCCTTATAAACGGGTCTATCCAGTGATCTTCTTATCAAAAGACAGCTTTTGGTGTCGTAGTAGACATTACGGATCGTATCTCTTCCGTACCGGTCGAGCTCCATGTGATCTTCCATAACACGAAGAAGCTCCGTTTTCTGTTTGCGATCGAGCAGATATTTGATCTCGAATCTCTTAAAAACATTTCTGTATGTCATGGTCATAACCTCCGCTTGTTCTGGATTAATCCTAAACGGCAAACCTAAAACAAACCTTAAAGATCATGAAGTTTTCGATAATCGGCATATCGAAATGTAGTAGAATCAAGACAGTAAAGAGAGCGGAGGTAGTCATTTATGAGAATCTTACTTGCTGAAGATGAGAGATCATTATCAAGAGCTCTTATTACGATCCTTGCTAAGAATAACTACACCGTCGATCCCGTTTATGACGGAGAGGAAGCGATCAGATATCTTAAGACCGGCGACTACGATGCGGCTATCCTGGATATCATGATGCCCAAGCTCGACGGTATATCCGTACTTAAATATATAAGGTCCACAGGCAGCCTTATGCCTGTCCTGATGCTGACGGCGAAGTCCGAAGTCGAAGATAAGGTGGAGGGACTGGACAGCGGTGCCAACGATTACCTGACCAAACCTTTCAACAGCAAGGAACTGCTTGCCAGGATCCGTGCCATGACCCGGGTTAAAACAGGACAGGCTGATTCGATCCTGACCTTCGGCAATCTTACTTTGGACCGGGCTGCTTTTGTCATGAAGACAGACAGCGGAAGCGTAAAGCTTGCCGGTAAAGAGTTTCAGATGCTGGAGCTGCTGATGCAGAATCCGGGAGTCCTGATATCAACGGAACGATTTATGGATAAACTCTGGAGCCTGGATTCCGAGGCTGACATAAGTGTAGTGTGGACTTATCTGTCCTACCTGAGGCGTAAGCTCGAATCCATCGATGCGAATGTAAAGATAAAAGCGACCCGTAATGCGGGATATTCTTTGGAGGAGAAAGAATGATACGCCGTCTGAGAATAAAGTTCATCTTGATATCATTTCTGTCGCTCTTTGCCGTGCTGGCTTTATTTGTCGGTGGCATTAATTACTTTAATTATCGGCATATAGTTGAGAATGCTGATGATGTTCTGGAGATCTTAGCTGACGGAGGCGGAAACTTCCCCGAGAGAATGCGTATTACGGGAGCTCCGGTGCCGGATAGTGCGGCTTCGGACGGCCGGATGCCGGAAGAGCTGCCTCCTATGGATCATGGCCGATTTAGTGAGATGTCTCCTGAACTCCCCTATGAATCCAGATATTTCACAGTGACCATAAGCAGCGAAGGCGAGATAGTGGATGTCAATACAGGTATGATCGCGGCGGTTGACACATCTGCCGCCACTGAATATGCACAGGAGCTTTTTGACGATGGAAAAACCAAAGGCTTCAAAGGCGACTATCGTTATACTGCAGTGGAGCAGGGCGAAGACATTATGTATATCTTCTACGATTGCGGTCGGCAGCTCGAGAGTTTCCATAATGTCCTGACTACCAGTATCTTATTGGCCCTTGTGGGGCTCGCGGCTGTTATCGCGCTTATTATTGTTCTGTCGGCTTTTATGACAAAGCCCGTGGCGGAGAGCTATGAGAAACAGAAGCGTTTTATAACCGACGCCGGCCACGAGATCAAGACGCCTTTGACGATAATAAACGCAGACGCTGATGTTCTGGCAATGGAAAACGATTCCGGCAACGAGTGGATCGACGATATCAGGAAGCAGACCGACAGGCTCACGGAACTGACCAATGACCTGATATTTCTTTCGCGGATGGAGGAGGATAAGCCTCATCTGACTTACGAGAATTTTGACTTCTCGGCTGACAGTCGCGAGATAGCGGATTCCTTTAAGTCGATCGCCATAACTCAGGGCAAGACTCTAACGACAGACATAGAGGACGGCATTAATATCTATGCAGATCGAAAAGCGCTTAGGCAGCTTGTATCCATACTTCTGGATAATGCACTTAAATACTCGCCGGATGAAGGGCATGTAAAGGTCGTTTTGGAACGGAGCGGGAAGAATGTAAAGATAGCCGTGCAAAATGATCTTGCTGAGGAAATGACGGATGATAAGGTGAAGAGACTTTTCGACAGGTTCTATAGAACTGATGATTCCCGTAATTCCACCACCGGAGGACACGGCCTCGGTCTGTCTATTGCGAAAGCCGTTACTGAGGCGCATAAGGGAAAGATATCCGCGATCTGCGCGAGCGAAAAGAAACTGACTATCAGTGCCGTCATTCCAATAAGAGACACTTGATAGTGAATTCGCATTCGGCCTGTGATATAATCAGCTTGTTTTGGGGGCGTAGCTCAGTTGGGAGAGTGCTTGGTTCGCATTCAAGAGGTCAGGGGTTCGACTCCCCCCGTCTCCACCAAAAGCACGAAGCTGGGCTCCGCAGATCTGCGGAGCCCCTTTTAGTGTGGTTCAAATGATCATCTTATTATGCCGTAATCTGCACAGATGATGCCGAATTCATCGGACCTTGCGAACCCTTCGTATACTTCTTCGCGCGAAGCTTCGTCGCCCAGGATCTTTACCCAGGACGCAAAGCCGTCGGGATCGGAAGGACGGCCCAGTATTGTCCTATAGAGGAGCTCGACGTATTCTTCGTCAGTTGTGTTGAGCGACTTGAATTCATCGCTGAAGAAGAATCCGAATGCAGCCTGACTGCCGGAGATCTTAAGGTTGGCGAGCTGGTCGGACCAGTCTGCCAGACCTGCGGGATCAGGCTTACGGCTGAGACAGTACTGATAGAGTCTTGTTACGAAGTCGTTGATCTTCGCATTGGGTTCACGTGTTATATTCGGCACACCCTTGCCGCCTGACGGGATACCGTAGGTCAGGCAGAGGTTAGCCCACTCTGTCGAGTCGATAAAGCTGTCGATTACGAAGTCACGGCTCTGTCCTGCACCGATCGCATTTACCCAGTTCTGCAGACCTTCGCTGTCAGGCTCACGTCCGAAGATGGAGCGGTAGAGAGTCGATACAAAATCAGTATTGCTCATCGTTGCTGCAGCTTCCCGGAATTCGGGACTGTAAAGGAAGCCTCTTACGATATCGGCACCTGTTCCGCCGCCTGTTACTATGCGGCCGATCCAGTCTGCCTTGCCGGCTTCATCGGAGCCGCGTCCCAGGATCTGCTCATAAAGTCTCTCAACGAAGTCGCCGATGTTATCTTCTTCGGGCTCTGCGTTTGGATCGACACCGGTCAGAACGAAGGTCCTTCTGTCTCCGGCTTCAGTTGTGAGAACGCCGTTGCTGATCTTGTATTCGAGCTTGATCGGAGCGACGCCGTCGCCGAAGTCCGTAATGTCATAGAGCTGCAGATCGTCATATGCGAGGACAGACGAAGGGAGCTTGATAGAGAGAACGGAATTCGCTCGTCCCCAGACTTCTTCACCGTCATCGTGCGTGAGGGAGATCTTATAGAATGCCAGAACCTGATCATCAAGTGCAGCACTTATCGCATCCGCACCTGCATGGAACTCTGCAGGGGAGATACCCAGAGCTGTTCTCTGTGCATCTGTCATTCCGAGCAGCTCGAAAGCATTAAAGTTAAAAGTATTTCCCGGACCGTCCGTGAACGTGAACGTGAAATCTCCGTCCGTTAACTTGTATGTGATGTCGGCAGGGGGCTGAGGATCGCTGCCGCCACCCGGAGTAGGATTATCATCGCCACCCGGCGGAGGTGCAGGAGGCGGGTTGGTATTACTGTTCTCGACGACTGCTACAGCATAATTCGAGAAGCTGTCAGTATCGAAGGAAACGCTGTTGTTGCTGCTGTCGAAGAAGGAATCGATGATCTCGTACTTTCCGTCGTGTGTCTCGTGGATAACGAAGACTTCGCGGGCATTACTGAGATCCTCGTTCAGACCGAGCGTGATGGAAGAAGCTTCCTGCAGATCTGCTACAGGCGTATCCCATGAGAGGTAGTTACCGGACTCGTCGGTCAGACCGCCCTTGTAGATAGTATTGTAGAGTGACAGATCCATGTAGGAGAGGATCGTGGCATCTCTGCCTTCAGCAGCTTCCTCGAACTTCTTCTGAGCTGCTGAGCTCACGTTGGCATCGTTGACATCGAGCCTGTAAGTACCGTTGGCGTTGCCGTCATTGCCTCTGATGTCTATCGTGGCATTGCTTACGGAACCGGAAGAGACTCTTGCTTCATTATCGGTCTTAACGAACTCACCGTTAACGTGATATGAACCTGCCGGAACCTCGAAAGTAAATGTGTAGACATTATCGTTATCTACATCGATATGCATGCCGTTGAAGTTCATGCCCATAAGCTGATATCCGGGTTCCGGGATAAGTCTCAGAGTGAGGAGGGTACCCATAGGAGCGTAGATGCCGCCACCGGGGATGTCTCCCTGACCTTCACCGTGCAGTTCATCCCATGCGAAGTATTCTGCAGCCGAATCGAAAGCTTCGGGAGTAGTATAAGTTACACCGTTATACTCGGCCTTAACAAACTCCAGGGTGCCGTGGGCGATATTCATCGATCCGCCTTCATCGTCGCCTCTGTAATTCCAACCGAACGAACCGCTGTAAGGTTCACTGTGGCCTTCGATAACGATATCGTAATGATCCATTACAGGCACACCGGTGATGACACATGTCTCGCCTCTGTAGGTCGCGCCTGCGAGACGTTCCTCGAGCGTCTTGGGAGTCTGATCCGAGTAATCGGTTCCGTTGATCTCGAACTTATCGAAGATATAAGGGGTCTGATAATTGACACTGAAGCTGACAGTACCCGAATTATCGTAACTGTAATGGTATTCAACGGGATTGTTCATTGTTGCTTCGGTAGTGTTCGGAGGATCCTGATCGAAAGTACAGTTGTCGATCTTAAACGGAATAAACCGGTTATTCTCGCCCTCCGGAGCGTTAGGATCGACACCGCCGTTCATGGTGATATAGATGTCGGTCGGATTGTCATAATAGTATCCGAAGTCTTCGCCCCTTACCGTGATGTTGAAGGTCGAAGACCAGTTCGTCCTGTACTGTCCCGGATCATCGGGAGCTTTCTCGACAAACTCCGGTGCGGTGAAGTCTACATCACCGGTGATGAAATAGCCCATACCTTCGAGCTGATCGCGGATATCACTGTATTCTCCGGAATTCAGATCAAGACCGTTTAATTCTGAGTCCTCCCATGTGGGGATGACATAACCGGCAGAAGCGACCACTTTGATACCTATACCGCGGTCAGAGTTTACGGTAACATCATCCCAAAAGAAGGGGCCATCAGCCGGGAGCCAGATGTTTCCGCCGTCCAAGGAGTAGTAAACGCTACCCTGTTCCGATTCGTAGCCGAGCTGGTAAGTGACGGTAATTTCCACGTCAGTGTCTGCACTGACAGATACTCCTCCGAGCAAAAGGGAAGTACACACTGTCAAGGCGGTCAGGATTGTTCGTAGCCGTCGTTTCATATTGATCACTCCTCTCCGGTTATAAATAGATGATTTTATTATATTTTATTGCCGACCAACTATGGTGTTTGATTATTGGTAGGTATGCCTGTTACGGTGTTTGTGCGTTGTTGTTTATGAGTATTTAGGGTATATTTCTCTCAAGAGACGCGAAAGGAGCATAACCATGAATAAGAAACAGGCTGCTGTCTGTACGATCGTTATCGCGTTGTGTTTCCTTTACACAGGTTCGGCATATATGTCCGAGTGCTACCGGCTCATGGATCACTACAGTGACCGGACAACCGACATCATCACATCGGTCATCAACTATCTCATGCAGGCCATAGGTATCGGCATCTATATGACCGGCCTCAGGTTCAGGCGCAGGTTGTTTGGCGACAAACGGCTTTTCGCGCTGCTGCTCGTGACAGGAACACTTTTCATGGCCGTATCCCAGTTGTCGGTATCGGGTGCGGTCATTCAGGCTTCGGGATATGTGTTTAATCTTCATATCGGATTTTACTTCGGATTCTATCTTGTCATGCTCTCGAGCCTGGTGAGCGTAAAGATCTCAGGAATGTGTTTCGGTATCGCCTATGCGGTGGCGAGCACCGGAACATACATTATGTCTCTTCTCGATGATGACTTCCTCGTATCCTCCGAGATCACGGTGATATATATCATGCTGGCGGGTCTTACTATGGGCTTCGTACTCATGTACGACGATACTGCTGCAATGAAGTGTGGAGAAGAGAGAGAGGGCGAGCCCCTGTTTATCGGATATCTGATCCCTCTGGTCGTTCTCGTAATGATCATTTTCACAGTCGGATCCGAATTGTTCTTCTCCAATTCGGCAACGGATTCGATCAACTGGAATCTCGTCAGGGCTTTCTATTCTGCAGGCCTTATACTGGCGGGTATCATCTATGATCGCAGCAGGCTGGCAGGCGAAGTGCTTACCGCGGCTTTCCTTACATATCCGCTGATATGTTCGGCACTTATCGGTAACGGCGTTGTCGGCACGGCTGTAATCGCGGCCGGATACGCGGTAAGAGGCTTTATTACTCTTTATTACATCGTGTCGTTTACCGATATCGGTAATAAGGACGGAACGAAGCTCCATCTGGCTCCGCTCGGTCTTCTCGTGTCACGCGTCACGGAGACGATAGTTTCCTTTGTGCTTTTGTACTATACCGTCAGCCAGGTAGGACAGATGATATTCTCTTCGATATGCTTTATCCCTTTGATCGGCCTGTTCGTCCTTCTTCAGAATGCAAGGTTCGCTGCTGATTATTCAGACGAGGAGAAGATCCTCGGCAGGTTCGAGCGTAAATACAATCTTACGGGCAGGGAGGCGCAGATCCTCCGTCTTCTGTCTGAGAACAAGACAGATCAGGAGATAGCCGACGAACTCTTTATATCGAGGAATACGGTAAGGTTCCATATCTCCAATATGTTTAAGAAGACGGAGACTAACTCCAGGGTAGAGATGATAAGACTGATAAAGCGCAGATAAGTCGAAAAGGGCTGTCAAACACTTGACAGCCCAAGAGCTTTTTGGCATTACTCTTGCCGCCTTTTTGTAATGCTATTTTCGAGATTGCAATAAATAGCATTACCCGATGCCGCAGGGCCGGCTTTTTCGATCAACAATCTCCTATACCATATGAGAGATCCCAAGCTTTCTGTGAAGAAGCTAACAGGTTTTACAACTTTGACACAACTGTCTCACTTCCCCGTGACATGTCAGTCATAGGATAAAAGCACAATGAATAATATCGTGACCATGTACATGATAGAAAGAGGGGACATTTGTCATGCAAACCAAGAAGATAACGGCACTGTTTTGTGCGGCGTCTATACTGGCTGCGGCGTTGGCTACGGGCTGTTCCGAACAAGAAGAGAAGAAAAAGACCGTAACACCGAACGAACGCAAGGTCTATTCGGATGATACGCCCTGGTACACAATGGAATATGCTGATATTTTTACTGATCGGGAAGATGAGCCGGATGCCGATCTTATCGTAGATGATTATCTCGGCAGATCAAACGGTAAGCTCGTCTTTCTGGAGACAATTATGTTCCCGGTGCCGGAAGATGAGTTGTTCACGGAGACAGAGGTAAACTATACTCGTGAGAATCTGCTCTTCGTCTCGCCGGACGGAAATATCGAGAAGACAGTTGACTTAATGAAGCTTCTTGGCGACGAAGGCCTGCTCGACGGAGCCGTGTATTTCTCGGTGAATCCTCTGGCTGCCACGGATGATGCGATACTCTTGGATTGTTTCTCCATGTCGGGGACGCAGCTGGTGGTGCTTGATCCTGAGAGCGGTGAACTCAAGGAATCAGTTCCGGCTGTCTCGATGGCAGATGAAGGCGAGTATTATATGTCGCTCAAGCTCTCATACGGTGAAGGCCGATATCTTGAATACGCCACTGTGATGGAAGGTTCATCTGTTCATCTGGCTGTCAATATTCCGGATGACGAAGGAAATAATCACATTACAGATCTGTCTTCCGTCCTTCCGGGAGTTGAGGCATATGATATGAGTGAGCCGATCATGGTTGACGACAGTCATGCCGTATCCCGTCTTAAGACTATCGGTCAAACTGATGAGAAGTGGATAGAAATAGATACAAAGACTTGTGAAGTAACCGCTTGCACAAGAGATATGTCTTTCTTAAAGGGAGTGGATCTTGGCAATCTCTCATATATTCCGGGTTATGGTACAGTTGCTCTCGATATGGATAGTGTGAACAGGATAGATATGACAAAAGGCAGCATCGAGCAGATATTCTCGTTTGACTGGTGCAATATCAACAGAAGCCTGCTTAAAGATGTTGAGATACTTGATGTGACTGATGATAAGCTTACTTTCTATGTGTCCAAGATGGTCAACGGTCCGGACGGAAGTATCACATATGAACAGGATTATCTGACTTTCAATAAGTGTGAGACTAATCCCAATGTAGGTAAGACAATCCTTGATGTTGTGTGCCTCGGAGGTCTGTCAGAGGCGGTTGCGCAAGCCGTATGCGACTTTAACGAGAGCAGCAGTGACTATTATCTTCGCATTAGCGACAAATATGATCTGAGAAGTTACGGCACAATAACGAGTACGGCGCAGGCAGCCTTTATAGACGGCGACAGCATGGAGATGGAGATAAGAGCAGAACTCGAAGAAGGAGGCGGTTATGACAGCGGAATGAATGATTTCCTGCTGACCAGCGAAAGTGGTATGAGCGATGCACTGGCCATGGATCTTCTTGCCGGCACAGGTCCTGATATCATCATCGGAGGTGCGGGGTTTAGTCAGCTCAACAACGACACATACCTTCTGGATCTGAGTGACTTTTATGACGGCCTCGACATGGAGTTTTTTAACAATATAATCGATGCGGGCAGGACCGGCGACGCGCTTTATCAGATACCCTTGTCTTTCACGTTGTCCGGTATCGTGGCAGAGAATAATGACATCACTTCCGGCAATAAGGGTTTTACCTACGATCAGTATGTGCAATATGTTAACGAGGTCTGTAACGGCATGGATCCCATGCTTATGAACAGACTGGACTGCCTGACGGCGATCGTATCGTCGCAGATCAATGAGTTTATCAGCGACGGCGATGTGGATTTTGACAATGATGAATTCAGGGCGGCTGTTGATTATGTGGTCGAAAATGTTTTCGATCAGGTTGATATCGAAGACCGCTATACGGAATACGGCGATATTTACAGGGACATCAACGGTCTTTACCAGACACTGATGTGGGAATCTTTCTATGAGGATCATTGTTTCATGGGAATTCCGTCATCAGAAGCGAGAGGACCGGTCATTAAGATTGATGAATCTGTGGCGATCGCGGCAAATACATCTTCAGCAGAAGGCTGCCGGGACTTTGTCCGCTTCCTTTTGCAGACTCCTGCTCAGGAGGCGATGGCCGTGACTGCGATGCCGGTAAACCGTGAAGCATTCGACAATGATTGCGCTTTAGAGCTTAACCGCTATGAAGACTATTACAACTATTGGTCCGAAGAAGATATCAGAATGATGGGTATCAGCGCTCCTGATGAAGCCGACATAGAAAGTCTTCGGGCTATCGTCGAATCCGCTGACCGCATTAACACAACAGATACGACCGTCATGATAATCATGCGCGAAGAGATACAGGCTTATCTGGCAGGTGATAAGACCTTGGACGAAGTGATCGATATTATCGATAACAGAGCACAAACTTATATAGACGAGAGAGGATAAATGACCGCTTTTTCCCACTAACCCACAAGTCAGATCCTCCTGGCGAAGATCGCTCCTACTAACCCGGGGGCGATCTTTTTTACTTGCTTAATGCGGATATCTTATCTTCGCGCAAACTTCATTAAGCCCACAGGAGAGCAGCTTTTCGATCAGTAATCTCTCGATGACAGGCGAGGGATTCCGATTTTTCCCGGGGAGGTCGTAAAAATGACAACTTTGACACAACTTCAACGCTTTGATGTGACAACTGTTTATTAAGCTAAAGAAGAATTAAGTGTATTTATGAGGTTTATATGAATCGCAAAAGCAGGATGGCAATAATGATGACGGCAACTTTGATAATGGGGGTCTGTCTTGGCATTGTTCTATATTCTCAGGTCAGCGCTGACGGGGATGATGACAGCGGCAAGACAGGCAATGTAAGAGATGAGAATTCTATCAGCTGGCTTTGGTCTCACGGAAATAGGGAAAACGACAACAACAATGATACGGAAACATATGAGACAGCCGGCGATTATACCATAGATGTATTAGGAGCGCCCTACGATTATCAGCAAAAACTTGATGAGATGGTAGAGCGTAACCCCGAGACAGCGCAGTTCGCAGAGAATTATCCGACCTTATTCGGTACGGTTGATTATTCGCCTCTGACCGCTACGACTGATCCGATGACCGGCGGCGTGCCGCTTCTTATGCAGTGGGACAGCAGGTGGGGCTATATGAGATATGGAAGTAATGCCTTGGGGCTTACCGGTTGCGGTCCTACATGTCTGTCAATGGTGGCTGCATATCTTCTGGATGATAGCTCGTTGACGCCTGCTTATATGGCGGATTTCAGTATCAGTAACGGCTATTGTATCGAGGGCAGCGGAACGAGCTGGGCTCTGATGAGTGAAGGCGGAGCCATGTTGGGGCTCGATGTTACCGAGATCCCCGTTGATGAGGACAGGATCATCGCCAACCTTGAGGTAGATAACCCTATCATCATGATCATGGGACCGGGGGAGTTTACTACAGAAGGACATTTTGTTGTTCTCTGCGGATATGAAGACGGTTACTACACTATTAACGATCCTTATAGTCACGCGAGATCTGAGAAAAAGTGGACTTTCGACGAGTTCTCGGATCAGATCCTCAACCTGTGGGTGTTCAGAGTATTATGACGGAATCATTCATAAGACAGCACGCGAATGCGGTATTGCAGATATGCAGCTTCTACCTCGGTAAAGGATCAGTTGCCGAGCAGGCCTTCACCTCGGTCTTTTGCAGGATCGACGAGGACTGGGAAAGGGCAGAGATCTATCGTGCGGCAAGAAGAGTCTGCCGGGAGAAGAGACCTCTGACGGCAATGGCAGACAGCGAGGCAGAGGAGTGGTTTTACCTGGAATTTCTGGGGCTTAGCATTGACGAGGCAGAGTATATCTGTTCTGATTTCTATCTAGGACAAGAGCCGGCCGAGATGTCAGATGTGTCAAAGTTGTCATTTTTTCGAGAGTGTGTGAAATAAACGATCTTTATGTGTAAAATAGTGGTATCAATCTTAAGGCGGAGAAGATGCTGCGAATACTTGTTGTTGAAGATGATGCCTCAATAGGTAATCTCATATATATGACACTGACCGCTGAGCACTACGAATGTTTTCTCGCAACCGACGGAGAAGAGGGACATAATGCCCTGGAGTCGGAGATGTGGGACCTCGTATTGCTCGATCTTATGTTACCTAAGATAAGCGGTTACGAGCTGCTGGATCTGATCAAGAGGATCGGCACTCCGGTTATCATCATTTCCGCCATGAATGAGGTCAATGACAGGATCCGCGGCCTTAAGATGGGTGCGGATGACTATATCTGTAAGCCTTTCCAGGTGGGTGAGCTTGTAGCGAGGGTCGAGTCGCTTCTTCGAAGGACTGCCAAGCCCAAGGATGAGATCGTAATCGACGACGTGGATATCAAACTGGATTCTCGAACTGTATTCAAAGCAGGTCTGCCCGTGGCGCTCACCACCAAGGAATTTGATCTGCTTGACACCCTTATAAGGAACAGAAATATCGCCCTGACGCGTGAATATCTCTATGAGAGCGTATGGCGCGAAGATTATCTCGGTCAGACCAGGACCCTTGATAATCACATTCAGCGCCTTCGCAAGAAACTCGGCTGGGAGGATCTGATCCAGACGGTCTTCAGGATCGGTTACCGTTTGCATCTGCCGGAGTGATCCAAAGATGCGTTTCTTTACCAAGTTATATACTCTGATGCTGGCTATCCTTATCGTGGCGCTTGCGTTCACGGAATACATGGTGGTCGGTATCGTTATCGAAAACTCTTTCGATGATCAGGTAGATTCCAATATAAAGCAGCACCAGCTGGTCAAGCTTGCCATTCAGTCAGGGATATTCTCGGTTGCAAGGACAGGTGACGTGGATACTGAGACGGCGAGATCGGTGGCAGAGTCGACTTCCGAGTCCATGGGTGTTGAACTGGCATTATTCGATTCCTATGGCAACAGGATCATAAACAACGAGATGATCAGCAGTGATTACCCAAGCGAGAATATGGAATACGGTTATATTAATTATCGGGTGATCAAAGAAAATGATCGTTATTATCTGATAATGATAAGTCCTTTCGCGCAGAACGGGTTCGGTATGATCTTGGTGACAAGCGGCGATATAACAAATGTGTATGAGTCGGCTGAGACTCTGCGTAACAGATGTACCAACATCATATTGCTTGCTTTTGGCGTGTGCGCTGTACTTGCTCTGGGCTTCTCGATCTTTATTACCCGCCCCATCAAACAACTTACCAGAGTCGGAAAAGATTTCTCTAAAGGCAATTACGATGTGCGTGCCACGACTTTCCCGAGAGATGAGATAGGCGATCTGGCTCATACCTTTAATGGTATGGCTGATTCCATCGAAGAGAAGATCTCCGAGCTGGAGCTGGCAGTGAAACAGCGAGAAGACTTTACTGCGGCTTTTGCCCACGAACTGAAGACTCCCATGACCAGCATCATCGGCTATGCCGACACGCTCTACCAGAAGAACCTGCCGATCAACGAAGCGAGGGATGCGGCGGGCTTTATCCTTAACGAAGGCATGCGCCTTGAGGCTTTGTCCTTTAAGCTTATGAAACTCATCAATATAACCAAGTCGGATTTTATGCTGGAAGAGACCTCCATGAGAGAATTTATGGAAGATGTCCGTAATACCGTCACTCCGATCTCTGCCCGTAAGAAGATCCCAATCGAGTTTCATTGTGAAGACGGCTATGTCAAGATCGAGATGGATCTGTTTAAGACCATGATATTAAATCTGATCGACAACGCCTTTAAGTCCGGCGCCAAGAATGTCGCGGTTCTCGGTTGGATCGAAAATGATTTCTACAGGATAGCCGTTGTAGATAACGGCCGCGGCATCCCGGCGGAAGAATTGCACCGGGTAACTGAGGCCTTCTATATGGTCGACAAGGCAAGATCGCGTAAAGAACACGGTGCCGGCCTGGGACTTGCTCTCTGCCAGCGTGTAGCAGAGCTTCACGGAAGCGCTCTTGATATCTGGAGCCGGGTAGGTCAGGGAACGGCCGTCCGTGTCAAACTTAAGCTGATAAACGAGGACTATGAGGAGGAAGACGATGCATAACAAACTTAAGAATCTGGGGAAAAGCGTCGCCATTATTGTCCTGATAACGATCTTCCTCATATCCGCGGGCGTATTGATTCCCCGCTTGCTGATAGATCGTAAGATAGCCGGCAGTACTAAAGTATCTGAAAAGGTCGAGATCGAAGCTATCTCCCCCTATGGCGAGAAATCCGTGGAGATCGAAGACCGTCTGCTCGAACTCCTGAGCGAACTTGAAGATCCGTTCGATTATTCTTATGAGGAATTGCTGCAATATGAAGGTTCCGTAAAATCATTTTCGAACGATTTGAGAGAGCCCATGCAGGAAAGCTTCGGGTACAATCTGCTGCCCGGGATAGTATGCAGATTCGGAGGCCATGATGATGCTATCTTGCTGGTCCAAAACTCTGATTATGCTTTGTATGTTGATAAAGCCTCCGGTATTCCTCTATTAGGCGAATTCGCTTTTGGAGCGGATGAATATGAACTCGAATCCGTTTGGAATTCGGTAAGAGGGCTTTATTCTACCTATCTTGGCATAGAATTCGCGGAGATCCAGATGGATTCATACGGGGACAGTATCAACTGCCTGGCCCAAACGGTAGACGGAAGGCTTAGCCTTAGTTTTGAAGTATATGTAAACTACAACACACCGGACTATTACGGAGACCCCTATGAGTCGCAAAGGGCCGGTTATTATATAGTTACTATGTACTTTAGTCTGTATGCAGGATGAGGACGATCAAGCTCGAAAGCAATTTGCCTTGACACATCCGAGAAAGGGTAATATAATCCTAAAGCTATTTGTAGCTAATAGGGCTAGTATGCGCTTTTGCGCCTGACATAGAGATGGAGGAATACAACTATGAAGATGACTTTTCAGCCTAAGAAGAGACACAGATCCAAGGTTCACGGCTTCCGTGCAAGGATGTCCACAGCAAGCGGTCGCGATGTTCTCGCAAGAAGAAGAGCAAAGGGAAGAAAGAAGCTTGCTGTATAAGGATCACCGGTGTGGTCCTTTCTTTTTATGATCTGCAAAGATAGGAGTTACAAGATTGAATTCCGTTCCGTTAAGGTTTAATTATGAATTCTCGAGAGTATACCGACACGGAAGCTTTGCGACAGGCAGATATTTGACGGTCCACTGCTTTAGGCGTCGTAAAGGGCTTAAGCACAATATGACGGTAATACCACAGGATCTGATGCGAGTCGGGTTTTGTGCGAACAAGAAGCAGTTGGGGGCTGTCGGGCGTAACAGAGCCCGGAGACTTATGCGTGAGGCATTTAGACGCCTCGAGCCGACGATAAAGCCGGGAAACGATATAGTCTTTACCTTAAGACCGTCCGAGATGTTGCCTTCCTACAGTGAGATAGCACATGAGATGGAAGTGCTGCTGGGAAGACTGCATTTATTCATATCGGAGGATTCGGATGCTGGCTCGAGCATTGATTAAGCTTATCAGGGGATATAAGAAATATATCTCTCCCTCGCTCGGTCATTTGTGCAAATACCAGCCGACCTGTTCCGAGTATATGATCGGATGTTTGGAAAAATATGGAGTTCTTCGAGGTCTTCCTCGGGGGATATGGCGAATACTTCGGTGTAATCCCTTTTCTAAGGGCGGTTATGATCCGGTTCGCTGATGGGAGATACTAATGGATCAGTTTATAATGCAGCTGTCGATACTTGACCCGCTTTATATCCTTTTTGGATGGCTGGTCAGGCATTTTTACAATTTTTTCGGAAATTACGGTCTGGCGATCATCGCTTTGACAGTGTTCATCAGAGTATTGATGATCCCGCTCAACATCAAGAGCCAGAAGTCTATGCTCAAGATGCAGGCTTTGTCCGGTCAACAGGCGGAGCTTCAGCGTAAATACGGCAATGATAAGCAGAGATATCAGGAGGAGCTGACAAAGCTTCAGCAGGAGAACGGCGCCATGGGTTGTTCCGGATGCCTTCTGCCTTTCCTGCAGCTCTTCCTTATCTGGCCTATCTACCGTATCGTAAGCGGACCTCTGATCTACATCTCCCAGGTGTCCAAGGGGAACATCCGCGAGATGATCAAGCTGGCCGACAGCGCCGGTCTTATCGGCAGTTCGGTAACTACTAAGAGTCACATCGGTCTTATTAAGGCTCTGAACAATAACAGTGAATTGCTTCAGGAAAGCGTTCGCAGAGGTCTTATCGACATGAAGCAGATCATTGATCTGAAGTTCCTGGGTATCGATCTTACGAACAGACCTTCCATATCTCCCAAGGACTATGTTTCCGACCCTAAGATCTATTTCCCTCTTCTGTTGATCCCGGCTCTGGTATTGATCATTCAGATCATCTCCATGAGAATGAGCCAGGTTATGAAGCCGGGCTACAAGGAGGAGAAGGAGAAGAAGAAGCGTGCCAAGAACAACCCTGCACTTTCAGGTCAGGTTCAGGAGGATGTAAACGCCAGGACCATGCAGATGATGAACTGGTTCCTTCCTGCAATGATGCTTGTTACGACATTTACACTTCCTGCTGCTATGGGTCTTTACTGGATCGTCAGCGGTCTTATGGGAATTATTACCCAGCTCTTGGTATTCTTCCTTTTCACCAAGCCTTATGAGATGAAGAAGGCAGAAGCCGCAGCCAAGATGGCAGCAGTTTTTAAGAAGAAGGAAGCTGAGGAAGCTAAGAACGATTCTAAGAAGTCCGGTAAGAACGGCAAGAATAATAAAAAGAAGAAGTAAGATACGGAGGCGTATATATGGAAAAGACAGTTACAAAGACAGCCAAGACCCTTGACGAGGCCATAGAAGCTGCTCTTGCTGAGCTTGGTGTATCCAGAGAGGATGCACGTATCGAAGTTATCACAGAACCTGCCGGAGGCTTTCTGGGACTTGGCGCCAAGGAAGCTGAGGTAAAGGTTACGGCTGATGTCGACGATGATGAGGAAGTCGTTTACTATGGTGACGATGAGTCCTACGAGGGCGATGCGGTTACAGAGGCAGAGGATGCCGCTGTTAAATTCGTTGCAGAGGTATTATCCGGGATCGGCATCCACGGCAATATGGATTCCTACCGTGAGGATGATTCCATCTACATCTCGGTTTCCGGTGCAGACTGCGGAGCTGCGATCGGTCGTCATGGCGAGACTCTCGAAGCAATTTCTTATATGACAAATCTTATTGCTAACCGTCACAGTGAGGATCGTGTTCATGTTCACCTCGATGTCGGCGGCTACAGAAGACACAGAGAGCAGATCCTTAAGAACCTGGCTGACAAGGCTGCTTCCAAGGCCAAGAGAACAGGTCGCAAGGTTGCTATGGAGACAATGAATCCCGCAGAAAGAAGGATCGTTCATTCTTATCTTCAGAATGTTGACGGTGTAACGACTCACAGTGAGGGAGAAGAGCCTGAGAGAAGAGTTATCGTTACTCCTGCAAGCTGATCTCCCAACGAGGATCTGACATGGATATGACAGTATCTGACAGCAGACCATTCTGCGCGTGCTCCACGCCCCCGGGAACATCCGGGATCGCGATGATAAGAGTGTCCGGGGAGGGGGCAGGAAAGATACTTGATCGATGCATAAGGATCATCAGGACTTCGAGTGATGCCGAGAGGATCTCGGATATGCCAGGTTATACATCGGCTTATGCGGAATTCTACGATCCGTCAGATAAGAGCAGCATAGACAAGGTAATAATTACACGCTATACCGCCCCGCATTCTTATACGGGCAGCGAGATGGCGGATATCTCCTGCCACGGCGGAACAGCCGTCAAGCAGGAGATTTTAAGTGTCTTGATCTCACTCGGTATGAGATATGCAGAGCCGGGGGAGTTTACCAAGACGGCCTTTACGGCAGGAAAGCTTGACATTAACGAGGCTGAAGCGGTTATGAGCGTTATCAATGCCGAATCGGAAGCGGCCCTCAAGGCAGCCAATTCGCAGCTTAACGGAAGGTTATCCAAAAGGCTGGCCGAGGCGGAAGATCTGCTATATCGTGCCATGGCCTTGATCGAGATGATCGTTGAGTTCCCGGAACACGATGACACACCGGAGAATGACAGCGAAGTTATCTCATTGACAACTGAAGCCAGAGATATCGTGGCCGGGCTGCGGGACAGCTACGGTAAGGGCAGGATCCTTACTGAATCTCTTCGTATCGCCTTATGCGGCCTTCCCAATAGCGGAAAGAGCAGTTTGCTGAATGCACTGGCCGGATATGACAGAGCAATAGTTACGGATATTCCGGGGACTACAAGAGATACTCTTGAATTGACTACTCAGATCAAGGGGATCCCGGTAACGCTGATCGATACTGCCGGTATAAGAAGAACCGGTGATAAGGTGGAGGCTATAGGCGTAGAACGTGCCCGGCAGGCTTGCGCAGATTCCGATCTTACTATATATCTTGCAGCCTGCGATGAAGATGCAGATGAGATTACTGCCCAGATGAAAGAGCTTTTCGAGAATAATGACAACTCGAAAGTGACCCTTGTCTTCAGCAAATCCGATCTGGGGATAAATCCGGGAGGCGATAAGATAAGGCAGGCGGCTCAGGATCTTAATATTACGGCTATAGCAGAAGTCTCTTCGGAGGAGACGATCAGAGATGAGGCCGGGCTTGCCCAATTAAAAGATCTGATAACGGATTACTATGAGAAAGCGGGAGGATCCTCGTCATCGGATATAATCGTTCTGGCCAAACGTCACAGCGACTTGCTGGCGGCAGCTGCTGAGCAGCTGGATATGGCAATATCTACGGCGACAGACGGTCTTGGCGTGGATATAATGTCATCTGTGATCAGAGCCGCGCTGGATAACATCGGAAAGATAACGGGAAAGACTGTGTCTGCAGAGCTCGCTGACACGATCTTTGCCGGTTTTTGTATAGGTAAGTGACATGAATATTGAAGAAGCACTCAAGACAGAGAATGCATATTATGCAGGTGAATTTGATGCGGCTGTGGTAGGCGCCGGTCATGCAGGATGCGAAGCGGCGCATGCCTGCGCCAAGTTAGGGCTTAATACCGTGCTTTTCACTTTGCATTTGGATTCCATCGCCAATCTCCCCTGTAATCCGAGTATCGGAGGTACGGCAAAGGGGCAGTTGGTGCGTGAGATAGATGCTCTTGGCGGCATCATGGGAAAGGTTGCCGACAGCTGTTGCATCCAGATGCGCATGCTTAACAGGTCTAAAGGACCGGCGGTCTATTCACCGAGAGCACAGATGGATCGTAATTCCTACTCTCACGCGATGAAATGCCTTCTGGAGAAAACGGATAAGCTTCTGATACGGCAGGCCCATATTACCGAGCTCCTGACAGATGATGGCAGGGTCTGCGGAGTTATGACAGAGAGTCACGCCGTTTACAGGGCTTCGAAGGTCGTTATCTGCTCCGGTACTTATATGGAATCAAGGACCATAAGGGGAGAGGTGATAGCTCTCACAGGTCCTGACGGTCTGTCCAGATCTGTTGGTCTGTCGGCGTCGTTGGCTGAAGCCGGCGTGCCGCTGCTTCGTTTTAAGACAGGAACTCCGGTAAGAGTAAACGGCCGCACAGTCGATTTTGAGAAGCTTACGAGACAGGACGGAGAACACGACATACCGCCGTTTTCATACGATAACGAAATGCGCGGAGGGAAGGTCCCGGAGGAACAAGTGCCCTGTTGGTCAGTGTGGACGACGGATGAGACCAGAGAGGTCATTGAAGCCAACATGGATCGCTCGCCCCTTTACAGCGGAGTGATAACGGGTATCGGTCCCAGGTATTGTCCTTCTATCGAAGATAAGTTCATGCGTTTCGCTGATAAGAACAGGCATCAGATCTTTGTGGAGCCCCTGGGGAGAGATACTGAGGAGATGTACCTTCAAGGGTTCTCTACCAGCCTGCCGGAAGAGGTGCAGATCAAGATGGTTCATTCGCTCCCGGGACTTGAACATGCTCATGTACAGAGAAGCGCTTATGCCATTGAATATGATCTTGTAGATCCTCTGTCAGTAAGGCCGACTCTTGAATCCAAGGTGATAGAGGGCCTATATACGGCAGGTCAGGTAAACGGCTCTTCAGGTTATGAAGAAGCTGCGGGGCAAGGTATTATTGCAGGCATTAATGCCGCCCTGTCCTTCCTTGGCAGGAAGCCTCTGATCCTGGACCGTTCTCAGGCTTATATCGGAGTGCTGATAGATGATCTGGTTACTAAGGGGACGCAGGAACCCTATCGAATGATGACATCCAGAGCTGAGTACAGGCTTTTCTTAAGGCAGGATAATTGTGATTTGAGGCTCACCCCCATAGGTCACGAGATCGGACTCGTGGATGATGAACGCTATAAGCTTTTCGAAGAGAAATACAAAAAGATAGATGAAGAGAAGGAAAGGCTCGCGGCGACCTATATTGCTCCTACAGACGAGCTGGCAGAGCTTCTGGAGTCGGTAGGATCCGTGCGTCCTCCGTCGAGCGTATCACTTGCAGAGCTTATAAGGCGCCCGCAGGTCAGCTATGAATTATTGGCAACTGTGGATAAGGGTCGTAAACCTCTGCCTGACGATGTTATTTTCGCTGTGCAGACCGACATCAAGTATGAAGGCTATCTCAAACTCGAAAAGGATAAGATCGCCAAGTTCGCCGAGCTCGAGAACAAGAAACTGCCGAGGGATATTGATTATGAGGCTATCGGAGGCTTAAGGCTTGAGGCAGGACAGAAGCTTAATAAGATGAGACCTGAAAATGTCGGTCAGGCATCGAGGATATCCGGGGTATCGCCTGCTGATATTCAGGTATTACTGGTATATCTGGAGTTGAAAAAGAGGGAAAACAGGGATGGCAGACAATAAAGAGACGGATATGAACGAAGCTTATGACGATACAAGATTGATAGCTCTACTGAGAGAGGGCGCCGGGGCGATCGGCATAGAGCTGGAAGATGCACAGGAGAAAGCATTTATTAAATATGCGAAAATGCTCCGTGAGCGTAATAAGGTCATGAATCTCACCAATATCCTCGATGATGAGGGCGTAGCAAGACTTCACTATGTGGATTCCATGACCATCATTAAGCATATAGAAGCTGAGATGAAGGCTGCAGGAAGGCGTGATCTTACTCTTATCGATGTGGGCACCGGGGCCGGCTTTCCGGGGATTCCGCTCAAGATCATGCTCCCCGATATTAAGGTTACGCTTCTGGATTCACTCCGTAAACGTCTCAATTTCCTGGAAGATGTCTGTGCGGAGCTCGATCTGAAGGGTATCAGGACAGCTCACAGCCGCGCCGAGGATGCCGGGAAGGACAAGTCTCACCGCGAGAGATACGATATTGTTACCGCAAGAGCAGTGGCTGCTTTGCCTGTATTATGCGAATACTGTCTGCCGTTTGTTAAGGTGGGAGGAGTCTTTCTTGCCATGAAAGCTCATTCAGAGGAGGAAACGGCAAGATCCGAAGCTGCCCTTAAGGTGCTTGGAGGTAAAATAGAAAGTACCGAGAAGTTCATACTTCCCGGTACCAACATAGAACGTTCTGTGATCGTCATACGCAAGATCCGTAATACTCCTGCCCGCTATCCCCGTCAGGCAGGTAAACCGTCAAAAGACCCTATAGCCTGACGGATGACGACCATTCCTGTAATTATCTGACAGCTCGAATCTCCCCTCAGGACCCGGATTGGATCTGCCTGCAGTAGGCATATAAATATTGCCTGCCGCAGATGTGTCATTCACATAGATATACTGTGAATAATCAACATTCTCTACAGTTCCCGAGCCTGTGATCACATTCTGATCATCAGAGGAGCCCGCGAAAGGAACTGATGCAGTCAATTCTGCCTTGGATGTTGCTACTGCGACATCTGCCGGATTAGACTTGAAGAAAGATAAAAGATTGATCGTTACGCACAAGGCAGCTGCCGTGGCAAGGCTGCAGATAACGATACGAGATACCCTTCTGTTGTGTCTCTCGCGGTTTTTCTCCTGCTGTCTGATATATCCCATGTTGAGAGCTGAAAGATGTGTAATCGGGCCGTTGCTCTCTTTGTCGGCCTTCTCGGAATTAACCCGTGCAAGCGTTCTGGCGATAAGATCGTCGGAAGCTTTTATGGAGCCGAGTTCTTTTCTCATCGTCTCGGCTATCTGTCTGTCAAATGGATTCCTCATATGCTTCTCCCGGCGCTCTGCCATGTTTCCTCTCGTATTTTGCAAGTATCTTTCTTGCCCTGAATAATCTGCTCCTTACCGTGCTCTCCGTCACTCCGCAAGCCTCGGCAATCGACCGGTTATCCATCTGGCAATAGTATCTGTACAGAACAACTTCCTTGGATACCTTAGGCAGCTTCATTATGGCCTCCCACAGATCTCCTTCGGGCTCCAGCTGATCGAAATACTCATCCTCCTGGTCTCTTCCGTCTACTGACGGGCTAACCTTCGGGTTGGAGGTTCGGTACTCGCCGTACTGCTCTCCTGAATCTTCGGTCATTTGCTCGTAGCTGCCGATCCTTGTGGACCAGGGCGATTTCAGGTAGTCCTTACAGACGTTCCTGGCTATCGCCATCAGCCAGTACTTGGGAGGGCAATTACCCTCGAAAGTATCTCTTTTCCTGATCGCTTTCAGAAAAACATCCTGGAAGGCATCTTCTGCCTGCGATCTGGAGCCCAAATAGAAAACGCATACCCTGAGCACATCGTTGGCGTATAGTTCCACCAATTCTTCTGTATCGGGTAATGAAAAATACTTTTCCATTGCGCTCTCCTCATTTGTTCTGTCGTAGTAATGACGATTTGATTTTATGCTCTGTTGCAATTTTTTTCAATTTACGTTGATATGTTTTCGAAAAGTAAATACAGCCATGCTCTTAATTAATAAAATATTATATATATATTATAATAATAAGCGGCAGCTTTATGGTATAATTATTCGGTGACAGTATACCATGTCAACGGAGGTCAATATGGCAAACGACAATGACAGCTCCAAGGAGCTGCGCAAGCAACAGGAAGCCGAGATGGACTCGGTCTTCAAGTCCGAACAGAATACTATCGTACCGGTCGATCTCGAGAAAGAGATGAAGAAATCCTTTATCGATTATGCGATGTCAGTTATTTCAGACCGTGCGCTTCCTGATATCAGAGACGGCATGAAGCCGGTTCAAAGAAGAATTCTCTATTCTATGTTCACACAGGGATTTACACCCGATAAGCCCTATCGTAAGTGCGCTACCACGATCGGTGACGTTCTCGGACGTTTCCATCCCCACGGCGATGCATCTGTTTATGATGCGCTCGTTCGACTGGCGCAGGATTTCTCGCTGAGACATCCTCTGGTAGACGGACATGGTAACTTCGGTTCGCTGGACGGAGACCCGCCGGCCGCTTACCGTTATACTGAGGCAAGACTCGACAAGATATCTCTCGAGATGATGAGTGATATCAATAAGAATACGGTTGATTTCAGACCTAACTTTGATGAGCACGAGATGGAGCCTGTAGCATTGCCTTCAAGGTTCCCGAATCTCCTGGTCAACGGTTCCGTAGGTATCGCTGTAGGTATGGCTACGAATATCCCGCCTCATAATCTCGGTGAGACTATCGACGGCGTCGTTATGATGCTCGATAACCCCGATGTCACGGTCGAAGAGCTGATGACTGTTGTTAAGGGACCTGATTTCCCGACAGGCGGTGCCATTCTCGGAACAGCAGGCATCCGTGACGCCTATACGACAGGACGCGGCCGCATTATGGTCAGGGCTCATGCCGAGATCGAGGATTATGCCAACGGAAGACAGAGGATCATTATTCACGATCTGCCTTTCGCCGTTAATAAGGCAAGACTCATCGAGAGGATGGCTGATCTGGTCAAGGACAAAAAGGTTGAGGGCATCTCGGGTCTTCGTGATGAATCTGACCGTAATGAGATGGTCAGGATCGTTATCGAGTGCAAGAAGGATGCCAATCCTGATGTTGTACTGAATCAGCTCTATAAGAACTGCTCGCTGCAGGAGGCTTGCTGCGCCAATATGATAGCGCTGGTTCCGGATGCCGATGGTAAGCTGGAGCCTAAGACGATCTCTCTGATCGATGCCCTGAAGTATTATGTTGCTCACCAAGAGGATGTAGTAACCAGAAGAACTCAGTACGATCTGGAGAAGGCTGAAGCCAAGAAGCATATTGATGAAGGTCTGCTTCTTGCAATGGATCATATTGATGAGATCATTAATATCATCAGACATTCTCAGACTGAGGCTGAGGCTAAACTGAAGATGGGCGAGAGGTTCGGTCTGACAGATAAGCAGGCTCAGCATATTGTAGACATGCGTCTCGGCCGTTTGACAGGTCTCGAGAGAGAAAAGCTCCTGGCTGAGATCGCAGATCTTGAAGCCAAGATTGAAGCTTATAAGCTGATCCTTTCAGATAAGACGGTTCTGCACCAGACCATCAAGGACGAGATCCTGGAGATCAAGCGTAAGTTTGCTACTCCCAGACTTACTGAGATCATCCACGGTTCTTTCGAGGATATAGATGATGAATCTTTAATCCAGGAGCAGGATATCGTTGTTACACTGACTCACTTCGGCTACATAAAGAGACAGCTGATAGATAACTACAAGAGCCAGCACAGAGGTGGTCGCGGCATCTCTGCACAGGGGACTCGTGAAGAGGACTATGTAGAGAAGATACTGACGACAACTACCCACAAGTTCCTTATGTGTTTTACTAATACCGGACGAGTATTCAAGATCAAGGGTTACAAGATACCTGAGACCACATCAAGATCGTCAAGAGGAACGGCTCTGGTTAATCTCTTGCAGCTTGGTGAGAATGAGAAGATCAGGAATATTATTCCGGTAGATAATCTTGACGATCCGGATCTCTATCTGACAGTTGCAACGGCTAAGGGTGTCGTTAAGAGGACTCCACTCGAGAGCTACAAGAATATCAATAAGAACGGTCTTATAGCCGTGAGCATCAGGGAAGATGATTATGTTGTAGATGTAGCCCTGACTAAGGGCGAGCAGGAGATCATCCTTGTATCCTCTTCGGGTAAGGCCATCCGCTTTAATTCGGATGATGTAAGAGAGACAGGCCGTAAGTCCAGCGGTGTCAGAGGTATGAAGCTGGATGATGATGACAAGATCGTGGGCATGGTCCCCGTTACCGAGAACGGTGAACTTCTGGTTATCTCCGAGAAGGGCTTTGGAAAGAGAAGTCATGTGGAGGAGTACAGACAGCAGAACCGCGGCGGTAAGGGCCTTATCACATATAAGATCACGCCTAAGACCGGCTCCCTTGTAGGTTGCACATTGGTTGATGATGATAAGGATCTTATGATAATAACTGATTCCGGTGTCATAATAAGAGTTCATGCAGCAGAGATACCTACTCTCTCGAGAGGCACTTCGGGTGTTCGTCTCATGAAGGCTAATGGTGCCTCTATCGTGGATTTTGCATTGGCAGATCACATAGTCGAGGAAGACGAATCAGCTGAAGGAGAGTCAGAGGCCCCTGTAGCCGAGGATGTGATCGCCGAATATGCAGAGAAAACTGCCGAGAACGGCAAGGAAGAAGATAACGGCTGAAATAGCCGTGGAAGGACAGACACGTGATCTCAGGTAAAGTACTTTGCCGTAAACTTACTGCACTGCTCCTGTCGACTGTGATGACAACTGCCGTTGTCACCGGCTTTTTGGGCTCGGCTGTCAAGGCCGAGGTCGGTCAGCCGGAGTTATCACTCCCGGCCGTTGACGATGTAGTATGTGCATCTTATTGTGTATACGATAAGACGACTGATGAGATAGTAGTATCCAAGCTCCCGAATGACAGGATCTTTCCTGCGTCCATGACAAAGATCATGACTGCGCAGCTGGGACTGGACTACCTCGATACCGACGATTATCTGACGACATCTCAGAATGCCATCGATAATGTTACCTATGATTCGACTCTGATGGGGTTGGTTGTAGGTGAGCGTACCACTGTATCAGAACTTTTATATGGTATGATGTTGCCTTCCGGCAATGATGCGGCGAATGTAGTCGCAGAAGGCGTTGTTGCTGCATTTTTAGAAGATTATCCCGCCGATGGGGAGGAAGTCGGACCTGACGGTATCAATGCTTCTTACCTCGAAGAGAAGCTGGGGCATTCGTCACAGGAGATACTGGAAGGCTATACGCTGACTGCTTTCGCGGAATTGATGAATGTCAGAGCCCAGAATCTCGGTTGCAGCGGAACGCATTTTGTCAATGCCAACGGACTTCATGACGATGATCACTATACGACGGCAGCAGATCTTGCCAAGATCATGGCTAATGCCTGCGAGAATCCTGATTTCAATACGGTTATCAGTTCCTCGACGCATATATTTGCCGCTACAAATGTTCATACAGAGGATGGCTGGTCCATTGCCAAAAACACGAATAACCTCTTAAATGACCCCTGGCTTGCTGCCAGAACGGCCGAGGGAGAGGATTCCCATATGGCTGCATTCATCGGAGGGAAAACAGGCACAACATCTGCTGCCGGTACGGGAATGACAGTCTATACAGTAAATGAGAATGGCCACGAACTCTTTACCGCAGTCTGCGGTATCCCCGGTGATTATTATGCCTACCAGACAAGATATGTAGCTTCCATAGCTGCTTATGGCAACCTGACCTGTTGGAACTCTGATCCGACTACGGTCATTCCGGGTACTACAAGTGATTATCGCAGATACAATGCACCAACAGCAGAGCTTCCCATGTTCGATCCTCTGATGATCCCGGGGGATGATCCGGCTGATTACGATCCTCATGGAGTTGTAAACGAACCTGAGGAGACAGAGCCTGCGGATGAGCCTGACGAGACGGGTGAAGGGGAGGTAACCGAATCACATGATGACGGCGGGCCGCCTGAAGAGACAGCAAACGAAGATAATAAGCCTTCTGAGAAAGATGAGAAGGAAGAATCCGGTCCGATCAAGTTCGTTAAGGACAACTTGCTTATATGCATAGTTATCGCTTTGCTGGTGATCCTCATTATCCTATGTATCATCATTCTTGTGACAAGATCGGTCAATTCTCGAAAAAAACGCAGGAGAAGATCCTCGCGGCCTTATACCGGCAGACCCGACGCGTTTATGAATGATTGACACTCGCGTTGTTCCGCGGTGATGCGGAAAGCCTCCTTGTCACTTTGTGGCTCCTGCCGGGCTGTTTCCGCGTAATCTTAAGCACCATGCTGCTTTTCAATCAGTATTCTCCGATGCCATGCGATGAATACCCGACATATTGTGAAGATAGAAAAAAGCCTCGCACCTTTCAGATGCGAGGCTTTGCTATTGTCCTTATAAGAATCCTTATCAGATATCCTTAACGCTTTCGAGGACAGAGCGGACATTCTCTTCGGACTTCTTGAGAAGCTCGAGCTCTGTAGCTGTAAGAGGAGCCTCGATAACTCGCTCAACACCTTCCTTACCGATGGATACAGGAACATTGAGAACGATATCATTGATGCCGAACTCGCCATGGAGTACTGTGCCGCATGTACGGATCGTGTGCTCGTCTGTGAGGATAGAGCGAACGAGTGTTGTTGCGGAAACAGCGATACCATTGTATGTAGCGCCCTTGAGCTTAATGATCTCAGCGCCGGAAGACTTTGTTCTTGCAGCGATATCAGCCTTTTCCTCTTCTGTGAGGGACTTGCCTGTGATACGTGCGTACTCGTCAACCTGTACACCTGCGATATGAGTCATAGACCATGCAGGGAACTGTGTCTCACCGTGCTCACCGAGCATATAACCGTGAACATTACGCAGATCGATGCCGCCGAGGTGCTGGCCGAGGAGATATCTGAAACGAGCGGAGTCAAGGTTTGTACCGGAACCGAGAACCTTGGAAGAAGGAAGTCCGGACCACTGTGCGATCTTATATGTAACAACATCGCAAGGGTTTGAAACAACCATGATAACACCCTTGTTGTAGTGCTGCATGATGCTGTCTGTGATGATCTTAGCAAGCTTAACATTCTTGAGAGCAAGATCCATTCTTGTCTCGCCGGGCTTTCTGGGGATACCTGCTGTTACGATGATAACGTCAGCATCCTTGATCTCATCATAGTCACCGGCATGTATATCCATCTGACCAAGGAAGGGGAGACCGTGACCGATATCCAATACCTCACCCTGTGCCTTATCCTTGTTTACATCAATAAGAACGATCTCGGAAGCGAGTTGCTGGAATGTGAGAGCGAAAGTGATCGTTGCTCCAACTGCGCCTGCACCGACAACGCAAATCTTAGAACCTTTGGTGTTACTCATAAGTGAAACCCCCTGATAAATGTAGAATAATAGTAGAAAGATATTAAACCTTTACACTGCTGCAAGTAAGAATACCAAATCTTGAAGGATAAATAAAGTGTATTTCAATAAGAATATATATATAAATATTTGAGCAGATAAGGCTTTCCTATTGTTGCATTTTAAGACTCTGCAGGAGTCGACATGTTATCCCCGCGAAGTCCCGCCCGGTATTTCTGAGTCATTCTTGCTTCGAAATCGTTCCCGGGCATTGGCTTGGCATAATAGTAGCCCTGGATCATGTCGCAGCCTTCTGCCGCAAGGAAATCAACAACGGATTTCTCCTCGACGCCCTCGGCAACGGTCTTCATATTGAGCTTCTTGGCAAGACTGATAGCTTCCGACACCACGATCCTGTCACGTCCGTCTTCACTGGTGCCGCGGAAGAAGCCCGCATCGAGCTTGAGCACATCCAGTGGCATATCCTTAAGCGAGTTAAGAGACGAATAACCCGAACCGAAGTCATCCATGGAAATGTGGAAGCCGTATTCCTTGATCTTTCCGATGGTCGTAAGAAGGGATTTCTGATCATCGAAAAAGGCGCTCTCGGTCAGTTCTATCTCGATCAACTCGTGGGGGCAGCCCTCCTTATCGACAAGGTCGCGGATCTGCTCGGCAAGATCGTTTTCGATAAAATGCGCGCGTGAGATATTGACGGATACGGGTACACAGTCAAAGCCCGAATCAAGCCAGCGCTTCTGATCTCGCGCCACGCTGCTGACCATATAGTGATCGATGTTGGTGATAAAACCGTTTTTCTCGAACAGAGGAATAAAGCGCCCGGGGGACACGAAGCCTAACTTGGGTGAATCCCAGCGAATAAGCGCCTCGGCCCCTCTGAGGCTGTCGTCTCTCGGATCGTATTTGGGCTGGTAGTAGACTATGAACTCGCCGTTCTCCAGGGCGGTCAATGACTGTTCACTGACAAGATCGTTCCACTTTTGTTCTTCGACGAACTTCTCATCGAAAAACACGATGCCCGACTCTTCGCTTCCTTCAAGCTTCATCCTGGCGGCGCTGGCGTTGTTATATTCCACATCAAGATCGATATCCTTGCGTTTGACGGGCTTCCCCGCGTCGTCTCTGACGTCGGCAAGTCTCACGACACCGGCGAGGAAAGCGAACTTGTGGTCAGAATCGATGCTCCCTAACTCGGCTACAAGTTTCTCGAGACGGGCCGTAAGCTCATCGTTATTGCTATACTTTAATAGCAGGGGAAAGTTGGAAGACGTGCTGTGAGCGCAGATCTCATTCTTAGAGAGCCCCACGTTTATGTGCTCGTAGATCTTACGAAGCATCTCCTTACCGGCCTTAAGCGAGTGGCAAATGACAAAATAGCGGTAGTTGGCAAAAACGAGGTTTACGACGGCATATTCGCTGCCGGCGTTCTTCTTGCGCTTTAAGATCTGGCGTCCCTTTACCAGGAACCAGGTCCAGTTACGATTCTTAGTGATATCGTCGAAAAAGACCAGGGCGGTCATCTTCTTCTGAGTCCTGAAGCTCCTGATTATCATGATCAATGCGATGATCAGAATAATAACCGCCACGAATGCTACGATCAAAAAGAAGCCCAGGACATAGCCGATATCGTGAACTCTCAGAATGATCTGTGCCTTGTAATAGAAGGTGCTTCCGTCATCGTTCTCGACGGATAACCAGAAGGGGAAGGACATGGTCTCGTCGGATTTTGTATCAAAATCCCTAAGCCTTTTCGATCTTAAAAACTTAAGAATCTTGAATTGAAGGCTTCCGTCTTCGACACTGAGAAACTCTTCCCCCGGGGCCTTATAGAAATTAACCGTATCGTAATTATCGAGGTCTTCAAGCGCTTCTATATCGATATCGGAATCTTCGTTTATGCTTATGCCCCTGAGGGTATCCGATTCGACGATAAGCCTGTCGGGGTTATCAAGGTCGAGATCGAAAAAGCCGCTGCTGCTAATGATCTTGCCGTCGCGGTCGGTCAGCATATAATCAAAATCAGAATAACCGATATCCGTGCTGCCTTTTTCCTGAATGATGCTGTTGAGAAGCAGCATCCGGCGGATCTCGTTCTGGGACTTCTCTTCTATTACATAGCCTGTAACGACCTCGGAGCCGCCAAGCAGAAGAGCTCCGACTATGACGATGCTTAAAAGATAGAGTATGACTGTCAGCCATACGTGATGTTTGCGGATCTTAAGGATCTTGCTCCGGCTCGATAAAGACATACGATTCCCCCTCCGTTTACGTCCTTATGCATAATATAATTAAATACTATCATAAAAAGCATATGAAATATCTTCGAAAAGGGTGTATGATGAAGGTCCTTTCGATGATTCTCAGGTACCGATATTATCTCTGCCGAATTAGTGATCAGAGGCGACGGAACCGGGCAAAAATATTTCCGGAAAATTGCAGAAAAATATTTCAAAAAACTGCTTGACAAGGAAAGGGTTCCGCGATATTATACTTGAGCACTTCGCAAGAGGGCGACCTCAAAAGAAGGCGCGGATCTTGAAAATTGAATAGAATGCAGAACTTAAAAAATAACGAG
>CAMNGC010000020.1 GCA_946537885.1 uncultured Clostridia bacterium
ATATTGGCGATTTTTGTCCGACGCTGGAGTGGTTAAATATACCCGACGCTAACACTATCATTAATTATCCGAATGACTCATTGGCATATATTCCGAGTTCAGTAACGGCTACATATCAGAATAAGATCGTAGAAAAGGCGCAGAGCTATCTTGGTGTTCCGTATGTGTGGGGAGGCAGTAGCCATTCAGAAATAGACTGTAGTGGATTGACGATGAATGTATACAGCGAGGCAGGTGTAAATGGAAGTTTGCCTCATGATGCTGCCTCACAGTATAGTAGTACCAACGGTTATTATCTACCTAATTCTTCGGTCACAGGTGCGATTGCTTTCAGAAGCAAAACAGGGCAGATCAGCAATATTACACATTGTGCTGTAAGAGTTAATCATACATCAGGCACTTTTATTCATGCTCCGAAACCCGGGTATAGTGTTTGCTATACGAGTAGTTCATTCTCATGGTTTACCAGCCCGAGTTCATGGTTGTTCTGACAGGATATGAATATGCGATTTAGGCATTTACGAGGCATAATTATTGCATTGATGGCAACGGCAGGCATGCTTGCAGTTGCTTCATGCACATCATCGGAAAAGGAACCCGAAGCCGATTTCCGGGTAGGGCCGTATTATGATTATTCTGCCAATGAAGTGTCTATTACAAATGAAGGATATGAAGTCAGTTCAAGATCAGTTGTTTTCGGCAAGGATTATTACGTCGTACTCGGGATCGGATACAATGATGAGATCATGGAAGCAGAAGACCGCTGGTATGACAGTTTTGGTAAGCCGGAATTTAAGGTTCTGCCGACAGATAATGAAGGGAATATCTGCGTTCCTCTTAAGGAGTTGTACTTCTTTTCTTATGAAGGTGAACTGATAAATGAGGTCGATCTGGATGAGGTGCAGGGATACTCCCGTGAGATCCCGTGTATAACCATTGATAATGATGATCATGTTCATGCAGTCGTGTGCAATGGTGAGATAGAAACAGGAGAGCTGTTTTACTACGATCTCTCTTTCGATGATTCAGGAGAGTTGATCGGGAAAACTGATATCGGATTCGACCGGCATGTTGATGTGAATCGTGCATACTATTCTGATGACGGTGATGTTTATTACTATTGCAATGATAACGAGACATATAGCGGGGTCTTATATGCCATGTCCTCGTCGGGAGAATTGTTGTCAAAGTCAGATTGCCCGGTAGTGGGTGGATCGTTCGTTGAATATGACGATGAGAATTATATCGTAGGCTCGATATATAACGAGGAGGACTTCAGTTCAACAGCGTGCATGATCCTTGTGGATAGCGTTCTTGAGAATGACCTGACACCGGATATGATGCTTCCGGATATCTTTCTTGAAGCCAGCAGTGTAAAAGCTATTGATAACAAATTATTACTCTGGACTCCGCCGTATCTTTACAGCTATGATCCTATTACAGAGGAACAGGAGACGGTGATGGACGCTACAACGTCAGATTGTCCGTGTATACCATACTATTTCACTGCAATGCCAGACGGCGAGATTGTATTCTTCGGTTTTGACGGCCTGTTCCCAGATCCGTCTCTGGTCCGGGCTGTTCCTACAGACAGGGATCCTCACGAAGGACGCGAGAAACTGGTCATTGCCGGTGTCGGTATCAACAACGATCCTATAATACTCAATATGGTGAAGACGTTCAATATGGAGAATGATGAGTATTATTTTGAGATTGATGATTATACGATGAGAGACGGTGGTGAAGTTGATTATGACGATCCGATGAAAGTGTATAACGATTTCTGGGAAGATATCAGGTATTCGCATCTCTCAGATGATACCCCGGATGTTATAGTAGATATCTATAATACGCTGCCGTTCAGCGAGATAGCCGACAGTGATCACCTGGTCGATCTGTCACAGTATATAGAAAATGATAGTGAGGATCAGTTCCTTCCATGGTATTCCGAATACTATGATGACGCGAGATATACAGCCTTCCTTGCGTATCAGATAGATATGCTGGCAATAGACTCTTCTTCAGTATCTGTGGATGATCTTGATCTAATGGATTACAATCAGTATGAACAGGTTGCATTGAATGCAGGATTTGACGGATTATCGGTCATCGGAAGCAATAAGACGGAATTCCTCGCATATATGGTCCAGATACGGATAGATGATTTTTATGATATCAGGTCCGGTGAAGTAAGATTTGATTCCGAAGAGTTTACGAGACTTATCCGATGGGTAAACGATAATTATAATGACAATGAGAATTATGTGAATTCATTAGGGAATGGTGCATTTGCCAGACATACATCGATAGTGAATGCTGACCAGATCTCATATGATGTAGATATGGTCAGCAGCACGAATGTCTCATATGTCGGATATCCTTCTTATGATCAGGATCTCATAGTTGCTGTTCCACGGTATTCTTTTGCAATAACAGGCGCAGGTGATCATCCGGATGTTGCCTGGGAGCTTATCTCTTTGGGGTATAGCAGTAAGTATCAGTCGGTATTCTCCAGGGTATGCTTCCCCGTGAATCTGGAAGCAGAAGAGCAGCGCAGAGAAACGCAGTTTGATCAGATAAATGAATCATCATTACGTGAGTCATATCGTGAAAGGATGAATGACATAGTTGATTCCGTAAACTGTGTTTATTCAGTTAACAATGAGTTGCATGACATCATTACAGAAGAATCAAGCGCTTACTTTTATGGCAATGTCAGCTTGGAGGTAGTTATCGACAGGATCCAGAACAGAGCCAACCTTGTGATGGAGGAAAATTATACGTAAAAGTGATTATGAGAGGAGGTACAGACCCATGTGCTATTTAGATGGCTGTATTGATATAAAAGACCCGCATCTTAGGGGGATGCGAGTCTTAAGTCAGATACAGCAAAGCGCAGGCGCTTCAACAACGCATCCGAAACACGATATTAAAATATCACAGGTGTATTGTTGGAGCAAGGAAAACAGATTCAAATAATATGGAGGTTATCTATATGTCAAAGAAGATATTGACGGTAGCAATAACATTTGGAACACTCCTCGCACTGTCCATTACCAGTATGGCTGCATATTCACAGCATGGATACAACAGCGGCACCAAGACAGAAACAGTATATGTTTATGCAAACGGAACAGGAACATATACTGCTAATGCGCTTGCAAGAGTTGAGGATGTAAATAACAACTCTCTCGGATACCGCAAGCCCTCTACCAAGACTATAAGCGGAGCTAATTATCTTAAGGCCGAGTACAAGAGCCTTAGTGGTTCTGCACATCATGGGTCCTATGAGGCGAGCGCACAAAACGTCAGTGTTGGAGCAGATCACTTCTCTATCTCGGGCAGAGATTACTGAGAACTGCATTCCAATGTAGTGTAGAATAGTAGTATGAAACGGCTGGCTGCATATAATCAAACGTATATCATGGTATCACTGTTTCTGGCGGTAGTGGTTATCGCTCAGTTTCTTATGCTGGATGACGGTTACTTTGATTATATCAGCCAGCTTAATGCTAATAAGTTCAAGACGTCACGATATGAGTATGTCATATCACCTTCAGATAAGGAAACTATAGATTCATTGCTTAATGATCTTCCGGATAGAGTATCCGGTACGAATGATATAACCATCGTCGGAATGACTCCACTGGACGATAACAAATGCAGTGTTATCACCTATTACCCTGAGGTTAGCAGTTCCAGAAAGGTCCAGGTAATAAATGGTGATTCCATCAAGGATCTGGAAGAGGGATGCATCGTGTGTAACGATCTGCCGAACAGCGCATATCAGATTGATGGTAACAACTATCTTAAACTTAAAAATGATCAGTATAAGGTCATAGGGATAGGTAACGGATCAGATGCATATCAGTATGTTGACAGGGAGATGGGAGCAAGTCACAGATTTTACTGTGTCTACAGCGATTACTGGAACATTACGACATCTGCTGTAGAACTGGTCTTTCAATATGATTCTCCACTGAGTATCACTGAAGAGAAAATGCTTCAGAATCATATCAAATCGTATACTGAACTGAAAGATTATATTGCACCGGAATCTCTCGATTCTGAGTACAGACATGAGATGATCATGAGGTTTGTGTATATAGTAACCATGGTCATGTTCTGTCTGATCTGTAATTACAACATCATCTCATATCTGTTCTTTAAGCTTAATGATGAGTATCAGATCAGCAGGATATGCGGTGCGACAGAACTGCGGATAACAATGATGAAGCTTATGGATCTTCTCATAACAGGAGTGTTCGCATCTATAGTGGGGACTATAGGTTATGTGTTGCTTAACAAGGTGGCAGGAACTGACCATACATTACCAGAACAGTCAAGGTTCATTGCGATAAACATAGCAGTATATTTCGTTGTTCTGTTAGCAGTAGCAGGGATAGGAGGCATTTATGGAAGATTACGCCATAGAGCTTAAGAATGTCAGTAAGACATATGGCGGGAGACGGGAGAGCAAGGTTACGGCGCTCTCGGGTATCGATCTTAGGATCCGTAAAGGCGAATTTGTCGCCATATGCGGTGTCTCCGGTTCCGGCAAATCAACTCTTCTTAATCTGATAGGATGCCTGGATAAAGCATCTTCCGGAGATGTGTTCCTTAATGGCAGAAGCGTCAACAAACTCAGTTCAAGATCAAGAGCTCACATCAGGAACAGCGAGACGGGATTCGTGCTTCAGGACTTCGGACTTATCCCATACAGGACGGCATATGAGAACGTTATGCTGCCATTTTACTTCTCCTCGAAAAGGGTCAAGGACAGATCCTCACGTGTTTGCATGGCCCTAAATTCCACAGGCGTCTCAGAACTCAGGTCGCGTAAGGTCAGTAAGCTGAGCGGCGGAGAGAAACAAAGAGTAGCTATAGCAAGAGCTCTTGTTAACGATCCGGATATCATCCTGGCTGATGAGCCCACAGGCGCATTGGATTCAAAGACGAAGAAGGAGATAATCAGGCTTTTCGAGGAGATAAATGAGCAGGGAAAGACGGTAGTCGTGGTAACTCATGATATGGAACTCGCAAATGCGGCTCACAGAGTCTTACATATAAAGGACGGTCATATAGAATGAGATTCTTCAGGAGAACAGGATTATATCTTCAGATGATATATGAGACGGCGATAAGCCATCTGTTCATCCTTGCCGCCTCTGCTGCGTTGACGGTCGCAGGAGTGTATGCGCTGTCGCTGACGAGCGATTATTACAGCATAATCTTCGAGGCAAAAGACCGGGGTCTTCAGAATAAGATGATCGTGTATAACATGGACAATGTGACTTTCCCGCCGGATGTAGAATATGCTTTCGATTTTCTCGAAGAAATAAGATCGACCGAAGGTGTCAGGGAAGCAGATTATCTGAACGATTCCGGAACATATTTTATGAGTGAACCGAAGTTTACGGATCCGATGCTCCTGGATTATTCCACATTGGTAAATAATGGGTTCAAGTTCGACCTGACAGAGGGGCGCAATATAGACGGGGTCAATGAAGTACTGATAAATGAATCTGCTTCCGGATACGTGAACGTAGGGGATGAGATAGAGATCACTTTGCCGTCATACGGGCTTTATGAGAGCGAGGAAGGTATCGGGTACATCGATATCTTCAGACAGGGAGAAATGCTGACGTTTAATGTCAGAGTGGTAGGGATCGTCAGCGATGATACATATCTGTTCTCGGGGAATACCAGGTCTTTCCCGACAAGACTCGATGATCCCCTGTACCGGCAATCAGAGCGTGGTGATTTTGGGGAATTTGATGTCGTTATCTCAGGTGACCTTCAGACTGATGACGGAAGGATGATACGGTTAAGCTACTGGGATACCGTTCTTATCACGGCTGACAGTGGGGTATCCCTGAAGGAGCTTAAGAAAGCCTTGGCCGAATCATTAGGGACGACTGAGAATATCGTCACTTACGACGAGATGCTGAGCAATTATGAAGATCAGTTTGGCGGAATGAAGGCAACGGCTCTTAAATACCTGTTCTCTATCTTGCTCGTGTCTTTTATGGTATATGCATCGGTTATCTTTATGAGATTTCAGAAGCGCAAGGAAGAGATCATGTCATACTATCTGTTCGGTGCAACATGGAACTGGTGTATCGTATCTTCTGTCCTGATGTTCATTCCTGCGATAGTTACCGGGTTCTTTGTGGGGGCAGCAATACTAGTACGCTATAAGGAATCTTATTTCCATCTCTCGTTGATAGATGACAGGTTTATCAGTTTTTCCGTAATAGCCGGAATAGGGCTCTTTTACTTCATCCTGATAGCTTTGATAATGGCACCGGTCTTTATAGCGCTTAACAAGACTACATACAAGAAATACAGGGAGGACTAGATATGAGATTTTTTCGCCAAGCTTTTGTTGTATTATCGATATTGATCGTAGGGGCGTTGCTTATTTGCGGGTGTTCCAGGGGCTCGGGCGTTAAAGCGAGTGAAGGTCTTGAATTCGAACTTAATGATGACGGAACGGCATCGGTCTGCGGGATCGGTGAGTGTACTGATGAAGACCTGGTAATACCGTCTGAAACTCCGGATGGTGTAGCAGTTACATCAATATCTGCTGATGCGTTCAAGGATAACGATACTATACTTAGTGTTACGATCCCTGAGGGCGTCACAACGATAGGACCTAATGCATTTAAAGGCAGTTCTATCAACAGCATTGATTTTTCTGATACGGTAATCGAGATAGGAGCGGGTGCATTTCAGGATAGTGATCTGCTGGAAATAGTACTTCCGGCAAATCTTAAGGTGGTCAGCGCCAGAGCATTTGCAGGATGCATGTTTGTGACATCGATCGTGCTCCCTGACGGGCTCGAAGAGATTGGAGCTTCAGCATTTATGGGATGTAAAGTTAATGAGATAACTATCCCCGGATCTGTCGTCAGTATTGCTGCCGATGCGTTTATGGCCAACCCACTAAACATAATAAACGGGGTGGATTCACTGGAGTGGTGTGAGCAGAACGGATTTAGGCTTATGAGCATCCACTTATATGAGGTGCCCGATGATGGACTGGGAGAGTATGTCGATGAAGCATCTTAAGAATTATCAGATCGTAACATGTATACTTCTTCTAAGTTTTTTCCTGATGTCCTGCAGCAAAAAGGAAGAGGATAAGAAACTTGCATTCGAAGGGACACTCAATCAGGTGTACGATTGTGAGATGCTCGATGAGGATGCGGCAGATTCATTCTGTGAACAGTATGCTGTCTATGAGGATCCTCTCATAGAAGAAGTTGACGGGGTTGCTTACGATGATATCCTGATAACTTCCGTTGCTCACGATGCTACGGGCACTGCTTACGCCACAGGTATCGAGAACTATGGTGACGGTTATGTCTGGCTTTATATAATAGAAAACGGTAAGCAGACAGATAAATACAGGATCGAAGGTGTGACGGATAACACGCAGTGTTTTGTTTTCGGGACGGAGTGCGGATTTGATGATGGAGCATGCATATACAAGGAAGGCGTTCTGTACAAGTTTGACCGTTCATCTATGACGTGTACGCCTGAGGTCGACTTTAATGCAGTGGGGATAGAACTGTATGGTCCTCCGGTAGTTAACGATAACGGGGACTATCTCCTGATGGGATCTGCAGGCGATCTGTTCAGCGATGAAGACAGTCAGTTCGGTCTGTGGAGAGTTGGTGTAAATGAACTCGGTGTTGGCCGTCGGACGGTAAAGGTCGGGGTCTGCAGATACGATCTTGAGTGGCTCGATAATGTCGTGATCGAGTTCAATAAGACGAATGAGGATTATGTTATCGAAGTGGTCCACTATGAGGACGATCCGCTTACCATGAGGACGGATGTATTGATGTCACAGGGTCCGGATATCCTGATCTACGATAACGATTACAGGTCTGAGCTTGAAGGTTCCGGTCTTTTCGCTGATCTGGACGGTGTGGTAGAAGACAGCGACAGATTCTTCCCGAATCTGTGGGATGCTTGCAAAACGGCGGACGGAGAGAGACTATGGGTGACGCCGTTTGTGACGGTAGCGAATCTTTTCGCGATGCCGGGGACGGTGGAAGACGGAATAAGCTTTGGCGATATGGACGCTTTTTCCGCGTTTGTCGAAAACCATCCTTTGTATGATCACATTGTCAGATACGACACGACGGAGAGTATGGCGTATGAGTTCCTGCCGTTCCTCCTGCATAAGGCGTACATGACATCAGAACTGTCAGAGAGCGATATCGTATCGTTTATGGAATTCTGCAGTGAAAACGGATCAGCTCCGTATTCCGAGACATCGGGCGTTGCGGTGCAGATGGCAAACGGGGAGCTGATGTTCGTTGAACAGTATGGCGGAATAGGCAGCTTTCTCCAGTATGTCTTGATGAACGAATACACGGGCGGCGATATAGATTATATCGGGTATCCGTTTACGACCGCACCGATATTTCAGCCGGATTTCTTTGTTTCTGTTATGGACAACAGTAACGATCCAGAAGGAGCGGCAGTAGTGTTGAATTATCTGTTATCTGATGAGTCGCTGACATCTGATACGAACTATAGCATACGTTCACTTCCGATATCGCAGAGTGCTTGTGAAACCAATATCGATACTATCCTGGGATACTATGAAGAGAACCGTATTACCGATATGGAACTTCATTTTGCCAACAATTCCGGGTCGGGCGGGATGATGCTGCCGGTGATGCTCCAATCGGAAGGAGACGGGGATGTCTATAGTGAGCCGAGTTATGATCCCGATAATGTGTACCGGCGTGAGTATGGACCTGCCGGACGTGTGCTGATCGATAACCCTGAGGACTATATGGATAGTTACTTTGAGTTTATCGGTTCTGCCGAAGGCATGCTCGTGTACGATCAGGGGATACAGAATATCTGGAACGAGGAGATCGGCGGATTCTATGACGGGTCGAGGAACCTGGAAGACGTGTGCTCGGTGATAGCGTCGAGGGCACAGCTGTACATTGATGAGAAGGGGTGAGGAGAAAGATATGAAAATCGAAAAAGTTATTATTACCAATTTCAGGGGATTTCGAAAGCCGACAACTATTTGCTTTAATGAATTAACTGCTTTTGTAGGACGGAATGATGTTGGAAAATCTACGGTATTAGAGGCATTGGATTTGTTTTTTAATGATGGAAAAGATGTTATTAAATACGATAAATCAGACGTGAATATAGAGTCCAAGGATCAATTTTATGAAATAACAATTGAGTTTTCTGATTTGCCAAAAGAGATAGTACTTGATTCTTCCTATTATACATCTTTGGTTGATGAGTTTCTGATTAATGAAAGCAATAATCTAACCATAAAGAAAAGATACAATGGTAGTAAGTGTACTGGAGTGTTTATTGTTGCTAAGCATCCTACCAATCCTAATTGTTCTGAATTGCACACAAAAAAGAAAAAGGATTTAGTAGATATAATATCTAAAAGCGGTATTACTTGTGAAAATAAAAGTATAAATGCAGTGATGAGAAAAGCAATTTGGAATTATTATTCTGACGATTTAGAGTTGGATATGGTAGATATAGATGTAAACTCTGGAGAAGATACCAAACATATATGGGAAAAGCTCTCGCACGCTTTGCCGATCTATTCATTGTTTCAATCGGATCGTTCTAATAATGATGGTGATAAAGAAATACAAGATCCGCTTAAGATTGCTGTTGCTCAGTTTTTTCAGGATGTAACTATTCAAGACACTCTTAGAGACGTTGCTGCATCAGTAGAAAAAAGACTTAGGGAAGTTTCGGAAAGGACGCTTGAAAAACTCAGAGAGATGGACCCAAACATCGCTGATGGTTTGAATCCTATTATTCCCTCTTCGGAGAATCTAAAGTGGGCTGATGTGTTTACTAAAAATGTTTCTATCACATCTGATGATAATATTCCAATTAACAAACGTGGTAGCGGAGTAAAAAGACTTATATTGTTGAATTTTTTCAGAGCAGAAGTGGAAAGAAGATCTGAAGAGGGGGATGAAACAGGCGTGATATATGCTATTGAGGAACCGGAAACATCCCAACATTTGGCAAACCAACGGATTTTAGCGGATTCTTTGATTGCTTTATCAAAAACTCAAAACACACAGGTGATAATGACAACGCACAGTGGAGTGATTGTAAAAAGATTAAACTCCCAAGATATCAGAATAGTTTCTTATGATAATTCTGGGGAAAGACGAATAATGCTTGCACCAAAGAGCTTATTAGGATATACCTCTTTGAATGAAATAAACTATATTGCCTTATCGGAGATAACAGAAGAGTACCATGATGAATTGTTTGGTTATATTGAAAGCAAAGGCATGATGAATAAGTTTGAGTTAAATAAGAAAAAAAGACCTTATATTAGGCAAGAAAAGAATGGATCTATCAAAAATGAGGAAAGAACACTTTCTCGTTATATCAGGGATGTTAATCATCACCCGGAAAACAGGAACAATTCAAAGTATACGTATGAGGAGCTAGATCAGTCAATACGCGAAATGCGAGCTTTCATTGAAACAATGATAATGCTGTAACACAAAGATTTATAAAATAGGATCTCAATATGGTATAATCATTGTCGTTGTATCATTTCTGCTATTAGGTATAATAATATTAGCAGTCGGTATTGGTAGATTTGATAGCATTTTATCCGATTGCAATAATGTTGTGGTTTGGGAGCGGAGTCCATGGAGAATTTGGTGAGGTTAGTTCGAGAGCTTCAAAAGCTTCCTACGGAGACCCCCTAGATTGAATTCAAGCATGATAATTATAATCCACATATGATAGGACGTGACATAGGTGCTCTCGCAATTTTGAAATCGATGATGGACAATAAAAGTGGTGTCGTATATGAACAGACGTATATGTAAATCAATATCCGTATTACTGGGCATTATTTTTCTTTCCAATCTGTGCGGTTGCAGTAAAAAAACTGAAACCGTAAATGCAGACAGCTATTGGTATGGCTGCAGTTCTTTCAGCGTGGCTCCTGTCGACGGATATAGCCAGAACGTCTGCGCAACTATGTATTATGACGGTTATTACTATCTTACGATATTCGGATCGAAAATCGATGAGGATACAGATGGGCCTGAAAATGAGGATACAGATGGGCCTGACAGTTATTATCAATTATACAAGATCGATTCAGAGGGGAATGGAATTGATGTTGTTTCTTTGCCGGTAGAATGTGCGAGTTATAGAGATCAGGTTATAGTAAATGATGAGCTTTATTGCATTGTTCCGGAAAAAAACAAAGAATATGTGATAGATATTAATGATGGCAGCATTATTTCAGAAGAGCCGGCCGTTGATACAAGAGGCTTTTATTCCATTAATGATGGATATGTAAAGATAACAGCTGACAGCATTATCCGTTATTCCAATGACGGAAATGAAACCGGTCACATCGATATCGGCGATATCGGCAACTTAAATTACAGCAAGCCCTTTTATGAGAAAGACGGTAAGTATTACCTTGTAGAAGACAATATCAGTCGAATGGATTTCTACGAAGTGGATTTTGACGGAAGTCGAATAGATAAAGTATTAGAGAATAGTGAGATAAACAATAGTTTTCTTGATATAAGCGGAGATCTGGTTTTCACGGATACGGGTGTATATTACATAGATTTTGATGATGAAGCTCTCGTCCCGATTACAGAGTGGAATTATGTTGATGTAAAGCCTGCATACAAGACCACCATTTCTGAGAATAATCTGTCTTACGGATCCGGCCGATTCGGGAAAATTTATACATACAGTGATTATGAGATTGAACTGATCATATTCAATAACATATCTCCTGATATATATGCTGATCGTACGCCTATTACAGTGGGTGGATATGATGTCGAATCGTCATTGGCGGTCAAATGGGCCGTATATGAGTTTAATACCTCGCAGGATGAGTATAGGGTATATCTGGATGAGTATCGGAAAGAATATCCCTATACTTCCGGCGCCGAAGCACAGGTGCAGATAGCTCAGCTGATACAGTATTTTAATGACGGAAATGCACCTGATATCTATTTTGGGACTAATTTTGATTATCGGTATATGTATAACGCAGGACTTGTTGCTAATATGATGCCTCTCATGGATAACGATCCGGATTTTAATGTTGATGATCTGCTGCCATCGATCAGAGATACGATCATACAAGATGATGTATGTTATCAGATCTTTCCTGCATTTATTTTTAACGGAGACTTTGGCCTCAGAAGTGTTTTCGGAGATGATGAGTATACTTATAAAATGATAGATGACCTTTCTCAAGAGACCGGAGTCTCAATACGAGGGGATATGCAGTCCGCGGAATTCGCCGATCAGATCATAAGGTATTCATTAGGAGAACTTGTAGACAGATCATCGGGGGGACATATAGCATCTGTTGAAGAATTAGAGGATATAGTGGATTATTCCATTAGAAACGGGATTCCCTGTAACACCTATGAAAACTACATAGCGGATATGGATACTGTACGCAACGGATCATACTTGACTTGCCGAAGTTTCTTGAGAAATATATACGAGTTGTCATACTACGAAAGCAGATTGAACGACAGCTTTGTCTACCTCGGATTTCCTTCGGTATACGGTTCTGCTCATGCTGCTGATCCCGACGGACTTGTTGCCATCTCATCCGATACTCCGTATCAGGATGCTTGTTGGCAGTTTATCAAATATATGCTCTCTGACGAAGTCCAGCAGATAGAGATCGGACAAGGGCAAAATCCGGTAATCAGCAGCGTCCTGGATGACTATTGCCAATATGCAACTAATCCGGCTTCTGTTCCAGTAGATGAGATAATATGGAACAGCATAGTTAATGGAAGAGAGGCTGTTCCCGAGTGGATAGTCTCGGATTACCGATCCATGGTCTACAGTATTGATTCAGTCATATCATATGATTGGGGAGTTTATAACATCATCTGTGATGAGATCAATTCTTATGATCTGCAGGGGAAAACAATAGAAGCCATAGCTGAATCACTTCAATCCAGATTGGATATTTATGTATCGGAGAATTACAAATGATGACTTTCAGTAAGAAAATACCAGTAATTGTTATTGTCAGTGCTATTCTTTTATCAGGGTGTTCCGGACAGGATGCCGGAAAAAAGCAACCGGATCAGTCATTGGCAACGATTCCGCTTAATAGTTCAACACTTGACGCGGCGGAACCTCAGGAGAGCGACAGCACATCAGAACATGTTACTGATATATCATCAGAGGGGACGAATGAATCACCTCTTGATATAGTGATCGATAACGCTGATAGTTCTTTCTCGATCTGTAAGGAATCAGAGGGGATCGTTATTGAAGGAGATATTTTTACTCACGATTTCCCGATAACCGCCGATGTATACAGATTAGGGCCTTCTGAATATGATTGGGAGGCATCATATGAGCCGATTGTGGGCTGGCGTAATGTGTTTTTTCAGCCTATAAACTTGATGTTAGCCTTACCGGTGTTTAATGAAGATATGACGGAATATGACCAATTATCCCGGACTGAAATCGATAGTGCCATCGATTCAATAACGCTATTATATGATTCAGAGGTCGAGGCAATCGATAGCATAAGATCCGGATTTCCTGAACTGGTTTTCGATGATCAGATCATAAGAATGACTTTCCCGGCTATTACATCCGGTCTTTATAACGTCAAGACATTTGATTCAGATAGTGGTGAGGAGACAGTTGTTGATACCATAACAGACAGGGAGTTTGATTATTATGGAATCAGGCAGTCAATCGACGGAATACCAGTGGGTATTCCCAGTTGGTCGGATTGTTCTTACCGTGATTATGATGATGAAGCTAAAATAGAAACATATATATGCAGTGATGAGTCCAGGATGTTTTATGACGGTACGGATATATACGAGATACATGACGGGGAACATGAGACTGAATCATATCTTCAGGATCAGCCGATAATATCATTCGAGGAGGCCATGACACTTGCGGCGCCTTCATTTGATGACCTTTTATCTGATTCAGCAATAAGAGAAGGTGAAGTTCGCATATATGCAGCGGAACTTGTTTATCTGTGCGTTCAAAAGTCTGATATGAGCAATGTTGATTATTACCATGATGATTATATTGTTTATGAAAATTATGAATGTTATTTGTACCCGTTTTGGATTTTTTACGTTCAATATAATTACATTGATGCAGGCATGGAATGTGGTGATACCAGACCCATATTAGTTAATGCAATTACAGGCGATGTAATATTTAGAAGTTGAAAAATGGAGAGCATCAGAGATGATCCAACACAATTATTCATCAAATCTTCGTCTATATGGTGAATATGACTAAAGTCACATGTAAGAAGTGTCTTTTGACATTAGCCGGCATCCTCGAAGTAGTTTAAGATTGTACTCATAAAGGGGATTTCCCTGACTTATGAGGTGATTTGGAAAATGGATACTGTTGTCAGGATCGACGGACTGATCAAGAAATACGATAACAAAGCTGTTGTAGACGGGTTGACTCTCGATATTCAAGAGGGCGAGATCTTCGGGCTTCTCGGCCCCAACGGAGCCGGGAAATCGACGACCATGAATATGATATGTTCCCTCTTAAAACCCAATGCAGGCAAGATAGAACTCTTCGGTTATGACATCAAAAAGGACAGCCGCAAGGTTAAGCCTCTGATTGGTTATGTTCCCCAGGATCTGGCGATCTACGGCAATCTCAAGGCATGGGAAAATGTTGAACTCTTTACGGCTCTTTACGGAATCAAAGGGGAGGCTCTTAAGGATGAGATAGACAGGGCTCTTGAGTTCACCGGCCTATCTGACAAGAAGAATGCTTTTGCAAAAACCTTCTCCGGCGGTATGAAGAGAAGACTGAATATCGCATGTGCATTGGGACATCACCCCAAGCTGCTTATTTTCGATGAGCCGACGGTTGGCATTGATCCTCAGTCCAGAAATTTCATCTTGGAGAGGATAAAGGATATCAACAAAGAAGGATCGACCGTCATCTATACCAGTCATTACATGGAAGAGGTCGAGGCGCTTTGCAGCAGAGTTGCCATTATGGATAACGGCAAGGTAATAGCTGTCGGAACTCCCGATGAGCTTAAGGATCTGGTCCGCAGGGATCCTTCTGAGGATATATCTCTCGAGCAGGTTTTCCTGACCCTTACCGGCAAGAAATTAAGAGATTACACGGAAGGCTGATGATATGAGCAGATTATTTATCCTGACCAAGAATTATCTGAAACTCATAACCCGTTCCAAGATGATGCTCATAATAATCGTTCTGGGAACCATCATGGTTATCGCGGCGCTGTCGAGTTCTTTTAAGACTCTTTTATCCTCTGCCGGCAAGGATGAGACCTTCGATATAGGTTACTATATGAGCGAAGACAGCCGCTTCGTCCCTCTCGAAAAATCTATTACCGATTCTCTGGCCTCTCAGGGTATAAGAGCTGAACAATATGATACAGAAGACCCCGATGACCTGATAAAGAAGGGTGATGTTGAGGTATTTATCATTTTCGAGAAGGATTCTTACAGGATCATAGGAGATAAGCAGAAGCAAATAGACTTAAGGATCGTTCAGTTCATACTTTATAATGTTGACAGAATGCAAGGAGGAGTTGCTTCGGATGAGTCCGTAAATATCAAGAACGGAACTCTTGAATCCTATAAGATGCCTGAGGCTGATGAGTACTACAGCATTGTGCAGATGGTTTATTTCCTGTCGCTCGGCTCGGTTGTATTGACGCAGATCTATATGACTGAGCGTAAGCATAACATCTCTATGAGGTTTAAGACATCGAGCGCTTCGGGCGTGCAGATCTATCTTGGAAAATATCTTTCTTCCGTGATCGTTTCCTGGAGTCTTCAGGTCTTTCTTATGACCGGACTGGTGACTTTGCTTTTTGATGTGCATCTCGGTAAGCCAGTTGAAAGCATAGGTATATTGATGCTCGCTTCATTGGCGTTCTGTGCCCTCGGTATGCTCTTCTTCACCATCTTCGGAAATGTTGCGGTCTCGATCGCGCTGATGTTTGTTATCCTCTGGTTCTGCGGGCTCTTAGGCGGAACATTTGAGACCTATATGTATTCTTCGTATCCTGAGAAACTCAAAGAGCTGTCGCCAATTTATTATGTGAACAGATCCCTGGTAGAACTTATTACGATGGGTGAGAGTGATTATCTGCTCCCTACTGTTGCCGTAATGGTCCTTGTTATGGCCATATCTATCCCCGCGGGCATCCTGATTACATCCCGTAAAAGAGAGGTTTAAGAAATGATCACTAATGCCTTCACAATGGTTAAGACCACATGGAAATTAATAATGCGGACTAAGAGCTTTCTTGTATTCGGACTTCTTATCCCCTTGATGTCGACGCTTTTTATCAATCTCTGGGGAGAAAGCCCTGTTACAGGGGGCATTGAAGAAGTTTATGAGCTTTCTTCTGTCAATGAACAGATAGTATACGCAGTTGACTACAATCGTTATCCCGTCAAGATTTACGATACTCTTATGAATGATTATTCCTATGAGATCTGTAACAGCCTTAATTCGACAGGGATATTCCAGGTATTCAGAGCGAATGCAAGTTCTATGTCTGATGAAGAGATAAAAGACAGCTGCTTAAGCTCTGCAAAGACAGACAGGATCGGCGCAATCCTTATCATAAGGACTGATGCCGATGATACGGAGCTTTTTAAGATAGGGGAAGATGAGCGTTTCGAGCTTTTGGATGCAACTCTTCGGGATATCCTGACCAACGGCGTTACAGAAACGGGGCTTTCTGAGATCGGATTCGTATCCGGTGACGGGACTGAGGTGGACTATTACGAGGTCAGGAATTTTTCTTACTGCATGGCGATCGGTTCGCTGGCTTTTGTCTTCGGCGGGATACTCATTTTGTCGACTTTTATGGCCGAGAAGAAGGACAAAGTCTATGAGAGGATAATGCTGACTAAGGCAGACAGAACGAGTTATCTGGCTTCCAAGCTGATCCTTTCCGTAATATTGACCCTGGTCCAGACCACCGTTATGACGCTATGCTTCCGCTTTCTCACCTTTGTTGATATTGGGATCAGTACGTTCCAGTTCTTTACGATCTTGTTCTTTGTAGGTCTTGTTTTTGATCTGCTAAGCCTGTGTATCGGATTGTATTTTGACTCCGTGGCTTCTGCATCGGTAATTGCTTTTGTCTTATGGAGCACATCTTCTTTATTATCAGGATCTTATTTTGATATCAGCACCGCAAGCAGATTGTATAAGCAGGTCGCTATGCTGATGCCTCAAAGGTGGGCCTTGTTCTCGGCATCAGATTTTATGAACGGCAATATGTCAGGATACAGCATGATACTTTGTGCATCAGTTGCATATTTGATTATAATTGCAGTAGCGGGAATCATAGGTTTGAGGGTTCGCGAAGAATAGAAAAGGAGCCGGGTCTTTGGCAGATCACTTGAGGAAGCACTATTTTGTCATTGTTAAGGCACTGGGCGTTCTTGCCCTTGCCATAAGTGGCACTATGGGCTTTATCGGTGATACGGACAGGGCAGGACTGGTATTTCTGGCAAGCGCGGTATTTCTTTTCTGTACCGTATTTACCGAATTAAGCGGGGGTAACGGGCGGAGAGTCGCATTGGCAGCCGAAGTGATCGCTTCTCTCGGCAGTTTCTTCCTCTCACCTCTTATCGGCGTATGCTATATGGCAATCAGTTACCTTGATGTTGTTGCCGAGCTGGGAATAGCCTTCTATGTCGGTGTCCTCGCGCTGCTCTTTCTCAGATCTTTCCGGGAGATAGATATGATGATCAGTATTGCCGTTATGTTATTTCTGATCGTTATTTACTATCAGCATTATAAGATAATTCGCCGTTATGAGACTGATTACCGGGACAACATCCTTCAGGAATCCAAACTCAAATCAGATATCGCACATAGCCAGCTCGCTTATAAGGCTGAGCTTAATAAGTCGCGTCTTCAACACGAGAATGAGCTGCTGGAAGAGAAATCCAGGATATCTCAGGCGCTTCACGATAAACTGGGTCACAGCATAAACGGTTCGATCTATCAGTTAGAGGCTGCCAAGGTCCTTATCGAAAAGGACCCGGACAAGAGCATATCGATCCTTCAGGCCGTTATAGACAATATGAGAGGAAGCATGGATGAGATAAGAGTCATTATCCGTAATGAGCGACCGGATCGTAAAAGGATCGCACTTAAGTCCATGCAGGCCTTATTGGAGGAATGCGAGGAGAAATATGATATAAAAACAACGCTTCAGGTGTCCGAGGATAATGACAAGATCCCCGAAAGCATATGGGAAATAATCCTCGATAACACATTTGAAGCTGTGACAAATGCTCTCAAATATTCTTCCTGTAGCGAGATAGCCATAACTATTACACTATTGGGGGAGGTCGTAAGAGTTACGATCAAGGATAACGGAAGGGGAGCGCCTTCGGGCTTTGAGGACGGAATGGGAATTCAGGGAATGAAAAACCGTGTAAGAAAGGTCAGAGGCTATCTTGATATAGAATCGGAAAACGGTTTTGCCATTAACATGATACTTCCTGTCAGGATGGCACAAAAGGAGGAGACAGATGGAGCCGATTAAGGTATTGATCGTGGATGACAGTGATTTTGTAAGAGACGGGATGAAGATAATCCTGGATATAGATGATGACTTTGAGGTGGTAGGCTGCGCGTCTAACGGACAGGAAGCTCTTCAGATCGCCAGAAAGACGGCGTGCGACGTTGTTCTTATGGATATACAGATGCCTGTGATGGACGGGATCGAGGCTACGAGAGTCTTTAATGAGGAAGGTCTCGGCAAAGTCATGATACTGACTACTTTCGATGATGATGTATTAGTGGAAGATGCTATCAAAAACGGAGCCAAAGGATATTTTATAAAGAATCATAAACCTGAGGATCTAAAGCAAATGATCAAGTCTATCCATCAGGGTGCCGGAGTTATGGACGAGAAGATTTTCGATAAGTTTGTTGACGCGGGGATCAGGCCTGACAGTAATTTCGATAAGGGAAAATACACTGCAAGAGAGATCGAGATAATCGAAGCGGTGGCATCCGGTCTGTCCAATAAGGAGATCGCAGAGAAATTGTTTATATCTGAAGGAACGGTCAAGAATTACATCAGCTCGATACTTCTCAAGGAAAATCTGTCCCACAGGACCCAATTGGCCGTATATTATCTTACGGGCAGAAAAAACCAAATATAATCCATAGGGTTACTAAATATACACCCCGCTTCATTAAATGTATTATAATGGTTAAGATATTCTGATAGTTTTGAAGATACATAGCAAGTGAGGGTCACATGAAAGAGAAGGATAACAGCAAGAAGGAAGATAAAGCCCGTAATCCCGAGATCTGAAGTCCGTCTCTTCTGTAGATGGCTTTCTGCGTGTAGTCTGCAAGATACATTACACGCTTATAGTCCTCATCATCGAAGATAAGTGTGTCGCTGAGCCTTCTCATAACGGGCTCATAGGTGCTTGTGCCGCTCTTTACGAAACGCTCATAGTTGATGCCGTATTTATTAAGGACGACTTCCCAGTATGCATCTGCCTCTCTTGAAGAACGTTTGATGATCTCTCTGTAGATATCGATCGATTCATCGAATCTGTGCTCAGCGTGAAGGTCGGAGGCTTCAGAGAAAAGAAGCTGATTATTGTCATTATATAAACAAGCCGATGATATTATTTACTATGTTCGGCGGTCAGTTACAGTGTCTGAAGTCTCTGTCGGTAATGACACGGGCGAAGACCAGACCAAAGGGTAATGCAATAACCGTCATAAGAGCCTTGGTGAGCCAGGTGCCGCCGACGCTGATATCTCCGAGACCGATGAAGTAGATCGCTTTGTACATGAATAATCCTGGAACCATGATGACAATGGAGGGGACTGTCAGAGAGATCCTGGGAAGGCCGATCCTGTTATCCATAACCGATGCCAGAAGACCGGCAAGCGCTGCGCCGATGAAAGTGGCGATGGCGATGTGCAGATCGAAGATATCCATCAGTTCCAGACGTGCAACATTGGCGACCGTACCGATAAGTGCGGCCGTAAAAGCCATTCTGCCGGTGCTGTTATACATCAGAGAGAAGCCGAATACGCCGGTGAAGCTTGCCAGGACTCTGAAAAGGATCTTAAGGGGAGTCGAGATCGCCAGAGCAGGGAAGTCTGCCGGGTTAAAATCGAAAAACATAGCTGCGACCCAACCGACCATGGTGGCAACGGTGATGATTATCGCGGCATAGGTGATCCTCTCGATGCCGGATCTTATATCCAGCTTGGCAAGGTCGATGCCGCCCGTGATCAGAGGGAAGCCCGGGATGATAAAGAGCATGGCGCATATGTAGCCTGCATGATGAGTCGTCGCTATATCGAAGATCTGTTCACCTAATAGTACGGCTGCAACATACACTATGCAGGCAGTCGCAACACCGACAGCTACGTTCATGATGATATTGATCTTCCTGTGCAGCAGGAGGCTTCTGACAAAGCTTCCTGCTCCGGCGCCCAAGAAAGCACAGATCATCTCTACGGGGCCTCCGCCTAAGAGAAAGGTGAAGGCACAGCAGGCGAAGGCCGCTGCCAGACCGATCTGCCAAGATTTGTAGTTGGGCTTTTTGTTTTCGATCTTGTCGAGGATCGTATGCATCTGCTCGACGGAATATTTGGAGGCGCTCTCGTGGAATTCCTTCACGAACATCTCCAGATCCATCAGCTTATCGGTATTGATCCCCGTATTAGGCAGGGCGATGGTCTGACTGTAGTGATTACCGCTGCTGAAGCAGGTAAAAGTGAGGGTCATAAGACCGATATTGGCATTACAGGAAATTCCCAGTTCTCTTGCGATTATATTCATGGCAGCCCTGACTCGCCATGCGCTGGTACCGACCGATAAGAGCATGATGCCGACGCGCCCTACTAGAGATGTTTTCTCCTTGAGCTCTGATTCTGTCGCGGGAATATCGCTGTCGTTCCTGATAATATCGTGCCAGTGTACCGACATGTGATGATGCGGGATGTTTTTAGTCTCTGTTTTCTTACTCATAATCGTACTCCGGTTGAATTTGTCGCCATTATAGCACAGACATAGGCTTAAAGCTTTATTCTTGGGCTTGTGCTATAATCAACAATATTATTTGAATTATCTAGGAGGGGGCAGATGGCGGAAGACCTGTTGATAAGGATCTTTGTCAGGGACAGTGAGAATGTGAAGAGCCCCCGTGTTCGTCAAAACTATGGTGTTCTCGCAGGTGTCGTCGGGATCGTCTGTAATATTCTGCTGGCAATAGTCAAACTTACGGTGGGACTGATCGCTCATTCCGTATCGATCGCCGGCGATGCCGTCAACAATATGTCGGATTCCGTCTCCTCGGTAGTAACTCTCGTCAGCTTCAGGATGTCGGGGAAGGGGGCGGATCGCGAGCATCCCTACGGTCATGGCAGGATCGAATATGTCTCCGGCTTCATCGTTGCCGCAGCTGTTATCGCGGTGGCCATCGAACTTCTAAGGACATCCGTTAACAGCATTATCAATAAGACTGAATTGGATGTAAGTATCTACACCATAATCATCCTCATATGCACGATCTTGGTGAAGATGTGGATGTCCCATTTCTATGTAAAGATAAGCCGCAGGATCGAGTCCGCTGCTATGATGGCTACTGCCAAGGACAGCATGGCTGACTGCATGACAACCGGAGTAGCTTTGTTCTCGGTAATAGTAAAACTTGCAACAGGAGTGAATATTGACGGCTATGCAGGTGCGGCAGTGGCTCTGCTGGTAATCTGGTCCGGCATCTCTTCCGCCCGCGAGACCATCGAACTGATATTGGGAGAGGCGCCTTCGGATGAGACGGTCGCCAAGATAAGAGAGATGGCGTTAAAGTATGACGAGATACAGGATATTCACGACCTGCGAGTTCATGATTACGGTCCCGGCAGGACTTTTGCATCCATGCATGTTGAGATGCCATATCAGATCGGCTTTGTAAAGGCACATGAGATCGTCGATCTTCTGGAGCAGGAGATAATGGACGAGGGGATAGTAGGAGAGATCACCATTCATATGGATCCCATAATCGAAGATGACCGGGAGATCAATGATCTAAAGGAGAAGACCTGCGAGCTGGCATCAGGCATCAGTCCGGATATCACGGTGCACGACTTCAGAATGATCAGGGGGCAAAAGGAGAACAGGATCATTTTCGAGCTGATCGTTCCCTATGATTATGAAGGTGACGAGGGCGAGATCGTCGAGCGGCTTAAAAGCGAGATCGTCAAGCTCCGCCCGGATGAGAGCCGCGACAGCATCAGGATAATCGTAGACCGCGGATAGGGGATATCCGCATTGAGAACTTTGACCAAAATATTTTTGGTTCTTCACGGAAAGCTTGGGATATAGCGTGAATGTGCTTCGGTACATCTTTCGAGACGGGGTCAGCATTTTACGGATAATGAATGATTATAAACAAAGAATTCGATATAATAGTCGACAATTCGATATTAAGACTGCTCGAAAAAAGTTATCATTCGCCTAAGATAGTGCAAATGGGAGGTATCACCTATGAGAAACATGGAAGGCTATATCAAGGGAATCAATCTGGGCGGCTGGTTGTCGCAGTTTGATAATTATGACCTTAAGCATTTCGATACGTTTATCACGGAAGAAGATATCAAGACAATCGCGTCCTGGGGGCTCGATCATGTGAGAGTACCCGTTGATTATGTTGTTTTCGAGGAAGAGGACGGAACTCCCAAGGAGGACGGTTACATCTATCTTGACAATTGTGTCAGCTGGTGTGAGAAGCATGGCCTTCGCATGATCATTGACCTTCACAAGACTTATGGATATTCCTTTGATCCTCTTGATGAGGACGATAAGGAGGCTTTCTTCCATCAGGAGCCTCTTCAGCAGCGTTTCTATGATCTCTGGAGAAGGATCTCCGTGCGTTACGCCGCTCATTCGTCGATTGTTGCTTACGAGCTCTTAAATGAGATCGTCATGCCTACTGTTGCAGATGAGTGGAATGAGATCGCTCTCAAGGCCATCTCTGTGATACGCGAGGCTGCTCCGGAGTCTTGGATCATCTTCGGCGGCGTTATGTATAATGCAGTCGTAAGCGTTCCTAAGCTTGCCAAGACGGACGATCCTAGGGTCGCCTATACTTTCCATTGCTACGAGCCCATGATCTTTACGCATCAGGGTGCTTACTGGGTAAAGAACATGCCTTCTGATTTCCGCACGGGTTATCCGGTATCGGATGAAGATCTTGAGACTATCACGAGACTACTGCCGCCCGAGCTTGCCGGCGCGGTTGATCGCGAAGCTCTGAAGTTTAAGGGTGCGGCTTTTTTCGAGAACCTCTTTACGGCAGCGCTTGAGACTGCCGATGAGCGTAATATCCCCCTTTACTGCGGTGAATATGGTGTCATCGACCTTGCCTCCGTCGACTATACCATCAAGTGGTTATCAGACATCAATGCAGTGTTCCGTAAGTTCGGCATCGGCCGTGCTTACTGGAACTATAAGGAGAAGGATTTCGGTCTATATGGTGACCGCTGCGCCGATAAGATCCTCGAGTTGACAGCTCTTCTTTAAGACAGTATCAATAATTTTCTGCTGCATAGATTCTGAGCCTCGAATAGAGAGCTTCAGCTGTTTCCTCGATTGTCTTGCCTGAATTATAGTAGCCGTCAAGCTCTTCATTGATGATCTGACGGACACCCCAGTCATAAGCATTTATTGCGTCGGCGTGGTGAATATTATCCAGGAAGAGATCGATTATCTCCTGATCGACAGGGGCATATTCCCATTCTTCCGATTCTATGTTCGGGTAGCTTCGCGGGAGAATGCTGTTATAATAATCGCTAAGTTCTTCCGGCATATTCTCAGGATCATGCATGGAAGCGAGCATTTCCTGAAGGACCTGGTCATTGACCGGCAGAATGCCACTGCCCGCAAGATACCGCTGATATTCAAGACCATACAAATACGAGATGAACTCGCAGCATGCCTCGGGATCCGATGTCCCCGAAGAGACAGCCATCAATGCCTGAGGCCAGATAGGATGAATGGAGTCCGTAAGAGAAGGGAAGCCGATCCAGTTCAGCATTACATCTCCCTGAGATCTCATAAGTTCCAGATAATCGGGAAGTGAACATACCCCGCCTTCTATCAGAGAGGCATTGCTCTCATCGAGCGGCTGATATCCGTTCATCTCCAGCAGCGCCAGATATTCGCTTTCCGTTATGCCTTCACTTGTTGCCAGCCGGGTAAGCGCCGTCATCGTATCAAGATCGAAAATATCTTCATCCCAGAAATTCCGCAGATCATAACCCAGGATGTTATATGCGATCGAGGAGGAGAAGGCGGTGGAGAATCTGGACTGCCCTTCGCGAAGTTGCGGCATCGCGAAGGCGGAGATGTCTGAGCTCGGATACTGTTCTATATCCCCCCAATAGCCCATCAGGTCGTAGCCCGGGAAGACCTGGTAAATCGCTCCGTCGACTTCCATCAGATCCAGGATGTTTGGAGTTATGCTTTCCCGGTCAAACACTCCAAACTCGTCCAGATAGGGCTTGATATCCATAACCATTCCGCTCTTGCCCCAGTAGAGATAATCAAAATCAGATCCGTAGAAGATATCAGGTGTATTCCCCTTATTAAACTCAGTCAACATCTCAAGGTGAGCCTGAGTTGCTTCTTCCGGAACTGACATATCATAATCGCTCGCAAGGTCCTCGATCTTGACAAGATACTGATCCTGAGAGGAGTTGAAATTATAAACAGCCTGCTGAAGGAAGGAATCGAAGCTTGCCCCTACTCCGCCTACCGTAATGACTTCCCTGGAAGCAAGATCCAGATCCGGATCCCGGTAGATCAGAGCGATATCAAGACGGTTGCCCTCAAAAAAACTCATATATGACTTATAGAAGATATCATCGCTTATGACTTCGATATTATAGACAGCATTGTTCCAACGTTGGGGCCTTCCCTGATATTCGATAATATTATCGAGTCTGGCAAGAGGTACAAGTTCTTTATTCTCGATATCCGCTTCGTAGATCAGTCCTGCCACTCTGTCGCAGAAATATCTGTAGTTCCTTATGCCGTTGCCTTCGTTTTCCGGGACTATGTCACTTACGAACAATTTAAACTCCGAGGTGAGATTATCAGTATTCAGACAGTAAACAGATACTCCGTCAGTCGCATAGAATCTGCCTTCCTGGCAGAATAGCGTATCCGACACGTTCACATCGATCCTTCCAAGGATATTAAAGTCATGATCCAGGACCGTAGCGCCTTCGCTATTTCCCATAACGACAAAGTCATCCGAGACGGCAACTTTGCCGCTTGCCTTCCCGACTTCCGTATCCGGTGTGAATTCCCGCAGAAGATTTCCCTCGTAATCATATATCCGGGTCCCGGCGTTATAGTCAGATATTATGAAGCTGTCATCGTCGAGAGCGATAATCGAACCGCCGCCTGCGTTCCAGTCCCCATCGATAGTAAATTCGGATTTGATACCGTCCTTGTCCAATATGTAACAGGTCGCATCATATCCGTTACCGCCAAAATGATCACCGGGGACCAGGCATATTTCACCGTCTCCCTTCTCGAAAAGAGCCGGGTTAGAATAATCCGACGACTTCTCAGGATCAAGGTCTATTCTTATAACAGAGGAGTTGTAATAATTACTCTCAAAATCAGGATTGCCGATAGAGTCCTCACGGACGGTGTCGGTATTATTCTTACTGCAGGAAGAAATGCTGAGAGGCACAGCAGTCAGAAAAAATGTCAAAAGTACAGATAAAGCCTTGCGAGTCATAGCCGGGGACCTCCTAAACTTTTAGCTGTTAAATCTTTTATATCACATATAAATTGCATATGCATAGTGACAATAATAGTGACAGACAAGTGACAGCATGGCTTTTGCCACGCTTCCGCCACACTTTAAACGGAGTTTTCCTACATTGCATTAAGGTTTGTTTAAGGAAGTTCATGCATAATAAAGACACAAAGCAACAAACTTCAAATAATTACCCTCCAAAGCCCAAACAGAGTTGTCATAAGTGATCAGATCACAAACGGCAACTCTTTTGCTTATGTGAGCATCTGCCTCATTTATCCAGGAAATCCCTGATCGATGCCAGCGCCTGAACTCCTGCATCCCGTCCCAGGCTATATACCCGGCGCATCTGTTCAGTGTCGCGCTCCAAAGGTCCGATGCCCAGGGCCTCCGGCGGGCGTATTACGAGGACTGTCCCAAGTTTTTCCTGTTCAGCGACGTAAGCGGTCTGGGCGTTGTACATATAGTGGCGTTTCTCGATCGCCTCGATCATTTTCGGATATTTATGAAGTGAAGCCCTGATAATTGGCATGATCTTATAGGGTTTCTTAACATATCCCAGAGGCTGAGTCAGGATCACTACATTGCGTTCATAGCCCTGTGATTGCATAAATTTTAAGGGGATGGAGTCGGATATGCCGCCGTCTAAGTACTTATGTCCGTCTATCTTAACGATCCGCGAAGCCAAAGGCATGGACGCCGAGGCTCTTATCCATTCGCAGTCTTTCCTTTTTCCGTCCTTGAGTGCCTGATAATGTGCTTTCCCGCTCTCTACATCGGTAGATACGGCATAGAATTCCATGGGATTTTGCTCGAAAGTATCCGTATCGAAAATATCCAGCTCCTCAGGCAGTTTCCGATAACAGAAGTCAGCTCCATAAAGATCCCCGGTCAAGAGCAGGGAGCGATAGCTTCTGTAGTGCCAGTTATGGGCATTTTCCGTATTATAGCGGATCACTCTGCCTGCCTGTCGGGATTTGTAATTACAGCCGAAAGCCGCGCCGGCTGACACTCCGCAGGCTCCGTCGAAGTTGATATTATTCTCGAGAAGAATGTCCGTGACACCTGCGGTAAACAGCCCGCGCATGGCGCCGCCTTCCATTACAAGACCGTATTTCATTTAGTTTTGCCTCTTTTTCTTACATTAATTCTCGTACAATTATATAGCATTGCTAGGATGTGGGATGGGTCTTTACGAATTCTTAAACTTTACTTTATGGATTTTTACAGGTTTTCTCCTATAATACGTAATGTTGCCGAGCTATGGCCAATGGGGAGCGGCCCTCGGCAGAAGAAATAAGAACGGAGAACAGATAATGCTTCAGATCAAGAACATCAAAAAGCAGTACAAGACAGGTGATCTTGTACAAAATGCCCTTAACGGCGTGTCGGTCAATCTTCGTGACAACGAGTTTGTTGCGGTGTTGGGTCCTTCCGGTTCAGGAAAGACTACGCTCCTCAACATAATCGGCGGTCTTGACAGATATGATAGCGGCAACCTTATCATCAACGGAGTGCCCACAGACAAGTATAAGGACAAGAACTGGGATTCCTATCGTAATCATACGGTCGGTTTTGTATTCCAGAATTATTACCTCATTCCTCACCAGTCCGTATTGGCCAACGTTGAGTTGTCCCTTACTATCTCCGGTGTATCCAAGAAGGAACGTAAGAGAAGAGCGCTTGAAGCTCTCGAGAAGGTAGGCCTCGGGGATCAGGCCCACAAGAGACCTAACCAGATGTCCGGCGGACAGATGCAGAGAGTTGCTATCGCAAGAGCTCTGATAAACAATCCTGATATCCTCTTGGCAGACGAGCCTACAGGCGCTCTTGATACCAAGACATCCATTCAGGTTATGGAGCTTTTGAAGGAGGTCGCCAAGGACAGACTGGTAGTTATGGTTACGCATAACCCCGAGTTGGCTGAGCAGTATGCCACGAGGATCATCAAGCTCAAGGATGGTGAGATAATCGACGACTCAAATCCTTTCGAGCCGGAGCAGGAGACTATCGCCGCTGAAGAGGAGGCCGCATCCAAGGTTAAGGACAAGAATTCTTCCAAGTCCAAGATGAGCTTCTTTACATCACTCGCACTGAGCTTTAACAACCTGAGGACCAAGAAGGGAAGAACGATCCTTACGGCTTTCGCAGGATCTATCGGTATCATCGGTATCGCGCTTATCCTCTCGATCTCGACGGGTGTTAATGACTATATCGACTATATCCAGAAGGACACGATGGGATCTTATCCTATCTCGCTCCAGGAATATGGCGTTGACCTTTCATCTATGTTCTCGATCGGCGGAAGCGATACTTCTGAAGAGGAGCAGCACGAGGATGGAATGGTCTATTCCAGAGGCGGTTATATCGAGATGCTTTCCAGCATGAATTCCTCTATGACACAGAATAACCTGGAAGCTTTCAAGAAGTACCTCGATAATCCCGATTCTGAGATCCACAAGTATATCGGAGAGAACGGTATCGTTTATTCCTATACTCCCCAATTCGACCTTTTCACTTATGATCCCGATGGAGTATTTATTAATACTGACGGATCCTTCTATGGCGGAATGAATGCTACCATGACCTCTAATGGCAACTCATATACCATGAGTATGGGTGGAGCTAATGCATCTGAGATCATGCCCGGAAGAGACGGTGAGCTTATCAGTCAGATGGTAAGGGACAGCTATGAGGTTGTTGCCGGTTCATGGCCTGAGAATTATGATGAAGTTGTTCTCGTTTTAAGTGATAACAATGACATCCAGCTCATGGATATGTATAACCTCGGATTCCTTCCTGAGAGCGGTTTGATCGAACTGGGCAATATGCTCAATAACATCGAGCCCGGCCAGGAGATCGAATATCCCGAGTACAGCTTTACTTATGAAGATCTGCTTGGTAAGACCTTCTATATGATGCCTCAGGCCGCTATGTATGTTAAGACTGAGAACGGGTATTTCGATAATATCGAAAATAACAGAGCCGTGCTTACCGGTATGGTTGACAGCATGACCGAGATCCACATCTGCGGTATAGTTGCTCCTGTTGAGGATCCCGCTACAAGCATCGGCGGAACTCTCGGATATACAAGAGCTTTCACAGAGTATGTTGCTCAGCTCACAGATGAGTCTGATGTAGTAACAGCACAGAGAGAGAATCCTGACATTAATGCTGTCACAGGTCTTAAGTTCGCTGCTGCCGATGCAGATCAGAAGGCTGAGGATACAAGAACATATATTTCTGAGTTGGATACATCCGAGAAGGCTGCCTTTATGGCTCGTATGAGCTCCATGTACGGCAGCGAGGCATCAGCTTATTTCTCTGAGATGAGTGAGGAAGAGATCGCCGCGATGCTCGACCAGATAATCGCCGAGCTGTCGGATGAAGAGTTGTCTGAGATCTATGATCTGTACATTTCTACCGGTACATACGACCAGAATATGTATTATTTCGGTGTTATCGATTTTGATAAGCCGACACAGATCGATATCTATGCTGACAGCTTTGAGGACAAGGATGCTATCGTTGATTGCATTGATGACTATAACGATTCCGTTGAAGAAGATGACAAGATCGTTTATACGGACTATGTCGGACTCATCATGTCCTCTGTAACAACTATCGTTAATGTAATCTCTTATGTACTGATCGCTTTTGTTGCAGTATCCCTGATCGTATCATCCATCATGATCGGTATTATCACATATATCTCTGTTCTCGAGAGAACAAAGGAGATCGGTATCCTCAGAGCCATTGGTGCTTCCAAGCACAATATTTCTCAGGTATTTAACGCAGAGACCTTTATCATCGGACTTCTGTCCGGTCTTATAGGAATAGGTGTTACCGAACTGGCGCTGTTCCCGATCAACGCCATTATCCACTCCATTGCAGATACGAATAATGTTAACGCGGTACTCCATATCGCACCTGCCATTATACTCATCGCATTGAGCACGATCTTGACACTGATCGGTGGATTTATTCCTTCCAAGAAGGCTGCCAGAATGGATCCTGTTGCCGCTCTGAGAACCGAGTGATGACATGCCTGCCGGGAGGCATATGATCCCCCGGAAAAGGATATGCGAAAATATCTTTGACAAAATAATGATTGTGAGACCGTAAACGCAACAATTCAGAGCGTTTGCGGTCTCTTTTTTGTCAAAACTGTCAACTGACTTATTCAAAGTCACGATGATATAATTTATGTGTCCGAATTTTTACCTAATTAACAGAAGTGAGGTCTGAGATGAAGTACAGTAAAGGCGACACTGTGGTTTATGGCGGCAGTGGAGTATGTAAGATCGACGATATCAAAGACATCAGTTTTTATCATGAGCGTCCCCAGAAGTATTACATTCTGAAGCCGCTCTTTGCCAAGCAACAGGAATTGGTCGTATATGTTCCCTATGATAACGAGAAGCTGGTTGCCAAGATCCAGCCCGTTATCTCTAAGGAGGAGGCCATTAAGCTTATCGATAATATCAAGGATGTCGAGCTCGAGTGGATCGATGACCGTAACCAACGTAAAGATAAATACGGAAGCATTGTTACTTCAGGTTCCAGACGTGAGATAGTTGACGTTATCAGCCTGATCAAGAACCATAAGAATGCCTTGGAGGCTGAGGGCAAGAGACTTAATATGCAAGACGAGAAGCTTCTTGTTGAGGCAGAGCGTCGCATGAATGCGGAATTTGCCGTAGCCCTTAATATGGACTTCGATAAGGTGGAAGCCTTTATAGCGGATAAGGCTGCTGCGGCTATCTGAGATATTTAATTGACAGTTCAATATGCTATAATATCAATATTCTTTGAATAGGGGATAATTGATAATGATTTGTTCTGCGAGATCTATATCAAATAGTTGAATTATGACATCGGATAATAAAAAAGAGATAC
>CAMNGC010000021.1 GCA_946537885.1 uncultured Clostridia bacterium
CTCGTTATTTTTTAAGTTCTGCATTCTATTCAATTTTCAAGATCCGCGCCTTCTTCTGAGGTCTCCCTCTTGCGAAGTGCTCAGTTAGAATACTTCCTTTTGTCCGTTATGTCAAGCACTTTTTTGTGCTAATCCAAAACTTTTTTGTAAGCATTCTGTCTTGCCTCAACAGGCTCAGTAAGTATACATTCGCATATCCGTTTTTGCAAGCACTTTTTCGAACAAAATCAAACAAATTCTCAAAGCTTGTCTTAGGCCCTTCCGGCGATCATTTGATGTAGTAGATATAATCGCTTTTACGGGCCGCAGCAACGGCCTTTTTATTCCCTTCTTCCTCATATCCCAAGGCTACATGCCCTATTCCTTCATAGTTGCCTTCTATGCCGAGAGACTTGAGCAATTGCTTGCCTTCTTCTGATTCGAACTCCTCCTTGGCTCTATGGATCCATATATTATCCACTCCGACTGCCGTTGCCGCATTCATGAGATTTCCCATTACGAGAGAACCGTCATATATATAAGTCGATATATCTTTATCCGCCAAGACGATAGATAGTCTGAGCGCCATAGAAAGGATCGAATCCTTCAGGCCAGCCGCCGATCCTGCAGTTTATCTTCGATAATTCATCCCTCGTCTTCTTATCAGTTACACAGATGATTATGGGAGACTGCTTGCCCATCCCCGTCGGAGCATATGTTCCTGCTTCCAGTATCAGAGAAAGTTTCTCCTCTTCCACCTGCTTTGAAGAGAATTTCCTGCAGCTTCTTCTTGTTTTAAGAGTCGTTAAAGTATCCATGGTGCAGCTCCTTTTATCCTTTATCATCGAGAAACAAAAAACGCTGCATCAGTCAGGATGCAGCGTCTGTTGTCAAAATACGTACGGGTATTATATCACAGCCAGTCAACATTTATCTCATGGACCTTCTGAGGATCGGCCATAGTCGTTTCTGCCTCGGGGGCAGCATCCCTCTTCTTAAGGAACTCGGGAGCAACCTGCGGGAACATGATGCAGCTTAAGAGATCCTCTTCGCTCTTTGTAATGTCGGCGTACTTCTCGCGTTCCTTGTCCAGTTCGTTTTCGAGAAGGTCGGCAGGTCGACATGTGATGATCTCCTCGTCACCCAAAGCCTTCTTACGAACCTCGGGGTCCGGCTCACCGGGCAAACGTCCGTACTCGCCTCGAAGCACCATCTTGGACTCCTTGGGGAAGGACTTATATCTCTCCCCCATGAGAACATTGAGGACGGCCTGGGATCCTACGATCTGGCTGGTAGGCGTTACGAGAGGCGGATAACCGAAATCGGCTCTTACTCTCGGAACTTCACGCAGTACTTCCTCATACTTATCTTCGGAGCCTGCCTGCTTAAGCTGAGACAGAAGGTTCGAAAGCATGCCACCGGGCACCTGATACATCAGAGCCTTAGGGTCAACACGAAGAACCTTGGGATTGATTATCCCCTCTTCCTGCATACGGGCTGCTACCTTCTTAAAATGCTCAGCTGCAGTTCCGAGCTTACCGAGATCAAGTCCCGTATCACGGTCAGTTCCCTTAAATACAGCTACCATGGATTCGGTAGCAGGCTGGGACGTTCCGTTGGCAAAAGGTGACAAGGCACAGTCGATAATGTCTACTCCGGCCATTGCAGCCATCATATAAAGCATGGCGCCGGTACCGCTGGTGTTGTGAGTATGAATGTGAATGGGGACCGATACCTTCTGCTTAAGCTTGCTTACCAGAGAGTAGGCATCCATAGGGAGCAGAAGATTAGCCATATCCTTTACACATATAACATCTGCACCCATCTGCTCGAGAATGACCGCCTGCTTAACGAAATATTCCTCGTCATGGACAGGACTTGTCGTATAACTCAAAGCCGCCTCACACATCGCGCCGTGCTTTTTGACGGCCTTCATGGCTCTTTCCATATTACGAACATCATTAAGCGCATCGAAAACTCTTACAACATCAATACCGTTCTCGACGGATTTACCGCAGAACGCATCTACGACATCATCTGCATAGTGTCTGTATCCCAACAGATTCTGACCGCGAAGCAGCATCTGAAGCTTTGTGTTGGGCATAGCCTTCCGCAAAGTGCGAAGTCTCTCCCAGGGATCCTCATTAAGGAATCTCATACAAGCATCGAAAGTAGCTCCGCCCCAACACTCCAGCGACCAGTAACCGACGCTGTCCAGCAGCTCGCACATGGGAAGCATATCTTCCGTGCGCATTCTCGTTGCCGCATGGGACTGATGAGCATCACGAAGGATCGTATCGGTTATATATAGTTTCTTCTTAGGCATTTCCATAGTAGTAAACTCTTACCTTCATTCTGTATTTTTCTGATCAAGATCAAGGATCAGCCGATTACAACAAGGACTTCATCCTTGGCAACAGTCTGCCCCTGAGCTACGGCAACACTTGTTACCTTGCCATCCTTCTCGGCAGTGATCTCGTTTTCCATCTTCATGGCTTCAAGAATGATCACGCTCTGGCCGGCTTTTACTTCGTCTCCCTCGTTTACCAGAACCTTAACTATCGTCCCGGGCATGGGGCTTACCACTGCGCCGTCACCTGCCGCTTGGGGAGCCTCTGACTTTGATCCTGTCTTAGGGGCTGCTGCCGGAGCCGGAGCTGCTGCTGTCTTTGTTACCGGAGCTGCAGCAACTGCGCCTGCACCTACTGCCTCGATCTCCATCTCATAAACTTTTCCGTCTAATGTGATTCTGTACTTACTCATACTAATTCATCTCCCAACTGATATTTGTGATAACTGATATTGTTCTCTTTGATGTAGCTTTCCAAGGCTCCGGCGGATACTTCTCTGAAAGAAACGACTCTCAGGTGATCCGGCAGAGTACCCAGTTCCTCGGCGATACATGCGATCGCCATTGCCGCAATCTGCTTCTCGTCTGCCATACTCTCCTCCTTATAGCGGAATATTTCCGTGCTTGCGAGAAGGTCTTCCTGCCTTCTTGTTCTCAAGCATATCAAGCGCTCTTATGATCTCTTCTCTGGTCTCGGAAGGATCGATTACCTTGTCCACATAACCATGTTCGGCCGCAACATAGGGATTCATAAACTTTTCGTTATATTCATCGATCAGCTGTTGTTTTACCGCATCAGGATCCTCGGCCTCCTTGATAGCCTTTCTTCCGATGATGGCAACAGCGCCTGATGCGCCCATTACGGCGATCTCGGCGATAGGCCATGCAAAGACCATATCAGCTCCGAGGCCCTTACTGTTCATGGCAATATAAGCCCCGCCGTATGCCTTACGCATAATGATGCTGATCCTCGGAACGGTTGCCTCGGAATATGCATAAAGGAGCTTAGCACCGTGACGGATGATTCCGCCGTGTTCCTGAACCGTACCGGGGAGGAATGCGGGAACATCTACAAGCGTTACCAAGGGTATATTAAAGCAGTCACAGAAACGGATGAATCTGGAAGCTTTATCGGATGCGTTGATCTCAAGAGACCCGGCCATGTAATTACTCTGGTTAGCAACGATACCTACTGTCTTGCCGTCTATACGTGCAAAACCGACAACGATATTCATGGCAAAATCCTTCTGGACCTCGAAGAAGCTGCCGCTGTCTATAAAGGCGGCGATAACATCTCTTACGTCATAGCCTTTCTTCGGATCCGCAGGAACGATATCGGCAAGAGTAGAACAGGCATCCACGCTCCTGCCCGGAACTGTCATAGACTTATCCTCATTATTCTGGGGCAGATAACCCAACAGTCTTCTTACACCGTTAAGACATTCAAGATCATCATCATATACAAAGTGAGCTACTCCGCTCACGGAGCTGTGAACGCCCGCGCCGCCCAGTTCGGAAGCCGTAATGACTTCGCCGGTAACCGACTTGACTACAGCAGGTCCCGTAATATACATCTGGCTGTTCTGACGGGTCATGAAGATGTAGTCGCATATCGCCGGAGAATAGCAGGCGCCTCCCGCACAAGGTCCCATGATAACCGAGATCTGGGGGATAACACCCGAAGCTATGGTATTGCGGTAGAAGATGCCGGCATAGCCGGAGAGGCTGTCTATACCTTCTTCGATCCTTGCTCCGCCGCTGTCATTGATGGAAATGTAAGGAGCCTTCATCTCCATAGCCATATCCATAACGCGGCAGATCTTCATAGCCTGCGCTTCGCCAAGCGAACCGCCGCCGACGGTAAAATCCTGCGAAGAAGCGAATACCGTTCTACCGTGAACTTTTCCGTAACCCGTGATAACTCCGTCACCTATGACCTTCTTTTTGTCCATGCCGAAGTCATTCGCCCTGGAGGTCACCATATCATCAGTCTCGACGAATGTTCCATCATCGAAAAGCGCCTCCATACGTTCTCTTGCCGTAAGCTTGCCGGAAGCATGCTGCTTGTCGACTCTGGCCTGTCCGCCCGCAGCCTGAACCTTTGCGCGCCTCTCATTTAAGCCTGCGATCTTTTCTGTCCATGTGCTGTCCATAATATAACCAACCTTTCAGTTATTAGTTACTTGTATCTGATCTTCTCGCTCAGTACCTCGCCCTCGTACCTGAACTTATAGGAGAAGAAAGAGTCATCATCGTAGAGTCTGTCGAACATGATCTTGTCGCCCTCCCAGATCGGCAGGTCGCGTATCCTGTCCTTAGCCACCCAGATAAGATCCCCTTCGTCACAGGATGCTTTGACACCCTGCCCGTCTTCCACCTCACCTTCATAGACATGCATATACTCGGTGGGGTACTTGTCCGATACGAAAGTTATCAGGCCACGCAATTCGAGCTTTGTCAGCATATCCCTGCTGATGCCGCTCTCTTCACAGATCTCTCTTACAATACATTCGTCAGGAGATTCATCCCTCTCAACATGGCCGCCGATTCCGAGCCATTTCCCGTTGTTGGGATCGCCCGTTCTGCCCTTAACGATGAAGAGGATATCGCCTGTGTCTTTACGGGTGATATAGCAGAGCGTTGTTATACCGAATTCGACCGTTCTTCCCATGCGACCTCCTTTTCGAATACTTTGACTTTCAAACTATTTTACATTCAATATATCGAAAAGTACACCCCCGAGAGCATTTTTCGTCAATTTCGTCAATTTTGGCACTTAAGTCCAAATAATAACACCGATCATCTGTTAGTATATCGATAATACAAACTCTGATCTGTTCACTCGGGAGGTTCATATGGAATATATAATTGTCGTACTATCTGTGATCATACTGCTTCTGATAGCTGTCATCCTGCTAATTACCGCTCGCGTAGCTTCTGCCACACGGCAGATCAGCGAAGATACACTTGCCAGAGGCGATGATAGTGCCATGATCATGGATTCCGTCGATCAGGCACAAGAGAGCATGAATGAACTCAGAAATAATGTTGCAGGTCTCAGGGACTCTTATATTGCACAGCGTACCGACAGCGACAATTCCTTTAAGAGGATCCGCGAGGATATAGACCAGAAGAACAGAATACAGAACGAGAATCTTACCAAAGGCTTTCAGTTCCTTAACGGTCAGATCAAGACCAATAACGACGCGGCCGTCGCGGCAGCTGCTGCTTCTTCGGAAGCTCAGATGAAGCTACTGCAATCCTTTAACGACTCCACTAATAAAATGCTCGAATCGATTCGCGCCACACTGGACACCCGCCTTGAATCGCAGAATAAGACCCTTAATGAACAATTCACCGGACTTCGCACCGAGAATACTCAACAGATCGAGAAGATCAGAGAATCCGTCAGCGAGAAGCTGGATAAGACATTAAATGACCAGTTTGATAAGAGCTTCAAAGGACTGATACAGCAGATGGAGAACCTGTCTGCCACTATGGGTGAGCTTAAGGGAATATCCGGACAAGTCGGGACACTCGAGAAGACCTTAAACGGAGTCAAGACACGTGGTATTATCGGCGAGAACCAACTGAAGCTCATCATTGCCGACATCTTAAACCCACAGCAATATGATGTTGAAGTTCCAACCATTCCCGGAAGCAGCAATAAGGTAGAGATAGCTATCAAGTTACCGTCTCGAGACAGCAATGATTTCAGCTATCTGCCCATAGATTCCAAATGCCATACGGACCGCTACGAGGAGCTGATGAATGCGCTGGAATCCTGCGATAAGGATGCGATCACCAAAGCAAGAGCCGAGTTCAGGACAGCTATCAAGAATGATGCCAAGACCATTGTCGACAAATATGTAAAGGTACCGCATACCACGCCTTATGCCATTCTGTTTGTTCCCTTTGAGGGTATGTATTCTGAGATAGTCAATCTTAATATCTTAGAAGAATTGAATCGTATGAATGTCACGGTTGTGGGACCCTACACCCTGACTGCAGTGCTGAGCACAGTCGTTAATTATTGGCAGGCATTGGCGATAGAGAAGAAGTCACAGGATATAGAAAAGACTCTGATGACAGCCAAACTCCAATTCGAGAAATTCGATAAAGTACTGGGGGGAGTCAAGAATAATCTGAATAATGCCTCGACCAAGATAGACGAACTGCAAGGCAAGAGAACAAGGGCTATTTTAAGAGCGCTTAAAGATGTTCCGACACTTGCTTCTGACAACATCGGTAACCGATTAGCAGAAGGCATAGACAGTTATGAGGATATGTCTGATGAATATTATGATCTCGATAAAGATACCGACGGCGGTTTTGATGAATGATCAGATCTGCGTCTCGCCTGCTGTATCGGGCATATCGATATTATTACCGATCTTGATCAGACCGTGGCTGATATCATATCTGAGATTAAGCCTGTAAACCGTGTAGGATGAGATATCCATCTTGAAGGTCTCGCATGTAGCACACCACTTATCAGCCATGCAGACAATGGCACTTTCCAAATGCACCGGCGGAACAGGTATCAGCGGGAACATATGCTTCTTAATGATGTCTCTTTCAATATCATTAAGCTCAAAATCACGATCTGCATTGATCAGGGCAGTCTTAGGGTGAGTAAAGCCGTGAAGTCCGTGGCTGTGATCGACATGCCAATCATAGAGGAAGTAATCGTGAAGGAGTGCCCCTCTTACGATGCTTTTCTTATCGAGTTTCTTACCCAAGCGCATCTCAAGAGACAGCGCGAAGATCAAGCTGTACTTGGCAACCGAGACGGAATGCTCGAAGACCGATGTAGTCCCGTGCTGTGTATAAGTCTTGAGTCTCTGATATTCTTCAGACAAGATAATATCCTTGCCGAGGGAATAGAGCTCTTTGGTAATACGATAATCTGTGTAGAAGTCACCCATAGCCTTATATTATTGTTTTAAAAGATGATTTGCAATAATCAGAGTATGAAATTTGTATGAAAGCTCACAAATAAATCTGAAATCTGATATCTTCTCGTAGATCACAAAACTATAATGCTCTTAATCTGTCAGGAGGCATTTATGGCATCACTTAAAACATCTGTAGCTGTATCTAAGAGGAGAACTATGGACCTCACCAGAGGCGAACCGCTTAAGGTCGTCCTTATGTTTGCTCTGCCTGTGTTCCTGAGCAATATTTTCCAGCAGCTGTATAACCTCACTGACATCACCATTATCGGACATAAACTCGGAGATGACGCCCTGTCGGCTATCGGTTCAGTATCGATAATATATGGTCTTTTTAATTCGCTGGTATTTGGCATGGGCAACGGATTTTCGATAGTAATATCCAAATACTTTGGAGCCGAAGATCCCAAAAGACTTAAGCAAGCTGTTTTTAATACACTATTGATCGCTGCCGTTTGGGGAGCTCTTGTTACAGTAGCCGGCGTCCTTTCGCTTAAGCCCTTGATGCGACTTCTAAATACCCCGGAATCGATCTTTGACACAGCCTACAGTTATGCCCACATCATGCTGTCGATGATCATCTTCTCGTTCTGCTACAATGTCCTGTCGGGCATGCTGCGCGCTATCGGCAACTCGAAGGCGCCGCTATTCTTCCTGATGATTTCGGTTGCAACAAATATCTTCCTGGATCTGCTTTTCGTTTATGTTCTCGAAAAGGGGCTGGCCGGAGCCGCCATAGCGACGATCATGTCCCAGGCACTTTCCTCTTTTATAAGCTTTATCTACATACTGCTGAAGGTGCCGGAGCTTCATATAAACCGCGAAGATATGGTACCGTCATCTTCGATGATCTCAGACCTCTTCTCAGCCGGGATTGCTTTCGCCATGATGTTTACTGTCGTAAATATCGGTACGGTTATCCTTCAGGGTGCCATAAACGATTTCGGCGAGACAACCATTGCTGCTCACACAACGGCGCGTAAGATCTCCGAATTCTGCATGATGATGCTGGGGACGCTGGCTACATCCATGGCAACCTTCTCCGGACAAAATTATGGTGCGCACAGATTCGATCGTATTCGAGACGGACTTAAGAAAGTGATCATGCTCTCTTTCGCAGTAGACGCCCTGCTGGTCCTCTTCATCTATACTTTCGGTGATATTCTCGTAAGACAGATCTCCGGCACATCGAACAGCGAGATAATCGACACAGCGCTCTTCTACCTGCATGTAGATCTGCCCTTCTATTTTGTCCTGTCGATACTGCTGATCACCAGAAGCACACTGCAAGGCGCCGGATCGAAGGTCGCTCCTATACTCGCAAGTGTCATGGAACTTCTGCTCAAAGTCTTTACCGCTAAGTGGCTGGCCAAGAAGCTCGGCTACACGGGAATAGCCGTATGTGAGCCGATCATCTGGGGGATCTGTGCAGTTTACATCCTTATAGTCTTTTTCAACAATAAGAGCATAAAGGCGGCAAGAGTCCGCATCGACGAAGATTAAGGTTATAGCTCAACACTTTTCGATGCTCAGAGCCGTATCCCGAGCTGTCAGCCCATAAGCACGGTATTCTTAATATACTTTCTCGTCTCGTTATAGGCAGCGCAGAAATAAAGCCAATAAGGATAATCACCGTAGTTGCCGGCTTCCATTACATATACTTCACCGTTGACAGTTACTTCACCCCAGAAGTGCTGAGCGCCGAGACCGCCGCTGTAGCCACGCGATCCGAGGATCATATTGGCATCAAAACCAAGCCAGCACATCATCTCGATCAGCGCTCCGTTATACTGAGCGCACTGTCCGACTCTTCTCTCGAAGACCGCCTCCGCGTAACCGCAGCCTGCCATCGCCGACCATGCAGCTGACGAGTTGGCATAACGTACATTCATATGAATCCACCAGAGAGTATAGGCCGCCTTCTGTCCTGCAGACCAACTGGGTTGGAAGTGAGTCGCCGCGAATCTCTCGATAACCGCGATCTCACGATCACTGATAGTCATCCTCTCAGATGTCGTGGTTGCCGACTGAACATTAAACTGTGTGTAGAAGTTATGAGGATATAGCTCAGAAACAGAATTAAGTCTGTCTATACCGAGCCTTATACTGCCCCAAGAAGCGAACTCCATAAACTCACTGTCGATCTCCAGATTTCCCACATCGATATGATCACCGCAGATTACTCCGTAGCTCTTACATTTGTCGCTGAATTCGGCTGAATCGGCAAATCCGGTAAACAAACCCTCTACGCCGATACCCCAATTGTATTTATCAGACCAATATTTAAGACCATATTCATCCGGCTCTCTGTTAAGAAAAACAAGATAGAAAGCCCTGATAAGATCCTCTGTCTCCATGGTCTGTGCCTTCGTCAGGAACTCCTGGCTGAAGAAGAAACCATATGCAACCTGCTTACCTGTCACTTCCTGCGAGGACAACTGCTTGGTCCAATTATTAAGGCCCCACTCATCCGGCTCTCTGTCGAGGCACTCGCTGTAAAGACTGCTGACAAAAGTTATCATACCTTCGGTAGGTTCGGGCACTTCCGTAGCCGTCCCGTTTCCGCCGGATCTGATCCTATAAGACAGACATGTATTTTCCCACTCGGAAGAATCGTAGAATCCTGATCTGATATCCGTCCTGGACACACCCTCCGAGAGCTTGCCGAGCCATGTAGCCAAACCTTCCGGATCAGGTTCTCTGTTAAAGAACAGCCTGTAAAGTATGGCAAGATATTCCTCATCTGTCAGAGTCTTGCTGAGGAACTCATTACTCTCGAAAAATCCTTCTGCCACTTCCCTGCCGTTCTTCGTACCTTCGGAAAGCTGCTCACACCAGTCGGCATAGCCTTCAGGATCACATGCTCTTCCGAGGACCGTGCTGTAGAGTCTGTTGACAAAGCCTCCGAGTCCTTCCTCTTCGCCGGGATCACCTGTTGTCCCGGAAGCAGAAGTCTCTGTCACGGTCGATCCGTCAGTTGGCTCTGTGTCCTCTGTAACCGTTTCTGCCATAACTTGAGCTCCAAGCATCAAAACTACCAACATTAGGCTGATAAAACGAACTGAAAGTCTCTGAAGTCTCATTTCGCGCCCCTTCCGGTAAACACCTGTCTTATGGTCTTTAGAATGATCTTGATATCAAGACCCATATTCCATGTATTAATGTACTCCTTGTCGAGGTTAACAACCTCTTCAAAGTCAGTTATATCAGATCTTCCGCTGATCTGCCACAGGCCGGTTATACCCGGCTTAATGGACAGACGCGCTCTGTGGTGCAGTTTATATTTCTTATATTCGTCGATAGTCGGCGGCCTTGTCCCCACCAGGCTCATGTTTCCGATCAGCACATTAAAGAACTGGGGGAACTCATCAATGCTGGTACGTCTTATAAAGGCACCTATTCCGGTCTTGACCTTGCCGTCGGCTGTCTTGCGGTTGCCGATAACACGGGGATCAAAGTCCAGCTTAAACATCATATCGTCCTTAATGGTATTCTCGGCAAGAAGTTCATTCTTATGAGAATCCGCATCAGGGTACATGCTCCTGAATTTATACATCTTAAAGACTCTTCCGTTTTTACCCACTCGCTTCTGCGAATAGAAGATGGGACCGGGGGATATGATATAGATAATAGGTCCGATAAACACAGTCAGGATTATCGTCATGATAATTCCGACAATGGAGCCGACGATGTCAAAAGCTCTCTTAGCCACAACCTGGTAAAGCGCCGCAGTATTGGATGTGGTGGTCAGTACGGGATAGCCGCCGACCTTTTCGATGATCCTCATACGCCCGTCTTTCCTCTCGGTACCGGCGAAGTCCAGAACACTGTGGACAGGAATTCCCATGTTGCTGAACATATCGACATAACGCCCCTGATGTCTCTCGCCCGGGATTGCCACAAAAAGCTCATCCACCAGATGCTGACAGAGAAATTCGGCGATATCGTCACCGACTGTAAGGACTTCAACCGTGCTATATCTGGTACCGACATCGGACGAGTCACCGTCTACCAGGCCGATCCCCGAAAAGGTAAATGTTCCGTGATTGGAAGACACGAGTCTTTCCATAACTTCCTCAGCACGGTTTCTTGTAGTAATAAGCATCATAACGCGCCTGCCGCCCTTAAGGCTCATGAGGTAGCGTTTATAGATCACACGGGTAATATAGGAGAACACCGCGTATGAAGCCATCATCAGGAAGGTAAACACACGGGAATATGTAGTTCCTCGCTTCATGGCGAAAAGGAAAACAGTCATTGCCGCGAGCATGATGGTTACATGTTTGGCCGTAGCTACAAATTCAAGATAATAGCCCCTCTTAAGAACATTCTTAAAAGTATTGAACATTACGGCAGATGCCAGATCAATGCCGGAAAGGAATACCCAGATATAGATATAATGCCTTAACAGTTCCGGCTGATTGGGATTGATATAGCTGTAAAATCCCAGCGCGAAAGCAGCTGCAAGACATAGCAGATCTATCAGTATAAAATCCCAGTGCTTTAACCAGCCCCTAAGAACCCTTGTATACATCAGGCTTTACTCCTCTCCCTCAAGAATAGCTTGTTAAGTTTAACACCATACAGGCAAAAAATCACTTTTTTATACTCTTTCGGATCAGATGTGGCAAGAGAGGACCGTCATTTTGCCGTCAAATTCGAGCTTGTCTGAGCCTGCCGGAACAAAAACGCTGTCTCCTGCTCTAAGCTCGACCTTCTTGTCTCCCCGCACCATAGACCCGCTTCCCCTTACCACGGCAAAAGCGCTGAACACACTGTCGCTTAACTCTGCAGGCATGGGGCCGTCCACGTCGTATACTGAGCTCTCGAAATACTTACAGCGGCATACCGTCCTGCCCAGCCCGTCTTCATCTGCGTTATCGATCTGATCTCCGGCAAGATCATATCTGCTGTAATTAATAACATTCAATGCCTTATCAAGATGAAGCTCACGCCTGTTACCGAACTTATCCGTCCTGTCGAAGTCATAGAGCCTATAGGTAACATTGCTGCTCTGCTGTATCTCGCAGATCAGATTGCCGGCACCGATAGCATGTACCGTACCCGCCGGTATATAGAAAACATCTCCCGCTTTCGTCGGGTAGAAATTAAGGATCTCCATTATGCTGTTATTCTCGACCCTCTCCCTGACCTCTTCTCTGGTCACATCGCGATTAAAACCTACATATAATCCTGCTCCGGGCTCTGACTCGACAACATACCACATCTCGTTCTTACCATATTCATTCTCCTGGCTTAAGGCATAGTCGTCATCCGGATGAACCTGTACCGACAGATTCTCTCGCGCGTCGATCAGCTTCATCAACAGCGGGAAGGACTGCAAAGGACTGCATTTCCATCCAAGCACCGCCTTGCCGACCGTATCGATATATCTGGCAAAATCCATGCCCTCGTGTCTGCCGCTTGCCACAATACTCCTGCCTGCAGGGTGAGCCGATAAGAGCCAGGCTTCAGCTATCTGTTCATAGTCGCATACCATGTGGTATTTGTCGCGAAGCTTGCTGCCGCCCCATAGATAGTCCTTAAAAGCCGGACGAAGCTTGATAAAAGGCTCGGGTATTACTCCAAGCTGAGCCTCACTTACATCATGGGATTCAGGATTACGAGGCAGCCTCTCTTCTTCGTGTAATTGATCACCGACTGAGATATCCACGATAACCGCTTCTTCCGTTCCGATATTCGATACCTGATGTCTTACTCCCGTATCGAAATGGAAACAATTACCGGCTTTAGCCTCCCGGATCTCTCCGTTTACGGTAACCATCACTTCACCTGACAGGATAGTCCAATTCTCTATCCTGTTACGGTGACTGTGCTCGTAGATGGTCTTACCGGGCATCAGGTGAACTGCCCTGATATGATGCGTACGACTCTCTTCCAGCTGGATATAATAACCCCACGGCCGATAACCGATATTACTCTTCTCGGAATAAGCGGCGAGCTCAGGATGTTCCTTGATGATCTTTTTCAATTCCCGGGACTGTCCCCGCTTGCCTACATATATCGCATCATCGGTATTTACAAGCAAAACATCGTCCAGCCCGTTGATGACCACTGCCTGAGCCGGGGAATCATTAACAGCCGATACATTGTGACAATTGTTATAGATAGAGATACCTGATGTCTTGAATTCAGTCTTTTCGAGATCTTCAAGACTCGTGATCTCATCCCAGCCAAAGGACGCTCTTACCATGCGGATCGCAGATGATTTCTCTAACAGACATCTTTCTATCGAGATCGGATCTATGGTGTTTAAGACCTCTTCCCTGTAGAGAGTGTAGCCAGGACCGTTGACTCTACGGCCATAGGCTTTACGACACTGAGTAAGGATCGCAGGCGAGTTCTTGCGCATCTCGTTTATCAAGCATCCGTTCTGGAAGATCATCATGCCCAGATTACGATAGACAGAACCGTTTCTGCAAAGGCTGTCAATATCTCCCGGCTTCTCCTCGAAGCTTCCGCATCGGCCTTCCTCGTCAACATCCTTCAAATATCCGTAAGCAATATTCGGTTCCCTGTCTTCCTTGCCCATAAGGGCGATAGAACCTGTCGCTGCATATTTCTTGGCAAGAAGGATGGCATCCTTATAGTCGTCTCCCGATTCGATCAGATGATCTGATGCCACCACAAAAACAAATTCCGACGGCTGAAGATCCAGAATAGCCAACAGGATCGATGCAGTCGTCCTTCGCGGGATCGCTTCATAGATACATCTGTAGGAAGTACCTCTAAAGGCCTTCATCTGATTCTCGACGATATCCTTATGTTCCTCGCCTGTAACTATAATGAATTCATCGCAGAATGATATATTCCTGGCAACCGTCTCCTGAAAGAGGGAGTGATTACCCTGGATTCTTATAAACTGTTTGGGGCAATTCTTACGAGATAAGGGCCATAGCCTCTCTCCTTTGCCGCCTGCAAGAATAATGCACTTCATATAACTATTTTATATCAATCGTAGATCTTACGCACCCTCAGGTTCCACCATATGCTCCAAGTATCCGTAAACATCTTCCATATGTCCCTGAATCTTATCCTTCCAAAGGACTCGCCTCTCTGGAATTCTATTGTAACGGGCATCTCCTTGAGTTTGGCCTTATGTCTTGTAGCCACAGCCAGTATCTCTATATCGAAAGCATATCCGCGAGTCCTGAGCTTTCCCGCAACGTCCTTGATCAGCTCTGCCCTGTACAGCTTGATGCCGGTCTGTGTATCATGACATTTCAGACCGAAAAGAACCTTGAGCATTATAAAATACCCCATCGACACCACCTTACGCACAAAGGGGTAATCGAGTTTGGATTCTTTATGCATCTTACTGCCGATGACAATGTCGGCTCCGCTCTCCCTGAGAGCAGTCAGATAAACAGGCACATGAGTGGGACTGATATCCAGATCAGCATCGATAAAACCGATCACATCGCCTTCCGCATGTGCGATCCCCTCGGTAATAGCACCGCCCTTACCGCGGTTCTTCTCGTAGGATACGGGTTTTACCGAAGCTATCTGCTCGGCAGCGCGCATGATCTCACCGGCGGTATTATCGGGACTTCCGTCATTTACGGGTATGATCTCATAAGGTTCGGACATCTCAGCCAGAACCTTATCGATCTCGATCAGATTGTCATAAATGTGCTGCCCTTCCTTGTAGGCAGGAACGATCAAACTCAGCAAATCAAGTCCTCCGATAATTTACCCGGAAATTATACACCATTAATCACTTCAACAGAAATATTTCTTCATCAGAAACGACCGCCGCCACCACCGCTGTGGCCGCCTCCGCCACCGCCTCCTCCGCCGCCACCGCTGCTATTGGAGCTAACGACTACTGTTTTCTTGAGGAAGCGGTCAGATGTGCCCAGGTTCTCATATCCCGTTCTGTACCTGGAAGTGATCGGCTTCCTGTCAAGCTTCTTGGACCTGTAAAAGAGCAGGGTCAGTATCAAAGCTATAACCGCAGGGATAACAAGGCTGAAGAAATATGTAAAGACAAGTCCGCCGGCATGCCAGTTATAGTCCTCAAGATCATCCAATATGGACTTGACAGCATCCCCGTACTCTTCATCCGAGAGGTCGCTCTTGTAACGTTGGAATATGCTCGTGCATTCATCATCATCGATGGTGAAATAAGCCGTTCCGTATGTATATATCCAGAAGAATCTTCCGCCGCTGTAATCAAGAGTCAGATCTATAAGGATGCAGATTCCCGAATTGTCCCTGAAGCGTGACTCGATGCATTTATCTGTATATACATCTCCGGCGAACCTTTTGCAATCTTCATCGGAGTTACTGTATCCGCCTCCCTTATGTCTTGTAGTGATTATCACCACATTAATATCCTTCTCTTCACTCAGATCATTTGCAAGTTTCTTAATGTCAGACAGTTCTCTTCCTGAGAAGATATCCGCATCGTCTTTTACATAGACTTCCTTGGAAGGACGTATATTCATGGCAATATAAAGACCCATGCAAAGAATGATAACAGCTGTCATCAGCACGATCGCCCCGACGGAGACAGCCGATAATTCACTCATCACACTTTTTCGATAATCCTTTGTGTCGATTTTTTTATTATTCTTATTACTCATCCGACCATACCTCCGAGGATCAGTCCGACTATCAGTCTGGTAATAACGGCTGAGATCGCCAGGATTATGAAGAAGAACAAGGCTTTCTTAACCTTGCTGACGGGAACAACGCCTGCTACCTCACCGGTCTGTCCGTTCATCGCGAAATCATAGTCTTTGCCCAGATATCTGTAGTGCAGGAACCAGACCGGCAGGAGCGCATATTCGGCTCTGGGATCGGAATAAGTATTGTTCCGGGTCTTCACCCTTACGGTGCTATAACGATCCGTCGATTTCTTGAATTCCTCTTCCATATATTCTTCTGCTCTCTTACGGATCCTTGCATTCAGATCTTCTGCCGACTGATCGTATCTGTCAGCGAAAAACCCCGGCAGATAGACCGGGTTATACGGCTTCAGCTGCCTGTAATCAAAAGGCTCCACCGCTTCCATAAGCGCGTCATCGATCCTGGTCTCGCCATCTAAGGGGATCATTCTCCAGTTGAAACGAGCCTGCCTGGTAACATCGAAATATTCTGTAGTGGTAACGGTCTTGGAACCCGTAGAGACCGCATTTACGATTGTCGCAGTGGCAGTCATATCCATCTGACCGTCTATATCGAAAAGCCAGAAAGGCACATAAAGGCCCGTCAGCTTCTGTATATTCCTGGAAGATACAAAACCAAACGGAGTCTTACGCCCTCCCTTGCACCAGTTGATGAACTTCTGCTCGGCATTCTCTCTGCCGTAGCGGAAAGGGATTATGTATTTGGGGCGGAAGCTGCTGTTAAGCCTCTGTGATACAAGAGCCGGCGATCCGCAGAAAGCGCAATAGGAAGCAGTCGTGTTGCTGTCTGCCACAACCACGGCGCCACAGCTCTTACATATCAGTTCCTGAACATTTGTCTCATCATATTCTGTTTCCGGCTCATCAGCCATGCCTCGAATACTTGCCTCAGAAGCCTCATCTCCGAGCCGATCGTTTCCGGCCTCCGATTCAAAGACTTCCGCATCGGCTATGACTTGAGCCTTGCCTGTCTGGATGTCCTCCGAGAATCTGGCCTGAGCCTGGTCATTTATGGCCGGATCTGTCGGCAAAAAAGAGGCGCCGCAATAATCGCAGGTGAGCTTTTGAAGATCTGCATCGAAAAGCAGATTAGCACTGCAGTTGGGACACTTGATCGTATCTGCCATATCATATCCCCCTATGATCCCGATTTACCTTTTCTATAATATCAGATTATCGCCATTCTTTTCTTACAATCCCGTTAGTTAGCCGAGGCAAATTGCATTATAATATCGATACAACAATAACTTCCGGGAGGAATTGATATATGAACAACAAAAGCAAAAGCATTAGCGCAGGAAAGCTCAAGAGCATGAGTTCCGACTTCTCCGGCAAGCGCGCCAACATGATCGCATCAAATGCAGCCTTTAAGAACGGACTGGCGGCTGCGGCGGAAGATTATAAAGCCGCCTCCAAAATGCCCTTCACCTTCTCTATAGATCTTGATCAGGGCAAGATCACCAACCAGAAGGCCAGTGGAAGATGCTGGATCTTCTCTGCGCTTAATACATTCAGATACGAGATCATTCACAACTATAATCTGGATAATTTCGAACTGTCGCAAAACTATATATTTTTCTATGACAAGCTGGAGAAGTCCAACTACTTTTTAGAGAGTGTCATCGCTACGGCAGATGAGCCCGTAGACGGTCGTCTGTACAGTTTCATCAACATGGCACCTTTGGGCGACGGCGGCCAGTGGGATATGTTGGCAAATCTGGTAAACAAGTACGGTGTCGTCCCCAAGGATGCCTATCCGGATTCCGCCAATGCCGCTAATTCCCGCATGCTCTGTGAATACATCAGTTCCAAATTGCGAGAAGATGCCGTCGTTCTTCGTAAGGCTATCGCCAAGGGCAATTCAGAAGCAAAGGTAAGACAGCTTAAGGAAGACATGATGACTGATGTTTACCGCATGCTGGCCATTAGTTTGGGCGAACCGCCGAAGAAATTTGATCTGACATTGACAGACAAAGACAAGAAGGTCATTTGTGAATATGGCATCACACCGAAGAAATTTTATGAGAAATATGTCGGCCTCGATCTTACCGATCGTGTCAGCCTCATAAATGCCCCCGCCTCCAACAAGCCCATGAACAAGATGTATACCGTCAAATTCTTAGGTAATGTTATAGAAGGTTCGCCTGTTTCTTACCTGAACGTTGATATTGATATCATCAAACAGGCCATGATCGAACAGCTTAAGGACGGTCATCCCGTCTGGTTCGGGTCGGACGTCAGCAAGTTCGGTCTGCGGGACTCGGGCATCTGGGATCGTAAGGGCTCCGGCATAGAGCAGTTCTTTAATGTCTCTTTCGACTTCAGCAAAGGAGATCGCCTGATCTACGGTGATTCGGCTATGAATCATGCCATGGTCATTCTCGGAGTAAACCTCGACAGCAAGGGCAGGCCCAACCGCTGGCATATAGAGAACAGCTGGGGCGAGAAAGCAGGTCATAACGGTCACTATCTCTGTTCCGATGCCTGGTTTGACGAATTTGTCTATCAGGCTGTAGTTGACAAGAAATATCTCCCTGAAGATGTTGTCGCGCTTCTTGACCAGAAAGCCATCGAGCTCGAGCCCTGGGACCCTATGGGATCGCTGGCAGATTGAAGATATTAAGCTGTCTCAGTTGATCTTCTGCTCAGCCAGATAATTACTGATCTCCTCAAGATAGGTCTTGGCCAGTTCCGTCATGATCGAATCCTTACGAACAATGTAGCCGATCTCCATGTTGCTGTTAAGATTCTCTTCATCAGCTTCATAGGGGATCGCTGCATAATCGTCTCCGTTCAACTCAGAACAGATGATACCGGAGCAAAGAGTATAGCCGTTAAGCCCGACCATGAGATTAAGCATTGTGGCGCGGTCGCAGGCCTTGATCGTACGCGGGTATTCATTAGTGCTCAGGATCTCCTCGGCATAATAGAAGGAGCTTGAATCCCCCTGCTCGAAAGAGAGATTCGGGTAGGGTTCAAGTTCAGCCAAAGTGATGGACGACTTGCCCGCCAGAGGGTGTGATTTATGTATATAAACGTAGGCCTTGCACTCGGCCAGCGTGTGAAATTCCAGATTATTGCCGTTAAGGAGCTTGAGTATAGCCTTGCGATTGAAATCACTCAGATAGAGAATACCGATCTCTGAACGGCTGGCTGCAACATCTGAAATTACATTACGGGTCTCCGTCTCGCGGATTGCAAACTCGTAATTATCCGTGCCGTAATTCTTAACCATCTCAACGAAGGCCTTAACGGCAAAAGAATAATGCTGGGCGGAAACTCCGAATTTCTTCTTAACATTGCCACCGTATCCGTACTTGGCCATCATGGTCTCGTACTGTCCGTAGACCTGACGGGCGTAATGTATAAATTCTTCGCCGTCTACCGTCAGGGTCGTGCCGCGTCCGGTGCGGTTGAAGATCTTAATGCCGAGCTCCTTTTCGAGCTCCTTGATGGCACCGGTCAGCGATGGCTGAGCCACATAGAGGATCTCCGATGCCTTGTTAAGAGACCCCGCTTCAGAGATAACGATCGCGTAACGCAGCTGCTGTAGTGTCATAGTCCACCTCTCACTATAGTTATAACTCCTATTGATCCTATAGGTTTTTATGACTATATAATAAGACGGCAGGCTTGTCAACAAGTGCGGATGGGCCTTTTTCTAAATATCAAAGGGGCGCGAAGCCTTGATTCTCTTGAAAGCCTACAAAAACAGTAGTATTATAGGTATATACATTTAAATGAAAGGTTAATGCTATGAAGATATCAACAAAAGGACGCTATGCGATGCGAATGCTGGTCGACCTGGCTGAGCACAAAAATGACGGGTTCATAGCCCTTAAGACCATAGCCGAGCGCCAGGAGATCTCAAAGAAATACCTCGAGCAGATCGTTCCGATCCTTAACAGGTCCGACATCCTCCTTACCAACCGCGGTTTTCAGGGCGGCTACCAGCTGGGCAAGCCGGCCGATAAGATCACGGTAGGCGAGATCCTGCGGCTTACTGAGGGAAATCTTGAGCCGGTTGCCTGCATGCTCGCGGACGGTAAAAACAGTTGTGCGAGAAGCGCAGATTGCCCCACCCTCCCCGTCTGGGTCGGACTTAACAAAGTCATCAATGATTATCTGGAGAATATTACCCTGCAGGATATTGTAGAACAGGCAAAGGATCATTTTGCCAACGACTACATGATCTAATACTTGATCAAATCAGAAAAGCAAAAAAGAGCTGCCCCGGATAAACACGGAGCAGCTCTTTTTATCTGATGAATTGCAGCTGACAGGCAACTTAAGTGCTATGAAAGTTAACAACGAGGCAGCCGCAACAATCGAATAACGATTACTCGGCGAACATGGGCGTGGACAGATATCTGTCACCTGTGTCAGGCAGCAGGGCCACAATGTTCTTACCTGCGAATTCAGGTCTCTTGGCAATCTGAGTGGCAGCCCATACAGCAGCGCCTGCAGAGATACCTACAAGAAGGCCTTCCTTACGTGCCAGCTCTCTTCCCGTAGCGAAAGCATCCTCATTCTCGACGGGGATGACCTCATCATAAACATCTGTGTTCAATGTATCCGGAACAAATCCTGCGCCGATGCCCTGGATCTTATGAGGGCCTGCCTGTCCCTTCGACAGTACCGGTGAACCTGCAGGCTCAACTGCAATAACCTTAACATCAGGATTCTTGCTCTTCAGATATTCACCTACACCGGTAATTGTTCCGCCTGTTCCGATACCGGCAACAAATACGTCAACCTTGCCTTCAAGATCATCCCAGATCTCAGGCCCTGTGCTGGCCTTGTGGGCAGCGGGATTGGCAGGGTTTGTAAACTGACTGGGAATGAAGCTTCCCTCTGTAGCGGCAGCAAGCTCGTCAGCCTTGGCGATGGCGCCCTTCATGCCCTTTGATCCGTCTGTCAGAACCAGCTCGGCACCGTAAGCCTTGAGAAGATTTCTTCTCTCAACGCTCATAGTCTCAGGCATGGTCAGGATGATCCTGTAGCCTCTTGCGGCAGCAACTGCAGCCAAGCCAATACCGGTGTTACCTGAAGTAGGCTCAATGATGGTCGCGCCGGGCTTCAAAAGGCCTTTAGCTTCCGCGTCATCGATCATAGCCTTAGCGATTCTGTCCTTAACACTGCCTGCGGGATTAAAGTACTCCAACTTAGCGAAAATATTCGCGCCAAGTTCATGTGCTGCGATGTAATTGTTCAACTTCAAGATCGGTGTACCGCCGATCAGGTCTGTAATCTTCTCATATACTGCCATAGTATGATCCTCCTGATCTAATGTCCCGCATCATCTCCTACAATGCCTACGGTTTTTATAGGTATATTGTACTTAGGCTGCAAGGCTTTGTCAACAAGCATCTTTAATTTTCCGCCTCTGGAGCGAAGCCGATCTTGTTTTATGGATTTGTTTTTATTCCTTTCGCGAAAAATAAGTGGGGGAGGGATTAAATAAATGCTTCACCACGTTGCTTAAGCTTCTGCTTAATCAATCCAAGCACGCTCGGCATATGTTATAGTCTCAACCTATAACACAGTATCGAACTTTGAATATGGCACGCTTCCTCAGGTCAAATTACAATCGAAGCATGAATCAAACGAGGCCACCGGCCGACAGCACACATCAAAACACAAACACAGAAATGAGGTACAAGATTATGGCTTACAACTACGAAAACAACTTCAAATTTGAGACCATCCAGCTTCACGCAGGACAGGAGAATCCGGATCCCGTTACAGACGCAAGAGCAGTTCCGATCTATCTGACATCCTCTTACGTATTCCACAATTCCGAGCATGCCGCTGACAGATTCGGTTTAAGAGACGCCGGCAACATCTACGGAAGACTTACGAACCCCACACAGGGTGTTTTCGAAGAGAGGATCGCAGCTCTTGAGGGCGGAGTTGCAGCACTGGCAGTAAGCTCCGGAGCAGCAGCCATCACTTATGCGCTCCAGGCAGCAGCGCATGCAGGCAACCACATCGTCGCAGCCAACAATATCTATGGCGGCACATATAACCTTCTGAGACATACACTGCCGGATTACGGTATTGAGAGCACTTTCGTTGACCCCTTTGATGAAGCCGCAGTAGATGCAGCATTTAAGGACAACACATCTGCTCTCATCATCGAGACACTGGGAAATCCTAATTCCGAGGTAGTCGATATCGAAGCCCTGGCTAAGATCGCTCACAAGCATAATGTTCCCCTGATCGTGGACAACACTTTCGCTACTCCTTATCTCGTAAGACCTATCGAGTATGGCGCAGATATCGTTGTTCATTCCGCCACCAAGTTCATCGGCGGTCACGGCACATCCATCGGCGGTGTTATCGTTGATTCCGGTAAGTTCAACTGGATCGAAGGCGGCAAGCAGCCCTGGCTCGTCGAGGCGAATGCAAGCTATCACGGCGTAAGCTTTGCAAAAGATGTCGGCGCAGCTGCTTTCGTCACATATATCAGAGCTATCCTGCTAAGAGACACAGGTGCTACACTCTCTCCTGTTCATGCTTTCATCTTCCTTCAGGGGCTCGAGACTTTGTCGCTCAGAGTAGAAAGACATGTCTTTAACGCTCTCAAGGTCGCACAGTTCCTCGCTACTCGTCCCGAAGTCGAGAAGGTAAACCACCCTTCTGTTTCAACGGATCCCAAGCAGCAGGCACTCTATTCCAAGTACTATCCCAACGGCGGCGGCTCCATCTTCACATTTGAGATCAAGGGCGGTGCTCCCGAGGCAAAAGCTTTCATCGATAAACTCAACCTCTTCTCACTTCTTGCCAATGTAGCGGATGTTAAATCACTCGCTATACACCCCGCATCAACCACCCATTCGGAAGATAGCGAAGAAGAACTTGCCGAGCAGGGTATCAAGCCCAACACCATTCGACTCTCCATCGGAACCGAGCACATCGACGATATCATCACCGACCTGAAGCAGGCTTTCGAGAACTGAGTACTGCCGTAAGCGGAAGACAACAGGAGCTGCATCACCATCAGGTGCAGCTTTTGTTGTGTCCGGAATTCATCTTAATCCCCTGAGTATCTCCTTATGTTCGCTGCTTACCCGGAAGCTCTCGATCGCTTTCTGTATGGCCCTGCGCCGGGTCCACTCATCGATCGCTCCCGATTTTACATAAGGCAATGCATCTTCCCATCTGAAGGCGAGCGCCGTAGCCAGATACCATGCGCGCTCCATGTTGATGTAATACTCATCACTTCTTATATCGCAGACTATCCTGATATATTCCGGTAAATAATCTTCCTTTAGGTAGTGCTGCATCAGCATCCCGATGGCGAAACGCACCGTATATACATGATCGCTTCTGATCCAATCAAGGACATAAGGCAACAATCTTTCCTTATTCTTCCTGAATATCTTGGGAGAGGTCTGATCACAAGTCGCCCAGTTATCTATATGAGGCAGGAACTTCTCAAGGCGGTCAATAGCAGCATCAAAATCCTTCATGCCGCTTATCATAAATCCATGTATCTGATTCTCCTCGAAAAGCTCATGGGGCAGTTCGTCCATAAACTTATCCGGATCGATTCCCGGATATTTCCCGGCCGCTATCTCCTTGGCCAGAGTTCGAAGCTCGGGAGTCTTCACTCCGACAAACCGCTCCTTGTCAATTCCCGGCAGCAGCCGCGCCATAAATTCGGCATAATCATTATTCGCCTGTGCTTTAAGAATTGCCTTTATATCCATGATCCTATCGTCTCTCGCCATAGCGTTTCCCCACAAGAAGGTAGATTTTTTATATTTAAGAATATAGACAAACTACTTTTTATTGAGCGTGATGCTATAATCTGCATACTTATTATAGCGTGACAGAGGCGTAAGGTGAACAAATCAGGTCGGTTACGATTCGATAGCCCGGATATTTGCAGGTACGATCGCCATGTTCCTGTCAGAATATTACCATATATCAATATCTCTTAACACATGACACTTTGGCTTTTCGCCTATTTACTTTATCGCGAAAATGTTCTAAAGTTTTGGATAGTTATTATATTTATAAAAAGGAGATAACTATGAATCTTTCACCACTTCAGAAAGCAAGATACGAGTATAAGCCCAAGCTTCCGGGTATGCTCAGAAACGGCGTTGCAGAGATCTGCGTTAAGGAAGGCGCAGCTACACAGAGCGTAGCAGACCAGGAGAAGATCCAGGCTCTCTTCCCCAATACATACGGTAAGCCCGAGATCACTTTCGAGAAGGGCGCTAACACAGCTCCCGCAAAGCGTCAGGTTGTAGGCGTTATCTTAAGCGGCGGTCAGGCTCCCGGCGGACACAACGTAATCACAGGTCTTTACGATGCTCTGAAGGCTACAAACAAGGACAATGTCCTCCTCGGCTTCAAAGGCGGCCCTTCCGGACTTCTTGAAGACTCTTATATCGAGTTCACAGACGATTTTATCGATTCTTACAGAAACACAGGCGGATTTGATATCATCGGTTCCGGCAGAACAAAGCTCGAGACAGAAGAGCAGTTTGCCATCGTAGAAGAAGTAGCTAAGAAGCATGGTCTCAATGCTATCGTTATCATCGGCGGTGACGACTCCAATACAAACGCAGCAGTGCTTGCTGAGTATATGGCAGCAAAGAACACGGGTATCCAGGTTATCGGTTGCCCTAAGACGATCGACGGCGACCTGAAGAATGAAGACATCGAGGCTTCTTTCGGTTTTGATACGGCTACAAAGACATATTCCGAGGTTATCGGTAACATCGAGCGTGATGCAAACTCCGCTAAGAAGTACTGGCACTTCGTAAAGGTTATGGGTCGTTCCGCTTCTCATGTTGCACTCGAGTGTGCTCTTGAGACACAGCCTAACATCTGCCTTATCGGTGAGGAAGTTGCCGCTAAGAAGATGTCCCTTTCCGAGATTACAAACTACATCGCTGATTCCGTTGCCGCAAGAGCTGCAAATGGCGACAACTTCGGTGTAGCTATCATCCCTGAGGGTATCGTTGAGTTCGTTCCTGAGTTCTCTGCTCTTATCGCTGAGATCAACGAGCTGCTCGCAGGCTCTAAGACTGAGGAATTCAATGCTCTTCCTACATGGCAGGCTAAGTATGACTTCATCAAGGCAGGTCTTACCGAGTCCGCTTTTGCTGTTTTCGATCTGCTTCCTACAGGCATTCAGCAGCAGCTCTTCCTCGAGAGAGATCCTCACGGTAATGTTCAGGTTTCCCTTATCGAGTCCGAGAAGCTCTTCTCCGAGCTGGTTAAGAACGAGCTGGCTAAGCGTAAGGCAGCCGGCACATATAACGGCAAGTTCTCTGCTCTCCACCACTTCTTCGGTTACGAGGGCCGTTGCGCTTTCCCTTCCAACTTCGACGCAGACTACTGCTACTCCCTCGGATACAATGCTTGCATGCTGATCCTCTATGGATACACAGGTTACCTCTCAAAGGTTTCCAACATCAGCAAGCCTGCTGAGGAGTGGGTTGCCGGCGGTATGCCTATCACAAAGATGATGAACATCGAGAGACGTAACGGCGCAGATAAGCCCGTTATCCGTAAGGCTCTTGTTGAGCTCGACGGCAAGCCTTTCCAGTTCTTCGCTGCTAACAGAGAGAAGTGGGCTGTTGAGACTTGCTTCACATATCCCGGTGCTATCCAGTACTATGGTCCTTCCGAGGTTTGTGATATCACCACAAGAACACTCGCTCTCGAGAAGTCCTGATAGACAATCGACTTATATTAGTCTGACCTCAAACGCCCGCGTGTAACCCACGCGGGCGTTTTTGTCAATTAAATAGTTGCTTGAGAATACGGTGATCGCAAACATCATTAATCGCTCTTCTCGTCCACCATATTATTGATCCTGTTCTCGATTATACCGATCACCTCATCAATTGACTTGTCACCGTTGTAGAATGCTTGCAGCTCCTCATATACGATAACAAGAGCCTGCGGATCGATTTTTGGACACACATTGGCCGATGACAGATAGGAAGCATACTCATCAACCACAGTCGCCGGATAATAATCGCTGACACCGGTCATGCTCTCGATATATTGATTTGCAAGAGGTAATATTCTATTTGCATAATCATAATAGGCCTGCCTGTTGATAGGATTTGTCCCGAAAGTTCTTTTTTGAATGTCATAGCTTAAGCAAGTCTTTACAAACTCAAAAGCAATATCATCATACTCGCAACAGGATGTTATAGCCACAGAATCGATAATACTTGCCATGGGTCCCTTGCTGTTATCATCGGACGGAAATCCGCATAGAACATACGGGATGGTGCTGATATTCATATAATATAAATCATTTAGGATCCCCATAAAAAGAGCCGTTCTGCTTGCCTGGTATTGATCACTCGGATTCAGATTCGAATCGGGGCCCAATCCTTCCGTATAGTCAACAAGGTTGTAAAAAGCTTCATTAGACAAGTCAATATGTCCGTCGGCATCGAAGAAACTCGAACTGTTATAAGAGAATAGAATATCAAATGCAGCTCCACGCGAATAAGTGTGATCTATCGGGTCGTTCCCGGAACAGCACTCTTCTACAAAAGCTCTATACTCATCGTAAGTAAAACCGGCTCTTCCGTTCACACAGTCCTCTTCAGGAATATATAGCCCGGTGACAAACACCGACAACGGGATCTGGTATAGTTCTCCGTCGTTTTCGAAAGCACGCATTATATTATCGAAATAATCATCCCTGTTTATCCCCTGTTCTGAGTCAATAAAACTGTTGGCACCTGACAGATATAAAGGATCATTCAATTCAAAGAATTCTCCGAAGTCCAAAAGTATATCAGGCCCGTCACCGTTTATTATATCTTGTTCCAATTGTCCCAGAACAGCTTGATCAAGGCGGTATTTTGTTATGAGCCCATCCTCGTTATAACTATAGGGAAGCTCCATTGTCAGAACACTGTAATCCATCGTGATGCATATGTAGTATTCTTCTGAGGACTTGTTGAACTCCCTGACAGCTTCAGCATCCACATATCTGATTGAATCATATGGAGCTGCATATAGAATCTTCTTTCCGGCATTAGGGTTATGATCCAACCTTGTAAGTTCGATCAGAGAATTTAACCTGCAAGGTCTGTCAATTCCCGTAACGCTATTTACCAATATCAGCTGTTCTTCACTGCAAAACAGCAACGATGAATTCTCGATCTCATTTATATTAGCATCGCAACAATTGAAATCCATAATTACTTGATATTCCCGAGTGTGAAGATCATATTTAGTTATTGTCATCTCCACGGTATCGCTATAAATGCATGCATCAGCCATAAGGACTCCGGTACAATACTTTGCCATATCATCAGCTGGTATTTCCATAGAAGTTACTGTTCCATCAAGAGGATCAACAGATACAAACTGATCCGATACTTTCGGCCCGTTCTGTTCATGAAGTTTGGCAACGATATTCCCGTCTTCCTCTACGATCCAGTCAGTAAGAACTTCATCGAAAACATTCTCATAATACTGCTCCCCGTCTATACTGATAACTTTCAATCCATATTTATATATGACCCCCTCCAGATAATTGAATTCCAAATAGATCATATCCTCATTCTTAAATGCCTTAACGATTATGGGACTATCATATTTATCATCAAATGATACAGTCAGTTCGTCAGCAAATGAATTCGTATCTTTGTCATATCGGTAGATCTTGTTTTCATTGCCGGTCTCCCCACAGAAGCACAAGGACACATACAGTTGATCATCATCTATGAAGCAGGTATTAAAATCCACTCGACAATTATCTGCTTCAATATAATCCAAACAGTCAACAACATAGGTCTCATCTGTTACTGTATTGACATCAATAACTCTGCGTAATTCATTATGGTCTTCGTCATATCCTTGAAAGAAAACTCTGTGTTGAGGATCAATCACCACAGGTATTACAGAATCAGACTCTCCCACTACCTCATCGGCATAAGTAACATATTCCGCTTCAAAGTAGGAATCATCCGAAGCTATCTCTCTTTTTTTCACTTCACGCTCAGTTTTTCCACACGAAAACAATGGCAATGCAGAGACTATAACCACTGACATCGCCACTATCTTCCTCACAAACTTGTTATTACTCATTTTGTAATACTGCCCGTTGTTAGCGTCGGGTATATTTAACCACTCCAGCGTCGGACAAAAATCGCCAATATC
>CAMNGC010000022.1 GCA_946537885.1 uncultured Clostridia bacterium
TTCATGTTACCTGTACCGGAAGCCTCGAGACCTGCTGTGGAGATCTGCTCGGATACATCTGCCGCGGGGAACATCTTCTCACCATTGGAAACATTGTAATTCTCAACGAAAACAACCTTGAGTCGTCCCTTCATTGCGGGATCGTTGTCGATCATCTTTGCGATCTCATTGATGAACTTGATCGTAGCCTTGGCGCGGAAATATCCGGGGGCCGCCTTAGCACCGAAGATAATAGTTACCGGAGGCAGATCCAGCTTCGGATTCTCCTTGATCCTGTCATAGAGATTAAGAGCGTAAAGAGCATTCAGAAGCTGTCTCTTATACTCATGCAGTCTCTTGATCTGAATATCGAAAATCGAATCGGGATCAAGTTCAATGCCCTGAGACTTTTTAAGGAAAGTAGCGAGCTTCTCCTTATTATGGCGCTTGATGGCCAGAAGCCTCTTCATTACAGCCTCATCGTCCTTGTACTTCTCGAGCTTCTTAAGCTCATCAAGATGTGTTACCCACTTGTCACTGCCGAGGAGCTCAGTGAAAAGCTCACCCAACTCAGGGTTACATGTGCGCAGCCATCTTCTGGGAGTAACACCATTCGTCTTGTTAGAGAATTTCTCAGGATAGAGCTGATACCAGTCCTTGAGTGTATCGTTCTTAAGGATATCCGTGTGCAGTGCTGCAACACCGTTAACAGAGTGAGAACCATAGATAGCTATCCATGCCATCTGCACCTTACCGTCTGCCAGAGGGCTCATCTTATCGATAAGCTCGGAGTAAAGGCCCGCTTCGTACATCTGAGCACGGAACTGGTTATTGATACCCTCAACGATCTCGAAGATCCTGGGGAAAAGGAAACGGAATATGGAGATATCCCACTTCTCGAGAGCCTCAGCCATGATCGTGTGGTTTGTATAAGCGAAAGTCTCCTTAACGATCTCCCATGCATCCTCCCAGCGAACACCATTCTCGTCTACCAGGATCCTCATGAGCTCGGGGATACCGATAACAGGGTGAGTATCGTTAAGCTGGATGGAATTATACTTGGCAAAGTCCTTCATATCGTCGCCGTGAACTCTCTTATACTTTCTTACGATATCCTGCAGAGATGCAGAAACGAAGAAATACTGCTGTCTTACACGGAGAACCTTACCGTCGTAGGATGTATCGTTAGGATAAAGAACTCTCCAGATATCATTTACTCTGTTACGCTCAATAACAGCGTCATCAAATCTCTGAGAGTTGAAGAGATTGAAATCGAAATCCTGTGCAGGCTCTGCTTTCCAGAGTCTTAAAAGATTAATATTCTTTGTGCCGTAACCCGTGATAGGCAGATCGCAAGGGATAGCCCAAACATCAATATCATTGTAATGAACCTTTACCTTCTCGTCGTATCTTGCCGGCGTAAAAGGATAACCTCTCTCCATCCAGGAATCAGGATACTCCTTCTGGAAGCCGTCCTCGATAGCCTGACGGAACAGACCATAACGATAAAGGATGCCGTAGCCTGTAACCGGAAGATTCAATGTAGCACAGGAATCCAGGAAACATGCGGCAAGTCTTCCGAGACCGCCGTTACCCAATGCAGGGTCTGTCTCTTCCTCAAGAATGTCGGTAATGTCATAACCGAAAGAAGCAAGTGCTTCCTTAGCCTGATCGTAGATGCCGAGGTTTACGAGGTTGTTAAGCAAAGATCTTCCCTCAAGGAATTCTGCCGAGAAATAATAAGCCTGTCTCGTCTTGACATATGCTTCACGAGTTGCCTGCCAGTTATCCGAGATGAGCTCAACTACGCTCTTGGATAACGCGGTCCAATAATCTCTTGCGGTTGCATGCTCAAGAGCCAGACCCGTCTCGGCCTTAACATGGGACTGCATCTTCTCCTCAAGCTGCTTAGCTGTAACAAGTTTTGCCATATTAATCACTACTACGCCTAAGCGTACCTCCTCATAGAATCTATTAGATTTTATGTTATTTCGCCAAATCGGTCAATTTATAAAAGTTTTATATCTCAAGGCTCTTTTTATTAGGTTGATTATTAAAATTGCATATATTAAACTTTAAAAGCTGAACAATCGTTTAATAATATCAAACAGAAAAGGTCGCAACTTATGATGATAACGGCGGTTTCCGTCATTTTGGGCGCTTTAATAGGCTTCGCCCTGACTTATGTTTTCAATATACTCCCCGAAGCCTGGCTTCAGGACTATGGCTTCGATCCCAAAGCCCCGGGTTACAGACCTTCCAAGCGAATGAGACCCTTAAGAGAAGGTTTGGTTTCCGCCATCGCCTGCGCCTTGTTTTATGGAGTATCTGCAGCGATCTGCTATGATGACTTTGCTGATAAGGGGCAGATAATGCATATTACTGTCATAATGGCTGCTGTCCCCATGGTCATCCTCATTGCCATGGCAGACAGGCTCAACAGGATCATCCCTGACCAGTTCTCGATATATATGCTTCTTCTGGGCATCGTCGGCGCATGCGGTGATTATATCGACGGAACCTATTGGTTCTCAGATAGCGCACCGACATATTTCCCCTTACTTAACAGGATAATCGCAGCTGCTATCGGCGCAGGTTTTCTCTGGCTGATCGAATTTGCCAGCGAGACCTTCCTCGGCAAGGAAGGCATGGGACAAGGTGACATGAAGCTCCTCGGGGCATGCGGCATGCTCTGCGGAGTATATGGTCTTGTAGTCTTGATCTATGCGGCTATCATTCCGGCAGTTTTATGCGCCATTCCTCTGCTTATCCGTAAGAAGCTTCGTCAAACTCGAGAAGAAAGAGAGATCAGAGCCAGCAAGGATCCGGTTGCCAAGAGGCGTGAGATCCGTCTTGCAAAATCCAAGATGCATTTTGCCGATGACCCTGACTATCTGGCTTTTGGCCCTTTCCTGGCCTTCGGCGCAGGTGTTTTCCTCGCACTTGAGCCCGTATGGGCAGACCTTTTCATGGATACTCTTATGATCTTGGGGGTTTACTTCTGATATGGATCCGAAGATCGCCGAACAGGGACGTAAGACTCTCAGATCGTTTATGATACCTGCGATCCCGGATTGGGGTTATCTTTACTTTGCACTGGCTGTAACCTCCGCCATCTGCTATATCTTCCGCTGCGTCTTCGTTCATGTTGACTGCGGTTGGTCGATGACTTCATTAGGCGGATACGCGCTTTACATGCCCCTCATTACACTGGCAACTCTCATCATTCCAACTGCTGTAATGTCTTCCGGCAACTCCGAAAGGATAGTCGGGAATTTCACCGGTATCGGTCCTATACTTACAGGTCTTTTCTCCGGAGCTGCACTTATGCTCCTGTCTTCGGCAATGCATAATCTCGTTGTTATGCTTTGGACATCTCTAAGGATCGACATGATATTCCCTGCTTATTTTTACCGCACGGAGTTGGATTCTGTCCCCATCACACTTTTTGAAGTCCTGACTGATAGTATCATACCGGGAATCGGCATTGTCCTCTTCTTCTGCGGGCTTCTCTGGTCTTCATTCAAGCTTACAGACAGAACGATCGGATATTTCATCATAGGACTTCTTTTCGCTCTGTATCAGCTTAATATCGTAGACTTTGCATTCATGTTCGTTCTTGGCGCATGGCTTGCTTTTGTCAGGACCAAGAGCCGCAATATCTGGGCACCGCTGGCATGTCTTATAGGCATGAGGATAACCGAGATCTTTTTCGGGAGCTCACTTGAAACGGTTGATATAACAACTATCCAGACTTATTCGGATATAGAGATGACTTATTTCTATTCTTCACTGCCGGCTCTGTTTATGGGTATTGTCCTGCTCTTCTTCTTTATGAGGATATTGAGCGATTTTTATAATTCATACAGTATCGGCCTTCACTCGAATCTCACACTGGCGCCTGAGGCGGATGATGACGACAGCGGAAGGCACTCCATCCTCGAAGGCATACGCCCGCCGCTTATCGTCGGCATGATCGTCTGGGTAATTGTCTGGGGATTTGTAATCGAAGGAGCTCACATATGACGGATAACGAGAGATATATCCGTGACCGTGCATCGGTCATGGCAATGATCAAATTCATCCTTATACTTTTTCTTGTGATAGTCGGCTGTTATTTCGCAACCAAGATCATGATGATCATGTTGCCCTTTCTTATCGGCTATCTCCTTGCAAGGACAAGTCATTCACTGTCCGGACCCATCAGCAGGACATTCTTCAAGAATTCAGATAATCCCCGTAAGATCCGTAAGAGGGTCGCGCTTGTTATCTATGTGATACTGCTTGTAATTATAACGCTTCTCTTCATCGCGATGATCATCGCTTTGATCGGACAGATAACCAGAGGTGTGAGTCAACTGACGGATGCTGCAGCTAATGCGAATCTGGAGAATATCGGCAAAGACCTTTTCGATAAGCTGTCTGTTGAGAATGGCGGCTTTATGACAGAATCTATGAGGAACTCGGCTGAAGAGCGCATAAATGACTTTCTCTCGAACATTCTGACTTATGTTCCGGATATCCTGACAGGTCTTGCAGGCACGGTCTGGAGCATAATCGGAAGCCTGCCTTACTGGATCTTTGTTGTAATCTGCGTTATTCTCTCAGGCTATTATTTCATCAATGACGGCCCTGCTGTTCTTCGCTTCTGCGTCAGAAATATTCCTAATCGTAAATTCCGAACAAGAACACTTAATCTGCTTAATAACCTGTCACTGACACTGTTCAGGATCATCGGCGGATATCTTCTTTTACTCCTGATCACAAGCATAGAAGCATGGATCGCCTTTAAGCTTGCCGGCGTTGATTACGCCGTTATCCTGGCTCTTGTAACCGGTGTGATAGACTTCCTTCCTGTATTGGGCATCAGCGCGACCATGATCCCGGTCATGATCTACTGCGCCTTAAACGGCAATTTTACGGCGATCGTGATACTTATAATCGCCATGGCCATAATGACAGTTATCAGACGACTTATTGAGCCTCCCATACTCGGTAAGACAATGCATATGCACCCGCTGATGATGCTCCTTGGCATGGCCGCCGGTGTTTATGTATGGGGAGCGATCGGTTTCCTGTTAGGTCCAACCGTGATGATCATCCTGATCGAAAGCATACAGGCATTCGACATCGACAAGAAGGTTCTTTCTTATTTCTCTGTAATCCTCGGCAGACTGATGGAGCATCCCGATAACAAAAAGGCTGCGGTCTCAGAAGCAACAGCCGATGTACCGGCTAACACTGATGTGAAAGACGAGGAGTAAGAAACTTATTAAGTATCACGAATATATTGTAAAATGAGACTTAATACGGCGTCAAGTTTGCGGTCTTATTCCCTCATCCTTATCCCCGTCCCGGCTCAGGAATGTCATAGGAGGTAATAACTCTGCCCTCGCGTCCTCGACAGCAAAGAATATCTCCATCTCCGGATGCGGCGCAGACTCAATAGGATCCATCTTTCCGTCATAGAGTTCTTTTATCCGTATCGGCTCAATATAGCCATTAGGGCGCAGAACATTAAGGACATCTCCTCTGTAGAGTTTATTACGCTGGTGCGCCCTGAAAAGCCCTGTTTTCTCATCAAAAGAATCCACGACCGCTACGACATACGCAGGCTTATTATAAGATCTGTCATAAGTGATCTTGGCATCCTCCATAGGTGAATCAAAGAAGAAACCAGTATCATAATCTCTATGAACGACCTTATCAAGAAGAACAGCCCAATGCGGGTCGGGAGTATAATTTGAGCCTTCATCGAAAAACTTATCTACTGCCTCCCGATAGACTTTGGTCGCAGCCGCAGCATAATATGCTCCCTTGATCCTTCCTTCTATCTTAAGGCTCGTAACACCGGCTTCTATCATCTCCGGAACATGATCTGCCATACATATATCTTTACTGTTAAAGATATATGTGCCACGCTCATCTTCCTCAGCCGGAAGTCGATCATCAGGCCGCTTCTCCTCGATTATCTCATAGCCCCAACGACAGGGCTGAGCACAGGCACCGCCATTCGATCTGCGACCGGTAAAATAGTTAGACAAGAGACAACGTCCTGAATAGGCCATACACATTGCGCCGTGGACAAAACATTCTATCTCCAGATCAGAAGGCAACTTAGGCTTCATCGCCTTAAGTTGGGCAAGAGACACTTCACGCGCCAGAACTATCCTGGAGGCTCCCTGACGATACCAGAAGTTGCACGCTTCACTGTTTGTGATACTTGCCTGCGTCGAGATATGGATCGGAAGATCAGGGGCAACATCACGCACTCTGGAGAAGATTCCGGGATCCGAGACGAGGACTGCATCCGCATGCGCCTCGTTGGCAATAAAATCGATCTCATTATTTATATCGGCAAGGTCATTTTCGAGCGCCAAAATATTCATGGTCACATAACACTTCACATTATGCTCATGAGCATATGTTATGCCCTCACACATCTGTTCATGGTCAAAATTTCCACTGAAGGATCGAAGACCATATTGCTTCCCTGACATGTAGACCGCATCAGCGCCGTAGCATACGGCCGTGCGTAGTTTTGTCAGATCACCTGCGGGGCTTAATACCTCAATATCTCGCCTATCCATCAGTTCTCACCTTCAGTTGTCTCGGATGTCTCTATAGACTCGACAGGTTGATCGGTTATGCCTTCGTCGGTGCGGCGGTCAGCCTCTTCCCAGGCGGCAATATATTGAGCAACGTTAGCTTCATGCTCTTCGAGAGTAACGGCAAAAGCCGTCCCGCCGTCAGCAGAAGCACAGAAATAGTAATAGTTGCAGTTCGGTTCCGGATAAAGAGCAGCCTGGATAGCATCAAGACCGGGCATACAGATAGGTCCCGGCGGCAATCCGGGATGTGTATATGTGTTGTAGGGGCTGTCTACTTCCAGATCATAGGCGCTTAAAGCCAGATGGGGCTTAAGACCGTTTAGCTGACGTATGAAATTGATCGTAGCATCAGACGCCAGATAGTGCATGCCCTCGTCCTCTGAGTTCATCCTGTTATGGAAAACTGCCGATACATACATCATGTCGAGGGCATTGCCGGTCTCGGTCTGTATGACGGATGCAAGCGTAATTACTTCATCCAAAGACATCCCGAGAGCTTCTGCCCTTGAATAATACTCATCATATAATTTGGAATTGGTATTTGCCAAGAAAGTACTTATGATCGAATAAGGACTTGCGTTAATGTCAAATTCATAAGTATCTGGGAAGAGATATCCGGACAGAACATGATCTCTGTCGTCTGACAGTTCCAACTGTGCAACAAAGTCATAATCCGTAAATAGATTCGGACTGTCCATACAGTTGTCGAACTCCTCATCCGAGAATGTAAGCCCGGCTTCGTGGAGTCGAGCCTTGATCTCTTCATAGGTAATGCCTTCCGGGAAAGTTACGATAACACTCTCCGGCTGGAGTGTCAGAACATACATGATCTCGTCATAATTAAGACCCGGCGTCAGGTAATGAGTGCCGGCAAGATAAGTGCCGTCAAAACCGTTGATCTTACTCATTAAGGAAAAGACAAGAGTATTATCAATAAGCCCTTCCTCATAGAGCTTGTCAGCTATATCCGAAGTCATATCACCGGTCTCGATGACCAGAGGAACTGCGCCCTCTGTATCTTCGGTAATATTAAAATCCCCCGAAGCGATATCCGCCTTCAATGCGTCAAGACGCAGCTCTTGAGACAAAACATAGTTGTAGCCGAAGTAGACGCCGATAATGCCGAAAGCGATCAGCAGTACCAACACCAAAAGAATGCGAATTGCAACCTTAAGCTTCTTCGAGAACATTTATCCTGTCTATCCGCCCTTTCCATCCCGGCGCCGACAGAATCAGATCAGGCTTCTTTCTTCTTAGCCGCTCTGTCCTTGGCGCGCAGATCCGAATTAAGTATCTTCTTACGAAGTCTGATATTCTTGGGGGTAACTTCGCAAAGCTCATCATCCTCAACAAATTCCAGACACTGCTCAAGGCTGTAGTTAAGAGGAGGCGTAAGACGCATGGCATCATCGCTGCCGGCGGCACGCATATTGGTAACGTGCTTCTTCTTACATACATTGACGTTGATATCCTCGGGCTTAGGGTTAATACCGACGATCATACCTTCGTATACCGGAGTCCCTGCGCCGATAAGCAACGCTCCTCTGTCCTGTGCATTGAACAGACCGTATGTCATGGCTTCACCACTCTCGAAAGCGACAAGCACGCCGTGTGAACGTGTCTCGATCTCTCCGGCAAAGGGCTCAAACCCACTGATTACGCTGTTCATTATACCATTGCCCTTGGTGTCGGTCAAAAACTCAGTCCTGTATCCCATAAGACCTCTGGAAGGGATCCTGAATTCAAGACGGCTGTATCCCTTATCCGGCGGAAGCATATTCAGAAGCTCTGCCTTACGCCTTCCGAGCTTCTCCATAACAGGACCTACAAAGTCCTCGGGAACATCGATAACAAGATCCTCTACAGGTTCACAGAGAACGCCGTCGATCTCCTTCATGATGACCATGGGTTTACTTACCTGGAACTCATATCCTTCTCTTCTCATTGTCTCAATAAGGATGGAAAGATGAAGCTCACCTCTTCCCTTTACGATAAACGCCTCAGTCGTATCAGTCTCCTCGACACGCATTGATACATTAGTCTCAACTTCCTTGAAAAGACGATCACGGAGATGCCTGGATGTTACAAACTTACCGTCCTGCCCTGCGAAAGGACTGTCATTTACAGAGAAGGTCATGGAGATCGTAGGTTCATCGATATCTACAAAAGGAATTGCTTCCGGTGCATCAGTAGAACAGATCGTATCACCGATATTGATATCGGGAATACCGGCTACACAGACGATCTCACCTACAGATGCTTCCGTGATCTCCTGCTTGCCCAAGCCCTGGAATCTTAAGAGCTTAACGATCTTGGCATTACGCTTGCCGTCATCGCCGTATGTGCATACGGTGACGGGCTGGTTCTGCTTGATCGTTCCTCTCTCTATACGGCCTACGGCAATACGGCCGATATAAGGATCTGCATCGATATTAGAAACAAGAAGCTGCAAAGGTGCCTCAACATCACCTTCTGGACAGGGAACATATTCGATGATCTCATCGAGGAGAGGACAGAAATCAAGTTCTTTTCCCTCCTGATATTCCTTAAGATCTCTTGTCGCGATCCCGGCCTTACCGGAAGAGAAGATCGTAGGATACTCAAGCTGATCGTCATCAGCGCCAAGCTCGCAGAACAGATCGAAAACCATATCCACTACTTCATTAGGACGGGCGTCAGGTCTGTCGATCTTATTAATGCAGACTATAGGCTTAAGCCCCATCTCAAGGGCCTTACGCAGAACAAATCTTGTCTGAGGCATGGGGCCGTCATAAGCATCAACAACAAGAAGAACGGCGTCAACCATCTTAAGCACGCGCTCTACCTCGCCTCCAAAGTCAGCATGGCCGGGAGTATCAACTACATTGATCCTGTAATTCTTATATGAGATCGCAGTGTTCTTGGCAAGGATAGTGATCCCTCTTTCTCTCTCGAGGTCATTACTGTCCATGACCTGCTCTACGATCTGTTCATTCTCTCGATATATTCCGGCCTGCTTGAGCATCGAGTCAACAATGGTGGTCTTACCGTGATCGACGTGGGCGATGATAGCAATATTACGCATATTCTCAATCTTCTGATTTGCCATATAAAACTCCTTGTTATGACATACTTTTCGCGAAATCATATAAAACAGCAATATATATTTTGCTACTTCGATCGGCTATTTATCACCCGACATATTCCACAAAATTACAGCTCACAAGAGCAAGAGCGCCTGTCATATTGGGGATGAGGACTCAAGTCAGGAGTACAAAGAGATTATTTCACCGGTTCTAAGATCCATGCAGATCGTTCCTATGAATGAAGTATCGGCGGATTCATCAAGATAGTGCATACAAATACAATAGTGATTATCTATAAAATAAACACCATAGCTGCACTCTTCTTGGCGCACGACATCCCCGGAAAAGCAACTGACGCAATAAGAACCAGCAAGTACAACCTCTTAAGCTTAATGACTTTCGACTTATTAAGCATACCAACGTACATCTACTGCTGCATCACAATTTCGCGTTGGAGTTTACTTCAGTATTCCGTAATCGGCACAGATCCCGGCCCACTCAGCGGAGCCGGCAAAGCCCTGGAAAACGAATTCGCGGGACTGTCCGGATGCGAGAGCTGCCATCCAGTTATCATATCCGCCTTGGTCATACTCGCGCCCCATAAAGGTGCGATAGAGCCTCATGACATACTCGGAATCGGATATTCCGGCATTATTGAATTCTTCGGAGAAGAAGAATCCGTGCGCAGCCTCAGATCCGCTTATCTGCATGTTTGCGAGCTGATTAGACCAGTCATTCAAGCCTCCCTGATCGGCATCTCTTCCGAGACAGGTCGTATAAAGCCTTGTCGCGAAGTCAATAACGCCTTGTGAAGGCTCGACCGTAATATTCGGCTTAAAGGTCGATCCCGAAGCTATACCAAAGGTCAGGCAGAGATTCGCCCACTCAGTCGAATTGATAAAACCGTCTATAACCTGCGTCTTGGTCCATCCGGAATCCATAAGTCCTAACCAGTCAGACTTATGTTCATCTGCGGGACGATTAAAGAAAGTAGCATAAAGCACATCTACAAAATCAGAATTGCTCATATTCTTGCTCAGGAACTCTTCGGAGAAAAGAAATCCTCTCGCAAGGTCTGCACCGGTATTACCGCCGACACGGACGCGATTGATCCAATCTGCTTTGCCGTAAGGATCTGACTCACGTCCGAGAGCAACTGTATAGAGCCTCTCGACAAAGCCTTCTATACCGCCCTCATTCGAAGCTGAACTGCCGCTTCCACCCCCTGAAGTCCCCGAAGAAGTCGGCTTCGGAGTCGGAGTAACCGTTAAATATGCAATAAGTCCCGTTGAACCGTTCTGCACGATCTTAGTTGTCTGATCATATTGCATTACAAGATCCGAGCCTGATATAGACACAACACCGCCGTTCACTGATCTTGGAGCATTCTTCCAATTGGCAAGTCCGGGACATCCCGAGATATCCAGCGTCGAAAGGTTTGTATTGTTGCAAACAAGATATGTGAGCGGTGTGTTCCCGACTTTCAACTCAGACAGGTCGTAATTATCGGGCACTGAGAGAATGCGAAGATTAGTCATACCTGATACATCAACTTTTTTCAATTGATTGTTGTTGAGAAACACTTCAGTAAGATTGGGACATAATTTGAGATTGACAGATGACAGCTGACAGCTGTAGATCTCTAAACGTGTCAGTTGTGGCAACAGTTCTATTCCCTTCACAGATTTAAGATTCTTGCCTTCTATACGAATTAACTGTGCTTCATTTAATTCCTTGACACTAAGAACAGAATCGTTATCTCTGTCAAACACCGATGAAATATAATCCTTCAAAACCATATCCGGGAAATTCTTATCATCTACCTGAACCTCACCTGCAGCTGTATTTGCCTGTCTGTAACTTGGAACAGGTGTAGGGGAGAGCTTCGGTGTAGGTTGGTTGGGATCCGTTATTACCTGAATGCCACTCGGGAAATACAACTTACAGTCATAATTGGTATTATCTTCACCGCCCATGTTCCTGGTAGCATATGCTGCTTTCATGATGGGATTGGAACTGATATCGATATAGGTCAGTTCTGTGGCAGACGCATCAAGATATTCCAGTTTAGACAGTCCGGTAATATTAAGCTTCCTCAAATAAGAATTGTTGACAAATATTTTGCAAACACCGGTATTTTTACTCAGATCCAGTTCCGTTATGGTGCTGAATGCTATATCAACCTCGTAAAGGCTCTTCAGATATTGTATTCCCGAGAGACTCTCGACATCGGTACGTTCTCTTAGATAAAGCACGTTAGCCGCGTCATTCTCATCAGAAGAAAGTATGCCGTCTTTATTGATATCATAACTTGTGGATACATAATCTCTAAAAGCTTGATCGGGAAAGTGACTCTCATCGATAGGCACAGATGTGCCTGCCGCACGGGCTGATCCGTTAGGAACAGACATCATCGAGAAGACGATGGCAGTTGCCAATAATAAAGTTCTGATCTTACCATTCCTGTTTAACATAAGTTCACCTCCCGAAAAAATACTGATCAGCGTAGTATCCCGTAATCGGAACATATCCCTGCCCACTCGGCAGAACCTGCAAAGCCTTGGAAAACAGATTCGCGGTCGGCACCGTTGTTGAGCTGTCCGACCCAGTCGGCAAATCCCGCGGGATCAGGCTCACGTCCCATAAAAGTACGATAGAGTCTGGTTACATATTCCTCGTTGTTGTGACCGGCATTGATGAATTCAGCCGAGAAGAAGAAGCCGTGTGCCGCGGCAGAACCGGAGATCTTCATGTTGGCGAGCTGCGTTGCCCAGTCATTAAGGCCGCTCGCATCAGGCTCACGCCCGAGACATGTCGTATAAAGTCTTGTGGCGAACCCGACTATCTTATCGTTAGGTTCGATAGTGATATTCGGTACTCCGGTACCGCCGGATGATATACCGAATGTCAGGCAGAGATTCGCCCATTCCGTGGAATTGATGAATCCGTTGAGAACGCTCTCACGCGAAGCGCCTCCTGCCAGGGTGTTCTTCCAGTTGTTAAATCCACCGGCATCAGGCTCACGGTCAAAGAACGTTCTGTACAGACGCGTGAGGAACTCATCGTCGGAAAGGTTGGAATTAATGAATTCCTGACTTAAGAAGAACCCGCGGGCAGCATCAGCACCAGAAAGTTTGCCGGACTTTATCCGGCTTACCCAGTCTGCCTTGCCGGCAGGGTCAGATGCGCGGTTGAGCGCTACCGAATACAGTCTCTCTACAAAGCCCTCTACTCCGCTCTCGTGCTCGGTTACGATCTGAGTACCCTTATCATATTTGAGTCTGTAATAGATATAATCGTCTTCACCGACGATTACTTCATGCTCGATGTTTATGGCATCATCTTCTTCTGTAGTTTCAACTTCATATTCGCCCGCATAGAGATCACAAAGGATCTTTTGGTTGCTTATATCGATCCTGTTTACACCGGTATGTGCAATATTTATTCCTATCAAGTCATCGAGCATGCTTATATCCAGATCCGAGATCTTCGAGCCTTCAATGCTCACGGACTTGAGTGCAGTATTGTGACTCAGGTCAACCGAAGATATGTCTGTATTATCCAGCCATAAGTACTCCAGTTTTGTGTTGCCCGACAGATCCACACTGCTCATTCCGGTCTCTTCAAGGTCAAGATATGTAATGTTCGGGAACAATTTAAGATCTATCCCGGAAAAAGTCCTGTTGCCCATAAAGCCCATTGTATCTATATTCGTAACACCGGTCAGATCTACCGATGTCAGGTTGCCGAATTCGATATACAGTGTTTCCAGCGACTCACAACCTGAGAGATCCGCGGATTCTATTATCCCTCTGTTATCATCACATGTCCCGTACATAAACGTTTCCAGACTTGTCATTCCGCTCAGATCTATGGTCTTGAGTTCCAACTGATCAAGAAGTTCGAGATACGTGAGATTAGGGAACAATTTAATGCCTTCGAGGTTTTTTACGTTCCACCCGGTGGTTAGAACAATGCTTTCGATCTCCGACACCTCAGATGCACTCAGCACTCCGTCTTGATCAATGTCAAATAACTCACTGATATATTGTCTGAACTGAGAGTCCGGGAAATTCTTTGCATCGATCTTTATATCGGATCCGGCGGCACTGACTTTCTGTCTGCCGTCAAAAACAACTGCAGCACTCAGCACAACGGCAACTGCCAGTACCGTTCCTACTGCAGATTTAAATTTACTGCTGATCATTCTCTTATCCCCCTTTCGATGATAAAACACAAAGATATTTTATCATATGGAGAGGGAAGTCGCGAGACTCTTAATCGTCTCCGCCTTTTTTGTTGCGCAGGAAGAATCTGATCGGTGTCCCTTCGAAGCCGAAGTTCTTGCGGATCTGATTCTCGAGATATCTCTCATAAGAGAAATGGGACAATTCCTTGTCATTCACGAACAGAGCAAACGTCGGAGGGTTGGTTGCCACCTGCGTCCCGTAATAGATCTTAAGGTGTCTGCCCTTATCCTGAGGCGTCGGTACCATGGCAACTGCCTCATTCAGCATATCGTTAAAGACACCTGTGGTCAGACGACGGCACGCCTGCTCATATACCTCTGTTATCTTCGCGAAAAGCTTATCCACTCTTTGCCCGGTCTTAGCAGAGATAAAGAGGATAGGCGCATAATCCATAAAAGCGAATCTCTCCCTGACCATCTTCTTCATGGCCTCAAGAGTTCCCGTCTCCTTTTCGACAAGATCCCACTTGTTAATTGCAAAGATAGAGGCCTTACCGGAATCATGGGCAAGACCTGCCACACGCGTATCCTGCTCTGTAATCCCGACTGTGGCATCTATCAGTATGACACAAACATCCGCATGATCGATAGCAGATAATGCACGGACCATGGAATACTTCTCGATGACATCTTCTATGCGGCTCTTTTTACGCATGCCTGCGGTATCGACAATGGTAAATTTGCCGAATTCGTTCTCCACCTCGGAGTCAACCGCATCACGGGTAGTGCCGGCTATGTCCGAGACGATGGCGCGATCAGCGCCGACCATCTTATTTGTAAGGGAGGATTTGCCGGCATTAGGACGACCGATAAGAGCAACTCTGATGCGGCCGTCATCATGTTCATCCTCGGCCATAGGAGGGAAATTATCGAAAACAGCATCCAAAAGATCTCCGATACCCAGTCTGTGAGCAGCAGAGATGGGCACTACATCGCCTAAGCCAAGATTGTAGAATTCGTATATTTCCGCCGGAGGCGCGCCTATATTGTCGACCTTATTTACACAGACAACAACAGGCCTCTTAGCCTTACGAAGCATGACGGCGATCTCTTCATCAGCCGATGTCAGTCCTGCCTTGATGTCACACATAAAGAGGATAACATCAGCCGTTTCCATGGCAATTTCCGCCTGAAGGCGCATGCCCTTAAGAATTACATCGTCAGTTACAGGTTCGATTCCGCCGGTATCTATCATGACGAACTCGCGTTCGCGCCACTTGGCGGTTGCATAGATCCTGTCACGGGTTACACCCGGAGTATCGTGTACAATAGAGATCCTCTCGCCATAGAGAGCATTAAAAAGAGAAGACTTGCCCACATTCGGGCGTCCTACGATTGCCACTACCGGTTTGCTCATATGCCTGCTCCTCCCACTCTCCGATTAAGAAAAAAGAGCAGTGTCCGTGACGACACTGCCCTGTCAATAAGCTTCACTAAAGGTCCCGTCAAACTTCTTCGCCGACTGCTACGACCTGCTTGCCGTCAAGGTATCCGCAATTCTTGCAAACCTTACGACGGAGCATCTTAGCATGACACTGCGGGCACTCAACAAATCCGGGCATCTGCAGCTTCCACGCACTTCTATGACGGGAAGTTCTTGCCTTAGACCATTTACGCTTAGGATGTGCCATTTCTCTCCACCTCCATTTATATAGTCAGAAATATTCCGACGAACTCGCCACCGTATCCTGTTTAAGGTGGGGTTTCTTTTCACATAATGCTTAACGATTTTACATTAGGACTGCTATTTTTGCAATAGCAATTTTATCGAAAAGACATTTTTGATAAGATCACTGCCCGCCGAGGTCATTTCATAGCATATCTCGAACAGCGGCGAGACGAGCGAAGGCAGATTAATATACTCAGTTCTGATGTCAACCGGGATGGTTCCGTAGGCTGTCGTAACCGCCCCGCAAGTTACCTCCCCGGCAACGAATTCCAAGACAGTCCCCACTTCACCGCTTCGCCTTATCGTGGCCTTTTCTGATGCTCTGTCGTATTCCATCTTGTATACGGAGGGCTTCTTCTCCCCTTCATGTTGCTGCGACCATTTAAGCTTGACAAAGGAATCATCATTCTCGTAGATCGCAGTCGTGCGGCACGGCTCGTCGTATGCGTCGGTCTTTATCTCTATTTCGATCTTCATGACTCTATCAGAATTCTCTCGTCCAGAGCTGACCGGCATTTACATTATAAAGGCACATAACAGTTATGGCAGTCGCATCCTGATCAGAGTAACCGGCAGTGCAATTATACCATCCGAGCGCGTCTTCCGTCAGATCGCTCTTAAGGTAACCCGGAAGATAGATCTCTATGGTTGTAGCATCATCAAGTCCGTATGCAGTTGTCTGATATGAGTAGAGCATTCCCCCCTCAAACTGATCATCTATATAATTATCCGCTTCGGTCTTAGTGAAGGTCAGATCGGCAAGCTCCATCTCATAAGTAAGGCCTCCCGTTTGCCTTATTCCGGAAAAGCTTCCCTCGAACTCCGCTACATAAAGGACGCTGGCATAGCCCTCTCCGGACGTGTATTCTGAATCGTGAAAGCCACCTTCGAAGGTACCGTCATCATAGATGGTCATCTCCGTCATCCACGCCCCTACTCCGCTGCTGAAACAATATGTTCCGGCGATCGCCGAGAAATCCACATCCCCGGAATTCGAATCCGACAGAAAAGCTATGGCTTCATCATATGACATTGCGATGCTGTTCCAAGTATCCCAGCCGAACATATTGTCAGCAGGATACTCGTCGCTTATCAATATCTTATCTACCCTTCCGGACAGATCAGAAATATAGTCATTATAATAATCCTCTCCGTAGGTCATACCGTCATGAGTAACCGTGACAGTGTTACCGATGATGTCAGAACCGTCTTCATTCCACTCTTCATAAGACTCATATTCAAGTATATCCGTCTCCTGAGCGCCTTCATTGATATTGAAAGTCAGTGTCGTTACGGTGATAAACCAGTCAAGATCTCCACCCGCAGACGATATCACGATCTCATCTGTGTCATTTCTGGAAAATACCGTATATACTCCTCCGCTTGCAGCCATAAAGTCGAGCGAATTCGCTACATATACCTCAAAGGCTTCACCTTTATCGGGATTATATGTATAGATATGAAGGTCGGCCTGTTGATAGTAATCACTTTCGTTCCCGGCCATAAAGAGCAGGTCGGGGATCGAGTCGTCATTTACATCATCTATGACGATATAATCTGTAGTATAAATGAATGTATTAGCGAAAGATAATATCTCCTCCGAATGTGACTGCAATACTTCGAGATAAGCTTTGTAAGCATCGGCCTTTACCTTCTCCGGGTCATTTCTGTCAGGAGTCTCGGTCGGAGTGGCGATTATCTCCGGCGTAGGAGTCGGGGTGATCTCTTCTGTAGGCTCGGGAGTCGGAGTAACATCGTCTTCGTCACTCTCGATGCTTTCCTCGCGCTTTTTCTCACTTGCGTCCTCCGATTTTGAACAGGCGCTCATCATTCCTGCAGACAGCATAAATACTGCTGATAATACCAGTGCAACTGTCTTTCTTTGAAGCATTTTCTTCATAGTCACTCCTCCTTGCATCCGCTTACATCATATCTGTCTACTTTTACTGTTTGTGTTCCGGAAGGCAAGCCTCTGCCCAAGAAAGGCGCTGCGACGTTCTCGAACATTGCCGCATCATCGCTCGTATAAAACTCACGGGTAACGGACGAACCGTCACTCATCATGTTGTTTTCGATAAGCTTGTTCCTGACTACTGAAGCGACGCTGATGCCGGAATTGATCAAGGTGACATCAGGGCCCATGAATCTGCTTATTGTGCCTGCCAGCAAGGGATAGTGGGTGCACGCCAGGACCAGAGTATCGACGCCGAATTCCTTAACAGGCTTAAGATAGCGTTCTGTCGTCATAACGGCGATCTCATCATCCCACCAGCCTTCTTCCGCCAGCGATACGAACAGGGGGCAATCCTGCTGGATGATGGACAGATTGTCCATGGCCTCTTTGTTGATCCCGAGATTGATCATCTCCTGAGCTTTCTGCCTTACTGCCGTCTCATAGAGGCCGGAACTGACGGTCGCCCTTGTGGCAATGATGCCGATGCGGCCGTTGCGCGTGGCCTTGACAGCCGCCGTAGCGCCCGGATAGACAACTTCCACCACCGGTACCTTAGAGTTTGCCGCCAGTGTCTTATAGGCATGGGTACTTGCCGTATTGCAGGCAATAACTATCATCTTGACATTGTGCTCCTCAAGGAAGCGCATATCCTGAAGGGAATACTGTATGATCGTGCTGTGAGATTTATTACCGTAGGGGGCTCTGCCGTTATCACCATAATAGACCGTGCTCTCCCCCGGCAGCAATTCAATGATCTCACGAAGAACGGTAAGTCCGCCGATACCTGAATCAAATACACCAATGGGTCTGTTGTCAGCCATTAGCTCTTCCCTTCCTTCCCGCAAGAGATGCGATATCCGCTTCATACCTCGGAACTATCGTAAAGCTCCTGCCGCTCAAGCTGCTGTGCATATTATCAGACGGTATCTTACGCAGAAGAAGTGTAGTAGCGAAAAGCTGCTGGTGCTTCACCCTGCCTCCCCCGATCGCCTTAAAGTAGGAATTCACTTTATTGCGGCCGTAATTTCCGTCACCTATTATAGGATAACCCATATGGGCAAATTCTGCACGTATCTGATGAGTACGGCCGGTTACCAGCTCGCACTCAAGTTCGCTTACATCCGTTCGATCCGGCCCGATGCCGCGATACTGCTCCAGGACCCTGTAACGGGTGGTTATCGGAAGATCCCCTTCCTTCTCATAGTCATGGATATATACATCGCCGGATGGAGTCTTCTCCAGGAAATGCGACACTTCCATCATGATGGCTTCATCCTCGCAGATCACGGCCTCTCCCTCTGTGGGAATGCCTGTCACGAGGCATCTGTATCTCTTTATAAGAAGATTCTGCTTAAATAGTTTAATGGCATCTTCAAGTGCCTCCTTGCCCTTGGCAAGCATGACCAGACCACCCGTATTCATATCTATCCTGTGACAGAGTTCGAGCTCGCGATTAGCTGTATCGCGCCTTAATATATCGATCAGATTGTCATCACCCGTATTTTTGCCGCTGTGGACCGCGAGCCCCTGCCGCTTATTTACGATAAGGAGATGATCTGTCTCGGCCACGATCTTATAGTCCGGATCTGCCGACTGTTTCCTGCTGATCTTATCACCCTCGCCGTCGAAAAGGCTGTCGGGTAACCACACCTGCACCTCTTGCCCTGCCGCTACGGCAATATCGGAAGAAACTCTTTTACCGTCTATCCTGATATCTTTATGCTTTAAGGCCTTATACAGATCCGCTGTCTTAAGCCCCGGGAAAGCTTGTCCCGCCGCTTTTACCACATGGATCCCGTCTTGCTTTTGCCCTACAATAAACTTACGCATCGCGGCCTCCTATCGATCTTAGAAAAGATCCGCCAGGAACATTACGACCTTGGTCCCTGTGCCCATGATGATGCCTGCCAGGACTACTCCTGACATAACTGCGGCAACACTCTTCTTAAAATCCATATCAAGGATACTGGCAGCAAGTGTGCCGGTCCATGCGCCGGTACCCGGAAGCGGAATTCCGACAAAAAGGAAGAGAGCTACATAAAGGCCGCTGCCGGCTTTAGACTTGAGCTTCTCACCACCGTGATGCCCCTTTTCGAGACACCATTTAAAAAACTTGCCTATAAACTTCTTGTCAGCTCCCCAGACAAGCACCTTATGAGCGAAAAAGAATATTATCGGCACCGGCAGCATATTGCCGATTATGCAGACAATATAGGCGTTAAGTGTCGGGATCCCGGAAGCCAGCGCGATAGGGAGCGCAGCACGGAGCTCCACGAGCGGTACCATTGAGATCAAGAATGCGATCAGATAATTCTTAAACATTGCTTGTTGTCATCACTTTCGATATATATTTGTACTCGTCGCGGTAATCTCTCCGATCCTTAAGACAGCTCTTACACCTTAAATGCGTGCGTATAAGCTCTCGTTCCGTCCTCGGCTATAGCAGAGAAGTACACATAGGGTGCACCCGACGGGATCTTAAAGTCCGCAGAATTAACGGTCTGACCCTTGTTTGCCATATTAACACGCGAAAGCTTCGGTGTCACATGCATAGTGATCCTTCTTACATCCGATGTCTCGATATGAACCTTGTTCCCGTCAAAACCCAGAACCTTGATCTCAGGTCCGGTGCTGGCATAGAACTTGCCTTTCTCAAGAGCATCGATGACCGACGGATAATCGAGCTTGTCAGCCATGATCATTGTCCAAGCGCCGAAAGAATCCGACAAAGGATGATCCAGAGGATAGTCGTTATGATTATCGTCCGAGCCGTGACAGTATACCATATTTCCGGATCTTAATATCGCATCATATACCGGCATATTCTCAGCATATCCGCTGACCAGCATGGAAGCATAGTTAAAAATCTCGAGACTATAGTAGTTCTTAAGCTTCAAAACATCTTCCGTAGCCTGCATTGACCAGCAGGGATGATTCAATGAAACCAGATAACCGTTGCGCACGGCCGAATCAATGAATTTCTGTATATATTCAACCGTAAACTCACGATTCCACAGATACTTATCTGGGTGTGGAAGCTTCATCTGTTCAACGATATTTATATACTTACAACACACGGGGTTATAACCGATCAGATTAACATTACCGGGCTCCTTGGCAATAAGATTCAAGTGGATCTCCGGCTTATAGTGATTGCCCTTGCAAAGCTTTGACGGGCGAATATAAGCCTCATAGCCGGTAATAAGGAGAAAATCATCACTGGTAAGCTCAGAGTGATCATAGGGGGCTTCGTGATCTGTTATGGCAAGGATCGAGTAACCGTGCTCCTTATAGCGCTTAACGCTCTCCTTTGGTGTTGTATGTCCGTCTGATCTGACGGTATGGCTGTGCAGATTGGCCTTGTATTGAGTCTGGCCGGGCGCGATGAAATATTCCATTTTTGTCTCTTTCTGTTATCGTTATTGATCCCTTAGCCTTCGATCGCTGTTGACAGAATACTATTCAAATATATCAGACAAATACTTGATGTCAGCATCGGTTAGCATAGGGTCACCAACCATTATACAGCTTATGGTCTGAAACTGTAATATGCAGAACCGGCAGTCATGCCGCCCCTGTACTCTGCAAGCTCGCTGACCGTTACCAACTGATAGCCGCGCGAGACGAGTTCGGGGATTAGGTAGACGGCCGCATCAACCGTTGAAGGATGGATATCGTGCATCAGGATGATATCGCCGTCTCTTACGTTCGACAGAACACTATTGATAGTGGACTGCGTATTACGTGTTTCCCAGTCTCTTGTGTCTATGCTCCAAAGAATAAGCGGAACACCGGCATTCTGACGAACAGTATCGTTAAAGGCACCGTAAGGGGGTCTTAATACATCGGCATCGTGACCGGTGGCCGAACGGATATATTCGTTAGTTAAAGCGATCTCATTTACGATCTGAGAAGCAGCGAGTCGCGAAAGAGACGGGTGATTATAAGTATGGTTTCCGATCTCACAGCCGAGCTCATCAGCGCGTCTTAATGTGTCCTGATAGATCTTGGCATTTGATCCGACAACAAAAAATGTCGCAACCTGACCATTTGCTTCCAGCGCATCGAGGATCCTTGATGTTCCGGAGGCAGGCCCGTCATCGAACGTTAATGCGATCATAGGCTTATTCGGATCTATAGATCTTCCCAATCTGTATTCTCCCTTCGTAATACCATACTGCTGACAAAGCTGTGCGAACTCAGGCGAATTAACAAATCCCGCGAAGATCTCTATCCTCTCGGAGCCGCAGTTAAGTTTACCGACCCAGTCTGCGAGTCCCGCAGCATCAGGTTCTCTTCCCATAATGGATCTATAAAGAACGGTTACATAGGCTTCATTGTTATTAGCGGTATTTGCCATGCACTCAGGGCTGAATACAAAGCCATATGCAACTTCTGTACCTGTCATCTCATGGTTGATCAGCTTCTTCTGCCAATCGACCAGTCCCGTGTAATCGGGACTGCGGCCCAGAGCCTTCTCATAAAGCCTTACGACAAAGTCATGCACCTGCATATAAGACTCGGATGAAACCTCAACATCAACGGTACCCTTAGTAACGCCGTAAGAAGCACACAACTGAGTAAACTCCGGCGAATCGATGAAGCCCTTCAGGATATTGAGTCTGGGGACACATGCATCAAGTCTTACCTTCCAATAGGCAACACCTTCCGGATCTCCGTCCCTGCCGAGCATGCAGTGGTAAAGATCGTTGATATAGGCAACATTGTCCTTATCTTTTTCGATATATTCATTGCTGAAGAAGAAGCCGTAAACGACCTCCGCAGCCGTGACCTCATGATCGGTCAGTTTGCCGTACCAATCGTCCAATCCTCCCTCATCCGGAGTCCTGCCCAGAACCACATCGTAAAGCCTTACAACGAAGTCATAAACACCCGTGTTCTTATAGCTCTTAGCCTCTGTTCCGGCTCCCGGGATCACAGCCATCACCATGCTGATAGTAAGTAATATCACTGCCAACCGCTTAAATAAACGCATATTATAGCCCTGCTTTCAAACCAATATACAACAATGATACACCAATGGAGATATAAAAGTGTTACAAAAAGCAGAGGAAACTGAGATTACTTCTCCTGTTAACCCGGCTTGGGTTAACACACGGAGTAATCCGCCCCGCCCCCGGTAATCACTTCAGTATCCCATAGCCGGCACAGATCTGTGTCCACTCGGCCGAATCGGCAAATCCCCTGAAGACTTCCTCGCGGCTCGCGCCGTCGGAAATACGCCCGATCCAGTAGTCAAAACCGCCCTGGTCGTATTCGCGTCCCATAAAAGTACGATAAAGGCGCTTTACATACTCGGAATCCGAATAGCCGCCGTCAATGAATTCCGCTGAGAAGAAGAAACCGTATGCTGCGTCGGACCCGGAGATCTCCATATTGGCTATTGCACCTGCCCAGTTGATCAAGCCTTCCTGTTCAGGTTCCCTGCCAAGGCAAGTTGTGTAAAGTCTTGAAGCAAAGTCGATCACCTCATTTGTAGGGGCGATTCTGATATTCGGCTTAAAAGTCGAGCCGGAAACAACGCGATAAGTCAGGCAAAGATTCGCCCACTCAGTCGAGTTGATAAAACCGTCGATCACATCTGTCTTACTCCACCCTTGATCCATTAATCTAAGCCAATTTGCAAGCTCCGCATCAGGCTCCCTGTCGAAAAATGTCTTGTACAAGACACCCAGAAATTCGCTGTTACTCATATTCTTACTCAGGAACTCGTCTGAGAAAAGGAAACCGCGAGCCACATCCGCGCCGCTGTAACCCTGAGTGTAGACGCGATTGATCCAATCTGCCTTTCCGTAAGGATCCGAAGGACGATTCAGGGCTACGGTATAGAGCCTCTCGACAAAATCAGCGATGCCGACTGAAGATGATACATTTACAGTCGGTACAGAAGACGCAGAGGCAGGTGAAGCCGAGGGAATAGAAATCTGCGAACCGGAAGATGAAGATGTGCTCCCCGAAGCTGTGGGGCGAGCCGGCGCAGAAGTCGGGTTTGTTCCGGCCGGCCTTGGTGTTGCCTGAGGTTTATTCAGCTCGAGAGGACTGCTGGAATAGTCGCTTTCGAACTGTCCGTTCAGTGTCTCAGCCAGGATATAGACATGGTAATCCTTACCCCATCCGCTCATATCAAGGCCGGAGGGCAGAGTAAAGCTACCGCTGCTCTGTCTGGCGAAAGCACCGTTAAGCTTACCGTAATATATGATCTCTGCATTATTTGAATTCGAACTCGTATATTTCTTGTTGATTATCAGGATCGATATCTGTTCAGCGTCAGGCGCAGAAGATCCCGTTATCTTATAGGGCACCGTGACTGTTCTGCCTGATGCCGTTAAAGCCTTTATACTGTCGGTATCTATACGAAGATCATTGTCTATAAGGGTAAGTTTGTATTCAGATCCCATCTTGCCGAATCGGCCGGAAGATACGATACTTGAAAACAGTACTGAGTCGAGATCCACATTTAATGCAGGCGATACTCCGACATTAGCTTTATTCACAAATTGTTCGTCTATTACTCCTGAGTCGTCTACTCGCGTGATTATATTGTACTGATAATAGTCCGAAGCGCCTCGGAGCCAATAATCGCTTCCATCACTGCCGAATTTGACACGATTGCCGTTACCCAGGACACTTGATGTTTCCCAGCCTGTCAGATTCGTATAACCATAGTCAGTATTCGTAATATCATTTGCATCAAGAATAAAGATCTTATCTCCGTATAACGGGGTTTTCCCATAAATTCCACCCCTCGAATTACCGGTGGCAGAATCTGAAGCGCCTCTCTCAACCGTCGGCAGTATCGCCTCCTGTTCAGCGGGACTGAAGTAATTATTCAGGAAACCATCATTGAGTCTGCTTCGAAGTTCGCAGTTCTCCCAATTATTATCATCATAATCATATCTCTGATCGAAAAGGATCCTGTCACAATCCAGAAAGAGTCCCCTGCCGGTCTCAAGTTCATGATGATCCAGCACACGGAATCTAAGCGCGCTTTGGCCGTTTGATCCGAAATAAACATAGCTCCCCATCCAGGGGTAATCATTATCAGGCGGATAAGCCGGATCTGCTATATCTGCGCAACCGAGTCTGGTATTCCCGGCATTCTTTTTCCAGCTGTCTTCCTGCTCTGCGTTTACATTTCCAAAAGCCGGCCCGAACACCGATGCAACTGTAATGGCACACAGCAACGCCGAGACGACCTTACCTATCATCTTTCTCATAATCTATCCTCTCATATTCCGCCCCGAAGTCGGGCACTAAATCTACCAAGCGATAGTATACACCATAAACATCAAATATTCATCGGCTTTCTGTAACCGTCAGTTACCAATCTTTCCCCTAAGCAAGTATAATAGAGATATATTTACGGAGGCCAGTATGAAAAGGACTGCATTAAGATTCATCTCTTTGATCCTTACGGCGACAGTAACACTGACGCTTGCTTTTACAGCTCCCGGACTCTCAGCTTCCAATGCGCTTGCAGATAGCGACAGCGATGGATCAGATAATGGTGACAATTACAGGGTTGTCGTATCGATCGGTGATTCCTATTCCGCCGGCGAAGGCGTGGATCCTTTTTACGGACAAGACGAAGACGACGATGTCAAGATCAACGATCCTGATTGGCTGGCTCACAGATCTCAGCTGGCCTGGCCCGGACAGCTTGATCTGCCCGGCAATGACGGTTTAACAAATGAATACCGTGGCAGCAGATGGTTTTTTGCCGCCTCTTCCGGCGCCAACATCCGCGATATAGCGGGCTACTACGACAGTGACGGAGAATTCGGCGGTCAGTATAGGAATTATTACTATAACGGCTCACGCGGAACAGTGCGGCTTGACCCGCAGCTGGATATTTTCGATCAGCTCGATCCGGAGCATCCTGCGGATTATGTAACACTCACCCTCGGAGGCAATGATGTAGGTTTCAGGAGCATGCTGACTACCATTGCGCTGACGGTCGGTCCCCTTGATTTTGGTGTGCAGGAGCGTGCAGTTGAAGATATAAGGGAAGAATTCTACCATACAGACGATAATGGCAACGAAGACGGCATCAGAGAGCAACTGAGACAGGCTTACTATGCGATTGCAGAAGAAGCGGGTCCTCAGGCTACCATAATAGTTGTCGGCTACCCCAAGCTGCTGAGTCCTGACGGCAATGTTGTTTTCGATAAGACAGAGTGCGAACTGATAAATGATGCAGCAGAATGGCTTAATGACGAGATAGAGGCTCTGGTCAACGAGTGTCATGACGATGGCCTGAACATCTGCTTTGTGTCCGTTGAAGAAGCCTTCGAAGGTCATGGCGCCTACTCTGATGATCCTTATATAATCAGTATCAGCATCAGTAATAACGAAGACTTAAAACCCGGTATAAGCGCCGGAAGCATGCATCCGAATGCTGCCGGGATCGATGCCTACAGGCGCTGTGTACAGGCCAAGATAGATGAATTAGAGTTCGAAAAGGCCATCGAGCATATGTCCGATGGCCAGATCTGGATCCATAATATAACTTATTCTGCTTACAGTCTTATCGAGTCCCTTCTCTGATCAGAGCTGAGCACTCTCATAACTGCTGAGCGAATCAGGTGTCAAACTTATCTCGCCTATTGCCAATGACGAATCTATAAGGAGTTCCTCCATAATCTTCGCCGATACATGATCTTGAATGGTGTCAAGCGCCTCATCTATCTGAGAGAAATTAAACTCATCATCGATCTCATCGACAGTCTCGGCGAAAGCATTTACGAGGCACTGGGCAAGCTGCTCTTTAAGCTCTTCTCCCTCCTCCTCACTGATCTGACCGACGAAATAAGTCAGAGTTCCATAGAAGGTTAGCTCAAGATCTAATCCCGTCTCCTGATCGTGGAATATGCAGGGCTCGGCCATCTCAACAAAAACCCTTAAACTGCCGTCTGACATGGCATCCATGGAACCGAGGATATTATAAGCATAATCATTCGATTCAGGGATCTCCGGTTCATCCACAGCAGACTCTGTAGGCTCTGTAGGCTCAGTATCAGCAATTATAGTCACCGTAGTTGCAGCAGTGGTCTCGTCCTCATCGTTGCTGTCAGAATCAGAACAGGCAGCCAACGAACACATGATCGACATAACTGTTAACAGGCTTATAATCTTTTCAAATCTCTTCATTTAGCAATCCTCCCTTAAAAAGACAGGTCTATTATATCATTTATTCTGGAATATACTCGAAAATGCGCAAACAAAAAGACCCGAGAAGATCTCGGGTCTGATTGGCTCCTCGAACAGGACTCGAACCTGTGACATTTCGGTTAACAGCCGAACGCTCTACCGACTGAGCTATCGAGGAATATAATCCGGCAGCGACCTATCTTGCCAGGCCGTCTCCAGCCAAGTATTGTCGG
>CAMNGC010000023.1 GCA_946537885.1 uncultured Clostridia bacterium
AGGTTAAATGGGATCTGAGTTTGAATACAGGATTGAAGATGAATATAAAACTTGAAGTCACAAATTGCGACCTCAAGTTTCCGAAAGGCTTCTAATTTCAGATAGTTTTGGGGTGGGCAAGAATACTATCGGGGTCAATATTTTTGACCTCAATGCAAACAGCAACGAGATGAGTTGAAGGTGATTTGAACATATATTATAGAAAAATGTAGTATTCTACTTTTTTGTTGAATAAAACGGCAATAAATGTTATCATCTACTCATAAAAAGTGTAGAATTCTACAGATTAGGAGATTAGAATGATCAGAAGAGATAAATACCTTAAGCAACTGATCGATGCCAAAGAGAACGGTTTTCCAAAAGTAATAACCGGGATCAGAAGATGTGGTAAATCCTATCTGCTGAAAGAAATATACAGGCAGTACCTGCTTTCTGAGAACGTCGTTGAAACGAATATACATGTTATCGAACTTGATGATGACAGAAATATTGAATACAGAGATCCGATCAAGCTGGGAAGTCATGTTCGTGAGATCTGCAGCAGTTCCGCCATGAATTATGTATTTCTCGATGAGATACAGAAAGTATATCCTATAATTAATCCAAATCTGACCGATGGAAAACATGTACCTGCCAAGAAGCATGATGCGGATATAGTAACTTTTGTTGATGTGATCCTGGGATTGTCTCGAGAAAAGAATATTGATCTGTATATAACGGGATCCAATTCGAAGATGCTTTCTACCGACATAATTACTGAATTCAGAGATAAGGCAACCAATATCCATCTTTCACCGTTATCTTTCGAGGAGTTTTATACATATATTGGTGGATATGAAACGGAGGCAATATTCGAGTATATGCAGTATGGCGGAATGCCGCTGGCCGTCCTGAAATCTGATGAGGAAAAGAAAGAATATCTCAAGGGGCTATTTGAGACTACATATTTCAAGGAAATAATAGAACATAACCGACTGCGTCGTGGCGAAGCACTTTATGAATTGTGCAATATCGTGAGCACTTCAACAGGAGAACTTTTGAATGCTGAGAAGATAGCCAATACATATAAAAGCGTTTGTAGATCAGATATTGATAAGATAACAATAGAAAACTATATAGGATATTTTAAAGATGCCTTTCTTCTCTCTGAAGCCAGACGATACGATATTAAAGGAAGAAGAGAGATAGGTGCCCTGCGAAAATACTATTTTACTGATATCGGACTTCGTAATGCCAGATTGAATTTTGCTTTTCCTGATGAAGGTCAGTTACTTGAGAATATCGTATATAATGAACTCTGTTATAACGGCTATTCTGTCAGTGTCGGGTCTTTTGAAAGTGTGGAAAAGAATAAGCAAGGCAAATCCATAAGGAAAACCAACGAAGTTGATTTCTATGCAACAAAAGGAACAAGAGCCTATTATATCCAAGTGTCAGCAGACATAACAAATGATAAGACGAAGGAAAGAGAAATCCGACCGTATACTTTGCTGCGTGATCAGGTTCAGAAGATAATTGTTATAAACAAACCAATAAAAGAAACACGGGACGAGAATGGCTATACTATCATCGGTATTACAGATTTTCTACTCAGATTTATAAAATAAAGCGCGTGACCGTTCGTTCCCTTCCTAATACGCTACATATCGAGGATTGACGGTTGATACAGAATATTTGAGGTTACCCCCCGTAAGTTGGACAGATGATGCTACAGATTATGGGGGACTTTTATGCCCATAACAGGAGAAAACTTCTTATTTAGCGGCGATCCCTTTGAACCAGAGCCAAGACAATTTTCGATTCATTTCTGACAGATGCCATCCCATCAGATAAGCACAGCTGTAGATAAAGACAAATGCAACGGCTGATGCTCCCGCATGATGTCTGAAATCCAGAAAGTAATAGGGGATCATATCCGTCGGAAGTGCTTTTGCAGTAATCAGCGTCAGGATAATAACTGCATAAAAGGATACAAACCATGTGCCGTGCCATCTCTCCTTAGGGCGAAGTTTTCCGATGGGGGAATCGTTCGTAAGAAAGGATGAAATTGCCAGCAGGGGAAACAGGATGTGCATCACGAATGAATCATAGCGGTCAAATATAGGCAAGTGTTCCTCAAAGAATGGCAACTGACTGAAAAGGACTACGATCAGAATGACCGATTCGGCGACAGCAGAAGACAGTCTGATATAGTAAACTATTTTCCTGGTCATTTCCGTGTGTTTACTGACCTCCACGATATTTATGACGATAAATGCCATAGCACCCAGAGTAGTAAATACCGTTCCGTCTACTGTCATCCAACGGAAGATCGTGGAGATCGATTCCAGTTGGATCCCATAAAGAAACGATGTGATCCCGAGAATTGCGATCAGACATGATATGCAAATGTTGGTGATCTTCTTCAGGAAGTACCTGCGTTCAAATGCCTTCAGGATTTTCTTATATGTTTGACTTGTCGGTTTGATCGAATCTCTCACATTCAGCATTCCCCGTTCGCAATATTATCCGTTGCAAATCGTTTGCCCTTAATGCATCCGGTGATCGTCAGCAACAAGAGAAGTACAGAGATCAGGCAAACTGTCAGCAAGCTGTTGTCAGTCATCAGATAAAGGCCGTAAGATAAACATCCGATCAGAGCGGCGATCACCATCCCTGCTGCCAGATTGAAGAAACAGTTGAGATTGCCTCGGAGGGCGCTTAATTCGTCTGACCATATGGTATAAGGGGAGATCGAATCCATGCACATTCCGATAACAGTCGCCAGAAGTATGCAGATAAATGCGACAGCCTGACAGGGCAGGATCAGAAGATAAGCCCTAAGCGCAATACCGATGATCACCACCGCTGCCGCGAAAGGAATATATGTGAACAGAATCGCGATCTGTCCCTTGGCCTTTATCTGTTTGTCGAGGGGAGTCGGTAAATATTTAAGCAGGTCCAGATGTGTCCCTTCGCGAGTGAAAGAGGTTGAAGCGATGGAATTCAGTCCGGATGCGATGAAGGCCGTTGCCATAAGCAGAATAAAGGCTATGACGACAGTTCTGTCATCGCCCGAATCAAGCTTGTTTCTTAAGTTGTCGATCATCTTGTTATCAGACGCCGTAACAGCAAAGACTATGGCGATCAGCGGCCAGAGAAAGTTTGCATAAACACAGTTCATCCTGTAGGTCTGAGTTCTCATCAACACCTTGTATTCCTTGGCAAGAAGAGCGTCGGACACGGGCCGCTTGGCAATGATGCCGTTTCTTCTGCCGGAGCTCTTGCCTGATATGTTCGCGGCGGCAGCATACAGCCCTTCGCGATAGACTGCTCCGGCCAGCAGGAGCGCCAGGAATAACAGTGCGATCACGATTATTATCGAAAGAAACAGCGGCATCACTTCATGTGTCCCAAGTGCCTCTACTGCCAGCTTATTGGCGGGGAACAGTTTATTACATATCGAGATGAACATATTGTTTTCTGCCGTTAGTGTATCAAGATAGTTCTGAGTGTTTATCTTGCCGTAATCCTTGAAGGACATAAGGAAGACGGCTGCAAAGAAAACAAAGAGAACCGTTGATGTCACATAATAGAGGTTCACACGGCGGAGTTTTTTTAACACAAACATCAGGAGCATTGCCAGGATCGAGCAGTAGAGAAGCGGGATAAGAAGAGTAGCGACGAAGCCTGCCGCTGCTGCAAGGATTGCCACAGGATTAAGTGCGGATCGTCCGGTATTATTGATGCTTGCTATGAAGTAGCCTATATAAACGGCGAGAAGGACATTTGAGGTCATAACATTTTCGGCCTTATAAGTATGCCAAAGCCTCGCAGCGAAAAGCTCTGAAGGCTTGATCGGGAGTGCCGTAAGGAAACTTAAGTCCGATGAGAAGAAAAGCACCGAGAACATCAGGGGGAGGCCGAAGATCATGGCAAAGGCTGAAAGGATGTGAAGTTCGGATAAGAGTGCGTAAGTATCGCCGTCGAATTCATACATCAGCTCTGTCAGCTTATAAGTCACAAAGCCCATAAGAACAGAGACAGGTACCATTATGCCGAAGAAAGCGATCATGCCGAAGACGGCATAATTCCTTCGCTTACTGTTACCGTTCGGCGAGGGCATCTCAAGATTGGAAGCAAATGCCCTGTAAAGTGTCCTGCTGCGATTCATGGTTTACCCGTAAGCTTGACGAAGATCTCTTCGAGTGTCAGTCCGGGGAACTCTTCTCTCAGGGCATCAAGAGTTCCGGAATTGACTATCCTGCCTTTGTTGATTATCAGTATCCTGTCACATAGCTGCTCGGCGACTTCCAGGACGTGAGTGGAGAAAAGAACCGCATTGCCGGCTGCTGCGTGCTCCCGCATCATACCCTTAAGCTCATAAGCCGCCGCAGGATCAAGCCCTGTCATGGGCTCATCAAGGATCCAAGCAGCCGGATCGTGGACCAGTGCCGATATTACCATCAGCTTCTGCCTCATGCCGTGAGAATATTCCCGCATCCGGGTATTAAGGACATCGGTCATTCCAAACCTGTCGGCGAGGCTGCTGATCTTCTGTTTCCTGATATCTTCCGGCACTTCATACATGTCAGCGATAAAATTAATATACTCAAGCCCCGTAAGCTGGATCAGGATATCCGGGTTATCGGCGATATAAGCGAAAGCCATCTTCGCATTCACCGGATCCTCTATGATATCGTGCCCCTTTATCAGAGCCTTGCCGGATCCGGGTTTGAGGATACCGGTCAACATCCTGATAACGGTAGTCTTGCCTGCACCGTTCGGGCCGGCGAAGCCTACGATCTCACCGCCTCTGATCTTAAAAGAGATATCTTCTACGGCTTTGTTTCCGTTACCATAGATCATGGTCAGATGCTGTGCTTCTATGATCGTGGGAGTATCCTGCTGTTCCTTATCGTTAATATCCATGAGCATTACCCTCTTAAAATGTTCCCAAGGCTCGTGAAAGTATTATAGCATGTTGTAATTATGTCTATAAAGCTGTTGAAATCTTCTGCAGGCGTATTATAATGGGGAAGCCTTGAGATACAGGCCAAGCAGTTCGGGTCCGATATCCTGCTTGTAAAACCTAAAACCAAAGGAGAATAAAATTATGACTGCGATCAAGCAGATCCGCGAGGACTATAAGGTCCTCTTGAGGAGTGTGCCGGCAATGGTTACCTCCATGTTTATCTTATCCGTTGTATGTATGAACCTTCTGGCGAGTAAGGAGCTGTATCGTTCCGAGTACTTCTGCCTGAACTGCGGACTGGCACTGTCCTGGATCTCTTTCCTCTGTATGGATTGTATATGTAAGAGATTCGGTCCCAAAGCATCCACCAAGATCTCCATCATGGCGATGTTGGTAAATGTCGGCGCTGTTATTGTTTTCAAGATACTGAGTTTGGCGCCGGGCAGATGGGCAGCCTACTATTCAGCTTCTGACGCAGAGACCGGAGAATTCATCTCCAACGGTATCGACAGTACTTTCGGAGGAGCCTGGTATGTTGTTGTAGGTTCCTGCACGGCAATGTTCCTGTCTACGCTCGTCAATTCATCCCTCAACTATCTGATCGGCAAGAGAGCCGACAATGGCAGCTACGGCGGATTTGCTGTCAGAAGTCTTACATCGACCTGTCTTGCTCAGTGGGTTGATAATTTTGTTTTTTCCGCAATGGTCTCCCATGTTTATTTCGGCTGGAACTGGACACAGGTACTTATCTGCTCCACTACATCGATGTTGATCGAGCTGGGCCTTGAAGCGATCTTCTCACCTGTCGGCTTTTCCATCTCCAGGAAGTGGGAGAAGGAAGAGGTCGGCAAGGACTATATCGAGAGCTTTGCCAAGGCATCTTAACCGAGGTTATCTATGAGATTGGAATGTCTGTCCGCTGTAGAGCTGGCGAAGCTTATAAAGAAGGGCGAGGTCTCCTGCACGGAGGTCATACGATATTTTGCCGACAGGATCAGCAGTCGTAATGCCGGAATCAACGCCTTTGTCTACACAAAGATCGACGAGGCGCTTGCTGAGGCGGCACTTCTCGAAAAGGCTCTTCTCCGGGGCATCGACCCCGGCCCCTTATGCGGCGTTCCGGTGGCACTTAAGGACTTTCTCCCTTCCAGGAAGGGCTGGACTAACTCTCACGGAGGAGTTAAGGCGCTTATGCGCGAAGACCCTGAGGATTCAATGTTCTTCAAGGCCGCATCTGCCGCCGGCGCTATCGCTGTCGGCAAGACAAATGCTCCCGCCTTTGCTTTCAGGGGGACGACGGATAATAAACTATACGGACCGACTTCCACACCTTTTAACACCGAGTATAATTCCGGCGGTTCATCCGGCGGCTCTGCTGCCGCTGTGGCAGACGGACTTATCATGATCGGAGAAGGTTCCGACGGAGGCGGCTCCTTGAGGATCCCCGCTGCCTGGTGCGGCTGCTTCGGCTATAAGGCATCAGTCGGTACCATCCCCAGTATCTGCCGTCCTGATGCATGGATGGCAACCCACCCCTATTGCCACAACGGAGCTATCACAAAGACCGTTGAGGATAGCGCCGTGATGCTTAACTATATGGCTCAGTATGCTCCGAGAGATCCTCTGAGCCTTGATCTGGGCAAGAGAGATTTTACCAAGCTTATGCTTCGTCCCATTAAGGACTGGAAGATTGCTTTCACGCCTGACTTCGGTATCTTCCCGGTAGACAATCAGATCGTCTCGATCGTAAGCGGGGCTGCCCGTAAGCTTGAACTTGCAGGCGCTAAGGTAGATGAGGTCAGCTTCAACTTTAAGCACACGGCAGTGGAATATGCCGAGCTTTGGTGCAGGAGCATCTCTATAGATACTTCTCTCGATCTGGAATTCTGGAAAAGGGAGGGGCTGGATCTTGTGGGAGATCACAGGGAGGAGCTGCCGGAGGAGTTCATCTACTGGAACGAGAAAGCCTTTAATTCTTCTGTGTTGGACTACCGTCTCTTCAATGATATGAGGACCGAGATGTTTGATCAATTGCAGAATGTTTTCGATGAGTATGACATCCTCATATCACCTGTCACCATATGCTCACCGGTCAAAAATGCCAAGGATCACAATACAAGAGGACCTCTCAGCATGAACGGTGTTGAGGTGGAGCCTTTGATAGGATTCTGCGAGACTTTCATGCCTAATTTCACCGGCCATCCCGCGGCATCCGTTCCTTGCGGAACAGACAGCCTGGGACTGCCGGTCGGAATGCAGCTTATCGGAAGACGTTTCAGGGACGAAGATGTATTCGCAGCAGCTCATGCCTGCGAGCAGATAATGCCCTGGAATTATGAGGTTCCATTGTCGCGTAAGCTTTGAGGCGTACAACTCTTGGTGCTTACATTGTCAATGAAGCTTCTGTCGTGCTCTACAAATAGCATGGTGATGTTGCTGTTTTTGACCAGTCGTTCTATTTCCTGCCTCATGTAGACATCGATATAATTAAGCGGTTCGTCCCAGAGATAGATATCTGCGTGTTCACAAAGGCTTAAGGCGATCATGACGCATTTTTTCTGGCCTAACGACAGGGTGGATGTATCTCGCAGGAGCATGTTTCCGTCAAAACCCATTTTCACCAGAATAGTGGTAAGTAAGGTTTTGTCGGCGCGTCTGTCAGCCGCAATTTCCGAGACCGACCCGCGGAGCGCGGAAGTGTCCTGACCGACATAGGAGATCTTAAGTCCCGGGGCGATATAGGATTCCCCCGTGACCGAGATCCCCTCCTCTTGACCTAACCCTGCCAGATGCTTTATGAGAGTACTCTTGCCACAGCCGTTAGCTCCCTGTATCGATATCTTATCGCCCCTGTTTACAATAAGCTCCCTGATCCCGGCGATCGGTTCGCCGTATCTCAGGAGAGTCAGGTCCTTTAGGATGACGGGAGTCTTGTTATGATGCTCGCTGCCGCTGATCTTAAGCTGCTCGGAACGTTCCTCATCTGCTAGGAGGCTTTTCTTCTCCTCGAGCTTTTTCTCGTTTCTGTTCTTTAGATTTTTAGCCAATGACATGAGCTTACGGGACTTCTCGGCCTCATAAGCCCGTCTGAAATGATCCTCCGCCACTTTGGATGATGCATGAGCGCGGTTCTTGCTGGTCTCCGCTTTGCCGGCCCATGACGAGTTCTGTTTGATGGCTTTGTCGATGGAGTTTATCTCCTTGTGCAGTTGTGCGTTACGGGCTCGTTCGCTCTCCATTCTCTGTTCATTGTTTTCCCACCAGGTCGAATAGCTTGCGGCCGTAAGTTCCACGCCCGTCTTCGTAATGACCAGAGTATGATCCGTGCAGCGATCCAGAAAGTTCCTGTCGTGCGAGATGAGGATGAAACCGTCTTTGCCGGCGAGATATTCTGCCAGCTTCTCGCGACCTGTCAGATCCAGATGATTAGTAGGTTCGTCGATCAGGGGATAGATCCCGTCGTAAGAGAAAAGGCGAGCCAGCATCAGCTTAGTCCGTTCGCCTCCTGATAAAGTCTCGACGGGCCTGTACATGATGTCCGGGTCAGCGCCCATAAGATTAAGTTCCTTGCGCACTTTCCAGTCTTCTACTTCCAACTCTTCGCCGCCGGGAAATGTTACTGTCTCCGGCACACCCGTGATAGTTCCCTCATAAGGCAGTTCCCCTCTTAAAAGCTTCAGGAAGCTGGTCTTTCCTCGTCCGTTCCTGCCCGCGAGCGCGAGTCTCCACGACGTGTCCAGTGTCAGATTTATATTCTCGAAAAGCTTCTTCTCGGAACCGTCATAAGCAAATGTAAGATTCTTGATAATAATAGTAGGCATAATGATCCCTCCGTTAGTGATCCTCTGCCGGATAAATCAAAAAGCCGCGACCTAAGGCGCGGCTACAGTATCCCGAATATATGAATGAAAACACACAAAAAAGACTTATCCGCGAGGGTTTATAAAACATCAGCAGATCGTCTTCTTCATTGGTGTTCCTCCGTTCTCGAATTTCTGACGTGATACTACAATACAAACTCCGTCCGTGTCAAGGAGGAAAGGATAATGCTGTTGGCTATGAGGGGATTTTCGATTATAATCAAAGACGGCGTTTGCCGAAGCATGTCGAAAGAAGGATAAACGGAAATGGTTGTTACAGAGGTGCTCGAGCGCAACAGCAAACTCTATGGAAATGAAGTTGCACTGGTTGAACTTAACCCGACGATGGAAGATACGAGAAAGTACTCTTTTAAGGAATACGATCTTGTTCAGCAGACGAAGACTCACATCTACAGAAGACAGATAACATGGCAGGTTTTCGATGAGAAGGCTAACCGTGTTGCGAATATGCTCCTCGACAGAGGTATAAAGAAGGGCGACAAGGTTGCGATCCTTATGTTCAACTGCCTTGAGTGGCTCCCCATCTACTTCGGTATCCTGAAGACGGGCGCCGTTGCAGTACCTTTCAACTTCAGATATACGGCAGATGAGATCTCATACTGCGCTAGTCTTGCGGATGTCTCGGTTCTCATCTTCGGACCGGAGTTCATCGACCGTATTACTATGAATTCAGAGTCGATTGCCCGTAACAGACTGCTTATCTATGTCGGAGGGGAGAGCAAGCCTGATTTCGCCGAGAATTATTGGAGCCTTGTTGCAGATTATCCGAGCACAAGCCCCGATATCAAGCTTACGACGGAAGACGATGCCGCTATCTATTTCTCGAGCGGAACGACAGGATTCCCCAAGGCGATCCTTCACAAACACTTAAGTCTTATACAGGCGGCCGAGATGGAGCAGAAGCACCATGAGACCGGCCGTGACGATGTATTCCTTTGTATCCCGCCTCTTTATCATACAGGTGCCAAGTTCCACTGGATGGGCAGCCTGATGGCCGGAAGCAAGGCGGTCCTCCTTAAGGGAACCAAGCCGAAGACGATAATCTCTGCCATATCCGAAGAGCGATGCACTATCGTATGGCTTCTCGTACCGTGGGCACAGGATATTCTGGATGCTTTCGACAGGGGAGAAATGGATCCCAAGGATTATCATCTCTCGCAGTGGAGGTTGATGCATATCGGTGCCCAGCCTGTTCCGCCGTCGCTCATCAAGCACTGGTTTGATTATTTCCCGAATCATCAGTATGACACTAATTACGGACTCTCTGAGTCCACCGGTCCCGGCTGTGTCCACCTCGGCATGGAGAATGTCCGTAAGGTCGGCGCTATCGGTGTTCCGGGTTATCGCTGGGAGTGCAAGATCGTTGACGAGAATGATAAGGAAGTCGAGCAGGGACAAGTCGGCGAATTGTGTGTTAAGGGCCCCGGTGTTATGACCTGCTACTATAACGACCCGAAGGCAACGGCCGAGACACTGAAGAACGGTTGGCTTTATACGGGCGATATGGCTATGCAGGATGATGAGGGTTTCATCTATCTCGTCGACCGTAAAAAGGATGTTATCGTCAGCGGCGGTGAGAATATCTATCCCGTCCAGATCGAGGACTTCATGCGTCGCAACAATAAGATCAAGGATGTCGCAGTTATAGGTCTGCCCGACAAGCGTCTGGGTGAGATCACGGCGGCTGTTGTCGAGATCAAGGAAGGCATGGAATGCACCAGGGAAGAGCTTGATGAGTTCTGCCTTGAGTTGCCGAGATACAAGCGTCCGAAGGAGATCATTTTCGAGAAGATCCCTCGTAATGCTACAGGTAAGATTGAGAAGAATACTCTTCGTAAGCTCCATGGTGCCGATAATCTCGTTGCCAAGGAGACGATGAACTGATAATCTGCAAAGCTTGCAAGCTCAATATTTGTAAGAGTGTTACAAATGCTCTTTTCGATAATATGTGTTATTATCCAAATGGAATCGCGGGGGTTCATAGATATACAGGAGAAATAACATGAGACGTTTTTCGAGAGAGATCATTTATCAGATCGGGTTTATTCTATGTACGATGATTTGTGTTGTAACGAGCTTTCTTAAGTTCTTTGAAGCAAGTTACGGAAGCGGAGCCAATGCGGTAAGCGAGAGCTACAGACTCGCGAGGTTCGGTTTTGCATGGGAGATTCTGGTTATCGTGGCGGCCGGCGTCGGCGCTTATTTTACTTTCATCGCTTTCAATAAGGTCGCTGTCCTTCTGTCGGGGGCGGCTATGTGTCTGGCTGCGATAGTTGCTTATACGAAGGCCGAGAATGTTGCTGCGAGCTTTGTTCACAAGAGCGGAAGCGCACCCAACGAAGTGGACAGTCTTATGAGAACGCTTGATTCCGGTGTGGTGGAAAGCACCGTGTCCTCATCATTTACCGCTGCCTTCTATCTGTTCGCGATCGCAGCGGTCGGCGCGATAATTTTTGCTATATGTGAGGCCCTGTTTATCAATGAGAAGTAAGCTCCGGTCTTGATTTGCTGACTGCTGTTTACCTATCGCCACTCGACGTTCATCAATACTATTTGGCCGTTCTCCACAACCACAGGATATGCGAGTCCTATTGCCGCGATATAGCCGTTATTGCTGAGGGCTGACCGAATCTCGAGAGAATCTTCATAGTCATCCTGCAGGAGATATGTCCAGTAGTAGGATTCCGTCAGGATATTCGCGCCAAAGAGGCTCGGATTCGGAGTGTCACGGCCTGATAATATCGCGAAAGTATCCGTGATCTGACAGTCGGGAGCAAAGGGCAGGAGAGCCAGTCTCGAATTAACGACTATGGGATTCTCACTTGATGTCATCAGCATCAGACGATCGCTGTCGGGAAGGTATCTCGAATAGCCCTCAGAGAACCAGAAGTCATCGTAGTCAGTGCTGATTCCATATGATTCGTCTATATTTGAGATAACAAAATCGTAATCCAGCTCATCGATATGGAATGTATCTCCGACCTCGTACTGATCCAGCTGATCGCGGCTGATCGTAATGCAGTCGCCTATAACAAGGAAAGCTTCCGAGCCGTCGGCTTTTATGGCTTCAATCTCTCCGAAATAAACACCGTCCGGAACCGAGTCCGCGATTATGAGATCCTCATCGGAGTACGAGAAAGCGTAGGTCTCGCAGAGCGTCGGAAGACGCTGAAGCTGATCATAGCTCAGTGACGCGCCTTCATAATAGGGATTAACATCTCCGCTGCCTACTACATTGCCATTGACAACACGGTGTTCAACGGAGTAGCCGTCAGCTTCATGCACCCATAAACCCCAGTACCAGCTTCCTTCTCCATAGCCGCGGGTGAGTGAGAAAGTAGCCTCGGGATCTTCCTGATGCACTTGTTCTGCATAGGCCATCAGTTCATTGTAAACCGTGCTGTCTCCGATCGATGCCGGATCTATTGCGGGAGCGCTTGTCGGGATCGGTGTCGGGCTGTCGGTGGGAATAGGTGAAGGTGTGGCCGTTGCCGCCGGAGCCTGTGTGGGTGAAGGTGTCTCGACTGATCGTGTCTCAAGTGCGTATGAGGTCGGCAGGGTCTCTGTTCCGCTGTTTCTCTCGCGCTTATCGTTGCTGCAGGCAGAGAGTGTGCCTGCGGTAAATGTCATCGCCATAAATAACGCAGAGAGCCTTTTCCTGTTCATACCAACCTCTCTTTAATGTCAAAGATTATTAAGACAAATATAGAACAGTATCGCGATCATGTAAAAGTGTGAAGATCTGAGGCGGATCATTATCGAAAAGTTCCGCGCATACTAAATAATGAGATCCCGTGTAATCCGCCCCGCCCTTTGGTAAGATAAGAAAAAACGGAGGCCACATGATCTATACATTAACACTTAACCCCTCCATAGACTATATAGTTGACAGCCCGGAACTTAAGATCGGAGCGACCAACCGCGCGACGGCCGAGCAGATGCGGGCAGGCGGCAAGGGCATCAACGTGTCGATAATGCTCAAGAATCTGGGCTTGCCTTCCGTCGCGCTGGGATTTGTCGCGGGTTTTACGGGGGAAGAGATAATACGTGCCGTGCATGAACTCGGCATAGAGGAAAGATTTATCCGCCTGAAGAAGGGAAACTCGCGCATCAATATCAAGCTCTGCACTTCCTGTGAGACTGAGGTAAACGGTGTCGGTCCTGAAGTGACGGAAGAAGATCTGGAACTGTTGATGGGGCAACTAACGGAACTGAAGGAGGGAGATATCCTTATCATCTCGGGCAGTGCACCGGCAGGTCTTGGCAAGAACATTTATGCGGACATTCTTGATCGGATAAGAGAAAACAAAGTGAAGGTTGCAGTTGACGCATCCGGTGAGCTTCTGATCAATGCTCTGCCTTACAGTCCCTTCCTTGTTAAGCCTAATGAACATGAGATTTCCGCTGTCACGGGGATAGATCCCGAGGGCGGTTATGAGGAGCTCATAAAGGGTGCCAAGCAGCTTCAGGCCATGGGCGCGATCAATGTTCTGGTCTCTGCAGGCAGCAAGGGAGCGGTCATGCTGGATCCTGACGGCCGCAGCTACATACAGAAAGCACCCGTCATCGATACTGTAAATACAGTCGGTGCGGGTGATTCCATGGTCGCCGGTTTTATCAGCGCGTATCTGCGAGGGGCGTCCCCGGCAGAGATCTGTTGTGTCGCTGTTGCCGCCGGAAGTGCGAGTGCCGCTCAAGAAGGCTTCGCGAGCAGGGAGGATGTGCTCCGGCTACAGCGGTTGCTTTGATGTCACAGAACTTTCTTCATCTTGGCATCAGACAGGATCAATCCGATGCTCAGGCAAGCCAGTCCGAAAAGGAGCTGCAGTCCAAAGCAAGAGAAGATCGACAGAAGAGATTCATTGTTGACGATCCTTGAGACAGCGACAACATTCCAATAGGACGGAAGGAAGCTGCCGATTGCTTTAGTTGATCTGCTCATAAGACTGATCGGTACGAAGACGCCGCCCAGGAATGAGAATCCCAGCGATATCACGTTGATCATGATGTTGCGCGAAGAGGCTGAATTGGTGAATGTCGACAGCAACGGCAACATCAGTGTTATAGCGATGGTATTGGCTACTATGTTAAGGCTAAGGAGAAGCCATGTGCGGAAATCGCCTGAATAGTCGGATGTGATGGTAGCGGTAACAATAACGATGATCGAAGATACCGCGGCAAATAGGATCGTACCTAGTACTATCATAAGGTTGTATTTCAGATTGGAGCAGGCGGATACCTCTGTTCTGTCGGAGATGAGCTTACGGCGCAATGTTGACAGGACGGGGAGCATGCCGCAGAGGATGATGCATATGATACCGTAGGGCATGCCTTCGTAAACTGCCATCAGCTTATCGTTAAAGCTGTTGTTTTCGACCTCCTCGGCTGAGCGGATATGGACATCATCCGTATCTTTGAGGATCTCGTAGGCGAACTCGGAAGACTCGCTGAGAGAATAGCCGAGATCGGTATATGACTTGAGACTTTTCAGGTATGAATTGATGTCGTTGGTTATGAAAGTTCCAACAGGCATGCCTTCGTCGATCGTCGTGGTGATCTCCATCGGTGAATCGCTGTAGAATGATTCGCCGAAGCCGTCAGGGATAATGACATGTGCGCTTATTCCCTCGTAGTAGAGTGCCATATTGAGTTTATCGACATCAGATCCCATATTCTCGACGGTATGGATCTTCTCCAGATAAGAAATGAGCTCACTGCTGACCTCTGACTTGTCTTTGTCGATAATGGCGATGGTATAAGTCTCCCTCTCGAAAACTTCCTCGACGTTGTTGTTATTGGTAAACACGGCTCTCATAGAGATCATGAAGACAGCGATCGCCAGATAGAGCGCAATGCTGAATATGTTCTTACGAACCAGCTTGATAAAGACCCTAAGTATATTCATAATCTTTCTCCTTAACTCTTACAGACTCTTGCTGCTCTTCTTGCTACTCATGATTATTCCGACAGTCAGGAAGACTGCTGAGACTATAAGCATATAGCAGATGGAATAGGTATATCCTTTGCCGCCATGGTTAATATTCAGATGATAGAAAGCATCCGAGAGGACCGATGCGGGATTGATCCTGTTTATGATCGGGAGATTCAGCTCGAGCTTCCACTTGATGTCCCCGTACATGAGGCCTGACAGGAAGCCTCCGCCTACCGTTATCATCAGAGCGATGCTCTCCAGGACGGACTGCTTCAGCCTGAGTGAGCCGATAGCCAGACCGATCGTTGATGCCATGAAGGTTCCGATCACGGTCGTCAGGATAATGAGACCCGTATTGCCGCCGAAATCGATCTTCAGGATGCAGAGCAGATAGAAGAGGGTTACCTGTGAGATGCAGATCTGGACCAGGGTTGCGGCAAAAAAAGCTGCGAGCATTGCGATCCTTTGAGATCCGGGAGAGAGCTCATGGCGTTTTCCCAGATTAGAGCGGGAAGCTCTGATGTTGGGGAAGATATGAAGTGATGTTTGTATGCACATCAGGCAGCACATAGCGATCAGATTATAGAAATATGCCACATAAGGATCGTGGGAATCACCACCGAGGTTTTGCTCTTTGACATAATCACCGACATACATCATGGAAACTATCTGTTCTTGAGTAAGACCCTTTTCGAAGCCTTTGATCATGATGTCCATATTCTGTTTGTAACCTGTCAGGATGGCAGATAAGATAGATGTCTTCATGTTGCTGCTCCTGATCACCAGTTCCATATCTGCCATACCGTGAACCAGGTAATAACCGTTGATCTCCTTCTCATCAAGCAGTTGGTCTGCCTCCTCAAGACTTGTCTCGCGGTACTCTACCATGGCAGTCCCGTCATCGTATTTAATGTTGTCGAAAACGCTCTCGATCATGGATCGGCATTCGGAAGCATTGGCCTTGTCATCCAATTCGTAAACGATCGCTGCCGGTATGGGGTCCGTTGACTGGATATCATATATCGATCCGAATCCGACATAGAACAAGGTTCCCAGAACTATCGGGAAGATGATGCACCAGCCTATGAGCTCCTTGTTTCTGATATTAATCTTCATGTTGTTGAGTAGTAATGCGCTAAACATGATCTATATCCATCCCTTATTCCTTGTCTCTTAATTCTTTGCCCGTGATCTCCAGGAAAACATCGTTCAGTGTCGGAAGCTCCGAGTAGATCCTGTCATAGTGGATATCATTCTTATCGAAAAACTCCAGCACGTGTGTGATGTTATGCTTGCCGCCGCTGCACTTGATCATGAGCCTGTCACCCGCGAACTTCACATCATAGACATGATTGATCTCGCGCAGCCCGTTTAGGTGCTCTTCGCTGATCTTTTTCATGTTGACGATAACATTCTCGGTGTTCTTGATCTGCTGCTTCAGCTCATCGCAGGTTCCGAGGGCGATGCCCTTGCCGTTCTCCATGATCTGTATCCTCGTGCAGATCTGCTCTACTTCCTCCATGTAGTGGGATGTGTAGATTATCGTGGCTCCCTGTCTGTTGAGCTCCGTGATCCCCTCGAGTATCTTATTGCGGCTCTGAGGATCGACAGCTACCGTCGGTTCGTCAAGGATGATGAGCTCCGGCTTGTGAGCAATGCCGCAGGCGATATTAAGTCGTCTTAATAGACCGCCGGACAGTTTTTTGGGATAGAATTTACGGAATTCGTTCAGTTCCACGAAGTCTATCGCCTCTTCAACATACTGACGGCGGGTTGCTTTGTCGCTTATATAGAGAGAACAGAAATAATCGATATTCTCATATACAGTCAGCTCATCGAAAACAGCCACATCCTGCATAACTACACCGATACGCCTCTTAAGATCATTGCGCTCGGCGCGCATCTTCTGTCCGAAGACTTCGATCTCCCCACTGTCATAACTCAGCAATGCGAGTATGCAGTTGATAGTTGTTGTCTTGCCCGAACCGTTGGGTCCGAGAAGCCCGAAGACCTCGCCTTTTTTTATATCCAGATTGAAATTATTAAGAGCGACCAGCTCCTTGTATCTTTTTACCAGGTTCGTTACTTTTACTACGGTCTCAGCCATTTTTACAGCCCCTTTCCTCGTTATGACATAAGGATAATCTTCGGGTACGCTCTGCCGAAAGTGGAATATGTCAGAACTTGATGTGACAAATGTCACATTTTAATTGTATGATGTAGCCATGGGCAAATTGATCGACAAAACCATCATCCTCATACTTCTGATATTTGTTGCCGTCGATATGGTAAGCGGCGGCATGTTATCTGTGCTGATATTTGCTTCGATCATCATTATCTGTTCCAATCACAGGCTATGGCTGATAAAGGGTGAAGGACGTTCTGCTGCCCTTATACCCGATGTCTTGGCAGCCGTTCTTGCTATCTGCAATCCATGCTTTGCAGTTCTCCTCCCTTTTGTCGCTTATGATACGGCGACTTATGTGGCGGAGTACAAAGAATCTAAGGAGAAACGTACTATAATGACGGCGCTGGGAGGGATCTTCCTTCTGGCGGGAGTCTTTTCGATGATAATTGCTGTCCGGTCGGAAGATATCCGACTGCCGGTAGCCCTGTTTGTCGGGGCCCTGATCCTGATAGCGGCCTGTCGTTCGATCAACACATCCCGTATCGAGGCGCTCGCGAAGGACTATCTGAAGGTGCAGGATGCTTTCGAGGTGCATAAGGACCTGCTGAAGCAGCGTAACAGCGAGATGATGGAGACGCGCGAAAAGGAGCTTCGCATGGGAACACTTGCCGAGCGTAACAGGATAGCCCGTGAGATACATGACAATGTGGGGCATATGTTGTCCCGCGCTATTCTGATGGTGGGAGCGATGCGGACAGTTCATAAGGACGACGATGTGGCAGAAGAGCTGACGGTTCTTCAGGAGACCCTTGATTCCGCCATGACTAATATCCGTAAGAGTGTCCATGATATAAGGGATGATTCCGTGGATCTCGGAGCAACGATCCGCGACATGTCCGACCCGTTAAGATCCCGGTTTGATGTCAGGATCGATATCGACGGCAGCGAGATAATGCCCGGTCAGATAAGATATGCTATATCCGCCATCTGTAAAGAGTGCATCTCCAATATCAGCAAATATAGCCATAATGATACGGTGTCTATAACGATAAATACCCATCCGGCCTTCTATCAGCTGGAAGTTCATGATTATATGGTATCCGGTAAGTCGGAGCGGATCGATATGAGCAAAGTCAGCTCGTCGACCGGCATGGGATTGGCAGGCATAAGCAAACGTGTGGAAGAGCTGGGAGGTCGTGTAACTTTCTCGGGCAATAACGGATTCAGGGTATTTGTGGTACTGCCGCGAAGCAGTGACAAGGAGGAGAAAAAGAATGAAGCTTCTGATAATAGATGACGACAGCTTAGTGGCATTAAGTCTTAAGACGATCCTGTCTCAGGACAGGGATATCGAAGTGACGGCACTCGGAAACAGCGGTGAAGATGCCATAATGTTATACGAAAAGCACCATCCGGATGTTCTTCTGATGGATATACGAATGAAAGGGATCACGGGGATAGAAGCAGGTGAGCAGATAATCGCGCGCCACCCCGATGCGAAGATCTTATATCTTACGACCTTTAATGATGATGAGTATATAGCCAAGGCTCTGGCGATGGGGGCTAAGGGATATATCATTAAGCAGGACTATGAGGCGATCCTGCCGGCGGTGAGGACTGTGTACGGCGGTCAGACGGTCTACGGAAATGATGTTATGAAGAAGATACCGGATATGCTGAGTCCGAAGCTTACTTTCGATGGGAATGAGTATGGACTGACCGAACAGGAGACGCAGGTGGTAGAGGCGGTTGCGAGAGGATTATCCAATAAGGAAATAGCAGATGAATTGTGTCTGTCGGAGGGAACGGTGCGTAATTACATATCCAATATCCTCAGGAAATTGGACCTGCGTGACAGAACTAATCTGGCGATATTTTACTATACACATAAGTGAGCTTTTGTGTGATATATTGTTACTATAATTTTTGCGATGGAGGATATCTATTATGACAGATCCTAACAAGCGTCCTGACGATATGGCCAGGATTAACACACCGGAATTGGCTCAGGCTTTTATAGATGAGCAGATCGATCTTATTAAGAAGCAGGTTGGGGATAAGAAGGTCCTCCTGGCTCTCTCGGGCGGAGTCGATTCTTCAGTCGTAGCTGCCTTGCTCATCAAGGCGATCGGTCAGAATCTCGTATGCGTACATGTTAACCACGGACTTCTCCGTAAGGGCGAACCCGAGATGGTGTGCAAGGTATTCAGAGACGAGCTTAATGCTAATCTGATCTATGTTGATGCAACAGACCGTTTCCTGGATCTTCTTGCCGGCGTAACGGATCCCGAGCAGAAGAGACATATTATCGGTGAAGAGTTTATAAAGGTTTTCGCTGAGGAGGCTGCGAAGCTCGAGGGTATATCCTTCCTGGCACAGGGTACGATCTATCCTGATATTCTTGAGAGTGAGCAGGGTATCAAGGCTCACCACAATGTAGGCGGTCTGCCCCCGGAACTGGACTTTGAGCTGGTCGAGCCTGTCAAACTTCTTTACAAGGACGAGGTCCGTGTAGTGGGTAAGGCATTGGGTCTTCCTGATAATATGGTGTTCCGTCAGCCCTTCCCGGGGCCGGGTCTCGGCGTAAGATGTCCCGGTGCCATCACTCGTGATCGTCTCGAGGCTGTTCGTGAGTCTGATGCTATCCTTCGTGAGGAGTTCGAGAAGGCGGGTCTTGCAGGTAAGGTATGGCAGTATTTCACTGTAGTTCCCGACTTTAAGTCCACAGGTATCAAGGATGGCAAGAGAGCTTTCGAGTGGCTCTGCATTGTTCGTGCCATCAACACGGTAGATGTTGTCGAGGTTACAGTCGAGCCCATCGATTATGAGTTGATGTGCCACATTACCGACCGTATCACCCACGAAGTGAAGGGCATCAACCGCGTGCTTTATGATTACACGCCTAAGCCTACGGGAACGGTCGAGTACGAGTAATATCTCTTGTTCAGAACCAAACACCTTTATCTTCTTGGGGGCAAAAGAAATTAGCCTGACGGGATAGAGAGTTAAGCGAGAACTAAATAAGACCTTGTGACACCTTAAATGGTGTGCAGGGTCTTTTTTTATCCCTAAATATCTGGTTTTGGCGGGATTTATGGGGAAAAAGAGAGAGTTAGGAAGAGCAGACGGCGACTTGTCCTTGTCGGTTTGTAACTTGCTTTTATTCTGCGGATCTCTGGACGTTATTATAGCTGTGATTTTCATTATTACCTAGACCATTTTTAAGTTCTTATTCCCATTACCCAAATGTTATAATTAACATGGAATAAGTATGTTGGGGTAAATGGGTTGAACTTTTGGCACGCTGATAATCAATATACATAGAAAGGAACTTAAATGGAAGAGTTCACGAATCTTTTTTCAAAATCAAAAATGCTTATAGACAATGCGCGGAGCAGCATGGGAACGATGGTTAATGCTGTAACAGTCTATACAAGTTTTTTACTTGGCAAATATATGGTTGAGGAAGAACAGTTTGGTGATGAACGCGCAAAATATGGAGCAAAGATATTAGATTCTCTGGCGGATTACCTTACATCAGAGTACGGACGAGGTTTTTCGCGAAGCAACCTTGCCGGTATGAGAAAGTTTTATATCGTGTATCGAGAACGTGATCCGGAGATTGTCCAATCAGGCATTGGACAATTGTGTTTGATGCAGGATAACGGAATTGTCCAATCGGAAATTGGACAATTGATCTTGGATCGAGGAGCTTTTCCCTTCAAACTCAGCTGGACACACTATCAAGTGTTAATGACTATTGAGAACGATGATGAACGAGCCTTTTATGAGATGGAAGCAATAAAAGGAATATGGAGTGTTAAAACGTTGAAGCGGCAGTATCATTCCAGTCTTTATGAAAGAATGGCTCTCAGCAGAGATAAGGCTGGAGTTATAGAAATGGCAAAGAAAGGCGCCGTTCCATATCGGCCTGAAGATATATTAAAAACACCATACGTACTTGAATTTGCCGGTCTTGCCGACAGAAGCATTTATCACGAAAATGATCTTGAAGCTGCGGTTTTGAACAAACTGCAAGATTTCCTGCTGGAGATGGGGAAGGGATTTCTGTTTGAGAAGAGGCAGAGGAGATTTACATTTAATGACAAAAACTTTTATTGCGACCTTGTACTATATAATCGTTTTTTGAGATGCTATGTTCTGATTGACTTCAAGGTTGACGAGTTAACGCACCAGGATTTGGGTCAGATGCAGATGTATGTCAATTACTATGATCGTCACGAGTTGATTGAAGGAGAGAATCCCACGATTGGAATATTATTGTGCAAACAAAGCGATGAAGCTTTAGTAGAATTGACCCTGCCCAAGAATTCAAATATATATGCTAAGGAATACAAGTTGTATCTTCCTGACAAGAATTTGTTAAAAGAAAAACTGCAACAGTGGTTGAATGAAACAGAAGATTAACGGTGGAGAACTATCAAATGTGTTTAATTTGCGACAGGATCGAGATGATAAAAAACGGCACTAATCCGTATTTTGTAAAAGAACTTGAGACAGGTTATGTTGTTATCGGTGACAATCAACATTTCTATGGCTACACACTTTTCTTATGTAAACATCACGGTGCAATAACAGAACTCTTCCATCTCGAAAAGGAAGAGAAAATGAAGTTTATGGAAGCTAAAATGGGAGTTAATCATGAAACTGCGGCGCTACATCAGTGATAAGGATTACGACGTAATAAAAGAGTGGATATGAGAGTGTTGACGGACGATCAGTATAATAAACTTACAGAGCGAATAAAAGAACTTGAGGATGAGAATCAGCATCTTAAGAAACTACTTGATGATGCTGGCATTCCTTATGGTAAAACAGATAAAGCACCAGAAAAGAATGAGCCTTATGAAATAAATATCAAGGAAGAAACTATTACTGAGAACCATGTTAACTTCTATTATTCCATGTTCAAGGGGCGGAAAGACGTATATAGTCTTCGTTCCGGAAAACCGAATATCAAGACCGGAAAGCATGGTTATTATACCCAATGTGAAAACTTCTGGAAGTATGGACTGTGCGGCAAAGCAGATGGGAAGAGAATAAAGTGTCAGACTTGTCCTAATCAGAAGTATAAACCTCTTGTCGGAAAGGTTATTTATGAGCATTTAATGGGGTTGAAAGAAGACTGCTCGGATGTAGTGGGATTATATCCTGTTTGGCCGGATGAAACCTGTAATTATCTTGTTTTCGATTTTGATAATCATGATGAGAATTCTGATTCTCTTAAGTGGCAGGAAGAGGCAAATGCATTGAGAGCAATCTGTGCTGATAATGATGTTCCCTGCCTTGTGGAGAGGTCGCGTTCCGGGAAGGGCGCGCATGTGTGGATCTTTTTCGAAAAGGCAATAAGTATCAGGAAGGCGAGGCTGTTTGGAGCAACTTTGCTGGATAAAGGAGCTGAAAGTGTCAACCAACAGTCTTTTGATACATATGATCGCATGATTCCTGCACAAGATAAGCTGCCTGAAGGCGGCCTTGGAAATCTTGTAGCGCTTCCTTTACAGGGGCAAGCAGTAAAGAACGGAAACAGTGTCTTTGTTGATGAGAATTGGCAGCCTTATTACGATCAGTGGGATGTACTCAAGACTACGGGAAAGCTCCGCGAGACATTCATAGATGAGAAACTGTATTCCTGGGGGAATCAATATAGCATCAGTAACTATGATAATGGTAAAGACACTGCAAGGCAGATATCTATAGATGAAAAACCGTGGGAAAGCAGAACAGCATTTGACAAAGCTGATACAGAAGGAACTATTCGAATAGTGCTCGCGGATAAAGTGTATGTGGATAAGACAGGCATCAAACCAAGACTTCAGAATAAGATTCGAAGATTAGCCGCATATAATAATCCGGAGTATTTCAAGAACCAGGCGATGGGGATATCGACTTTTGGGATACCGAGGATAGTATATTCCGGAGAGGATACAGAACAATTCATTTCCATTCCGCGAGGCTGCCTGAATAAGCTATGTGAGAATCTTGATGCATCATCGATCAATTATTCTGTTGATGATAAACGTAACAATGGCAAAGAGATTAATGTTTCTTTCAAGGGTGATTTATATCCGGAACAATATGATGCGGTTCGAAGTTTAACCGGATTCGATACCGGAGTAATCGCTGCGGCAACCGGATTCGGAAAAACAGTAGTCGGATCATATCTGATATCAGAACGAAAGGTAAATACTCTGATCCTCGTTCATACAAGTGAGATCATGCAGAACTGGATAACTGATCTCGAGAGATTCCTTGATGTTGATGAAGAGTATCCGCAATACACAACGAAGACGGGGAGGGTGAAGACCAGAAAGACCCTGATAGGAAGATTGACCGGATCACACAACTCCATTACGGGAATAATTGATGTTGCTATGGTGTCGTCTCTTGGATCAGGAGATACGATAAAACCTTTGGTTAAAGAGTATGGCATGGTGGTAATGGATGAGTGTCACCACGGCGCTGCTGATAGCATAGAGGCAGTTTTGTCTGAAGTAAACGCCAAGTATGTTTATGGTCTGACTGCGACATTAAAACGCGAGGATGGTAAAGACAAAACAGTATTGATGCAGTTTGGACCTGTGCGTTATAGATTTACTGCTAAAGATAAGATCAGTTTGCAGGGGATGGAGCATATTCTTGAGCCTAGATTTACACCAATTATTTCTACAAAGAATAAACTGACGTCAAATGAAGCATATGATATTGTCGTTAACAGTGACCTTCGCAACAGCATGATCGCTTCAGATATAGAAGAATGTATTAAGCAGGGGCACACTCCGCTTGTACTGTCTAAGCGAAAAGCTCAGCTTGATGTTCTTTTCGAGAAAGTCGGGAACAAAGCCGATCACGTCCTAGTCTTGACCGGCGGGAAGAAACAATCAGAACGAAGGGAAATAAGAGAACGCCTTAGTTTAATCCCGGACAATGAATCCCTGATCATACTGGCAACAGGTCAGTATATTGGAGAAGGGTTCAATTGTTCCAGATTGGATACGCTGTTCCTTGCCATGCCGATAGCATGGGATGGGAATGTAGAACAGTATACGGGAAGACTTAACCGAAGTCATGACGGAAAGAGCAAAGTAACAGTAATCGATTATGTTGACCATCACATAGATATATTTGCCAACATGTATAATAAACGTCTTCGTACTTATAAAAGAATCGGATATGAACTGGCGCAGGATGCCGGCATGAAGCCGAAAGAGAGATTCTTCTATGACAGCGAGACATATAGTGCAGAATTCAGAAATGATATTATAAATGCAAAAGAAGAAGTGTTAATTAGCAGTCCGTATGTGAGTTCTGCAGGAAGTGAACGACTGATCCGCACTTATTCAGCTATGGATCATAAAGGAATTGTAGTTTCCCTTATTACTTATCCGTCTTCGCGTTACTCCGATGACATTAAAGATAGGATTGGAAAGATACATAATAATTTGATGATG
>CAMNGC010000024.1 GCA_946537885.1 uncultured Clostridia bacterium
CTGATATACTACGCATATCAGATTCCGAGAGCCTATGATTGCCTCTCGGAATAATGATTCTTACATCCCACGATGACTACGGGAGGGAACGGATATGGCAAGTATTACTTCTGTTATTAAGTACGAGGGCGATAACAGTACGTTTATTTGGAAACACCCGAACGAGGATTTCAACACATTAACTCAGCTTATTGTCCACGAGTCGCAGGAAGCAGTCTTCATGATGAACGGTGAAGCGATGGATCTTTTTGGACCGGGAAGATATACATTGGAGACACAGAATATCCCCAAGCTCGGCAGATTCATTAAAGCGATAACAGGAAGTAAGGATCCTACGCCTTTTCATTGTGAGGTCTACTTCATCAACAAGACCGTCCAAATGGCTTTGAAATGGGGGACTGATTCCAAAGTCAGATATATAGATCCCGAGTATGGTATTCCTCTTGAATTAGGGGCATGCGGTGAGATGAATATGATGGTATCTGACAGCCGTAAGCTCCTGATAAAGCTGGTGGGTACAATGAACGGAATTGCTTGGGAACAGCAGGGCAGTAGTTTTACAAAGTCGATCCAGAACTGTTTCAAGCCGCTTATATCGACTCAGGTTAAATCCAATCTCACAACGGCAATAAAGGCGAGCAATATCAATATCCTGGAAGTTGACGAACATCTTAACGAGCTCTCGGAAGTGTTGAAGGAGCGAATCAATCCGGGCTTTGAGGACTATGGACTTACGATCCCAGAGTTTTATCTTACGACTGTTGTGCTTCCGGAGAATGATCCGAACTTCAAGAAGATAAGAGACCTGCATGCGGTATCACTACAGAAAAGAGTCGCTTTCGCTGAGTCGGAAGTAAGAAAAGCTCAGGTGGAGGCTGCTGCTGAAGTAAGCAAGACCAAAGCACAAACTGAGGTAGAAGTCGTAGCAGCCCAGAGAGTGGCGGAACTTGAGAAGCAGACGACCGAGACAGAGATCTTAAGGCGAGAAGCTGAACGTAAGATCATCGCGACTCAGGCTGAGGCGCAGGCGAGAGCTATCGAGGCTTCAGGTGAAGCAGAGGCGATCAAGGCGGAAGGTCTGGCCGAAGCTCAGGTTATGACGGCAAAAGGCTATAACCAGAAGGATGTTCTCCAGGCTGATGTTCAGAAAGCTTTCGCTGAGGGAATCGGTAATATGGGCGGCAACGGCGGCGGTGGCGGTTCCACTATGAGTGACATCTTAGGTCTCGGGATCGGACTTCAGGCGGCAGGTGCCATGGGAAGCCAGGTAAGCGGTATCTTCGCAGGAATGGCTCCACAGAATCAACAAACCTCGTCAGATGCTCAGATTCTGTGTCCTAATTGCGGGAACAAGCTTCCTTCTAATGCGAAGTTCTGTCTTGAATGCGGCTCCAAGATCGAGACACTTCAGGCTGATGTGATCATCTGTCCTTCGTGCGGTAAGAAGACTCCCAAGGGTAAATTCTGTATGGAGTGCGGGGCTGAGCTTTCCAAGAAGTGTCCCAACTGCGGAGCGAATATCCCGGCGGGCGGCAAGTTTTGCCTTGAATGCGGGACGAGATTATAAGGAGGAGGGGATTCCGTGAATAGATCTATCAAAACATATATTATATCGTGGGTAATACTCGTGGCGGCGTTCAACGCGATCGTCTTCGTTGCTCCCGGTTGGTCCGGAACAGACAAGTACACCGGTTCATTCTGGGCGGGTTATATCTTCACCATGATCGCAATGGCGGCTCACCTCCTGATCACCCTTTGGGCCTTCAAGGATGCGGACGGCTCCTCTCGTAAACTCTTCTACAACATCCCGATCATATATCTGGGTTATTCGGCAATGATCGTCAGCATAATCGTAGGCGCTCTTTGCATGCTTAACTCTCGTATGCCGGTTTGGATAGCTATTGTCGTATCAATAGTCTTGGTGGTTTTTTATTCCGGAGCAATTCTTAGAACCCGTATCGCTGTCAACGCCATCGAGTCGATCGATATCAATATCGAAAAACAAACCTCATTCATGAAGACCCTTCGAAGCGAAGCCGAGTCTCTTAACAGTTCTGCTCCGAGAGAATTCAAGCATAGCTGCAATAAAGTGTACGAGGCGATCAGATATGCCGATCCTGTCAGTAGTGGTGGAACCGAAGGGATCGAGAACGACATAGCTGAGCACTACGCCGAGTTCGAGAAGGCTGTGCTGGAAAAGGATGGCACTCGTGTTGAAGAAGAAGCTAGGGTGCTGATCGAGGCTATTAATAAGAGAAATGCGTTGTGTAGGAGGGGGAAGTGAGTATGGCAAAAGATGGTGGTAAAGTCTATCGAGGGGAGAGTCGCAAGTACAGTGAGGACGAAGCCAATCCTTATAAGTTTACTCCAAGTATCTACAGGGAAAACAGAACGGATAATATACATAATCTTATTCGTGGTGCATATAATAAATATCGTGATATCTTGAAATTTGATGACATATCAAAAAAAGCAAATGATACAGAAAATGCAATCACTAAAAGAAAAATTAGAACGCTAGGGATAATGCAGCATTATGGTTTGCAGTCCCCTCTATTAGATGTTTCGACTAATGAAAAAGTAGCTAAGTATTTTGCCTGTAATAAACATTTTGGTGAAAAAGGCTATGTCTATTCTTTCGATGTTAGTTCTATGTCTGGAATTGATACAACAACCGTAAAGAATAGAATGAACATTATGTGGGATAATAACACAGTTGACCACATCACAGTTACAAATAAATCATATTGCTTTGATTATGCATCTTTGTTTTGTTCTTCTTTTAATAATATACGATATCAAAGACAATCGGGGCGTTTTATTCTTCATCATTATAAAAAGGAAAATGAGACATTCGTGCCATGTTTCCTTGATTCTAGCAATGTGATTGAAACTGTAATTGTAGAGCCAAAAGATAAGCTTATAACACTTTTGGAATTGGCACTTAAGAGTGATGTTACAGAATGTTATTTGTTTCCAGACAAAGACAGTAGCGTGAAGCTTTATGTGGATTATTATCGTCGTTCAAGGTTTATAGGACAAACAGAAAAAGATATTTTTAGCTGTGTTGATGAATCAATTGTTGAAGAATTATGCAATAGCTTTAATGGTTATGTTTTCTTGATGACTTCGTTGAAGGACTATTTACAATCTCAAACTGCGACTGAAGAAAACAGGATAGAACAGCTAAAAATGATAAGCAACTATATGAAGGAACTTTGATTAATTTGAGCTTTTTTACTTGAGCAGAATCATATTGATAAAGGTGAAGGAGAAAGAGTCTTATGTCAATACTCAAATGCAAAATGTGCGGTGGCACAATAGAATTCAATCCCGGTGAGACAGTCTGTACTTGTGAGTACTGTAATACCAAGCAGACACTACCTAAGCTTGATGATGATCGTAAAGCAAACCTTTATGACAGAGCTAATCACTTCCGTAGGAACAATGAGTACGATAAGGCAATGTCTATCTATGAACAGATCCTTAATGAGGATAGCACCGATGCCGAGTCTTATTGGTCCCTCGTCCTATGTAAGTATGGTATTGAGTATGTCGAGGATCCTGCAACGCATAGGAGAGTGCCAACTGTAAATCGAGCACAGTTTACATCAGTAGTTGCTGATGAGGACTATAAGAAAGCTCTTGAGTATGCAAGTATCGAACAGAAGATCATCTACGAAGACGAGGCAAGAGCTATAGACGAGATTCAGAAAGGGATACTTGAGATCTCAAGTAAGGAAGAACCTTTTGATGTGTTCATCTGCTACAAGGAAACGGATAACAACGGAAGAAGAACTCCTGACTCAGTACTTGCAAACGATCTTTACCACCAGCTGACGCAGGAAGGCTTCAAAGTATTCTTCTCGCGAATCACCCTTGAGGATAAGCTTGGTACAGCCTATGAGCCGTACATCTTTGCAGCGCTTAACAGCGCAAAGGTTATGGTTGTATTAGGTACAAAACAGGAATACTTCAATGCAGTCTGGGTCAAGAATGAGTGGAGTCGCTATCTTGCTTTGATTCGAAAAGGTGAGAAGAAGATGCTTATCCCGGCGTACAAAGATATGGACCCCTATGACCTTCCTGAAGAATTCTCACATCTCCAGGCGCAGGATATGACTAAGCTCGGATTCATGCAGGATCTGATAAGAGGCATTAAGAAAATCGTCGGGGCCAATCAGGTGCAGCCCGTGACGACAACTCAGGTTGTAAATGTTGGTGGCTATAATGCTAACATTACCGCTCTTCTTAAGCGAGGCAATATGGCAATCGAAGATGGAGACTGGGCCAAGGCAGACGGTTTCTTCGAAGAGGTGTTAAATCAGGATCCGGAGTGCGCTGATGCTTACTTGGGGAAGTATCTGGTATCTCAACAAACGAAAAGCTTATCTGACCACAAGTCTCGCATTGAACAATCGACAGAGTATGCAGAACCAAAAAAACTTATGGTTCTCACTGACGATGAGCATATAAACAGCATAGTTAAATCTTATACGATTCCGGATTATCTTTCTTCTGATGAAATAAGAAAGATGTATAACTATGACACGTCATTTGAGTCGACGCTTCAGTCAAGAGAAAAGCAAAAGACAGATGTACTCTCGAATCTCCATAATGACAAACTGTACAACAGGATAAAGCAGTACGCTACAGACCAATTGGCGGATGATTTAGCGAGTTTTGAGTCTAACCTTATTTCGCTTTTTGATCAGCGCATTGCAGATGCAAAGAGTTCTGATGAAAGCTCTGTAGAGCGGATCAATAACGAATATGCCCAGTTTATTGAGAAAACTGATTTTGCAGCCGAGAAGAAGTATAAAGCTGCAATGGCCCAAAAAGATCATAACTATAATCTTGCGGTAAAGAACGCACGAAACTCGACTAACAGTCAGGAATGCAATAGCAGTATTCAATATTTGAAGGACAATTTCAGTGGGTATGAAGATTGTGATTCTGTTATTGCTGAGATTCGAAGAAAACGGGATTCGTTTCTTGAAGCAGAAGAGACAGCAGCCAAAGATAAAGCTCGGAAAGCAAGAAGAAAGAGAAGATGCGTTATTGTTTTGTCACTTTTGGTAGTGGTTGTAGTTATAACTGCAATTATAATGATTAGCGTGATTATTCCTAATAGCAAGTATGATCACGCAGTTAAGTTGATGAATGATGGAAAATACGCTGAGGCTATTTCAGAGTTTGAGAAGTTGGATGGGTATAAACAAAGTGATTTTTACATTACTCACTGTCAGTACTATATTGCGATTGACCTCATGGCAAACGATCAGTATGAAGAAGCGATGGCAATGTTTGAAGAATTGGATGGATACTTGTCTAGTGAGGAGTATATTGGAGCATGCAGAGTGAAGGTTATTCAAAATGGGAATTACAGTGTAGGAGATACTGTTATTTTTGGAGATTATCATGGGCATAATCAATGGATTATTCTGGAAGTAGAGGATAGTGCTTTGCTTCTTCTCAGTGATGAGTGTGTCAGTAAAAGAGAATATGACGATTACTTTAGTGATTGGTCATCCAGTAGTCTTCATGGTTGGTTGAATGGTACTTACTATGATAGTGCTTTTACCAGTTATGAGAAAGATGCTATTAATGGCGAGGTTTCCCTACTTAACGAAGGTCAAGCAAAACGTTTGTTGTCAGAGGAACAAAGAGTGGCATTTTATGACGGAGAAGCTTGCGCTTGGTGGCTGAGGGATATGGTAAGTAATAATTATGGTGGTGATGCGCCATTCGTTACATCAGATGGCTATGTTTCTAATGGCTGGGGTGTTAGTGGGACGCACGGTGTGCGTCCGGCTATATGGATAAATCTAGTAGCTTAAATATCCAAATTCCAATTCAGAAAGAGAAATGTATCAATGAGTGAAAGAATTGAAATAGATGGCGTAAGATATTATTCCACTAAAGTTATTGCCAATCAGTGGCACGTTAATCCACGTACGGTAGCTTCATATTGTCGAAAAAAGAAAATACTTGTATGTAAGAAAGTTGATGGTAAATGGTATATCGCTGAAGGCGAGATAAAACCTTTACAGAAAAAAGAAATATATGAAATCCTAAAACTTACAATTATACTCAAAAATGATCCTGATCGTAGCGTTGATTTTTCAACTGTTGATATAAGTGATTATGGATTAGGTGGTATATATGAATGGTTGAGACGTAATCGGTATATTCACGATTATGGTGCTGTTGAGGATATAAGTATTCTTCCATACAGTGTTATGATTACAGAGAAAGGTCTCGCACTTTTATTCTCAGGAAACAAATATAGTGATAAGAAGACCGTGAATGAAGTAATAAACAATTTGGTGAAGATTAGCCAGTTGCTTGTGGGGATTAAAGCGTTAGTATGACTTTTCAAATTGAAGAGGGAATCATAAAACAAGAACAATCTTTCTGAAACAGAGTCAAGATGAGATAAGAACGAAGGTTAAGCCTTAACAGCTCTCATTGAGATTATAGATACTGCCGTTGATCTGTGTTGTTTTCAACAATATATCAAGCATGAGATACTGAAAATGTTACTGCGGAAATGATATTGATTGTTTTTTACTGCACAAATGCGGATGTTCACTTTGAATATAGGTATATGCGGAAATATGATGAGCTGGCATAACAAGATCTTAAACTATCATGAGTGTGACAGACCAATCTACACATCTTCGTAATGAGTCCACATACGCGCAATAATAACAGTTCCATCGTATAGAACACCGTTATATTCTATGGGGTTATTCAGTATACTGTAGACCAGCCTGTGTTGAATGTTGATCCGTCTTGAATAAAAGCCTTGAAGGTTACCAACCAAAGCCTCATAACGGGGCGGTGTGGAAAGAGGATCTTTGGCAATAGTATTTAGGAGATCCTTTGTCTTCGCTTCAAGGCCAGCCGATTTGAGTTTCTTCTTGTCCTTCTCGGCTTGTTTGCTGAATCTTATGAGGTACATGTTTACCACTCCTCATCAGGACTGTAGATGCTTCCATCTGTTTCTCCTGCTGTAGCAATAATGCTATCAGCCATACCGGGTATCGAGTTGATAAACAAAGTCTCCTGGATGGCGTTCCAGTCGTCTTCGGAAATAAGAACACCATTCTTTCCTTTGTTATTGGTTATCGTGATGGGGACAGAGTCACGGTTAACGTCGGCAACTAATTTGTACAGATTACTTCTGGCCTGAGTAATGTTTATTGAATTCATATGGTCCTCCTTATTCTTTTTTTGATTATAGCGTACGCTATGGCGTACGTCAATTGAATATCACTAAAACCCAAACAATAAATGCAACTAAATATAGTTGCACATCGATCCGTTTCCTGCTATAATTAAACACGAGGAGTGATACTATTGAGTAGGAAAGAAAAGCTTATTGCCAAGTTAAAAGCTAATCCAAGATCCTTTACATTTGATGATGCTGAGACGCTGCTCAATATGCTTTCGTATAAACGTTACAACAAAGGGATGACAAGTGGATCACGTGTCGTTTTTATAAGTGACCGATTTACAACAAAGATCTTGCTTCACAGACCTCATCAAAGGAAGGAACTATTGGAGTATCAGATTAAGCAGTTAATAGAACAATTGGAGCAGGAGGGACTCATATGAATAATACGATGGAATATAAAGGATATGTCGGAAGTGTGGAATTCTCCGAGGAGGATGGAGTGTTCTTTGGTAAAGTTCAGGGAATACGCTCACTGCTCTCTTATGAAGGAACAAATGCGAGAGAATTGGTAACAGATTTTCATCTTGTTATAGATGACTATCTTATGCTCTGTGAGAAGCAAGGGACAATCCCAGAAGTCGCATATAAGGGCAGCTTTAATGTAAGGCTCGGCAGTGATCTCCACAGACGTGCAGCAATCTATGCCATGGCGCATCAGCAGACCTTAAACAGTTTCATCGAGGAAGCTGTACAAGAGAAATTAGCGTCGGCACGAGAGTAAGCCAATAGTATCCATAATTGTTTATCCGAGCCCCGGTGTTAACAGAAGCATTATAGATTTTTGTATTTTTTCGCTCGAGAATGAACCTGCCACATCTCGTCTCCGTCATTAAGGTATAAAAGCCAATAAAGACGGGAGGACAAGATGAGATGTGACGATGGGAAAAAGCCATTTCTGACGCGGTTTTTTAATAAACTGGCGGAGGAGCTGCAACTGCCCGAAGAGGGCAATTGTGACAAGACAAAAGATAGCGATATAATCAATATCAAGAGCGAAGGAGAGAAAAAAGATGAACACTCACGATAACGGAACCGATGATATATATGCCAAGTGCGCTGAATTAGTAGCGAAGGTGCAGGGCGGCGACGAGGGCGCTTTCGCCGAGCTGTATTACAGAACGCAGCGCATGGTATACGCCACATGCCTGGGTATCCTAAGAAATCCTGACGATGCGGCTGATGCCATGCAGGATACATACATGGCTGCCTATAAGAGGATCGGAACGCTGGACGACGGCAGACGTTTTGCCGGATGGATCAAGATGATAGCCGCCAACAGATCTTTGGATATATACCGCAGCAAGAAGGGCGATCTGTCTTATGACGATACGATAGCGAATGATGAGTCTCTTCAGGGTGATGACGATCTGGAGAATCTGCCTGATTCTTATATCATGGAGCAGACCAAGAGGGAGATCCTCCGTTCGATCATGCAAAGTGAGTTGTCCGATGTTCAATATCAGACAGTCGTTCTTTACTATTACGATGAGCTGCCTGTGGAGACGATCGCTAAGCTGATGAATTGTCCCGAAGGGACCGTTAAGACAAGACTGAAATCTTCCAGGATCAAGATCAGATCCGGTGTCGAAAAGTATGAGAAGGATAATAAGGATAAGTTCGCTCTTGCAGGCGCATTGCCTTTCATGACCAGATTCCTGACGGAAGACGCGAAGCAGCTTAAGCTTCCTAATATCAATATCATGTCGCTTATTGCCAAGGAGAGACCTGCAGTTGCTAAAGAATCTCTTCAGAATAAAGAAGCCATGACAGCCAAAGAAACACTTCCTTATAAAGAAGGTGTAGCAAGAAGCAATCAGCCCAAGGTCTATAACTATGCTAAGGAATCATTCTGGCGCACGACGGCAGGTAAGGTTACGATAGGAGTTCTTTCTTCTGTTGCAGTTGTCGGTGTAGCGGCAGCGGTTATATCGATAGCGGTCAATGATAAAGACGATGAAGAAGAGACGGAGACTACAGTGGAGACGGTCGAGGATGTTTTCGAGACGGAAGAGCCTGTCATGGTTACGGAAACAGCTGAAACGGAAGCAGCGGAGACAACGAAGACTACAGAAACGGAAGTGACTGAAACTAATGAGCCTGCCTATGTTGAACCGACCGTTGACGGTGAGCCTATATCGATGTCCATCGATGAATTGCCTGAGACAGTGCAGCTTAGAGTATTTGTCGATCTTTTCCAAATGAGCGGATATGATTGCAATGTCGGATTTGATTATTATCATCTCGGATGGTTCCTGCCGAACTCGACATTGACGGAAACAGTTATTGATTATTCTCAGTATTTTGATGACTTTGAAGTGGAAAAGATCACATCGGATCCTAATGGTACGATAGCGGCGACATCTTTGATCTACCGGCTTGAAGCTGAGAAGCTTTATTGGCTAGAAGAGAATATCTTCAATCTTTCTCCAGAGAAGATGGATGTGCTTAACAGCAGCCTTACCGACGGCAGTGACACAGAACATCAGTATCTTGCTGGGGATGGTTACATCTACTACAGTAAAGGTGATGCGGGAAGCGGTGACGGTAATGAGATTGTCGAGATCGTTTTCGATGGTGAATATTATTATGTAAAGACTCAGCTTTACTATTTCGATCAGCCGAATGGCAACCTCTACTACACTATGAAGCTTAAGCTTATCGACGGCAGATATTACTGGAGTGTCATAAGGGTAAGTGATACCGATCCGCTCGAGGCCTCGAATGAACCTGCTTCGGTAGGAAGTGACATAGAAGTCGGTGATCATGTCGCCTTCGGAAGATATGAACAGGACAATGATCCTGATAACGGAGCTGAACCTATCAAATGGCAGGTCCTTGATATTCAGGATGGCAGGGCTCTTCTTATCTCTAAGTATGTACTCGACTACGAATGTTTCAACGAGAGTGAGAATGCAAGCGGTAGTGATCTCAGTGTTTCGCAGCCGTGGAACAGCAGTTACATCAGAACATGGCTTAATTCGGAATTCTCAGGAAGTGCTTTTACGGATGAGGAATCAGGTGCGCTTGCAGATATGACGGATTATACTCAAGTGAATGATGCCGGAGAGTTTATCGGTGATATTATAAGCGGCGTCTTCCTTCTGTCTTACGATGATGTCATGAGATACTATGAGGCAGTTCCCATCGACTATGACGAGGACCATCACGACATATACTCAATGTTGCTTCTCTGCAGGGCTACGCCTTATGCCGAGCACAACACCACCGGTCTGGTAGATGATTTTACGCAGAAGCGCTACGAAGAGCTGACCGGATACGGATTTGTCTATGATGAGTCTGTGATCGGCAATGAGTATGCATGCTGGTGGCTCAGGTCGTCATTTGATATGGAGTCATGGTTTACGGCAGAAGGGCATGCAATGCTCGTTGAGCAGGATGGCAGGATCGACCTGTCAAGATTCGGATTATTCAATGAGAAAGACAGACAACGGGGTATCAGGCCTTGTGTGTGGGTCGATCTTGATCAGGCAGGTGATCTCCTTACAGAGACAGACGGATCTGACGAGGAATGGATGATCAAGGTCGAGGAAGAAATCAATTGTTCCTGGGAGATAGACGGAACAAGACTGATCATAACAGGCGATAAGATCCCCGGTGACTGGGAAGATGAATCCGTACCGTGGTATGACAGTGCATCGACGATAACCGAAGTCGAGATCAACGGTATCGAGAAGATCCCCAACGATCTTTTCGACGGACTTGACTCGCTTCAGAGGATAATACTGGGCGATGCGACGACTGATATGAAACACCGGGCCTTCGATGATCTTCCCGAAGGCGTAGTCATCGTCTATCACGGTCAGGAATACACTCCTGAGACCATCGAGGAAGTGCTCGACTGATATCATAAAGCTTATTAACGAGCAAAACGGCAACAGGACCAATCGATCTGTTGCCGTTTCTGTTATCTGTCGCTAAGACCCGTGATAAAAGGATCTGTAACAATGTTAAATATGGTCGAGGTGACAGGATAAAACATGTGAGACCTCCTGTTCTTTTGCTTCTTCATGGGATCTCTGTTTATTAAAAGAGCCTAATGACTCATCCATCTGCTCAGAATGAAAATACACGGATTCCGTGTTATTATTGATCAGAGGGGGAAGTTGCTATGATCCTATTTATCAATGCATGTGTAAGACATAATTCGCGTACCAGGAAGCTTGCTGACAGGATATTGGCATCTGAGACAGATGAGATCGTGGAGATCAGACCCGGTGAGATGACGTTCCCTGAGGTTAACGAGGATTTTCTTATAAGGAGAGATCAGCTTAAAGATCAGGAGAATTATGATGATCCGATTTTCGAGATGGGAAAACAGTTCGCGACTGCGGATAAGATCATTATCGCGGCTCCATATTGGGATCTTTCTTTCCCGGCATCATTGAAACAATATATAGAGCAGATCAACCTTAACGGAGTGACCTTCGAATATACACCGGAAGGGCAGCTGCATGGGCTATGCAAAGCGTCTGAACTTATCTATGTAACGACCGCGGGAGGCGACTTCTGTCCTGACGACTTTGGCTTCGGTTACATAGAGGCGCTGGCTCGGAATTATTATGGGATCCCAAATGTAAAAAAGGTAATAGCGTCCGGGCTTGACCTGGAGGGCGCCGATCCTGACGCAATTCTTGACGAAGTTGAGTTCTGACCATCGACGAATGCGTCGGGGGCGAGTATGGGGGAGATTCTTCAAGCAATTAAAATGACTATCGGGTGTTAAAGTGGTCGAAAAGCGGCCATGAACACCCGATAGTCATGAATATCTGGTCGAGGTGACAGGATTCGAACCTGCGACCCCATGCTCCCAAAGCACGTACGCTACCAACTGCGCTACACCTCGATAGTCTATCGGTGATTATATCGGTTTTTGACCATTACTGCAAGGAAGTTTATAATCAAGTCTATTACTGGGATGAGGTAAAGATTATGAGCAAATGCTACTTGTTTGACCTTGACGGAACTTTGCTTACGAGTGAGAAGAAATTGCCTGAGGGGACGCTGACGGTCCTTGAAGAGTACAGGCGCGCCGGAAGCCTCATCGGAGTAGTGACATCCAGAAGTGAGAGTAATATCAGTTCTTTCATGGGCAGCCTTGCGCCCGACATACTGATCACCAGCGGAGGCGCGGATATTAAAATTAGAGGAGAGCAGATATTCTGCAGTGCTTTTAAGGCGGAACAAGTTACTGAAATGATCGCTACGGCAAGAGCCTTGATCAAAGATGTCAATATTACAGTTGATGCGGCGGACGGTTCTTTCTATCGTAATTACAGGGCGGAGGATGATGCTCTGGAAGCCAGCTGGGGAGACAGTATTCAAGCTGAGCTGGATATTTTCGAGAAGCCTGCTCTTAAAGTATGCTTCGAGATCTTTGATGAGGATAAGGCCGATGAACTGATCGCGAGGCTCCCTTCGTGCGATGCTGTCAGGTTCACGGACGGATTCTGGTATAAGTTTACGCCTCACGGGGTCAATAAGGAGTCGGCTATCATTAAAGCGTGTAAGTATCTGGGGATCGAGACTTCCGATATCATTGCTTTCGGAGATGATATCGCGGATATAGGGATGTTAAAGTTGGCAGGTATCGGCGTTGCAATGGGAAACTCTGTTCCCGAGCTGAAGGAGACTGCCGATGTAGTGATCGGGAGTAATGATGATGATGGAATTGAGATCTATCTTCGTCAGCTGCGTGTAGCCCGGATGGAGGAGATTTTCGATCGAGTGAGTGCGGAGAGGGGACGGGCAAAGGTCGCTGATATAAAACAGCTTGAGGACTACATGACCGGTTGCTTTAAGTCTGATTACGAAGCTGATGAGAAGGGACTTTTCGATGCGAGAATGAAACGGGGTGTCCTGGCACAGGATGCGATCTATAATCTGCTGGATGATATTGAACTGGAGTAAAGGAGATAATCTATGATACAGGATATTTTTCCGCATATAATGCATAATTCTTTCAAGCCGGGGCTTAGCCCGGATGCCGACTCTATAGTCATCGCTCTTAATGGTAATGACGTTCTGATCAAGGGAGATCTTTTCCCAAAGCTTTCCGATCTGCCGTGGCTTGATAGAGGGAGACTAACATATCTGTTCGGGGTTGACGATGAGAATCGCTATTTCCTGTATGATGTTGAGACTCCTGATGAGATCAAAGCTCCTGAGGGGTATGAGTTTGTTAATATACGTAAGCTCCGCAGCTCCGGCTTTCCGAAAAAATACCGCGTCTTCGTGGCTTTCACTGCGCTTCAGCTGGCCAACTGGTATCGTAATAACCGTTTCTGCGGCCGCTGTGGAAAGATGACTTTTCTTGATGACAAGGAGAGAGCCATACGCTGCGAATGTGGCAATATCATTTATCCCAGGATCGTGCCCGCGGTCATAGTCGGTGTTACCAACGGTGATAAACTCCTGGTTACAAAGTATGCCCGTGGTTTTGCCCACTATGCTCTGGTCGCCGGCTTTACCGAGATCGGCGAGACTTTGGAGGAGACGGCGGCGCGCGAGGTCATGGAAGAGACCGGTCTTAAGGTTAAGAATATCCGCTATTATAAATCTCAGCCTTGGGGTATCGTTGATGACCTGCTGGTAGGCTATTTTTGTGATCTGGACGGGTCGGATGCGATCACTATGGACAGTAGCGAGTTGAAAGTTGCCGAGTGGCGCAGCCGTGATGAGATTGAACTGCAGCCGGACGACTATAGCCTTACAAATGAGATGATGAAGATGTTTAAGGAAGGGCGGATCTGAGAGGGCTGCCCGGGGATTGTTGATCGAAAAAGCCGGCCTTCAGCATTGGGTAATGCTATTTATTGCAATCTCGAGAATAACCAACAAAAAGGCTGCTCCATACGAAGCAGCCTTTGTTGAACTTAATCGTATCTCGAAAACGGATTACTTGACGATGATGATATTGCCAAGGAAAGGGATCGAATAATACTTATTCTTGATAACGGCCTCAATACCGAAGATCATCAGTGTAATAGCCAAGGGCAGGAAGATCGCGAGAAGTGTCTGACCGAAGCCTGTAGCGATAAGGCCGAAGAGCACACGGAAGAGAATAGCGACTGCCGTGATGATCGTAACAAGGATACCGTTATTTACATGGTTCTTTACAAAAGGATTGAACTTCTCAGGCTGTACGAGCAGACCGATGAGGAAGAACAGAGGGATATATGCAAGGAGGGCAAACAGCTTGGACTGATCAGCTCTGGGCTGAACGGGAGCCTGCTGATAAGGAACCTGCTGCATAGGCTGCTGATAGGGAGCCTGTTGCATGGGCTGCTGATAAGGTGCCTGTTGCATAGGCTGCTGATAAGGTGCCTGAGGCTGAACGGGCTGGGCCTGCTGAACCTGAGGATTAGGGTTGTTATTCGAATTTTCCATGAGTCATTGCCTCCAATTCGTATTTTGCGTTTATAATACATACATAAGATAACACAGTTAAATGAATTTGTCATTGATTATTGAGAAGGAAATCAATATTTTATGAAAGTAAGCAGATACAAAAAAGAAGAAGACATTTCTTACGCGCTCGGTGCCACCGTAGCAATGGAATTCCTGAATAACTGTCCCGACAGCGTTAAAGAGGTGATCTTACATCCTCATTTCAAGTCTGAGGAAACAATTGCCAAGATCAACAGGATATCTTCCGAGAGGGGGATTCCGGTGACAGTTGAGGAGAAGCCCTTCAACATCTTGTCGCAGAAGGAGAACTGCTTCGTGATAGCGGTTGTGACCAAGAGGAGAGAACAGCTTCAGCCCGGTAATCATGTAGTCCTGGTAAATCCTTCGAACGCAGGTAATATGGGAACGATCATGCGGAGCTGCGCGGGCTTCGGAGTAAAGGATATTGCCATTATCCCACCGGCGGTGGACAATTGGGATCCCAAGACCATCCGTGCGTCCATGGGGGCAGCGGCCAGGGTGAGAGTCGAGATTTTCGAGAACTTTGAGGAATACTTGGTGCGCTTTCCGGAAAATAAGATCTATCCTTTTATGCTTGACGGAAGTGTGAGACTTCAGCAGATCAAGATCGAGGGACCTTACAGCCTGATATTCGGCAATGAGGCAACAGGGCTTCCATCCGATTTCTCGAAGATCGGCCGGCCGGTCAGGATCGAACACACTGACAATATTGATTCTCTTAATCTGCCGATCGCGGCAAGCATCGCCCTTTATGCTGCGGCAGGAGAGAAGGGCGGACGCTCGTAAGCGCATAAAATACAGGGCTTGGAGTCTTTTCGATGAGCCCTATATAAAAAAGAAAAATATCTATTGCGCCTTAAAAATAATCGTGTTAAAATCTTTCGGTGTAAAAAACGATGGAGGTGAACGACATGCCTAATATCAAGTCAGCTATCAAGCGCGTAAACGTTACAGATAAGAAGACAGCTGCTAACAAGATGAAGAAGAGCGAGATTCGTACAGTAGTGAAGAAGACTAACGCTTCCATCGCTGCTAATGAGAACGTTGAAGAGTCCTTGAAGACTGTTCAGAAGACTCTTGATAAGGCTGCTGCTAAGGGTTATATCAGCAAGAACGCAGCTGCAAGAAAGAAGTCTCGTCTGGCTAAGGCTGCAGCTAAGGCTCAGTAATCTAAGCTGTTTGTTATGATAAATAAACTGCCTCGTTGATAACGGGGCAGTTTTTTGTGGCAGAAATTAAAATATAGGATTATTCAATAACTATCCTTCTCGAAAATGAGTTTGTTTTGAATATCAGTGTTGTATAATTTATTTGGTATAATATGTCCCAATAAGTGAGTATCAAAAGTGGAGGTCAAGCCGACAATGATTTGGAACGAGACAAAAGAGTGCATGTCCAGAGACGAGATAGAATCGCTGCAAAGCGCCAGACTCGTCAAGGTAGTCAATCGCGTATATCATAACGTTGAGTACTATCGCAAGAAGATGCAGGAGGCAGGTCTGGAACCCGGAGATATCAAGGGCATCGAAGATCTTGATAAGCTTCCTTATACCACATACCAGGATTTACGAGATACCTATCCTTTCGGACTTGCAGCAGTTCCCAGATCGGAGATGGTGAGAGTTCACGCTTCTTCCGGCACAACAGGTAAGCCCAAGATCGCCGTCTATACAAGACGCGACATCGAGATATGGGCTGAGTGTGTTGCAAGATGCCTGTCTATGGCAGGGATCACCAGAGATGACATTATCCAGGTCGGCTACGGCTACGGTCTCTTCACGGGCGGACTCGGTGCGCACTACGGTGCTGAGTATCTCGGCGCCATGGTCCTTCCGATGTCCACCGGTAATACACAGAAACTCATCGACATGATGATCGACTGTGATGTCACCTCCATCGCATGTACCCCTTCCTACCTGCTGCATGTAGCAGAGGATCTGGAGAAGGCAGGACTCGTTGACAAGATCAAGCTTAAGTCCGCTATCTGCGGCGCCGAGCCCTGGACGGACGAGATGCGTGATCAGATGGAGTCGAGACTTCACATCAAGGCACACGATATTTACGGCTTGACTGAGATGATGGGTCCGGGTGTTGCCTGTGACTGCGAGTATCACAGAGGCCTTCACATCTGGGAGGATCATTTCCTGCCTGAGATCATCGATCCTGCTACACTAAAACAGTTGCCCAAGGGTTCTGACGGTGAACTTGTTATCACTAATCTTACCAAGGAAGGCATGCCGCTCATCCGCTACAGGACCAAGGACCTCACTTCCATCCAGTATGACAAGTGTGAGTGCGGCCGCACCATGGCAAGGATCCAGCGCTTCAGAGGCAGATCTGACGATATGCTCATTATCCGCGGCGTAAATGTATTCCCTTCACAGGTCGAGGCAGCTCTTCTTACGGTCGAGGGAACAACTCCTCACTATATGATGGTCGTAGATCGTGTCAACAACAATGACACTCTCGAGGTTCAGGTAGAAGTTGCCGAGAATGTCTTTACGGACGAGATCAAGAGTCTTGAGACATTGTCCAAGGCCGTTCACGACAAGTTGAAGATGGCGATCGGCCTTAACGCTAAGGTTAAGCTCGTTGAGCCTAACGGTCTGGAGCATTTCGACGGTAAGAGTAAGCATGTAATCGATAAGCGTAAGCTTTATCAATCATGATTTAAGGAGGTTGATGTTATGTTTGTTAAGCAGTTGTCTGTTTTTCTCGAAAACACTGAGGGTAGACTTGAAGAGGTTCTGAAGATCCTTGCAAATAACGGAATCGATCTCCTGTCCGCCAGCCTCGCTGATACCATGGAGTATGGTGTCCTCCGCCTTCTGTCCAAGGATCCTGAGAAGGCCAAGCAGATCCTTAAGGATGCCGGTTTTGCAGCCCGTACGGATGAGGTCATCGCCGTAGTCGTTCCTGACGCCGTCGGCAGCTTTGCGAAGGTAGTCGGTATGATCAATGCAGCCGGTATCAATATCAGTTATATCTACGGTCTGTCAATCGACGGCGATGGAGCGCCTATTGCCATCAAGACCAACGACAATGCAAAGGCAGAGAAGCTTCTTAATGCCGCAGGAGTTAAGACTCTGGGCATGGAAGATCTGCAGTGAGCCAAGACTTGATTATGAGCGCAAGGCCGTCCGGAAGGGCGGCCTTTTTCGTGGTGAAGCTTTGTGTGAAGACACTCATGCCGGCACATGCTCTCAGATCGTCCCTCACACCTTTACAGGCGGCGTTTCCCTGTCGCTATTGTGTGGAAGTCCCAGATAGGATGCGGCAACATTGTCAGCGTTGATGTTAAGCTCAAACTGATCACGCAGCTCAATATTGGAGGAGTAGAGTTCAGCCGCATCCGAACAGTTGTGAAGGATAGGCAGCCGCGCGCATTTGCCCATGATCTTAAGGCAGTAGCGCCCATCTTTTCCGAAGCCCAGGACTCTGATAAATCGAGGATGGGAGTTGGCGTGAATGAATTCTTCCGTCTGTCCGACCATAAGAGATGCCAGTGCGCGCCAGATGCGGGGCATGGTGAAGTGCCTGGTGTTAAGACGCGACATAAAGCGATCATAATCATATTCGCCTGATCTTAAGTCACTTATCTGATTACGGAGATAGCCCGAGAGGCCGTCCCCCATATATGCGCACTCATCCATAACAGCTTCCGGTGTTGTGGATACACGATTGATGATATCTCTGGTATAGGCGTCAAGATCCGGAAGTTTGCTCTTACCGCTCTGCCAGGCAGCGAGAGCTACAGCGAGGGACTTATCGGGGAGTTTGCCGGCTAATTGCATTGTTGCGGCTGCCACAGACAGCTCCCCGGAATGTTCTTTACGGATGTCGAAAAGTGCATCGCGGATAGACGTAGCACTTGGATATTCCCCTTCGAGCACATCCTCTCCGCTGTCGGAATATGCTGCTCCGACGCGGGGGATCATATGAAGCTTAAAATGCGCCCCGAGCCTGTCCATGGCGTGCATGTAATCCAGAGCAAGTATGGAATTAGGCCGGCGCAGAGATTGTCTTATGGCATCTTCGGGAACTTCGCTCAGCTCGCCGGAACTTTTTAGATATTCGATGATCGCGCCTGCTCGCGCCGAAGGGAAAGAAGCTCCCTCTGCAAGTTTCTCTTTCAGGGTGGATGTATATATTTTCGATGATTCGTAATCAAAAAAAGCGAGCTTGGTGAGAATAGCAGGGTTTTCACAATCTACCCCGAAAGCAATATCCGTCACCACTCCGGTCCTGTACAGTAACTCGACTGCTCCGCTCGCGAACCTCTCAGAGGGGGCGCAGGCGTAAGTGAACGGCAGTTCGATCACCAGGTCGGCACCGCACCTGAGAGCCTGTTCGGCTCTTTGATGTTTGGGCAGGATAGCCGGTAATCCCCTTTGAGTGAAAGGCCCGCTCATTACAGCCATTACAAGAGCTCTTTTGTCGCCGACTGCTTCCTTGGCTTTCTTAAAAAGGTACTCGTGACCATTATGGAATGGGTTGAATTCAGATATTATTCCGATGACTCTCATGTATATCTACCGTCATGTTCCTTGTTTGGTATAATTCATATGTAATTATATTCAAAAAGACGGATCATATGCAATGAGAAGAAGAACGCAGAGATTTATCGAGGCCCAGAGTGCCCCCCATAGAAATTTTTTGAGTCGTATCAATCCGAAGATGGTCATAATAGCGGCGATAGTCCTTGTTGTGGCTCTTGTTTTGGGCGGGGCTTACATCTGGTACGTAAGGACCTATGGCGGCGCCCGAAAGATCTCCATCTATAATGAGACCAGAGCTGATTACGAGTGGAAAGTTCTTGCGTCTGATCAGGGCATAACTTGCGATTATCTTCTGTCGCGTACCGAGAATCTCATGATCGACGGCGGTGAAGACGGAACCCTTATCCCATCCTGGCTCATGATCGAAGGCAGGCTCGTGACTCAGCCTCAGGAAGAGTCGGGGATCTATGATCTGGGGGATCAGGCTCTGCTTCTTAAGATCTATGTAAGACAGTCGGATCGTAAGTCAGCCAAATCCTTGAAGAAAAGGGTAATGAACGAGATAGATATAAGTGCCCAGCCTCTTGATGATCAGATGCTCTGGCTGGAGGCTTTCCTCGAATATTATTCGGCCTATGGAACTACTTCGGATCTTCATAAGGTGGAGGATCTGACAGAAGCGATCTTCGATGAGAATGGTGAGATCAGGCCGGTGGATCTGACCTATGCCGAGTATCACCAGAATAATCTCGGCCTAGGGGAAGCAAATGAAGCGCCTTATAACGACGAACATGCAAGCTTGGAGGGGAGAGCAGGTGAAGGGAATGAGAGCTACGCCAGTATGCGCGGGGTTGAGCTCTCAGCGATCCGCTTAAGATTGATCCGTACTCTCGAAGATAATGATTTCCTGCCGGAAGGCAGCTATGAGCGTAATCTCGAGATCGTAAGAGGCGGTCTGATATCCGAGGATATACCGCTTTATGCTTATGCCTATAACAGGAATGCGGATGGAAATATAGAATATATCTTCTCCTATCGTCATGCTGCTGCCATCAGCGTATCGGAGGCGATCTCAAGCATGCGTAATCTGGCCGAGGCAGGTCAACTTCCCGATAACAGCTTCGCGTTTATCAAGAATCTGATGATAAATGACGGCCGGATCTTAAGCGATTATTATCTGGTCAGCGGCAAAGTAGAAGGTGACGAATCCGTCGATTCCTATCTGGATATCATGTCGATCGCTCTCGAAAAGGGTGACAGAGACCTCTATAGTGCTGCCTGCGCCGTCGAGGGAGCCCGTGTCGCCACTTATGACGGAAGCCCGGCTTTGAGTATGATCTTCAGGACCCGTAATGATCGCTATGTCTTCTATGCCTGCGAGAATCTGGGCATGATCCTGGCGCTTATGTGATTTTCGATAAGAAATGCATATCTTTATTATTTGAAAAGATGATGTCGTAAGAGTATACTCGAAGGCGTGAAATTTTTCCCTGAAGGAGATATTGTTATGGCATTTATCGATGAGATCAAAGCACGTGCTAAGGCTGACAAGAAGAAGATCGTTCTTCCCGAGTCCATGGATAAGAGAACATATGAGGCTGCAGAGAAGATCATCAAGGAGGGACTTGCCGATATCATTATTATCGGAACACCTGACGAGATCGCAGCAAATAAAGGAGATTTCGATATTTCGGGAGCTACGATAGTAGATCCTTTCAACGATCCCAACAAGCAGAAATATATCGACAAATTCGTTGAGCTCAGAAGCAAGAAGGGTGTAACTCCCGAGATCGCTCAGGAGACAATGGAGAAGGATTATATGTATTACGCATGCCTTATGTGCAAGTGCGGAGATGCTGACGGCGCCGTATCCGGTGCATGTCACTCCACAGGTAATACTATTCGTCCTGCTTTGCAGCTTCTGAAGACAAAGCCCGGCATCTCTTCAGTATCCGGTTTCTTCCTTATGGAGGTTCCCGATTGCACATTGGGTGAGAACGGACTCTTTGTTTTCGCTGACTGCGCTGTTAATACTGATTTTGATTCCGCTAAGCTCTCCGAGATCGCCAAGCTGTCTGCCGAGTCTTTTGAGGCTCTGACAGGTAAAGAGGCAAAGGTTGCCATGCTTTCCTATTCCACAATGGGTTCTGCTAAGCACGATGATGTTACAAAGGTTGCTGATGCGGTTAAGATCGCCAAGGAGACATATCCTGATCTTAAGATAGACGGCGAGCTTCAGCTCGATGCGGCTCTCGTTCCTGAGGTTGCTGCGCTTAAGGCTCCCGGCAGTGAAGTTGCCGGTCATGCCAACACTCTCGTATTCCCGTCCCTTGAGGCCGGTAATATCGGCTATAAGCTTGTTCAGAGACTTGCCAAGGCAGGCGCTTACGGTCCTGTTCTTCAGGGTCTGTCCATGCCTGTTAACGATCTGTCAAGAGGTTGCTATGCTGACGATATCGTCGGTACGGTTGCTATCACTGCTGTACAGGCACAGGGTTAATCACTATATAAGGAGTATATAAACATGAAGATTTTGGTAATCAACTGCGGATCCTCATCCTGCAAGTTCCAGCTGTTCAACATCGACAACGGTGATGTACTGGCTAAGGGTAATGCCGAGCGTATCGGTATCGACGGTAAGCTTACCTATAAGCCTGCAGGTAAGGATGAAGTAGTTATCGAGGCTGATATGCCTGACCACAAGGTAGCTGTTACAATGATCCTTGACCAGCTCGTAGATAAGGATCATGGTGTTATCTCAGATGTATCCGAGATTGCCGCAGTAGGTCACAGAGTCCTCCACGGAGGTAAGTACTACAGCGAGTCTGTTATCGTAAATGATGATGTTAAGAAGGTTATCCGTGACTGCTTCGACCTGGGACCCTTGCACAATCCCGCTAACCTTATCGGTATTGAGGCATGCGAGGCGGTATTGCCCGCAGGTACACCTCAGGTAGCTGTTTTCGATACGGCGTTCCATCAGACAATGCCCCCGAAGGCTTATATGTATGCTCTTCCTTATGAGTATTATGAGAAGTATGACATCCGTCGCTACGGTTTCCACGGTACATCCCATCGTTATGTATCCCGCCGTGTCGCAGATTTCCTTGGCGAGAAGTATGAGGATCTGAGGATCATTACATGCCACCTCGGTAACGGCTCTTCTTTTGCCGCCGTTAAGGACGGCAAGTGCCAGGACACATCTATGGGTCTTACGCCTCTTGCAGGTATCTGCATGGGTACAAGAACAGGTGATATCGATCCTGCTATCGTTCCCTTTATCCAAAAGAGAACAGGTATGTCTGCCGATGAGCTTGACACTCTCATGAACAAGCAGAGCGGTGTACAGGGTATCTCCGGCGTAAGCTCCGATTTCCGTGATCTGGCTAAGGCTGCGTCCGAGGGTAACGAGCGTGCTCAGCTGGCTCTCGATATGTTTGTTTACCAGGGCACCAAGATCGTAGGTTCCTATGCCGCTGCAATGGGCGGTGTTGATGTTATCGTCTTCACGGCAGGTATCGGAGAGAATACTTACGATGTAAGAGCAGGTATCTGCAAGAATCTGGAGTTCATGGGCGTTAAGATTGATCCTGCTAAGAACGATGGTCTTCGCGGTAAGGAAGCGATCATCTCAACAGACGATTCCAAGGTCAAGGTTGTAGTCATCCCTACAAATGAGGAGTTGGCTATCGCTCAGGAGACAGAAGCGCTTGTAAGATAAGTTGATTGCTAACTATTATACGATTACTTGGGGGATGTCTCAAAAGTGATTTAATTCACTTGGGGCATCCCTTTAAAATGTGCA
>CAMNGC010000025.1 GCA_946537885.1 uncultured Clostridia bacterium
TTAAAGGGATGCCCCCAAGTGAATTAAATCACTTTTGAGACATCCCCTTTTTATTTTTTGCCACTCTCTTCTACGCGCGTCTCAGCAAACCGGCTGACGAACTGCTCAAAATGAGGTTCTTCACGGAATCTGTGGGATTTGCCGGCTAAGCTTGAGACCCCGATGCATACATTAGGAGTATTTTTGAGATTATGTATGCATGTGATGTGCATACATATCGGCAGATACTTGTTTGATGAGTGCATCTTGGGGGGGTAATGCATACATGAATCGGGTTTCTTCAACTCCAACTGAGGGGGAGAACTTCATTTTGAGCGACTAGGTAAAGGCTTTTACCAACTGAAAATGAAAATGCATGATCCGGTGGGTACTAAGACGGCGCCTGATACCAACTGAGAACAGGATTTAAGAATCCAGTTGGTATGGGTATATCCGATGCCAGAACTGTAATCCCACAGAATCCGTGAAGATCTCAAAATGATATCCCAGGCTTTCCCGCTAATGCCTTTGGCGGCATTTCTCATTTTTGGCATTACATTATCGGTTATCTGATAATGCTATATTGGGCAAAGTTACCGGATAGCATTACATTTTCAGCCGCCTGATAATGTTATTTAAGACAAAGCCGCGGATCAGCATTACATTTTCAGCAATTCGATAATGCTATTTCTCAATTATTCGAAGATCAGCATTACCAATCCCGTGATCTTGTAATGCCAAATCAAGCCCAAGAGCTTTTTGACATTACTCTTGCTGCATTTATGTAATGCTATTTTCGAGATTACAATGAATAGCATTACCCGATGCCGCAGGCCGCCTGTTTTTCGATCAGCAAACCCCTGTACAACATGACAAATCCCAGGCTTTCCGTGAAGAAACACTTTTATTACTGTTATACTCCCAAAGAACGGATAGCCTTGCGATAAACATCTGCCGAGGCTTGCCAAGTATAACGTGTGGCATTGACTCTGAGTTTTTCCCTCTCATCCTCAGACATTTTTCTATTGATCAGCTCATCTATAGCCCCTGCAAAGGCATCCGCATCATCGAAAACAACCGCGGGGCAGAGTCCTCCCGCCACCTCAGGAAGGCTTGAACTGTCAGCTATTATACAAGGCGTCCCGCAGGCCATAGCCTCGGTAACGGGCATGCCGAAGCCTTCATACATGCTGGGGAAGACAAAAACGCGCGCCATTCGATACAGCAGACGTTTCTCATTATTACTGATGTAGCCGGGACGAATGATGCGATCTTTTACCGGACTGTTCTCTATAAGAGATAAGGTCGCCTCGCTGTGCCAGCCGACGCCTCCTGCCAGGATCAGGGAAGTTGAGGGATTATCGGAAGCTATCTTTTCGAAAGCCTTGATAAGGGTGCCGATATTCTTCCGGGGCTCCAAAGTGCCAACATAGAGGATATAATCGTCAGTGCCGAACCTGTCCTTTACAGCCTGTCTGTCGGCCGCCCGATCGATCGATGGTGAATAGAACTCCCCGTCAACACCGCAGGGCGCCACATATATCTTATCTGAAGGTACATTAAGAAGTTCCATTATCTCTTTTTTGGAGAATTCGGAGATGGTCATAATAGCGTCTGCATGATCGGCGGAGGGCTGAAGGTGACGCTGCAAGAGCTTGCGGTTACGGTCATCCATAGTCTCAGGAAATCTGCCGCAGACCATGTCATATATCGTTATTATGCGTCTCCCCCGAAGACCCTCAGGTGCCAGATAATTGAAGAAGACTGTCAGATCGGCAGAGGAATGAGTCAGCATCTCATAAGAACAGATCCTACCTGCCTTGCCGGCGCGGATATAAGCCCCCAGAGGCATACAGCTGACCCTGTGAAGGACCTTATCGTCATAATCACCCAAGTGCTTTCTGACCATATCAGGAGCGCCATTACGCTTAAGAAAATCAAATACCTGAAGCTCGTAGTCACCGCCGTCCTTAAGAAGCTCTTTCAGGATGTTGGCGGAGTAAAATCCGATGCCGGTAAGATTCTCGCTCGCTAAAGGCTGAACGTTATAGGCAATCATTTGCGCTTTACCTTCTTTCCGGCATATTCGGCTCTTCGCTTCGTGCTCTCGAAAACGAAATAACCATCTTCCTCATTGTATATCTTTACGCCTCCGAATACAGCTATCATTTTGTTTCTATACCAGTCACGGCGTTTGGTGACCAGGAGCATTCGGCCGCCTATACTCAGGCGGTTAAAACCCTTTTCGATAAATGTTTTTGCCACACTGAAGTCGGTGTGATATGGCGGATTGGAAAGAATGATCGTGTAGCCTGAATCATCCACCGCTTCGAGAGCGTTGCCGCAGACTGTTCTCGCGCCGACAAAGCCGTTGTTCTCGAGGTTTCTGTGCGCGATGGAGACTGCCAACGGATCAACATCCGTCAGTGTCACTTTCTCCGGAGCAACTCCTGCACAGCAGGCTGCAAGTCCCACGATGCCGGCGCCGCAACCTAAGTCCAACACCTTATCATCTCCCTTAAATTCCGCATGCTTTAACATAGAAAGCGTCCCCTTGTCCGCTCCCGAAGGAGAGAACAAGGAGACGTCTGTCTCAATATTGACCGCTTTGCCTGATAAGATGGCAGTATACATTACTGAAGCTTATTCTGAACGAAAGCGCTCATCTCGGCCTTGATCTTCTCAAGTCTTGCCAGAGCCTCGTCCTTGTCACTGTCATATACGCCGAAATAGATCTTGAGCTTAGGCTCGGTACCGGAAGGTCTTGCGCAGGCCCAGTCGATGCCCTTGTCGCCACCCAGCTCATAGAGCAGAACATTAGATACGGGCAATGTGAGCTCAGAAGTCTCGGCGCTGCCGGAAGCAAAGTCATATCTTACGGACTTCTTATAGTCGCGAACAGCCTTAACTGAAGGTCCGCCGATCAGAGCAGCCGCCTCGTCGGCTGTCTTGACAGCCTCAAGATCAGCTCTCATGGATGCCATGGCAGCCTGGATCTTGTCTATGCCTTCCTTACCTTCAAGCGTAAAGCTTACAGCCTGCTCAAAGCCGTAACCATGCTTCTTGTAGATCCTTTCGAGCCTGTCGAAAAGTGTCTCGCCCCTGTCAAAAGACTGTGCAGCCATACCGCATACCAACATGGCAGCGACAACTGCATCCTTATCCCTTACATTTGTACCGGAGAGATAACCGTAACTCTCCTCGAAACCGAACTGGAAGTGCTTGTCACCGAACTCGTCGTCGATCTTGATCCTCTCGCCGATGTACTTAAAGCCCGTAAGTGTCTCCTGAAGCTCAACCCCGTACTCGCGACAAACGGATGCACAGAGTTTGGTGGAAACGATCGTGGTGCAGGCAAAAGACTTGTCCTCGAGAGTGCCGGCCTTAGTCTTGGAATCAAGGATGTAATCCAGGAGCATAAGTCCGACCTGATTGCCGGTAAAGCACTTATAAACAACCTCTCCGTTCTCCTCGCATCTTGCTGCGATGCCGAGACGGTCGGAGTCAGGATCCGTACCGAATACAAGTGAAGCATTTGTCTTCTTGGCAAGCTCGATACCCATTGTAAGAGCTGCCGGATCCTCGGGGTTAGGAGTCTTTACAGTGGGGAAGCTTCCATCGGGAAGTTCCTGCTGAGGAACGATGTGAACATTATTGAAGCCTGCTCTCTTCAGGATCCTTCTAACCGGCTTGTTGCCTGAACCATGAAGAGGTGTGTAAACGATGCTCATGTCAGCCTGTCTCGCGATGGCCTCCTTGTCAATGATCAAGTCCATCAGCATGTCAGTATAAGCCTCATCGACCTCAACGCCGAATCTTGTGATAATGCCGGAAGCAATGCCCTCATCAAAGTCAGATGTCTTAACCTTTCTTACATCCTCGAACTCGGCCATGTTAGAAAGGATAGCTGCAGCAGCCTCTTCCGTAACCTGACCGCCGTCCTCGCCATAAACCTTGTAGCCGTTGTACTTAGGAGGGTTGTGAGAAGCAGTGACCATAACGCCTGCGAAAGCATTGAAGTATCTTACTGCAAAGCTGCACATAGGAACAGGACGAAGCTCATCGGTGATGTGAACATTGATGCCATATGCTGCAAAAGTGGATGCTGCGATCTTGGAAAACTCGGGAGAGAAATGCCTGGAGTCATGTGAGATAACGACGCCTCGCTTCATGGCCTCTTCTCCGGAATCAACGATGTACTTTGCAAGTCCTGCGGATGCCTTAGCTACGGTGTAGATGTTCATTCTGTTTGTTCCTGCGCCGATAACGCCGCGAAGTCCGCCGGTACCGAATTCCAGACTCTTATAGAATCTGTCTTCGATCTCCTTCTCATCACCCGCAATAGCAAGAAGCTCTTCTCTTGTCTTCTCATCGAAATAGGGATCTGTACTCCATACCTTATAGATATCCTGATAGCTCATTTTAACCTCCGATCGGAAGGCACACTTAGTCCTCCCTCAATTATTTACCCGTAAAATATATCATAATTCCCCTCACTTGTGGGGATAAATCACTTGCTCTCGGAAACTTTGCCGGCCTTTTTCCTGCGACCTGCGTCATATACGCCGAGACAAACAAATCCGACGATGCCGACAAGGGACAGGACTGCTCCCGCTTTAATTCCCGGCGCCTCGAAAACAAGCTTTACCTCATGACTTCCGCTTCCGCAGTCCACTGCGATCAGCGCATCCTGATAAACCGTGATATCCGCCTTCTTGCCATCCACATAGGCAGTCCAACCATCCTCGTAAGGGATCGTGGTAAGGAGGATCTCGCCCTCATCCAGATCACATGAGAAGCAGGCTCTGCCGTTCTCGATATTCTCGACGGTGACCTTGGAACGATCCACCTCGGAAAGCATGGAGCGGAAGGCATCAGAATCGAGATAAGCGAAGCTTATATTTTGATATGCAAACTGGTCTGCTCTCGATAGTATGGTAACCTCGACTTCTTCGCCCGGCTCAAAGGCGCCAAGTCTCACAACCTGAGAATAGAAAGAAAAATCTCCCCATCCATCTGTTTTCCTTCCGTTGATGAACACATCACATTTATTAATAACTCTACTTGCCGCCAAACACATATAAATTTCATCGGAAGTCGGGGCTGTGAATGTATACTTGATTAGCATCGGAATATCTTCATTCATACGATAAAGTGTACTCGTACTCTCGCCGGACTCGAGGGGTTCTTCTCCAAGATCATCAGGATCAAAGCCCTTTTTCTCGTCTACGACATTTGACATGCCTGCTGCTTCATCTCTAATAATACTATCGGAAATAGATGAATCAATATATGCCTGCGACTTGGATGAATAACCTGTCATATCAAACTCAAAGCAGTTTATTAATTCCGGAGCTTCAACATCTACATCAACATAAAAATCCCTGTCAAATTCGCTCGGGAAAAGCGATGCATACCAGTCATTACGGAAATCGAAATAATTCTTTTCTTCGGTATCTGTTTCAAGTCTGTAGAAATCAAAATTCATAGAGTCTGAATCTACGGCAAATCCAACAGGCAAATACATATCTCTGTAATAAAATGAAATACCTGAGCCATAGCCGTCGGAAGCAACGTAATTTGCTCCGGTATACCCCATCCTTGTACAAAGCGTTCCTATGGAAAGGAATGCATCGGTGTCCTCAGCTGCAAAAGAATATCCCGCAGTAAAATAATTATAATTCACGCAATAACCAAGTTGCTTAAGGAAACGGTGAAGTGACTTATTCGAATTTGAGTTGAAAATAGTTATTCCGTTATAGCCGACATAAAAAGCCGCATTCCCGGAAATTGTGTCAACGTCATCTCCTTCATAATTGTGCTCAAGTTCAAACCTATACCCTCTATCGGCTATCCTCGATGCCCTGGCAGCATCTTCCATTGCCAAAATGCTCTCGGCATGGGGTTTGCCTTCACCATAATATACGGAAAGAGAAGCGATGCCTCCGGACATTATCGTCTCAATACCTGCGGTCTCAAAAACGATAATGAGCGAAAGTATAAAAGGTAACAACCTGTTCATATTAGCAAGTTGGGCGGGCCATTTTTCCCTTTTCAAAAGCATAAAGATCAACGCATATCCTACAACCAAAGCCAGATTAATTAGAAAAACTCCATCAAGATTTCTCATTGCTCCAAAACTTTGAGCAACAAACAAAAGCAATATCAAAATAGCAGTTGCCTTTACTATATCTTTATTCGGAACCTGTTTAATCTTCTCGATAACATTCAGTGTTATCAGCAAAAACAGGGGGATAAAAACAAAGGAGTAGCGGTACCAGAACCAATTAGGTGCATCAAAAGCCTGCCAAGCAAGATCTATGACTTTTATTGCCATACTTAAGTAAACACCAACCAAACAGATTGCACGAATCCTGCGCTTTTTTCCTTTGAAAACATCACTGACGAAATAAACAACAACTGAGAGTGTACAGGCTACACTTATGAAGATAAATGGAAGGTTGCCGGGCATTACCTCGGCAAAGTCTCCGGGACTGCCAAGGAATACGCGGTCAACCATATCTATTGCTGAGAACTTTACATAATCAGTTGTAGGGACCTTGTGTGTGGGATCTGCGTTCCCCAATGTGTCTATTGCAACAGGCAACAGTACGACACTAACAACAAGCGCCGAAATGACTGCCGATAGAATAAATTTAGCAACCAACTTAAAAGTATTCTTACAGTCGGTTCTGAAGCTGTCTTTCTCGATTAATCTTACGATAAGATAAATAAAACTGAATACACCAACCATATACGCTATATAGTAATTGGCTATAAACAAAAACAGCAGGGTAATTATCAGCTTATAGGTTCTATGATACTCATCCTCCATAAACTCTTCGATAAAAAACAACAATAACGGCAAAAGTAAATAGCCATCAAGCCACATGATATTCATCATATACACCATCGTATAGGATGAAAAGGCATACATGACACCAAAAAGGAGAGGTAATTTGCCTTTGTTCGAACTCATCTTGTGAATAAACACAGTCATAAAAGCAGATGCCAACGAGAGCTTGATCCCAGTCAGAGTTATTATAAACAAGCTTGCCTGCTCCGACTTGAACAAGAGAACGATCAGGTTAATCGGACTTGCCAAATAGTATCCGAATGTACCCATCAAGTTTTTGCCCATTCCCAATTCTGACGAGTAGGTAAATGACGAGACAAAGTTAGACCAGTCGATATTTAACAGATGGCGCTTATAAAGAAAAAGGAAAGGTGCATATTGTGCTTCAAGATCACTTGCCATCATGGTGTACTTTCCAAAAGGATATACATCACTTAATGCACACATTACAAGGAAACAAAATGCAGTTAAAAGCGCAGCTAATAGTGGTTCCTTCCAGTAAAGATTGCTTATCTTGAGCGCACGCTTCGCCCTTTTCCCACTATTTAGTGTTCCAACTTCTTTCATATAGTTTCTCCAATTTTAAAAATGCTCAATAAATGGTGCTTATAAAAGATTACCTAGTAGATTATAATACAAAGGAATGAATCTTTTAAACTGTCTGGACAAACGGAGGAATGCCCATGTTGATCAGTCTGATAGTCCCTTGTTACAATGAGGAAGAGGCTCTGCCCTATCTTTACAAAGCTATTTCCGATGTACGCGCGTCTATGTCCGATCGCAACTTCGAATTTATATTCGTTAATGACGGCAGCAAGGATAACACATCCGGCGTGATCAAGAAGCTTGCCTCCGAAGATAAGGATGTCCGTTATGTTCTTTTCTCGAGAAATTTCGGCAAAGAGGCCGCCATGTACGCAGGACTCGAAAAATCCCGGGGAGATTATGTTGCAATCATGGATGCGGATATGCAGGACCCTCCCGCCTTGATCCCCGAGATGGTCTCCATATTAGATTCCGACGAAGCTGATATCGTAGCGGCCCGTCGTGTTACGCGTAAGGGAGAACCTAAGATAAGGAGTTTTTTTGCAAGGAGATTTTACAAACTTATCAACAGGATGACCGAGGTTGAGATAGCCGACGGAGCCAGGGATTTCAGGCTTATGAAGAGATGTGTTGTCGATGCCATAATATCCGTAAGCGAGAGACAAAGATTCTCTAAGGGTATCTTCGCATGGGTAGGCTTCAGGACAAGATGGATCGAGCATGAGAATGTGGAGAGAGTCGCCGGCGAGACCAAGTGGTCTTTCTGGAAGCTCTTCAAATATGCGGTCGACGGCATCGTAGCCTTTACTACGGCGCCTTTAAGACTCGCAACTTACAGCGGACTCTTTTTCGCGCTTCTGGCCTTCGGATATCTGGTATACTATTTTGTGCGCGCAGTTATCCTAAGAATTTATAACGATGTCCCCGGTTACCCTTCATTGCTTTGCTTCATCCTCTTTATCGGCGGACTGATCCTTATGGCCCTCGGAATACTTGGAGAGTATATCGGTCGAACCTTTATTGAGTCTAAACAACGTCCTATCTACATCAAGGCCGAAGAAGATAATAACAACAATTAATTATCACCTCGCCAGATACTTGAAGAAGATCGTATCTTCGTAATCGTAGACGTAAAACTGAGTTCTTACCATCTCCAATTGGTCTTCCTTAAGTATATTCCCGAAAGATCCGATCATATCCTGTTCATATTCATATGGTTCATCGGTAAAGTTCATTCTATACGATGTTAATGCCGAATACAGCATTTGGTTTCCCGGAGTATATGCTGCAACTATAGCGAGTATCAATATGATACGCGCCATAATCGCAACAGACAGTTTTGAGGCTGATTTACGACATATCTCAAACTGATCTGCAACCATCATCACGGAGTAAACAGATATAATGAACATTGGAGACAGACTCCCTCGCATAAGGAAATCGTTAGCGATACTTATCTTATAGATTGGAAGGATCAATAGTGTTCCAACTGCTGTCCACAGCATAGGATCCTTACGGTGTTGCGGTGCAAATCTCAATATCAACAATAACCAGATACCATAATCGAATACAAACAATGAGAGATATTCCTTTATCAAAGTTAGTTTGGAGGAGTAGAAGTTCCAAATAAACCCGTTTGAACCAGTGGCATTTGAATTTGCCGTATAAAGAGATGCAAAGCAAATAAAACATACGATCGGGATTATAAGATTACCGGGACTGACTATCCCTCTGACCAAGCGTTTGCTTTTACTCCCTTCCGCTTTTTGACCTCTTATATTAATTATCATTTTGCAAATACATAATGGGAGTATGCCAATAGTTGCCCATGGAGAATAACAGAACATCAGCCCACCCAGCATGCCTATCGAAAAACTGTTAACACTCATCATCAGCAATATAGTTATCAGCCATCCGGGTATACTCTGATTGAAGACATTCATTATCTGAAAAAAATTACCGTGTATGTACAAATGAAGATTCCATCCCTCCCAAGTAGTTGGGATGTCATTGATACGGTTATAAACATAAGGTATGACATCGAAGCCGGCAAAAAAAATCAATGCCATGAACATAACTTTTGAAGTTCGTTTATAGAGAAGTGATACGCCGATCGCGACAAGAATCAGTCCTATTGCTGACCATATAAACAATGTAATTCTGGCAGCCATCACCCCAAACAACTTACCAACAACCGCCGGGATCATCCAGAAAACGAAATAGTAAGCAAAAGCTGCTTTCCCCTCCCCGAGGATTTCAATTACCGCAGGATTTTGCTGTGTTGAGAAATCGTATACGATAGGCCATTTATAGTGAACAAGATCGTTTAGAATGGCATATCTGACACGATGGTCACTCGAACAACATCCGAATTCACTTACCCCACCCCAGTAAAGAACCAGTATGGTCCCTATGACAATGAATGCAAAAAACGACGGTGTAATCGTTATTTCCCCTCTTGCTTCATCGGAAACAGATCCGCCGTTATCTTTCTCACATCTGCGAATCGACCAAACCCCCGCAGAAATAACCAACCCGCTGAACAGTATTGCCAATACCAGTTTCAAATAACCTATAAAAAAAACAATGACAGGAATCGCCAGATACAGAATAGAAATGCGATAAAACATGGCGAAGCTGATATGCAGTCCGCTAAATATATGCTTATTACCCTTCTTCAGACTGTCAACTGTCCTCATTCAAGCCCCTCTTTTTTTATTCATTATAGCACGAGTAAAACAAGGTACAGTGTTCAATCTGTCTTAAGTATCTTCCAGCTGCCCTAAGAGTTTATACAGAAGCTTATAAAGCATGGCAGCTTCCTCCGAACTAAGGTTCGTGCAGGCTGCGATCTTGGACGGGACAGTCGCCGCCTTTTCCTTAAGAGAAGCCCCCTCTTCCGTCAGAGTCAAGAGCAGCACTCGCTCGTCTGCCGCACTTCTTGTTCTTTTTATAAAGCCCTTCCCCTCCAGACTCTTAAGAAGAGGTGTCAAAGTCCCCGAATCAAGACAGAGCCGGCTACCGAGCTCTTTTACTGACATTTCCTCCTCTTCCCACATAACAAGCATGGTGATGTACTGCGTGTATGTGAGATTAAGCTCATCAAGAAATGGCTTATAGTGCCTTATCACTTCTTTAGAACAGGCGTAAAGGGGAAAACAGATCTGATTCTTCAGTTTCAGCTGCTCATATTCTTCTGCCTTGTTCTTCTTACTCATATTTACCAACCTTCTTTCTCAAAGAAGCGCCTCGATCTTCGAATCAATGCTCTCAGGCGTATCACCGGGGGAGAAACGGGCGATAACATTGCCGTCTCGATCTACCAGGAATTTTGTAAAATTCCACTTGATCCTCTCGCCGAGAACGCCCTTCTGCTGCGATTTCAGATATACATAGAGCGGATCTGCTTCCTTGCCGTTGACCTTGATCTTCGCAAATTGTCTGAAGGACACGCCGAATTTCATCTTACAGAAAGAGACGATCTCCTCATTAGTTCCGGGGGCCTGACCGGCAAACTGATTACAAGGGAAATCAAGGATCTCAAATCCCTTGTCCTTATATTTGGCATAGAGTGCCTCGAGGCCGTCATATTGAGGAGTAAAGCCGCAGCCGGTCGCTGTATTCACGATCAAGAGAACCTTGCCCTTAAATTCTTCCATAGATACGTCGTTGCCCTGAATGTCCTTAACACTGTAGTCATAGATTCCCATATATCTTGCCTCCTGTTTTCGATATCACATTGTACACAATTCGATTGTATACAATTTAATTCTATATGCTTACCCTTTATCTGTCAACAGCTTCTTTTCGAAAAGCTTATAGTATAATCATTAGAGATTACCCTCAAAGGAGAAGATCATGGCTTCTATCGGAATATTAGGCGCCGGCACCTGGGGCGCCGCATTGACCAAGCTTCTGGCCGTCAAGGGACACGATACCACTTTATGGTCCGCGGTACCGGAAGAGATCAGCAATCTGATCGAAAGCAGAAGACACCCTAACCTTCCCGGCATGATAATGCCCGAGAGTGTTAAATATACAACCGATATCGCTGACGTCTGCAAGGACAAAGACATTATTCTTTGCGTCGTGCCGTCTGTTTATGTGAGAAGCACGGCGGCGAAGATGAGAGACTATGTGCCTGACGGTCAGATAATCGTAGACGCAGCCAAGGGAATCGAAGCCGAGACGCTGATGACTCTCACTGAGGTTATAGCTGATGAGCTTAAGAAAGACGGAAAGCATGATAATATCCGCCTTGTAGCACTGTCAGGGCCGACACATGCCGAGGAAGTTGCAAAAGATATGCCGACGGCGATCGTGTCGGCGAGCCCTGACGCTGAGGCTGCGCGCTATGTAAGAAATACTTTCGCCTGCTCGCTGCTTAAAGTCTATACCAACAGCGACATCAAGGGAGTGGAACTCTGCGGAGCAGTCAAAAATGTCATAGCCCTGGCAGTAGGGATCTCAACAGGACTGGGTTTCGGCGATAATGCCCGCGCGGCACTTATTACGCGAGGCATAGCGGAACTGGGAGCTCTCGGAAGCGCAATGGGATGCGATCACAGAACCTTTGCAGGCCTTACCGGAATCGGCGACCTTATAGTCACCGCCACCAGCATCCACAGCCGCAACAACAAGTGCGGAACTCTTATAGGCCGCGGTATTCCGGTCGAAGATGCAATTAAAGAGGTCGGGATGGTTGTCGAAGGTCTCAACGCCCTCCCCGCCACCATAAAGCTGCGTGATAAATACGGGATCAGAATGCCGATCATCACCGCCGTCAATGATATAGTTAACGGCAACACTACGCCCATGAAAGCAGCGGATCTTCTGATGCGTGACCATGACACGGCGGAATACTGATTTTACAAGGATCTAAGGAGAGAAAGATGAATACTTTATATGTCGTAATGCCCGCATATAACGAAGAAGCTAATATCGCTGCCACGGTAAAGGCCTGGTACCCGGTACTTGAGGGGAAGAGCGAAGATTCCCGCCTCGTGATCGCTGACAGCGGCAGCAGCGACAATACACATCAGATCTTGAGCGATCTGATGACCGAATATCCCAAACTTGAGATCCTGACCGATTCAGATCGGCAGCATGGTCCCAAGCTGATCGCCCTTTACGCCCATGCTATCAAGCGCGGCGCTGACTATATTTTCCAGACAGACTCCGACGGCCAGACTGATCCGGCGGAATTTGAGGCTTTCTGGGAAGCGCGCGTCTCCCACGACATAATCCTCGGCCATCGAAAAGTTCGCGGTGACGGCAAGTCCCGCGCTCTGGTAGAGAAGGTCGTATGTCTTCTTCTGCGTCTGTATTTTCGCGTAAAGGTTCCCGATGCCAATGCCCCCTTCCGCCTGATGAAAGCATCCGTTGTTGAGAAATATCTCGGACGCCTGCCGGAGGATTACAACATCCCAAACATCATGCTGACTACATATTTTGTTCATTATAAGGAGAATGTGGAATTCCGCGTAGTGAGTTTCAAGCCGCGCCAGGGCGGAAAGAATTCCATCAATATCCGTAAGATCTTCAAGATCGGTTGGAAGGCCTTGAAGGATTTCCATCGCTTTAAGAAAGATATGTGATGAGATTATTGGCGTCTGATCCTCTCAAGAACAGATCATATCTGCTCGATCAGCCTCTCGTATCCTTTAACGATCTCACTCCATGTATAATTCTCGTCAATATAGCGACGGCCGTTACGCCCCATAGCCGCCATCTCTTCGGGGTGCTCAAGCATGTAGTTGACACAGCCTTCGAATTCGTAGTAGTCGGTATAGTAAAGGCCACCGTTACTCTTTAGGCAATGCCCCCGAAGAACAGGGCACAGACCGTTTACAAGCACAGGTTTACAAAGGCTCATGGATTCAAGGACAACTATAGAAAGGCTCTCGTATTTGGAAGGCAGAACAAAGAACTCTGCGGCTGCCATACCCGAGAATTTATCCAGCTCATCAACAAAGCCCAGGGAAATGATATCAGGTCTTTTGGGGATCTCCACGATCTCCTTACCCATAAGTACGAGCTTAAGATCAGATGTCGGATTACGTTTCTTGTATTCGATAAAATAACGGAAGAGCTCGGGACAGCACTTATTCTCGTCTATCCTGCCGACATAAAGGATAAATCTGTCCAGCTTGTATTTCGCCTTAAAAGCCGAGGCATCAACACCTTCGGGGATCTCCACTCCGACTCCGCCGCGGCCGTCATTATCAGGCTTGTCACTTGCCGAGGGGAAAAGGCGGCAGGTCAGTTCCTTTTCCTCAGGAGTGTTGTAATAGAAGGCCGCCGGGAGCTTAAACATCTGAGCGAAAATATCCAGATGGATAGGTCTTTCCTCATGAGCCGTAGGGATGAAGACAGCTTTTGAAGCCACCTTGGGCAAAGCAAAATAAGTCGTGTAGTAGAGATAGCAAACAAACACGAAGCAGTCATAGTCGTCAGCGTGAGCCTCAACCCACTCTACCAGAGCAGGCGACTCCGGTCCCTGAAGACGCATCCACTCCTCCTGCTCGGCAACGGTCGTAGGCGAAGTCAACACTTTATCTGACAGCTTATTAAAAACGGCGGAAATACGCTCGGCTACCGTAGGGAAGCGATGTATCAGAACTCCGTTAAGGACTTCCTCATCAGCTTCATATTCATTCTTCCAGGTTACATAATCGATTGCTTTAGTTGTAGCGCATTCTACTTCGTGTCCTCCAAGGGACACCATATGTTCCGCCACCTGTCTGGCGTAAGCTTCCGCCCCGCCGTTGACCTCTTCGCCGTATCTTTGTACCACAAAACAAATTCGCATATAATCAGCCTCTGTCACCTATAAATCCTGTCAAGATATCCATAAAGCGTTCAGCAACACGATCATAGGAGAAGTCAGCAAGTCTCGTTCTCTGATCTGCGATCATAAGACGCCTCAGTTCTTCGTTATTAAGTATCTCATGCAGATAGGCCGCCACAGTCGCAGGATCCTTTGTTCCTATAACAGCGCCGCTGCCGCCCAAAGTCTCCGGAACAGCGCACGAATCGTAAGCGAGTATCGGCACATCAAAACTCATAGCCTCTGTGAGCGGAACGCAGAAACCTTCGTGCTCACTCATGCAAACAAAGGCATCTGCTGACCTGTAATATGCAAGAATCTGCGAGAAGGGGATCTGCCCTGTAAAGACAACATCTTCCAGTCCCAGAGCCTCTGCATAACACTTAAGCCTTGCCATGTATTTCTCTGTGCCTACACTGCTGCCTACAAGTATAAGCCTGATGGGATCCTTATACATTTTACGATAGGCATAGAGCATTGATATCAGATCCTGCTGGCATTTATTGGGCGCTACTCGTCCCACGAAGAGCACATTTTTTACGCCGTCATTCATGGAATCGATCACAGCCTGATCCGGTTCTTTCTTATAATCTTCGAAAGGGATCAGTATCGGCCTTACTTCCAGCGGGCACTTAAAACCATAGCTGATCAGCTGATCGCGATTAAATGACGAATCGCAGAATCCGCCTTCGAAGGTATCCTTCAGCGCTACTGTCTCATCATGGCCGTCAGCGCAAAGCTTTGCAAGTCTGCCGCTATATTGAACGAAAAAGTCCGGGGGCGTAATGTTGTGATAGATCACGAACTTCCTGCCCGGCAACTCTTTGATGCGGCGATTGAGCGCTGTACCTGTAGACAGATGGTAAAGGATTATATCGTCGTCCTTGATCTTGGGAAGCTTGTTATAGTATTTGATATCATTTTCGATGATGCGTTTATCTATATTCTCTGCAAAGGTCATAGTCTTATAACCCCTGTCTATGAGGAGCTTTCTGATAGCCAGGCAGTCGTTGCTGACCGCATCGCCAAAAGATAGTGTTGTCAGTATCTGATAGATCTTCATGCCTGCTCCTGACTCAGCTTCAGTATCTCCGCCTGAAGCGCATTTACTCTGTCAACAAGGCTGTTACGTTCTGCTCTCAACTTATCATATTCATCGCAGACGATAGCCAGCTTCTCATTCAGCTCATTCTGCTTTTTGACGGCAGGATTGATGTAAAAGCCGTACATCATGCCGCCGAGCTTTTCCTTAAAGCCTCTGTATTGAGGAATGACTTCATGGTCGTCACGGATCCTGCCGAGGACTCGTTCGAGCTCTTCATCGGCAGTGCTTCCGGCCAGCAGGCTTATACGATCGAAGTCCACTCCGATCTTGACGTTTCCTTTAAGCTCGTCCTCTGAAGGAATATTCTCCTTAATGATCTTCACAGCGTCCGTCATACTTTATCTCCTTTGCCGGCCTTGAGCGCGGTCAGATCGGACTCAAGTCTCTCGACAACCTTACGAAGCTCATCTATCTCGCGTTTCTCTTCTTTCACCGCCTCGGAGACGATAAAGAAATGGAAATTCAGTGTATTCTGCTGGCCAACGATCGGCAGGAAGAAAAAGCTTCCTATCTTACGGAAACACTTCTTGATGAAGACCTTGACGGGATTCCCCGTAAGGAGCTGATAGGGCTGTACCTCGTAATTATAAGAGAGATAAGATACGGCATCGCCCAGTCTTGTTCCGTCACTTCCGACACTTGCGGCCGAAGCAGTCTTAACGCTTTCCGGATTCATGGCACCTGCGCCTGCTCCGTCCGTAAAAGACAGAGGGATCTGATCGGCACCCGAAGCCTTTATATTCTCTCTGATCTGAGCCATGATCTTCTCTACGTCGATAGTGTTGTCAGCCATATTTAAGTCTCCTCGTATCTCGATTAACTGCATCTTTATATGATCGAATCCCGCTGCGCCCAGCTTGGCAGCCCTTATGCCGTCACAGAGGATGTAATCCAATGCACCTTCGAACTCATAATAATTATCATACCAAAGTCCGCCGCCTGCGTCCTTTACAAGTTGTTTATCTTTTGAATTTCTGCCGTTTATCAAGACCGGCAAATGCAGCTTTCCCCAGATTTCCTTTATCCGTTGCTCATCTTCACTATTTGCCGAAGGAAAAATGGCCAAGCGAAGACTGTCTTTATCATCCGCCCCGATCTTAGCGATACTCCCCAAGCTCTTGAACTCATGCTTATGTCTCAGCGGTATCCCGGCAGATGTCTTATCCGGACTTATCCAGATGTGCTCTGTCAGGCATTCTTCACTGAACTCGTAAATCCGCCTTCTCCTATATTCCAGCAGATATAAAGCCAACATGGCCTTCTCTTCTTCCGTCGTCCCCTCACCGTCGCAACAGCAAACAACAATATCCCTTCGAGCAGGAGGATTTACCTCGGTCGAACCGGCCGCGGTTAGCTCTGTTCCGGTATCAACAGCGTCTGATGAAGCATCTGCCATAGCCCTTACCTTATATCCTTAAGCGCCGGATCACTGAAATGCCATTCGTGACCGATCCTGCAAGCTCCGACATCACCATTATTGGAATAGGTCTCGATCTCGCAAGCGCCCTTCCAGTAATCCACAGGCAGTCCGTGGCCGGATTCGATGGCCAGATCCACCGTGTATCTTCCGGCCAGCATAGCCGTCACGGGGATCTCTATACTTAGGCTGCCGGATTCATTTATATCGAAAACACGACATCCGTCGATCCTGGTGTTACTGCCGTAAACATTAAGTCCGTCCGCTCTGAATATGCCAATTCCGAAGACCGCGTCAGTGACCTTATTCTTCACCTCATAATCGAGACGGACACTGCATGCTGCGCCGACGCGGATGACATTGTTCTCCTTGCCATTCTCATCAATAACCGCCACGCGGGTTATACGGGCATCGCCGTTACCCCAGCGTGTCTTGGCTTCTTCATCCTTCCCGCTGTCGTCGTCCTCTTCGAGCTCCTCGCCTCTTTCCTTGGCGAGCTGAGCCTTTCTCATCTTACCCATGAGATCCATATAAGCAGGGTGAACATCGCGGGGAATCCCATCCATCTGTATCTTTCCGTCGTGGATCCAGATAGAACGATCGCATATCTGCTCTATCTGCGAGAGTGAATGAGATACGATCACTATTGTCGTTCCGCGAGCTTTGATCTCCTGCATCTTGGCAAAGCATTTAGCCTGGAAATTGGCATCACCTACAGCCAGGATCTCATCAACCAGTAAGACATCAGCATCCACATTGATCGCGACAGAGAAAGCCAGTCGCATATACATACCGGACGAATAGGTTCTTACGGGATTATCGATGAACTCTTCCAACTCGGAAAAAGCGATTATGTCATCAAGCCTCTCATCTATCTCCTTCTTGGTAAGGCCGAAGATCGAAGCGTTGGTATAGATATTTTCGCGACCGCTCATATCGGGATGAAAGCCCGCACCCAGCTCAAGCAAACTGGATACTCTGCCATTCACCTCGATGGTACCCTTATCCGGATAGAGAATTCTGGTCATGAGCTTTAACAAGGTACTCTTACCACAGCCGTTATGGCCTACCAGTCCGACAGCCTCTCCCTTTGTGATCTCAAGACTTATGTCATCCAAGACCACGCGGTTCTCATAGCGGTTTCTCTTACGGAAAAGCACCTTCTCTTTAAGAGACGATCCCTTATCGAAAAAGACCTTGAACTGCTTGGTTACATTCTTAACACTGATCGCGACGGAATCTGAGCTCATTTTACAGTTCCTCCGCGAAATGTTTCTTAAGCCGTCCGAATACCAGACAGCCGATAGCCAGGAATACAACACCCAAAAGCGCCGCTTCCCCTAAAGTAGAGAGCTTGGGAACGGTTCCCCAATAGAGCACATCTCTGTAGCCTGCTACGATAGATGTCATTGGATTGATATGCAGGAATACCCTATATCTCTCGGGGCACATGTCCTCTGAATAAACTATAGGCGTAAGATACATCCAAGCCATCGAAATGATCCCGAGGATATGCTCCAAGTCTCTGAAATAAACGGTGACAGCTGAAGTGATCATAGCCATACCGAGGCAGAGAACATATTCGACCAGCATGATGACCGGCAGGCATAATATACCCAGAGGATCAGGTCTGACACCCGAGAACAGGACGACCGCTACTACTACTACAAAACTCAGGAGCATATTTACAAAGCTGCTGGTGACATAGGATATCGGTATTACTTCTCTCGGGAAATAGATTTTCTTGACCAGATCCTTCTGAGATATGATCGACACGGATCCTCCCGTCAAGGAAGCCGAGAAAAAAATCCAGGGGATCAACGCGACAAAAAGATAAAGATAGAACTTTTCGATATTGTTGCGCAGGATTATAGAGAAGACCATATTGTAAACTATCAACTGCAACAAAGGGTTGATAAATGTCCACAGAAAACCCAGCACGGACCCCTTATATCTTCCGCGCAAGTCCTTGCGAACCATACTGAATATCATCTGACGGTAGTTGTAGATCTCCTTAAACATCAGCTATTCATGCCTCGTCGGTCTTAGAAGGGAAAACATATCCCTGCCTATATGCTTGAAGCACAGATGCCACTGTCTCGTTCACATCATAGATCGGCATAAATCCGGTATCTGCCTGAAGCTTGCTGATATCGCCCCTATAATGGGTCAGCTTATCATCGTCAAGCCTCGGAGGGAGTTCAGTAGCAGCGCTTGCGGCAGGACTCATCTCTACGATCTTACCGACAAGATCCCTGATATAATAGCTCTCGCCGGAACCGACATTATATATTTCACCGCTTCTGCCGCTCTCTCCGATAAGCCTGTATGCATGCACTACATCTCTTACATCCGAGAAATCACGCCAGGAATCCAGGTTACCGTAATTAAATGTATCGATCTCACCGTTCTCCAGCTTAACGATCCTGTTGCAGTAATCCGTGATAACAAAGCCGACCTTCTGCCCCGGGCCGATATGGTTAAAAGAACGTGTGAAAACAACATCCAGTGAATACTTCCGGGCCATAAGCCGGATCATGGCTTCCTGTGTATTTTTCGATATAGCATATGGAGAATTACTGACCAGAGGAGTATCTTCTCCGATCAATTCACCTTCAACTGAATCCAGATCATATTGGTTTGCCGAGCCGACAAAGATCATCCTCGCACCGGGACAATGGACGCGGACAGCCTCAACAATATTAACTGACAGATCCACATTAAGATGCATCGTCAAATTTACCTTCTCCCAAGATACCCAAGGAGAAGCCTGACCTGCAAGATTGAAGATCACATCTGGCTTGCAATCGCGTATTGCGGCGGCCGCAGCTTCGGGATCAAGCATATCCACAGCACGAGTCCGCTGGTCAAAAGAGGCAATATCAACACCGTAAACATCATACTCGCCGCTACTTGCCAGTTCAAGTCTGAGAGCTGTCCCCGCGAACCCGTTACATCCGATTATAAGAGCTCTACGCATATATCAAGATCCTTATTGAAGTTTGCTCTCGGCCTTGGCAAGAGCCAGATCGTGCTCAGCCATGATCCTAACGAGTTCCTCGTAAGATGTCTTCTGAGGGTTCCAGCCAAGCTTCGTCTTAGCCTTTGTAGGATCTCCCCAGAGATTAACAACATCTGTAGGTCTGAACCACTGAGGGTTAACGCATACGAGCATCTTACCCGTCTTCTTGTCGTAGCCCTTTTCTTCGAGGCCCTCACCCTTCCACTCAAGCTCAATGCCGTCGTTGGCAAATGCCAGTGTCGTGAACTCACGGACGGTATGCTGAACACCTGTAGCGATAACGTAATCGTCAGGCTCGTCCTGCTGGAGGATCAGCCACATGCACTCTACATAATCCTTCGCATAACCCCAGTCGCGGAGTGAATCAAGGTTGCCGAGCTCAAGATGGTCCTGTATTCCGCATGCGATACGGCCTGCGGCTCTTGTGATCTTTCTTGTAACGAATGTCTCGCCTCTTCTCTCAGACTCGTGGTTGAAGAGAATGCCGTTGGCGCAGAACATTCCGTATGCCTCTCTATACTCCTTCATCATCCAGAAACCGTACTGCTTGGCAACAGCGTAAGGTGAATAAGGATGGAAAGGTGTTGTCTCTGACTGAGGGCATTCCTCGACCTTACCGTAAAGCTCAGATGTGGAAGCCTGATATATCCTTGTCTTTTTCTCAAGCCCCATGATATGTACTGCCTCGAGGATACGAAGTACGCCGATAGCATCAACCTCGCCAGTATATTCGGCAGCTTCGAAGCTTACGCCTACATGAGACTGGGCTGCGAGATTATAGATCTCATCAGGCTCAACGTCCTTAACCGCTCTTAAGATACTCGATGAATCGGAAAGATCTCCCTCATGAAGTGTTATCTTGTTAGCATCGATAAGATGCTGGATACGCTCAGTTGTTACAACCGAAGCCCTTCTGATGATACCGTGAACCTCATATCCCTTCTCGAGCAGGAACTCTGCCAAGTAAGAACCGTCCTGACCTGTAATTCCTGTAATCAGTGCCTTCTTCATCTTAAAAATACCCCCAATGGAATAATGTCAAATCTACGCGGAAATTATAACATACGAACGTCTATCTAACAATTGCAGGAAGAGGCGGCAACTTCCTTCTTCCCTCTGCGACATAAAAATCAACATAGTAAACATTTTACTATGTCGATTTTTTGCAAATCTCTATCGAAAAGTCGCCTTTTGCCCGCCTTCGACATTTTTTCGACATAGTAAATCTTTTACTGTGTTGTTTTCTTGTCGTTTGGCCGACAAATCCTATTCACTCATAGCAAAACGGGATGCCTGCCAAAACAGACATCCCGCTTATAAAGAACATCAATAGTTCGGGAGTTAATTACTTAACCTCGAGCTCAGCGCCACAGCCGTCGAGCTTCTTAACGAGCTCATCAGCCTCATCCTTAGAAACGTTCTCCTTGAGGTTAACAGGAGCCTTCTCAACGAGCTCCTTAGCGTCCTTAAGACCAAGACCCATAGCGTCCTTAACAGCCTTGATAACACCCATCTTGGAGTCACCGAAGCTCTTAAGTACTACTGTGAACTCTGTCTTCTCAGCAGCGGCAGCAGCGCCTGTGCCGGCTGCGGGAGCTGCAGATACAACAGCAGCTGCAGATACGCCAAACTCTTCTTCAATTGCCTTCTCGAGATCGAAAAGCTCTGTTACTGACAGTGTCTTGATATCGTCGAGAATCTTTGTAATTTTCTCACTAGCCATGATTAGTTTCCTCCTAATTAAATTAAATAATAGCTTTGTTCCTGTTCGTTAATTGTTACTCAACAGAAAGTGTGATTAAGCCTCAGCGTTTGCCTCGGCAGGTACTGCTTCTGCTTCGGGAGCAGGAGCTGCAGCTTCTTCAACTGCGGGTGCCTCCTCTGCGGAAGCCTCAGGAGCAGCTGCAACAGCGCCTCCTTCTTCTTCAGCCTTCTCGGCAACAGCCTTAACGAGCATAGCAAGCTTTGTAAACGGGAAAAGCAAACCATAAACGACCTGGCTGTAAAGAGTCTCCTTGTCCGGTACCTTAGCAAGAGCTTCGATCTCAGCCTTATCAGCGATCTTACCCTCGATAACGCCACCCTTGATCTCAAGAGGCTCAAAATCTGATGCAAACTTAGCAGCGATCTTTGCAGGAGCAACTACATCCGTAGAATAAGCAACAGCTGTAGGACCTGTAAAATAGTCGTCTACACCCTCGATTCCCAACTCCTTAAAGACAAGACGAAGTGTTGTGTTCTTTACAACGCTGTACTTAACGTCTGCCGCACGGAATGCATTACGAAGTTGTGTGTCCTGCTCAACGGTAAGTCCGCGTGCGGAAACAAATACGAAAGTAGATGCATCCTTGTAAGCAGCTGCGAGATCGGATACGACCTGCTTCTTTGCAGCAAGAATTTTCTCACTCGGCATATCGGTTATTCCTCCTTGTTAGAATTATTAAAACCCTCACGCCATAAGACATGAGGGTTGAAATAATCCTTATAGATCAACTCATTCCTCGGCCGGCGGCTCATGGAGCCTTTAAGGAAACCCACCTGCTGTCTTAGGCATGAAAGATATTTAATTGTAGTTATATCAAGTCTTCTATCAGATGAACTTCTGAGCGTTGATCTTGATACCAGGGCCCATTGTAGCGGAAATCGTTACATTTTTCAAGTACTGGCCCTTTGCTGCCGCAGGCTTAGCCTTAACGATAGCATCCATGATGGTCTTGAGGTTCTCTTCGAGCTTCTCCTGACCGAAAGAAACCTTTCCGATCGGGCAGTGGATGATGTTTGTCTTATCAAGACGATACTCAACCTTACCGGCCTTGATATCGTTGATAGCCT
>CAMNGC010000026.1 GCA_946537885.1 uncultured Clostridia bacterium
GATTTTTATGGTTTTACCCCGTGCATCGGATAAAGTTTTGAACAATTTAAAGGGGGTGCCTCTCTGTGAACTAGTCACTTTTGAGACAACCCCTTATTTTCTGCCAATTTATACGTCAAGCTTCAAGTCACCGAACTTGATCCAGTTCTTCTTGCGCATGAATTCGGATATAGCCAGACAGATGATCGCCGGCAATATGAAATACATGACTGCGATCTCAGCGAGAACAACCCAGTTGCTGTGATCTGCTGACATAACGGTAAAGGTGGAAATAGGACCTACAAGTCCGGCAGTACCCATACCCGATCCGACTGCATTGCTACTCATCTTCAGCACCATAGTCGATACGGGACCCAGGATCGCACTTGAGATAATGGAAGGGATCCAGACACGGGGATTACGGATGATATTTGGCATCTGAAGCATCGAGGTGCCGAGGCCCTGAGCCAGGAGACCATCCATCTTATTCTCACGATAAGATATGACCGCAAAACCGATCATATTGCAGCAGCATCCGATAGTAGCCGCGCCGGCAGTAATGCCTCCGAGCCCCAGAGCTACTCCGATAGCCGCGGATGAGATCGGCAGCGTGAGGAATATTCCCATAAGAACACTGACAACTATACCCATGAGCAGAGGCTGTTGTTCGGTTCCCCAATTGACCCAGGAGCCGAGCCAGGACATAAAATCAGATACATAGGGTCCGATTAGAATTCCTACCGTCGCACCAGTGCAGATAGTAACAAGCGGAGTGATGATGATATCGACCTTTGTCTTACCTGTAATGAGATGTCCGAAAGCAATACCGATAATAGCTGCTACAAAGGCACCGAGAGGCTCACCGGGAGAAGGCAGAAGCACCTTTCCTTCAGCAAGCAGAGAAGCAGCTGCAGTAAATACTTTTGCATAGGCGCCTATCATACCGCAGACAGCAGCGGAAATCGTAACAAGCGGTGTCTCCTTGAACTTGAGAGCTACGCCGAGTCCGATGCCGGCACCCATCAGGCATTGTGCCATCTTACCGATAAGGAAGATATAGGTTCCGAGGTCGCCGTGTACATGATCACCGATCGTACAGATGATGGTTCCGATAATAAGTGTACAGAAAAGACCTGTAGCCATTCCCGACAGACCGTCAATGAAGATCTTGTGCATCAGTTTCTTGAATGCTTTCTTCCTATTCTCGGAAGTCGTGTCGTTTGCAGTTTTCTTATTTGCCATTTTTCCCCTCCTGTAATGTCAAACTTACCTGTAAACTGTTTTCTTGACGATATTATAGTAAAGAAAACAGTCTGTTATGTATTCACGATTCATACAAAAAGAGATCATCGAAAAGCCCCTTCACTATATGATTTGCCATTGTTTTCACTATCTTTGACGCCTCTTATAACATAAGATACTATTGTTTTACAAATCAGATAAAGGAGCACACACGATGCGTAAAGGGATTATTTTCGATCTGGACGGTACACTTTGGGATTCATCTGAAGCCGTCACAGATTCGTGGAACGAGGTTCTTGACGGGATCCCCGGCAACAGATATCACATGACAACGGAGCTGATGCAGAGCCTTATGGGCAAGACAATGGACGAGATTGCCTACGCCTTTCTTGATAAGGAGACGCCTGAACGAGCTCTGGAACTTTTGGCAAAGTGTATGGATCACGAGAACGACTATATCAGATCACATGGCGGCAGCCTTTATGAAGGGCTTCGCGAGACCTTGGAGATACTTCACGAAGAATATTTCCTCGCGATCGTCAGCAACTGCCAGGACGGCTATATCCAGGCCTGTCTCAGCTATCATCGATTCGGGGATCTGATAGATGACTATGAGAGCTTTGGCGGCACCGGACTTCTCAAAGCTGACAACATCAAGCTCGTTGTCGAGCGTAACAAACTGGACAGGGCCGTATATGTCGGTGACGTTATGGGAGATTATAATTCGACCATGGAAGCAGGCCTTCCTTTCATCCATGCGGCATACGGATTTGGCAAGGTACCTGAAGGCACACCTGCCATTAAGGATCTAAGGGATCTTCCTATGTTTATAAACGAAAGCGGGATCCTCGGATAAGACTCCGGAATCCCCACGATCGATAGCTAATGACAAACAGACCGTCTCACAACGCATGAGGCGGTCTGTTTTAACGTTTTAGAGCTGATAGAAGCCAACCTTCTTATAAACCTTGCGAAGCGTCTTATTGGCCATGTAGGAGGCCTTCTCTGCACCTTCCTTATAGACAGCTTCGAGGTAAGCCTTATCCATGATCAGTCTTGCTGCCTCTTCCCTGATGGGTCTCAAGTGTTCGATAACCGCCTCACCGACTACAGGCTTAAAAGCACCATAGCCCTTGCCCTCGAATTCCTTCTCGATCTCTTCGTAACTCTTGCCTGTTATGGTGGAGTAAATATTCATCAGATTAGCTACACCGGGCTTATTCTCCTTGTCATAGCGAACACAGTTCTCCGTGTCACTGTCAGTAATAGCCCTCTTAAACTTACGTGCGATTACATCAGGCTCATCCATGATAAATACACAACCCTCGGGAATCGACTTGGACATCTTATCACCCGGTGTCGTAAGTCCGTATATCCTTGCGCCTGCCTTGGCGATCATAGGCTCGGGGATCTTAAATACATCGCCGTATATGCTGTTAAATCTCTGTGCGATATCTCTTGTGATCTCAACATGCTGCTTCTGATCCTCGCCTACCGGAACATAGTCCGGCTGATAAAGAAGGATGTCAGCCGCCATCAAAACAGGATAAGTAAAAAGCCCCGCATTGATATTATCACTGTGCTTCTCGGACTTGTCCTTAAACTGTGTCATTCTCGAGAGCTCACCAAACATCGTGTAGCAATTAAGTACCCATGCGAGCTGTGCATGTGCAGGAACATGAGACTGTAAAAAGAGCGTATTCTTCTCCGGATCAAGTCCGCAGGCGATATACTGAGCAAGCTGATTAATAGATCTGCGACGAAGCTCGGCGGGATCCTGCCTTACCGTAATAGTATGAAGATCAGCCATGAAATAATAGCATTCATAATCGTTTACACGATCCGCCCAATTCTTGATCGCACCGAGGTAGTTGCCAAGATGCAGATCTCCGCTGGGCTGAATGCCGGATAACATTCTCTTCTTTGTCTCTTCCATATCAATATCCTCACTTTATTAACATTACACAATAAGCGATCGATCAGATCGACCTTGTAATTCTATCACATAAGTCCCAATACTGACACTACCGCTTAAAAACAGTCATTCTATTACTCTTTTGCATATCGAAAATCTCCTCCGCCATCACTTGATCTTTATCCGTAAAAAAAGAAGAGGTTGTCTTCGTTTTGAAGTAAACAACCTCTTCCTATCAGATCGGTAATATCAAGCCTTACTTGATGATTCCGTAATCAGAACATATCAAAGCCCATTCGGCCGATCCGGCAAAACCTTGGAATACGTCTTCCCTGCTGGCACCGGATGCAAGGCGACCTACCCAATCATCAAAGCCTGCCTGATCCGGCTGGCGATTCATAAAGGTCTGATAAAGCGTGGTTACAAACTCCGCATCACTTACATTACGGTTTGTAAATTCAGTAGAGAAAAGGAAACCGTGAGCTGCCACAGAGCCGGAGATCTTCATATTGGCTAGCTGGTTAGACCAATCATTAAGTCCCCAGTTATCCGGCTTTCTTGAAAGACATACAGAATATAGTCTTGTAACGAAGGCCTTAATGTCATCTGATGGCGCGATCGTGATATTAGGAACTCCCGTACCGCCTGACAGGATACCGTAGCTTAAGCAGAGATTTGCCCACTCCGTAGAATTAACAAAACCGCTGATGACCTGCTTCTTCGTCATTCCGGAGGCCATGGCATTAAGCCAGTTAGTCTTACCGGCCTGATCTGCCTGCCTGTTGAAGAAGGTAGCATAGAGAATATCCAGGAAATCAGAATCGCTCAAATTCTTTCCCAAGAATTCATCGGAATAAAGGAATCCTTCTGCAAGGTCAGCACCTGTGCATCCGCCGAATTTGACTCGCTGTATCCAATCGGCCTTACCGGCAGGATCAGAAGGACGACCCAAAGCAACTGTATAAAGACGTTCCACAAATCCTTCTACACCCGGCTCTGTCGACGTAGGTATAGTCGGTGGATTAGACGATGTTCCCGAAGATGTTCCTGAAGAAGTTCCTGAAGAAGTTCCGGAAGAAGTCCCGGAAGATGTTCCGGATCCCGAACCGGAAGATGAACTCGAAGAAGATCCCGAAGTAGAGGAAGAACTTGCTGAACCCAATGCACTTCTCATTGCAGCGGCAGGATCTGCTGCATATACCAGCGTAACATTACCCTTCTCAGCAGCCCAGTTCTCACCATATCCTGATGCTCCGGACTTAACATATATCGTAATACTGTCAGACGAAGACGAAGTCAAAGCGGAAGATAATGCAGGAGCAGAGGTTGAAGGGACAGAGACACTGAGGGTTCCAGCATAATGGAAAGTACTCTCACCAAGCGTTGATACACTTGCAGGTAATTCGATACTCTTAAGCTTAGCTGTATTCGCAAATGCGAAATTATCTATCTTCTTCAGATTGTTTCCCTGGAAAGTAACAGATGACAAAGAGGAACAATCGGCAAAAGCGCCCTCGCCTATTTCCGTAACTGACGAAGGAACTGTAATTGCTTCGATCTTTGAATTATAGTAGAAAGCATAATCTCCGATCTTCGTTACCGTGGAGGGAATATTCACCGGCGCGACATTAGGTGCAGCGATCAAAGCTGTCTTTCCTTTCGTATAAAGAACATTATTACTTGCTTCATAGTTCTTATTACCGCTCTCTACATTAAGAGACGTAAGAGAACTACACTTGGCAAAGACGCCCTGTCCGATAGTAGTAACAGATGCCGGGATCGTAACGCTCTGAAGAGAAGTACACGCCGAGAAGGCATAATTACCAATAGTTTTAAGAGTGGATGGCAAGGTGATCGTCTTCAGATTGGAACTGTGTATAAAGCTCTCTGCAAGAGCTACAACCGGCTTACCGTCTATACTGGAAGGGATCGTCAGATTAGCAGGTACCTCTCCGTCATACTGATAAATGGTTACTCCATCAGAATCATAATAGTAACTGAACAAGCTCTTCTTCGTGATCACATACCAAAGCCTTGGCTTGCTGCCACTGTAGCCTGCTTCACACTCATACCAAACACCATTGTCAGGATCCGCGATCAGTGCATTTCTGTGTCCGGAACCTGCACCTGGATCCTTATTACCATTACGCGACCAGGCATCAAGACCCATCTTCTTCGCAAGCCTAATGATCATGTCCGTAGAAGCCCAACAGTCTCCTCCTCCATGAAGGATCATGCTATATGCGCTGGAGTAGTGATAGTCATAATCATAATTCTCAGCAACATAGGATGTTATAGCCCGCGCCTTCTCAAGAATACACAGGGAAGGATCTATTCCCGCGACTATACTATTAAGTACATTATCAACATAAATACTTGCATAGTTATGTACATCGAAAGTAATATCTGCAGTAGAACCGTCAGCCTTTGATGTTACCCTAACTACCGATTGGCCTTCATTATAGCTGGTTCTGATTGAAGAAGTTCCGGTAGATAGACTATATACTGTTATCTTCTCGGCAGCCGGCTTAACCAGTCCGCTGTCTGTAACAGTTACGGTTCTGCCGCTTATTACGGAATATGTGTAACCGGAAGAGCTTCCCGAAGGCTTGATCTGGTATTCGCCCTTATATCCTGAAGGCAAAGAGAGCACAGATGCTTCTGACTCTTCAATAAAGTAAAGATCCACCTTGGACGCCGGTACACTTACTGCTGCCGATACGATATTGGGCAAGGTCGTAATGATCATCAAAATGACCAATATCATTGATACAGAACGTATCCTTATGCTACGAATTTTCTCCATAGGATCACCTCTATACAGTAAATATGATATATCAATATTTTACATCATTTCTCTGCTGATAGTGAGTTCATTAATGGGTCACTTTTCGATCTTATCATCGAAAATCAAGATACTGTCAGTTCTCACATTAAAGAAGCTTTGTAGTATAATCTTTCTGATTGAGAGGTATTAAAATGTCCGAGAATAAAAACATCGACTTGAAATGTCCATATTGCGGAGCCCTGCGTCATATCGACAGCAACTTTGAATTTATCGTATGTGAATATTGCGGTGCATCTGAGCCCTATCGTGAATCTGAGAAGGTTAAGATCGAACGAATGAGAAGTCAGACTGAGAGGCAGATCGCGGCTGATAAAGCACAGGTTCAAAAGGAGACTGAGCTTAAAAAAGCGGAGATCAATAATGTTTCGCAATCGATTATGGGGGGACTGGAGCTCCTCAATAAAGGCGATGAGATTATAAGTAAAACCCGGAGTGTTATGCGAACTATTTTTGCCGGTATCTTTATGATCGGACTGATAATCTTTCTTATAATCGCATTGGTGATAGGTCGTCACTTCTTCTGACAAGAAAATTATAAGACAAGAAAAGCCTCGGGACTTCATATCTGTTCCGAGGCTTTTTCGAATCTTATATTATGTAATACATAATAGTTATAAGAGATCAAGTAACCTGTTAAGATCATCGTAATTTTTGTAGTCAATTACCAGTTTTCCCTTACCGGTATCAGGATCCGTCAACTTGATCTTTACTCGTGCGCCAAGTTTTTTCTTAAGATTAGTCTCTACTTCCTTCGCACTGAGCTGGATCTGAGGATTAACTTCTTTTTTGGCAGAGTGAGGCTCACTCTGATGCTCCAAGGCCCACAGATACTTCTTAACATAATCCTCAGCCTGTCTAACACTCATATCCTTCGCAATGATCACATCGGCAACCTTGCGCTGGTCCTCCGGGTTCTTAAGGCCCAAAAGCACTTTAGCATGTCCTGCACTCAGATCCCCTTTGCGAATAAAATCTTGAAGAGATTCATCGATGTTCATCAATCTGATTTTATTGGTAATAGTAACACGAGGCATTCCGAGTTTTTTTGCAAGTTGCTCCTGTGTGAGATTATAGGTTGTGATCAGATTCTGCATGGCAGCTGCTTCTTCAATCGGATTCAGATCTGCCCTCTGGATATTCTCAATAAGCGCTTGCTCCATAGTCTGTTTATCAGTCAACTCACGAACGATAGCAGGAATTACCTTGAGTCCGGCTAAACGCGATGCTCTCCAACGCCTCTCACCTGCTACGATACGGTAGCCTGAGCCTTTCTTCTGTACGATTATCGGCTGGATCACACCATTCTCCTTAATTGATGCAGCAAGCTCAGAAAGCGAATCGTCATCGAAAGTTTTTCTAGGTTGTCCCTCATTAGGTGAAATATCATTAATCTTAAGATCAACTACAGAATCTTTTGTATTCTCCGGAATACCTTCAGTGGACAGAAGTGCACTTAATCCTTTTCCTAAACCTTTATTTTTTGATGAAGTTGCCATAATATTACCTCTCGATTTATATATAGATACTCTTCTATATTATCTATTTTTTGTTCTGTTGATTACTTCTTTTGCAAGAGACTCATATGCTCTTCCGCCCTTTGAATTCGGATCATAATCCGCAATCGCAAGACCATGACTTGGTGCCTCAGCCAATCTTACATTACGCGGAATTTGAGTCTTAAAGACTTTGTCACCGAAATAATTCTCTACTTCTTCTTTTACCTGTCTTGTAAGTTGAGTCCTTCTGTCAAACATTGTCAAAACAACTCCAATGATATCAATATCCGGGTTCAGTTTTTTACGAACAATATTAATCGTCTCGATTAATTGTGTAAGACCTTCAAGAGCATAATATTCACCCTGTATCGGAACGATCAAACCATTAGATGCTGTTAACGCATTTATAGTTAATATACCAAGCGATGGTGGACAATCTATGAAAATATAATCATATTGATCCTCCACTTCTTTTATTGCATTTTTTAATATCTGTTCTCTTGACATTGCAGATACCAATTCTATTTCTGCGCCGGCAAGATTAATATTTGTCGGACAGATGTCGACATTCTTTGCTGACGATTCGATTATTGCCTCACTTATCGGCAGATCATTCACCATTACATCATAGGTACTATTCTCTATATGACCTTTATCAACACCAAAACCGCTTGTTCCGTTTCCTTGAGGATCCAAGTCGATAAACAGCACTTTCTTACGTTTTTTACCAACATATGTGGCCAAATTTAATGTTGTAGTGGTTTTTCCTACACCACCCTTTTGATTTACAATCGAAATGATATTTGTCATAAACAAATAATTCCTTTCTTCCTTATATACATATTTATATTACATCATCTGGGCATAATTTATATTTCATTACGTTTACATATGTATTCTTAACTAATGTTCCACGTGGAACATTAGTCTATATTAGCAGATTTATATGTTCCACGTGGAACAAAAAACACCCGATGATCGGATCACCGGGTGTTAAAAATAAACAGCATTGACTAATCAGGTATCAATATTTGCAAGTTTTGCATTTTCCTGAATAAAACTCTTACGGGGATCTACCTGATCACCCATAAGAAGTGTAAATGTCTCATCGGCGGCCTGAGCATCACTGAGAGTTACTTTAAGAAGCTTACGAGTAGCAGGATTCATTGTTGTCTCCCAAAGTTGATCAGAACTCATCTCACCAAGACCTTTAAATCTTTGGATAAGGGGATTCTCCCAGCCTGTTTTTGCCTTAATCTCTTCAATCTCCTTATCATCATAAGCATAATATGCTTCATCACCCTTATAAACCTTGTAAAGAGGAGGACAAGCAATATAGACATAGCCACCGTCTACAAGAGGTCTGAGGTATCTGAAGAAGAAAGTCAAGAGCAATGTTCTGATATGTGAACCGTCTACATCAGCATCAGCCATGATAATACACTTATGATAGCGGAGTTTATTAACATCGAATTCATCACCGATACCAGCGCCAAGTGCCATTACAACAGGCTGAAGTTTCTCATTTGTATATACTTTATCGATACGAGCTTTCTCAACATTAAGCATCTTACCCCACAAAGGAAGAATTGCCTGATATTTACGTTCTCTGCCCTGTTTAGCAGAACCGCCGGCGGAATCTCCCTCAACGATGAAGATCTCACAGAACTCTGCTTCATTTGATTGACAATCAGCAAGTTTTCCGGGCAAAGAGTTATTCTCAAAGACCGTTTTACGTCTTGTCATTTCACGGGCCTTCTTTGCAGCATCGCGAGCTCTGCTGGCAGACAGGCATTTATCCATGATCAACTTTGCATAGTCAGGATGTTCTTCAAGGAAGATCATGAGCTTATCTGCAACAGCATTCTCAACAAGAGGCCTGATCTCCGCATTACCAAGCTTTGACTTAGTCTGTCCCTCGAACTGAGGATCGGGAAGCTTAACAGAAATAATAGCTGCAAGACCTTCACGAGTATCTTCGCCCTGAAGTTTTATATCGCCATCCTTGATATATTTATATTTACGAGCATATTCATTTATTACACGTGTAAGAGCAGCTCTGAATCCGGTAAGATGTGTACCACCTTCGGCAGTAGCTATATTATTGGCATAACAGTAAACAGTCTCTGTATATGAATCGTTATACTGCATGGCAATCTCAACATAACAGTCTCCGGATGTTGTAGCAAAATATATCGGGATAGGATTAATGGCTTCCTTATGTCTGTTGAGATATTCTACAAAAGAAATAATTCCATGATCATAATGCAAATGCTTGGAGATAACCTCTTCACCCCTTGCATCGTTAAGATCGATAGTTACTTCTTTATTAAGAAATGCCATCTCACGATATCTCGTGATCATAGTATCAAAATCGAAAGTAATATCCGGGAAAATAGTATTATCAGGGATAAAAGTTGTCGTTGTTCCGGTATCTGAAGGATCGCAATGACCAACGATCTTAAGAGGTTCTGTAGTTACACCCTTCTCAAAACCGATCTCATATATATTTCCGTCACGTCTGACCTGAACAGTCATTTTATCTGAAAGAGCATTAACAACAGAAGCACCTACACCGTGTAGACCGCCGGATATACTATAGGCTCCTCCGCCGAACTTACCTCCTGCATGAAGTACTGTGTGAACAACTTCAACCGTAGGAATCCCGAGTTTAGGGTGATTACCTACAGGAATACCCGAACCGTTATCTTTTACTGTTACAGAGCCGTCACTATTAAGTGTAACTATAATAGTATCACATCTTCCTGCAAGAGCCTCATCAACAGAGTTTGCAACGATCTCATATACAAGATGATGTAATCCTCTCGGAGTAGTATCACCAATGTACATACCGGGACGCTTACGTACAGCTTCAAGACCTTCAAGAACCTGAATGTCATCTTCATCGTAAGAACTGCTGTTTGATGTATCAAACTCGTCCTGTCCTTCCGTAGCTAGATCAGCATCTTTCACGATTTCCTCATTAAAATCCTCAGTAAGTGCTCTCGGATTCTCAGCAAGATTGCGAAGCTCGTCACTGTCAGGGTTCTCGATAGGTTGATAATAGATATCTACCTCACCGCTTGCACTAAGATTCTTGCTCTCTTTCTCGTCCATTTATATATTCACTCCTTATTTTGGCCAAAACTCAGAAGAATATCTGAATTTTAAGCATTTGTAACACTGTTAATCTACTAATTTATGTCATTTTCAAGCATATCAGCGCTGCCTTCAAGCCTTCTTTTAAGTACAGAAGTTGACAGGGGACTTAAATAGGTCCTATCCAACGTCAACACCAGAGACCTGGGTATATCATCCGTCAGATATTGAAGACGATTCTTATCATCTTCACTGTTAATAAATTCCATGACACTCTTCTGTGACGGAAGAACGGTCTCAAGATCCACAATAGCGGTAATATCCTGTCTGATAACAGAAATATCACCTCCGATGTGAATGTACATAACCGACCTCCGCCATTAAAGACTCTCAACTGTATTATTATAACATAATATGCTTATTAGAAGTATTAAAGAGGATCGAAAAAGGGATATTTTGATCTTTTGTATCACTCTTTTTCGATTATTCCGCCCAAAACATGAAAATATCTGATATTCTCGCTGTTTCTGGCAAAATGGGCGATCTCATCTTCGATATATGTTCTATCTGTACAGGTAATAAAGATCTGAGCATCTGTCATACCCGAAAGAAGCTTTACACGCCTGTTTACGTCTAATTCGGAGAAAACATCATCCAATAAAAGGACAGGAGCGCTTCCGGTGATATCCCTGATGATATCAAGTTCGGATAATTTAAGAGATAAAGCAGCTGATCTTTGTTGTCCCTGAGAAGAAAAGGCTCTCATTTGAAGACCGTTAAGCTTGATATCTATATCATCACGATGAATTCCAACGGTAGAAACAGACTTCTCAATATCATTAGCGCGGCAATTTCTGAGTTTACTTAATACAAAAGATGATAGTCTGCCCTTTATTTCGCTCTCAGATGCCGCAGAAAGTCCTTGCGAGATAAAATTGGGTCTCATATCATTCTTATCAAGATACGCGTCTATAAGCTCCACAGAGCCCGTTATAGTGGAATATGACATCTCAAGCTTCTCGGAGCCGTCTGATATATCAAGATGATGGGTAACAGCTTTGTCAGCCAGAAGCAGGATATAACGATACCTGTTTATTATCATTGTAGCCGTAAGATCTGCAAGAGAGAAATCCCAAAAATCCAAGGCATTATCATCAGCATTGGATCTTTTACCGCCGCAACTTTTAAGATAAGCATTTTTCTGATTGATGAGCCTGTTTGTTCGAGTCAGAAGATCAAAATATACAGGAGATATCTTACTTATCATGGTATTAAGGAACTTTCGTCTGGATGCAGGGGCTCCTTTGACGATATTCAGGTCTTCAGGAGCAAATATCACAGTGTTACAAAGTCCCAGATAATCGGCTATTCTCTCAGTTTGAACCCCATCCTGCTTTAATATGCGTTTTGCAGTATTTCCGCTTATCAGATCGCTCTTCTCAGTATAAAAACCGGCAAAGATCGATGTGTTAAAACCATCACTTAAGTCCTTAAGACCCAGACTGATCTCATATTCACTCTCTCCGAGCTTTATCAGATCTCTATCCTTTGATGTTCTGTGAGAAGTTATAGTAGAACACACATTGATCGACTCTATCAGATTTGTCTTACCCTGAGCATTATCTCCGTAAAATATATTAACAGAAGGCCCGACACTCAGTTCGAGCCTTCCGTAATTTCTGAAATTATGAAGCTTGATATTGTCGATTATCATTATCTTCTGATAGGAAGGATAAGATAAACATAGCTGTTCCCTTCAGAAGGAACTATGATGCAAGGTCCCTGATTACCGCTGAATTCGATCCTAACATCGTCATCATCGATATTCTTGAGAGCATCTATAAGATATCTGGAATTGAAATCAATATCGATGCTTTCACCCTCAATAGATACATCGATCTCTTCACGAAGAGTACCTGTCTCGGTATTAGCCGTTACAAGCAGGGTAGAAGAGGATCCTGTGCCTGTAGTAGCAAGCTGAACAGGACATCTTCTCTCATCCGTCATGATGATCAGGGAAGCTCTCTCGATAGCTTCGAGCAGCATCTTTCTGTTGACATTCATTACACTCTTGGGATTCTTCTGAATGATCGAATTGAAATTTACAAAAGGTCCGGACAGAAGTCTTGATATAATCCTTACATCTCCTACATCAAAGAGAAGATTATTGGCAGAAGAGTAAATGATAACTTCCTTATCGTCATCATCACCATCGAAAATCTTGGCGGACTCATTAAGAGTCTTACCCGGAATTATAAAGTTCATCTCGGGGAACTCATTACCTACATCTTCTCTTCTTAAAGCCATTCTGAATCCGTCGATCGCTACCATAGTGATATTAGAACCGTCAGATACGAGATTACATCCTGTAAGAGACTGCCTTGTATCATCCTTAGATACCGCAAATATCGTATGATTGATCATATTCTTCAATATCTTCTGGGAAACCGTGATCTTATTATTGGTTTCAATGACCGGAATCTTAGGATAGGATTCAGCCGAGTTACCCTTGATATTGAATTCGGACTTACCGCTCTCGATAGTCACCTGATTTCTATCATCTGTTACGATAGTAACCATTTCCTCAGGAAGCTTCTTTACGATTTCACCGAAGATCCTTGAATTGATAACGATAGAACCATCCGCCTTAACATCAGACTTGAGATCAGCCTCAATGCCTGTCTCAAGGTCATAACCCGTGAGCTTAACCTTGTCGTCTTCTGCCTGGATAAGGATACCGTCAAGGATAGCAACGGTAGAGTTAGTCTTGATAGCCTTCTGAACAATAGATATGGAATCGATAAGATCTGACTTAGAACAATTGAACTTCATTTATGTTTGATTCCTTTCGATATAAAATTTTTCCTCATATATTATACTTTAAAAAGGCCGCGGCAAAAAGTAGCATTTTAAAGTATTTTTTATATCTGGAAGTCATCTTATTATGTCATGTCCAAAATGTATAAAAGACTCAAAGTACCAGTATTTTCAATGATTTAACAGTGTTAAAACTATGTTGATTACTCGTTCTTTCCGTGTTTGTAATCTGCCCGTTAGTAACAGAAGTTTTTTTTGAACATGAGATGAACATAAAATCTACATGATGTAACGCACATTTGAACAAAAAATGTTCAAATATCAATAATCGAGAATTCTCTTCTTGATTTTCTCGACATCTTCCAGAAGTTCATCTGTTGAAGCAACTTTTGTGCATGCGTGCATGACGGTAGTATGCTTAAAGCCACCGAAATACTGTCCGATCTTGTCATATTTCATCTCGATGATATCTCTGCAAAGATACATGGCAACACTTCTGGCGTTCAGAATGTCCTGATTACGAAGCTTAGACTTGATCTTGTTGGAAGTCAGATCATAGTACTTTGAGACCGCATCAATTATCATATCAGGAGAAATGGTCTTGGTGCCGCCGGGAGAAATGAGGGAAGACAGGTATTTCTTGACTTCTTCAAGATCCAGATTGCCGTTAGAAAGGGCATAGAAGGAAGAAACGATATTATAAGCTCCGTTAAGCTCCCTTACATTTTTGGTTATATTCTCACAGATATAGTTGATAATATCATCACTTATGACAATACCGTCTTTCTCGAGTTTGCTGATTATGATAGCTTTACGTGTCTCAAAATCCGGCGGTTGTATGTCCATTGTCATACCGTTCTGGAAACGCGAAGTAAGTCTGGAATCAAGCTCAGTAAGATTCTTAGGTGCCTTATCGCTCGTAATTACGATCTGCTTACCGGAATTGATAAGAGACTCGAAAGTATTAAAGAATTCAAGCTGCGTGCCTTCTTTTCCTATAAGAAATTGAATATCGTCGATAAGAAGGACGTCAACTGACCTGTATTTATTGCGGAAAGCCTCGTAATTCTTGTTCTTCATGCAGGAGACATAAGCATTGGTAAATTCCTCGCATGTCGTATAAAGAACATTCATGTTGCTGTGATTTTGAAGAACGCTAAAGCCGATGGCTTTCATCAGGTGAGTCTTGCCAAGACCTGAATTACCCCAGAGAAAGAGGGGATTACGCTGTTGTGAAGCTCCGGGATTATTAGCAACGGCAACGGCGGATGCATGAGCAAAACGGTTACAGTCACCTACGATAAAGTTATTGAATGTGAATTCAGATGTGATCTCGGATGCATGAGAAATGGAATTGTCTTTCTCATTTGCTCTGCTTGAAGCTATGAAAGATGTCCTGATGGCATCTTCATCATCCTTGAGGATATAATTGATGGTAACATTGGATTCTGCTACCGTATTGACGGCGTCATTGATATATCTGCTGAGATCCTTGCCTTTTACCAAATCCATGGAATACTCGTCGCGACATGACAATATAAGTACTCCGCTGTCATCATATCTTACCTGCTTCATCTTTATGAGCATTGAGTCGTAGATGACAGAATCGATCCTTTGATCAAATTTAAGGACTTTAAGTGATCTTTCCCATAGATTGTCGTCCATGTGATATTCCCCCGTCAAAGCGAAAATTAAGTACATAATAGCACAGAATTGCATTATAATGGTTGATATTATGAGTAAAGACAGGAAAAAAAGCCGCAGGCCCGATATTCTTCTTATACTGGCGATATTACTCCTTATCACCGGAGTGATATTCCTGCTTATCGACCCTTACAAAAACTATAAGAGAAAGAAGATAGTCGAGAGCATGGTCGATTCCGTAGAATCACAGATATATCTGGAAGATACGGAGATTACTTTCGTTGTAGACAGGGATGCTAATAAGGTCAACGGCGAGGATTATGATCTTTACGGCAATGAAGAAGAAATGGCTGCGCAGCAACAGAGAATAGATGAGGAGATGGAAAATCTGCCTCAGTATGTAACTCTTACTTGTATTGCAATGATAGACATAGATTCCGTAAATATACATCTTCCGGTATGGGATGAAACATCGGTTGTTGCTCTAAGATACGGAGCAGGTCATTACGAGGATTCCGTAATGCCCGGTGAAACAGGAAACTGCACGATACTTGCTCACCATATGAGAAGTGACGGAAGTATGTTTAATGATCTCGATGAAGTTGAGATCGGTGATCTCGTAAAGATAACGGTACAGGGAGGACACCAGATCGTATATAACGTTGATGAGATAAAGATAGTCGAAGCGTCGGAACTCCTGGATTATGCTGTCGGAGGAATAACGGACACGAAGCAGATCACGCTTGTAACATGTACCTATGATGATTCCGGAAGAAAACTGAGACTTCTTGTTATCGGACATATAATAGAGGACTGATGATGATTACTTTTCCCGGAACGGCTGCAGCCGTTGTAACACGTAAGATATTAAGACTGGTGGGGAAGGGTGCTACGACTCTTCCCGGCAAGGCGGCTATCAGATTATCTCCTTCGATAATCCGTGAGAAGAGCCGCGGTAAGCACATAATCACGATTACCGGAACTAACGGTAAGACTACGACGTCTCACATGATATCCGAGATGCTTAATTACCTGGGATATGACATCATAAACAATATCTCCGGCGCTAATCTCGCTTCCGGAGTAGCTACGACTCTGATATGCGGCAAAGACGAGATGATGAGAGCAAACGGCCGGAGCAAAGGAACCATATATGTTCTTGAGACGGATGAAGCCGCATATGCAAAGATAGCAGGCGATCTGTGCCCTGAAGTCAGTGTGATCACGAATCTTTTCAGAGATCAGCTTGACCGTTATGGCGAACTGACACATACAAGGGACTGCATAGCTGACGGACTTAACAAGACAGATGCCATTGCCATTGTAAACAGTGATGATTCTCTTGTTGCTTCTCTCGGGAAGGGAAGGGAAGATAAGACTGTTTTTTATGGTATGGGTAAGAAGGACATGCTTCGTAATAATAAGCTTTATCCTGATCGAAAATCTATCTTGCCCGCATCTCCGGATGCTGTCTATTGCCCTGATTGCCATATCAGATATGAGTATGTTTCAAGGAGCTTCGGGCATCTCGGAGACTTTAAGTGCCCGTCATGCGGCTTTTCGAGCCCAATAAGCAGATTTGAAGTCAGGTATGATCTTAAGCAGAGCCCGTCAAACGAAGATTATCCATTTGCCATCAGTGATAATCTGAGCGGACTTACGAGAGAGATGAAGTTAAAGATCCCGGGAAGCCATAATCTGTACAACACCTGCGCTGCAGTATCGGCTGTTACGGTTATGCTGACGAAGCTCGGGCTGTCGCAGGAAGAGGCTTTCGAGCAGGCAACGGAAGCTGCAGGCCATGTTAAGGCTGCTTTCGGAAGAATGGAGAAGATCGATGTGGGCGGTAAGAAGCTCTGTATACTGCTCGTAAAAAATCCGGCAGGATTTGACCGTTCACTCTCTTTTGTAAGTGAGGCAGAGGATGCTGCGGGATTGATGCTTCTCTTGAACAGTAATATTGCCGACGGTAAGGATGTGTCTTGGATATGGGATGTTGACCTTGAGAGCAAAGCTGAGGATCTTCCTGAGAATATCTTTATAAGCGGTGAGAGATGGGGCGATATGCTTCTTCGTATCGAATATGCGGGAATGAATGTAACTGAATCCGGCGATATGAGCCGGGCGATGGAGATCCTTAACAGAGCCCTTGAGATGACACCTGAAGGTAAGTGTCTTTATGTCATGCCGAATTATACGGCCATGCTCTCACTTCGTGCGGCTCTTGTTCACGAATACGGACTTAAGGAGTTTTGGAAATGAGCGACGGATATAAACTGGTTATAGGACATTTTTATCCGGATCTTCTTAATCTTTACGGTGATCGCGGTAATGTGCTGGCTCTTTACAGAAGAGCGAGTCTTCGAGGAATAGATGTATCTATCAGATCAATATCTGTCGCAGATGAACTGGATCCTTCTATGATCGATATAGCTTTCATCGGTGGAGGGCAGGACAGTGAACAGAATATAATGAGCGATGATCTGGTAAGGGTTAAAGGTCCATTGATCAAGGATATGATCGAGGATGGAAAAGTCTTTCTTTGCATCTGCGGGGGTTACCAGATGCTCGGCAAATACTATAAGGAGCATACCGGCGATATCGTTGAGTGCCTCGGAGCGCTTGATTATTATACTGAGGCCAGAAGCGACAGATTTATAAACGATACGATCTATAGTCTTGTTCTTGATGACGGATCGGAGGTAAAGGTAGCAGGGTTCGAGAATCATAGCGGAAGGACCTATCTCGGAGAAGGAGTAAAGCCCTTTATGAAGGTGCTTACCGGTCATGGCAATAATGGCGAGGACGGCTTCGAGGGGGCAGTGTATAAGAATACATTTTGCAGCTATTCTCACGGAAGTCTTCTCCCCAAAAATCCGGCGATCACGGATATGCTTCTGTCACGGGCAATGAAGAAACGCTATGGTGAGAGCTTCGAATTAGCCCCTCTTGACTCGTCCACAGAGGACAAAGCCAGGGCGGCAGCACTTGAATATATTGAGAAGGGCAAAGAAAAAGCCCCTTAAACGCAATTGTTTTTTGCCTTAGTATCTTATATAATGCAACCGTTGAATTTTGAGGAGGTGCAATACATGGTTAAGGCTATTGTAGGTGCAAACTGGGGAGATGAAGGCAAGGGTAAGATAACAGACCTGCTTGCCAATGAGTCAGATATTGTTATTCGTTTCCAGGGTGGAGCGAATGCCGGTCACACGATCATCAACGAGCACGGAAGATTCGCGCTGCATCTGATGCCGTCCGGAGTATGCCATGAGAATATCGTTAATATCATCGGCAATGGTGTGGCGCTGGATATCAAGAAATTCATCAATGAATATAACGAGATCTGCGGGAGAGGGCTTAAGCCTAATATCCTTGTATCTGACAGGGCGCAGATCGTAATGCCCTACCATGTGCTTTTCGATCAGTATGAAGAGGAGAGACTCGGAGGTAAGGCCTTCGGTTCGACTAAATCGGGCATCGCACCTTTCTATTCCGATAAATATGCAAAGATCGGTTTCCAGGTATGTGAGCTTTTCGATAAGAAAGCTCTGAAGGAGAAGATCAACAGAGTACTGGAGATCAAGAACGCGCTTATCGTAAACCTCTACCATAAGGAAGCAATCGACCCGGATGAGCTTTTTGCAGAGGTTTCCGAGTATGGCGACATCATAAAGCCGTTTGTAGCTGACACACAGACGTTTATCCACGATGCCATAAAAGCCGGCAAGAAGATCTTGCTGGAAGGTCAGCTCGGTACGATGAAGGATCCCGATATGGGTATCTACCCGATGGTTACATCATCTTCGACTCTTGCAGGATATGGTGCAGTCGGAGCGGGAATTCCGCCTTATGAGATACGCGATATCGTTACAGTGGTTAAGTCGTATTCTTCCGCCGTCGGTGCCGGGGCTTTCGTCAGTGAGATCCTGGATGAAGAGAAGGCCAAGGAGCTTAGAGATCATGGCGGAGATAAGGGCGAGTATGGTGCTACGACAGGACGTCCGAGAAGAGTCGGTTGGTTCGATGCGGTTGCTTCCCGTTACGGTGTAAGACTTCAGGGTGCTACGGAGGTTGCTCTGACGGTTATCGATTGCCTGAGCTACCTCGAAGAGATCCCCGTATGTGTTGCTTATGAAGTAGACGGTGAGATTACAAAGGATTTCCCGAATCCTACAAAGCTTGACAGGGCGAAGCCGGTATTCGAGACAATGAAGGGTTGGCACTGCGATATAAGAGGTATCACAGAGTTCGACAAGCTTCCCAAGGAGGCACAGGATTATGTACTGTTCATTGAGAAGGAGATCGGTGTTCACATCTCGATAGTATCTACAGGTCCTAAGAGAGAAGAGATCATCTACAGATAAAACAAAGGGCTCCGCGCGAGCCCTTTTAACTTTGCAAAGTAAAAGGAGAAAAATATGGATCGCGAGATGATTCTGATACTTGACTTCGGAGGTCAGTATAATCAGCTGATAGCAAGAAGAGTCAGAGAATTGAATGTATATTGTGAAGTGCATCCCTACAATATGCCGATCGAAAAAATAAAGGAGATGAACCCCAAGGGCATCATCTTTACGGGCGGTCCGAGCACTGTTACTGACGATGACGCACCAAAGTGCGACAAAGAGCTTTTCGAGCTTGGTATTCCTGTTCTCGGCATCTGTTACGGAGCACAGCTCATGAACTATCTCCTCGGAGGTAAGGTTGCCAAGGCTCCCGTAAGAGAGTATGGTCACACAGATGTTGAAGTAAACAGCGACACGACTCTTTTCAGACATGTCTCCGAGAAGACGGTCTGCTGGATGAGTCATACGATCTATATCGCGGAAGCTGCTCCCGGATTTGAAGTCACGGCCAAGACGAGCGTATGCCCCGTCGCGGCAGCTCAGAACGAGGAGAAGAAGCTCTACTGTGTGCAGTTCCACCCTGAGGTATCTCATACGGTAGAGGGCAATAAGATGCTCGAAAACTTCCTGAAGCGTGCATGTAAGTGCAGTTGTGACTGGAAGATGGATTCTTTTGTCGAGACCTCCATTCGTGAGATCCGTGAGAAGGTCGGAAACGGTAAAGTTCTCTGTGCTCTGTCGGGCGGTGTCGATTCATCTGTTGCTGCAGTCCTCCTGTCAAAGGCAGTCGGAAAGCAGCTCACATGTGTTTTCGTAGATCACGGTCTCCTTCGTAAGAACGAGGGTGATGAGGTTGAGGCAGTATTCGGCCCCGAGGGTAACTACGATCTGAACTTTATCAGGGTCAATGCCCAGCAGCGTTTCTACGATAAGCTCGCAGGAGTCGAAGAGCCCGAGAGGAAGAGGAAGATCATCGGCGAAGAGTTTATAAGGGTTTTCGAAGAGGAAGCAAAGAAGATCGGTGCAGTCGATTTCCTCGTGCAGGGAACGATCTATCCCGACGTTATCGAGTCCGGTCTCGGCAAGAGCGCCGTTATCAAGTCTCACCACAATGTCGGAGGACTTCCTGACTGCGTTGATTTCAAGGAGATCATTGAGCCTCTGCGCCTTTTGTTTAAGGATGAGGTCCGTAAGGCCGGCCTCGAGCTGGGTATCCCTGAGCACCTCGTTTTCCGTCAGCCGTTCCCGGGTCCGGGACTGGCTATCCGTATCATAGGTGAAGTTACGGCCGAGAAGGTAAAGCTCGTTCAGGACGCCGACCACATCTTCCGTCAGGAGATGGCACGCGCCGGATTCGACCGCAGTGCAAATCAGTATTTCGCCGCGCTCACGAACATGAGATCCGTCGGATGCATGGGTGACGAGAGAACATATGATTATGCCTGTGTCCTTCGTGCGGTCACGACCACAGACTTCATGACTGCCGAGTTCGCCGAGCTCCCATGGTCCTTGATAGGACGCGTGTCCTCGAGGATCGTAAACGAGGTCAAAGGCATAAACCGCGTTATGTATGACTGCACCGGAAAACCGCCGGCGACGATAGAGTACGAATAAAAGTATTAAAACTCGTATCAGATAAGGATAACCCCCCAGTGTTCTACGTGGAGCACTGGGGACATCTCTGTTAAGAAATCTGTCAATAAACCTATGTATGTACTTCTGAATGATCAGTATACCCCAATATTCCAAGGTTTTCATTTCCCTTCGATATTAATGCCTG
>CAMNGC010000027.1 GCA_946537885.1 uncultured Clostridia bacterium
CCTTTACCGGAACACCCGTATGAATTATGTGATTGGTATAGGAACAGAACGGTACAGCTTAACAGTCACGTATGTTTCGAGAAAAACTATTACTCGTGTCACTATTCTTATCTGCATCAGAAAGTGGATCTTAAAGTCACTCCTACTAAGGTAGAAATATATTGTAAGGGTGTAAGGATACAGATGCACGATCGGATATCGTCTCAATTTAAGAATCGCTACTCAACCAAGGAATCCGATATGCCGGAACAGGGCAGATATCTGGATTGGAACGAGCAGCGACTCTGTAAGTGGGCTTCTGACATCGGCCCGTTTACAGAAGAAGTAATTAAACGACTCTTTGATTCCTCTCCGATACGGGAGCAGGCTATATTGCCTGCAATATCCATATTGAAGCTGACAAAGAAATATCCTTCTTCCAGACTGGAAGATGCATGCGAGTTGGCGCTCGCGCGTATCCATAGTCCTCGTTGGAAAAATCTTAATAGCATATTAGCCTCAAATCAAGATGAGATTGTTCGCAACAACAAGGATATGAAGGCACTGTCTGTAGAAGGGTTCTTACGGGACGATGACTTTTATGCCGAGCTTGAGGAGGAAATGAGATGATTAGCAGTTCCGCCAAGCAACAGTTAATAAAGATGAAGCTGTCAGAGATCACGGATATACTCGAACGACAAAACGGGATTATCGAGTTTACGGGTATGCCGTTTGACGAAAGAATGGAATACGTTATAAACAGCCTATATGAGATCAAGCACGCTAAGACCATTCTCGGATTAAGGAAAAGAGCACGGCTTAAGATGCCAGATGCATGTATTAACGACATAATCTGGGAGAAGCGTGGACTTGATAAACGCAAGATCCTTGATCTTGCCACCGGAAACTTTGTGTTAACTCAAAGCAACGTAATATGCATGGGACCAACGGGCGCCGGAAAGACATTTATGGCTTGTGCCATCGCCAATGACGCAGCAATCAACCAAGGATTCGTAACTAAGTATATAAGGATGCCTGATATGCTTACGGAGCTGCATCAACCTGAAGTCAACAAGAATAAGCTAAGGAAGAAATACGCTGCTCCCGAAGTCCTTATCGTAGATGAATGGCTTACAAGTGAAGATATCGACAACGACGACATCTCGTTTCTTCTGGATCTTATGGAAGACAGAAGTGATACAAAATCTACGATATTCTGCACTCTGTATCCATATTCTCAATGGAACGATAAGCTCAAACGACGCGTTATCGGACAGTCTGTTATCGATCGCATAGTGCACAGTGCTGTGATTATCGATTGTGGGACGATGAACATGCGTGCCGAGAAACGTAAGAGATAAATCGCATGACAAAGCCCCGGCGGTACTCACTCGTGAAACGCCGGGGCTGATATGCGAAACGTATTGGTACTTATGCTGCGAATTGGTGGTACTCAAGCGGCGAAAGAATCACCATAAACGCGCCGATATCTTTTCCTTGAAAAAAAGCAGTGCGATCATAGAAGTTGCAACTATCTCAAAATTGTTAAGAAGCGATACTGATTCAGCTGAAGAATTCTTCAGCGATGTCATCAGGAGTATCGGTGCCGCGATATCAAGCAGCACCATCAATACGAGATAAGGACAGTCGCTACGGGTAAAGGGGGATCTTTCTCGGTGGTTTTTATGGGAAAATGCCGCAATAATGCTCATGCCGGTCGCAGCTCCGAGATAAAGAAAACCTGCCATGAAGACCGGAGGGATCTTCTCCATGAGGAGCTTCGAGAAAGGAGTGCTTACCGCATAGAGTATAGCCGCATATATTGCATATCTGATTGCTTTGTAATTATTTATGTATCGACCATTTCCTGAACATTGTGTTCAGCAAAATGCTATAATCGATTATAAGAACAAACAATAATCAGACTTTGCGATTTGTCAGTTATTGAACATTTTTCGAGAAGTGTATGGTAAAAAGCTTATGGACAGACGACAGAAAAAAACAAGAACAGCGATATATGATGCGCTGACTACATTATTACGAAGACAACGATTCGAAGATATAACGGTGCAGGAGATCATCGAAGAAGCAAATATTGGCAGGAGCACTTTCTATTCTCATTTCGAGACGAAAGATCAGCTTCTTGTACAAATGTGTGATGAGCTGTTTTCGCATGTTTTCTCGGAATCTCTCTTGCCTGAGAAGAGTCACGACTTCTCGACCAATCATGAGGAGTTGAAGGCGCTGTTGGAGCACATTCTCTGGCACATCAAGGATCACGAAGACAACATCCGTTCAATAATGTACGGAGAATCAGAAAAACTGTTTACACGTTATTTCGCGGTGTATCTTGAAGATGCATTCGGTGACTTGCTTTCAAATGCCGATATAGATGTATCTGCGGAGTTCAGGAAGCAGTTTGTCATCGGAAGTTTTATTCATACAGTCAAATGGTGGATTGGGAATGGTCTTGTTCAAAGCCCCAGTGAGATCATTGATTCATATCTCAAATGTCTTATCTGGAGCAACACTTAGAAGAGATCATATACAAAACAGATGTTACAATATATAAGCGAAAATTCGATTTCTCGGTCAAATCAATTATCGCCGGCAATTAATAAGGGAGGTTCCGGGAGAGTCCGGATAAATATGATCAGATTTATTGAAGATGCATCCGAACGTAAAAAGATATCAAGGCAGATCCTTGAGTCACTGAATGAGTGGTTCGAGATAGAAGACAGCAGAGAGCGCTATATTGCAGAGTCGGCAGATCAGCCATTTTGGGTCTCGGTCAATGATGATGTTTACGAAGGATTTCTCTGTCTGAAAGAGACAGGCAAGGCGACGATGGAACTTGCAGTGATGGGGGTTATAAAAGAATGTCACAGGAAGGGCATAGGCAGAAGGCTTTTCGCTGCGGCAAAAGATTATGCCGCCATCAAGGGTTATGAATTCATTCAGGTTAAGACTGTCAGAACGGGTATTTATGACGACTATGATATTACCAATGAATTCTACAAAAGCCTCGGCTTCAAAGAACTTGAAGTTTTGCCGGATTATTGGGATGAGGCAAATCCATGCCAGATATATATAATGTCGCTTAAAAGTGCGGTTGCTACTATTGCGACACGTCACAGCTACCGTGGAGAATATTTACGGGAGAGCGTTCCGGATGAAGACCTTATAACGATTGCCAAAGCCGGAATCGATGCACCATCGGGATGTAATAAACAGACGACGGACCTGATAATCGTTACTGATCCTGACCTGCTCTCGAAGATCAAGGCTGTACTTGATCCACCGGTCGCCCGGACGGCTCCTGCGATGATCATTGTCCTGACCAGACGGATCAATGCTTACAGAGACAGGTGCTTTGCCATACAGGATTATTCGGCTGCGATCGAGAATATGCTTCTGGCTATAGTTGAACTTGGATATCAGAGCTGTTGGTATGAAGGCCATATTACGGACGAAGACAGAATATGTGATAAGGTAGCCTCTATCTTGAATGTTCCGGATGAGTATGATCTTGTATGTATCCTGCCTGTCGGAAAAGCGGCGGAAAGCTTTCATGCACCGAGTAAAAGACCGCTGTCGGAGAGAGTTCACATCAACGGGTTCTGATCTTTATGGCAAATACTGACAATGACATGATGACAAGGCAGTCAAAGACTAACGGGGGATCTGCTATGCGGATATCGGAATACAGACTTCAAAACAACGATATTAATATACGTGATCCTTTTGTGCTGGTTCATGACGGGAAATACTACCTTTATGGAACAAGAGCGGCCACATGCTGGGGGCCGGCCAGTGGTTTTGATGTCTATGTCAGTGAGGATCTTAAGTCCTGGAGCGAGGCGATCCCCTGTTTTGAAAATGATGGGACTTTTTGGGCAGATCAGAATTATTGGGCTCCGGAAGTGCATGAGTGGCAAGGACACTTTTATATGTTTGCAAGCTTTAAGGCGGATGATATCTGCCGCGGAACTGCCATCCTGAGATCTGATGATCCCTTGGGACCATTTGAGCCCTATTCGGACGGACCTGTGACGCCTCGCGATTGGGAGTGCCTGGATGGAACCTTCTACGTGAGCCGCGATGGTCACCCCTATATGATTTTCTGTCATGAGTGGGTGCAGGTAACGGATGGTGAGATCTGTGCCATGCCATTAACAGAGGATCTTAAAGCTTCCGCCGGGGAGCCTTCGCTCTTATTTAAGGCAACGGATGCTTCTTGGGTTAAGCCTTCGATTTCAGGCGACGGCGTGACAGGTTATGTTACCGACGGACCTTTTTTGTGGAGGTCGAGTGGCGGGAACTTGTTCTGTCTCTGGTCGGCATATGGTGACAAGGGATATGTGGAAGCATTGGCCTTAAGCGATAACGGCGAGATCGACGGGCGCTTTGAACAGATCGAGCCCCTTTTCGAAAAAGATGGTGGGCACGGCATGATATTTCGAGCTTTTGACGGGCAATTATATCTTGCTCTCCACAGCCCTAACAGCCACGGAGATGAACACCCGAGATTCTATCCGCTTAAGGATACAGGGGATCGGTTGAAACTTATTTCTTTCTTAAACATTTCTTGAATCTCGGTTAAACTTATGGTGCTAAAGTGATATCAAACAAGGAGGTATCGGAATCATGACAATGGCAGACTATTTTGCAAGCTTTAAGGAGAAATGGGTAACGGTTCAAGGCACTAGCGGAACTTTTATTTTTCAGGGAGTTCTTAAAGAAGTAGGTGATGACTATATTGTCATTCAGGAAAGTGAGAATGATAATCCGAAATTGATATCCAACAGGAATATCATGTCGTTTAAGCCCATGAGGATGAAGGAAAACGGCAAGCCGAGAATGTTTGGCTGATAAGGCATAAGCATGGATAAAAGGCTTTGGGATGTAACTGCCTTAGGTGAGCTTCTTGTGGATTTTACGCAGGTTGGAGTAAGCGAGCGTGGAAACCCGATCTATGAGGCTAATCCCGGAGGAGCACCGTGTAATGTGCTCTCCATGTTGGCTTCTCTCGGACATAGGGTGGCATTTATCGGCAAGGTTGGCGATGATATTCATGGGACAGACCTGATCTCGGCTGCAGCATCAGTTGGCATTGATACGCACGGGATAGTAAAAGATCCCCACGTTCCTACGACACTGGCCTTTGTATCAAACGGGCAGGATGGAGAGAGGGAATTCAGTTTTGTAAGAAGCCCGGGGGCAGACATGATGCTGTCACGGGAAGATGTTGACCCGGATATTATAAGACACAGCCGGATCTTCCATTACGGTACTTTGTCGTCCACCCATGATAACTGCCGAGAGGCAACCCGTTATTCGGTAGAGTTAGCGCAGGCTTGTGGCGCGGTGATCTCTTTCGATCCGAATCTCAGGCTTATGCTGTGGGAAGATCCCGATGATGCACGTGAACAGATGCTCTGGGGACTCGACCATTGCCATATTTGCAAGCTGGCCGATAATGAACTGGAGTTTCTTTATGGTGAGGGAGATATCGGGGAGAACGCCCGCAAGCTTTTGGCTGAACACAATGGGATCAAAGTGCTCTTTGTGACATGTGGCAGCAGGGGGAGTAAGGCGTTTACTCATGATATAGAAGCCTCCTATCCGGGTTATCAGGTGGAAAGCGTCGATACTACAGGTGCCGGAGACTGTTTCCTGGGCTGTGCTTTAAGCCGTATGCTTCAGAGCGAAAACGGAATTGATGATCTGACAGTCGATAATCTTACGGAAATACTCAGCTTCGCCAATGCGGGAGCCGCACTTGTCACAACGAGAAAGGGTGCGCTTAAGAGTATGCCTTCTTATGCTTCGATCAGGAATCTTATCAGTCAAAGAACTTGAAACCCCTTGCTATTAAGGCTTCTTTCTTAATGAGAAAGCGCTATCGCATGTGATAGAATCTTTAATAGAAAATGTGGAGGTAGCCTGATGAAGATCATAGAAGGACAGTCATTTGATGAAGAGAGGGCTCTATATGCTGCCAGAGACTTAAAGATAGTAGATTGCAGATTCGAAGGTCCCGCTGACGGGGAGTCGGCGCTGAAGGAGTCGGGACAGATCGAGGTGGCGGACAGCCTTTTCGTACTGAGATATCCTCTGTGGCACACAACAGATTTTAAGCTCCGGAAGGTTAAGATGGCCGATACTGCCAGAGCCGCCATCTGGTATGCGAAGAATGGGATCATCACCGATTCTGATCTGGACGGGATCAAGGCTGTAAGAGAGAGTAGTGATATCTCTATCAGAGATACAAAGATCAACTCATCAGAATTCGGATGGAAGTCTTCGGGTATCCGGCTGGAGAATGTGGATATCACATCTGAATACTTATTCCTTGACAGCCGGAATATAAGTCTTGAGAACGTTGATATGCATGGCAAATATTCTTTTCAATATGTTGAGAATATGAATATCAATAACAGCAGACTGGATACCAAGGATGCTTTCTGGCACACAAAGAATGTCACTGTCAGAGACAGCGTAGTCAAAGGGGAGTATTTGGCATGGTATTCGGAGAATCTTACTCTTATCAACTGTGAGATAATCGGAACCCAGCCGCTTTGTTACTGTAAAGGTCTTAAGCTGATCAACTGTACGATGAAGGAAACGGACCTTGCGTTCGAGTATTCAGATGTAGAGGCAGACATAATAGGAAGCATTGATTCAGTCAAGAATCCCAGAAGCGGAAGGATAACAGCCGACGCAGTTGGAGAGATCATTATGGACAGTGATATCGTGGAGTGCAGGGGCGAGGTGATCGTTCGCTAATGAAGCGTTATCTTGTGTGTTCAGATATCCATGGACGAGTGGACAATCTGAAGGCTGTCCTGAACTCCGTTAAAGATGAAGAGATCGACGGAATAATGATAGCCGGGGATATGGAGACCTCGCCCGGAGAGATTACTGATCTGATCTATTCTGTATTTGCTTCCGATAGAATTCCCAAGGTCTTTATGGTTCGCGGTAACTGTGACTATAAGGCATCAGGATTACGGGATGTTATTTTCGAGGATTCGGACAATGGGCACAGGATAATGTTGACGCATGGGCACCGTTGCAACGTAAAGTCAGGTGATAATTCTTATCTGGCTGCCCTCGCTTCCAATGCAGGAGCGGATATAGCGATCTATGGACATACCCATGAACCGGCGGATGAGGTGTTGCCGGGAGTGCGTTGCATTAATCCGGGGGCTGTATGCGGCGGATATTTTACTAAAGCGGGCTATTGCATCCTTGAAGTTGCTGAGAAGGTGCAGGTCCTGCATAAAAGCATTGAATAGATGATAGCAGAAGTAATGAGAGACGCCCTATCGTTGTTTGTCCATAAACCCTGATCTTTACAGGTTGACAAATCTTAGATAATAATCGATAATCTAACTCGGTTAGCGTAAGCTAACTAAACTATCATTGTTTTGCCGGGAGATTAGGAAGATTGATATCTGAGGAGCTTATTGTCAGGCAATGTTCACCGACTTTGGCGCTTTTCCCCATGAGATCGGGCTCTTTCTGGGTTACCCGTCAGAGGATGTGTTGGGCTTTATAAGAAATCGCGCCGGCAACTCGAAAATGACCGGAGCATGGAAGGTTTACGGTGATAAAGAGAAGGCGGAGAGGATTTTCGAGAAGTACAGAAAATGTACGCGCTGTTATCTTCGCAGACTGAAAAAGGCAGTTCGATCGAGCAGCTTACAGTGGCTGTTTGATCCTGTAAATATAAGATGAAAGAGGTATTTATATATGAGTAAAGTTGCAGTAGTTTACTGGAGCGGAACAGGTAACACAGAAGCAATGGCTAATGCTGTTCTTGACGGTATCAAAGAGGCTGGAGCAGAGGGTGCGCTCTTCACTCCTGGGGAATTTGATTCTTCCAAGGTCGGAGAATTTGACGCAATCGCCTTCGGGTGTCCTTCCATGGGCGCGGAACAGCTCGAAGAAGCTGAGTTCGAGCCTATGTTTAATGAGCTTGAGTCTTCTTTGTCCGGTAAGAAAGTTGCCCTCTTCGGTTCCTATGGATGGGGAGACGGTGAGTGGATGCGCAACTGGGATGAGCAGATCCGTGCGGACGGCGCCATTATAGCAACTGATTTTGTTATCTGTAATGATGCACCTGATGAGGATGCTATCGCTGCCTGCAAGGCGCTCGGAGCTGCGCTGGTCTGATTTCCGTATCTAAGGTAAAAGTTAAGGGGCTGTACTCGATTATGAGCGCAGCCCCTTTTGGCATCTGTAAGGATTATCCTTCTGTCATTTCCCTTCGAAAGCTTTCCTGATGGCTTCGTAGGTCTCGTCACTGATGACATGCTCTATCCTGCATGCATCCGCATCCGCCGTATCATATGTCACTCCTAAGGATGTAAGCATGGATGTAATAGCGTGGTGGCGGTCCTGGATCTTGATCGCGATATCATAACCCTTGTCGGTGAGTGTGATATGGTTGTCATCGGCCACATTGATATAGCCTTCGCTCTTGAGAATTCCTACGGCACGGCTGACACTGGGTTTTGAGAAACCCATTCTGTTAGCGATGTCCAAAGCACGCACTGCATCCTGCTTCTGTGAAAGGATAAGGATGTTCTTGAGATACATCTCGCCGGATTCTTGTAAGCTCATATGGTTACCCCCAAAAAGAATACTTTCATTATTCTACCATTAAATCGATCAAGATGATTTATAATCTGCACATTTTTTGGAATTATTCCTTGCTAAACTGCCAAAGCCTTCATCGGTTGCAAGGGCTATGCTGTGATATAATCAGTAACAGTGTCTTTAACAAGCTTTGACGCTTCAACTAAGACATTCGGAAGGAGTTTATTATGTCAGTCAATCCATATGCTTCCTACGGAGTAAGCGATGATGCCTATGATATCGTGTGCAGGGCGACCGTAAAGGCCTCCGGAGCACTTAAGCGAATTGATGAGATAAGGGAGATAAATCAGCTTAGGGTCCTGGATGCCTACAGGCGTCACAGATTCTCTGAGGTGCATTTCGCTTCGACTACAGGTTACGGCTATGACGATATCGGACGCGAGGAGATCGAAAAGATCTTTGCGGACCTTTTCGATGCTGAAGCAGCCTACGTAAGGATTCAGATCAGTTCAGGAACACAGGCGATCTCATCCATGCTTTACGGCCTGCTCCGTCCCGGCGATGAGCTTCTTACCGTTACCGGAAGACCATATGATACTTTGGCGTCAACTGTAGGACTAAATGCCGAGGACTACGACGGTTCATTGATGCATTACGGCATCAGCTACCGGGAGGTAGAGCTTGATGCTGAAGGGAATCCGGATCTTGATGCCATTAAAGCAGCTGTCAACGACAAGACAAAAGTCGTGTTCATACAGAAATCGCGCGGCTACACCGGAAGAAGAGCTTTGTTGACAGATGATATAGCTGAAGTTGCCAAACTTGTTCACGGAATAAGAAATGATATTATCGTCGCGGTTGATAACTGCTACGGTGAGTTTACCGAGACGCGCGAACCGACGGCTGTGGGAGCGGATATCTGCGCCGGTTCGCTTATCAAGAATCCCGGAGGCGGGCTTTGTCCTTCAGGCGGCTATGTTGTCGGCCGCAAAGACCTGGTTGAGAAAGTCGCTCAGAGAATTACCGCTCCCGGTCTCGGAAGCCATGTCGGTCCTACTCTTGGGTTTAACAGAACTATAGCTCAGGGACTATTTATGGCTCCTCACACGGTGGGAGAATGTCTCAAGGGTGCTGTTATCGCTGCTGCCACATTGGAAGAGGCGGGCTATAAGACATCACCTGCCTTTGATGACGAGCGCGGGGATATTGTACAGACGATTGTTTTCGATGACAAAGACAAGCTGGTCAAGTTCTGCGGCATGATCCAGAACTGTTCTGCAGTTGATTCATATGTATCACCTGAGCCATGGGATATGCCCGGCTACGAAGACCCGGTCGTAATGGCTGCCGGAACTTTTGTGCAGGGGGCGACAACCGAATTGTCCTGCGACGGTCCGATCAAGCCTCCTTATATTGCATATCTTCAGGGTGGTCTTGTTCATGAACAGGCAAAACTTGCAGTTATGCTCGCGTTGTCATAAAATTTACAGGTCGAAAGTGTTACTATATAAGACATAAATAAAACAGGGGAGATCAAAGGTGGCGGATCAGGAAGATAAGCAGTGGTTTGAGACACAAGGTGCTTCGTCCGGCAAGCGCAGGAAGAGCGCTCGTCCTGCTTCGCGTAAAAACAGCCCTAAGACTTCACCATCTGACAAACGTCGGAATAACAGATCCTCCGGCAATACTAAGAGAACTGATTCGAATTTCGGCGGTATCGATCTTCATGAGAGGGCTTCCGGTCACCGTAAGAATGATCAGAAGAATGATCAGAAGAAGGATCAGCATAAACCCGTTTACACACAGGCTGGCGATAAGCCGCATGTAAAGGGGAACGGGAAATCCGTGAATAATGACAGGCTCGAGAAGCAGAATAAGGCTGCTAAGTCTGTTAAGTCTGACAAGACGAATATAAAGACAAAGCCTGCTGCGGTTACAAAGACGAAGACTGATCTGCCTGTTAAGGATAAGAGCGATAAGAAGCCTGAGACAGACGATTACACAAAAAAGCAGCGTAAGAGAGCCAGGAAGAAGATACTGAACAAGAGCATTATCGGGGTGGCGGTCGTTTTCCTGTCACTAATGATACTTGTCTTTGTTATTTATCATCTTAATAACTATATTGCAGCCAAGCCCGAGTTCATGTTCGTGTCAGAGGGCTCGGTAGAACATACTATTGGCGCAAGAGCATTGATCGTAAGAGATGAGACTGTTGTCAATGGTACATATACGGGAGATCTGGTTACGCAGGCCACGGAAGGCAGCAGAGTCTCTAAAGACCAGAGGATCGCCATGGTGGTGCCCGCAGATATGACAAGTACAGTCGAGAGTCTTCGTAATACTCAGAACCAGATCTCGGAGGTTCAGCAGGAACTCATCCAGTCGGGCAGTGCCGACGGAGCAGATGCCATATACAGCAATATCAATGCCGGAATAGAACCCATAGTCGACATGATCAGACTTGATGCCATGAACGGTAACTTGAGCGACATGTCCTCCTATGCCGCGTCATTGTCTGTTCTGATCACACAAAGAGAAGGCGAGTTGGCTCAACTGGATTTTGACGACGAGAGACTTAAGGTCTTAAGAGATGATGAAGCCAGCTACGAGACTATGCTTCAGAGAAGCGCCCATAGAGTTACTGCTCCGTGTCCCGGTATCATCTCATTTAAGCTTGACGGAAGAGAAGGCGACCTTTCTTTCGATTATCTTTTGTCAGCTGATGCAGGTGAGATCCGCAGTGTTATCAATGACTCGGTCGGTATTATTACATCGGATCTTTATATTGACGAGAATGAAGCAATTGCCAGGGTCGCCCGTAATGAAGAACAGTATATCGCGGTCTTTCTTGATAGCGGCGATGCTTCTCAGGCGGATTTTGAGCCGGGAAGTCTTCACACTCTCAATGTCGGTTCGGAGGGCGTTGTTATTGATCGTTGTGAGGTAGTAAGATCAACAACAACTTCAGATGGCCTGCTGATCGTTTTCTCGACTACAAGATATGTTGAGGATCTTCTTGATCTGAGAACTGTTGATATTGAGATCGTAATCAGTGAGAAGTCCGGATTAAAGGTTCCGGTATCATCTCTTGTAGATGCTGATTATGACAGAGGAGTCGCTTCAATATACATTAATAATCAGGGCTTTGCCGATGAAGTAGGAGTCATCATTGAGGACTACGACAGAGAGTTTGCTATTATCGCGCCTATCGGAGATTCTTCCATCCCCAATACACAGACCGTAATCATTACTAATCCGTCATCGATAAAGCCCGGAGAGAAGGTTACGAATTGATGGAGCTTGATAGATTTGACTGTAGCAGAGAACAGATAAACGCATTCCAAGACAGAATAGCAGCTGTAAGATCTAATATTGATGAAGCTTGTAAGCAGGCCGGTAGAACACCATCCGAGGTTACACTTATAGGCGTCTCAAAAGTATTTCCAGTGGAGTGTGCGGAGGCCGCTGTCCTGGCGGGACTTAAGGATCTGGGGGAGAACAGGGTTCAGGAGCTGGTCCCGAAGATCGACAGATTGGATGAGATCGGTCTTGATGTCAACTGGCATCTTATAGGAACGCTGCAGAAGAATAAGGTCAAGTATATTATCGGAAAGACACATCTTATTCATTCGGTCAACACGATCGAACTGGCAGAGGAGATATCCAAGAGGTCGGTCAATGCCGGTATTGTAAGTGACATACTTCTTCAGGGAAACATCTCCGGTGAGGAGAGTAAGCATGGCTTTGCTCCAGATGAACTCGAAGCTGCCGTGGAAAGTGTCAACGGATTGGAGGGTGTAAGGCTTCGCGGACTGATGACGATGGCTCCGATCCAGAGCTATGAAGGGCAGGCGAGAAGGGTCTTCTCTGATACACGTACTATTTTCGAAAAGCTTAAGACTGCGACAAAGGATCCTGACCTCTGGGATGTCCTGTCAATGGGGATGAGTCAGGATTATAAGGATGCCATAGCGGAGGGGAGCACCTGTGTCAGGATCGGTACCGCTATTTTTGGCGACAGAAGGCAGATTACAGGCTGATAACCGAATTTATTACGTTTGTAACTATATTACACGGACAAATGTTACAAAAACTTTGCTGTATTTCGCTTTTCTTACACATGCCCAAATTTTATTGATTATTGCTTTGGCGATATGTATATTTTAACCATACTTTTTGAGCCACGCGGGTTATGTGGACGATTAATTAGGAGGATACGTAAGTATGGGAAAGTTTAGTGCTTTTTTTAAGAAACTCGTAGATGAGGATTATGAGTACGAAATGGACGATTACGAGACGGCAGACTACGGTGCTGATGAGTACCAGGATGATTTCGGAGTTCAGGAGTCTTCCTACTCTGACTATCAGGATGTTCCTTATCAGGCAGAGTCACAGACAGTTTATCAGCAGCCTGTATCGGTAGCTCCGATCACACCTGTTTCCAATGCAACAGTTATTATGCTGACACCTTATGATATTAGAACGAGCCAGATCGTTTGCGATCATATCCGTGAAGGTCATATTGTTATCTGCAATCTCACACCTAACGGTAATAATCAGCGTGTAGTTGACTATATCTCCGGTGCTGTTTTCGCGCTTGACGGTAAGATCGAGCCTACACCTGTTAAGACAACATTCGTATGCACACCTAAGAATGTTGAACTTATTGTTGATTCTGCTGCTCAGAGCGAGGCAGGTACAAAGGTATCCGCTCTCTGATAAGAATCGATCCTTGAATTAGATTACTGTAAACCTTGGGGCTGTTCATTGAGGACAGCCCCTTTTGATGTTATAATCTTGCCAGATTATTTCACATTAGGAGAAAACCGATGAATGATTCTGAGCGCGACTATGTGCTTGAGCACATGGCATCACTTGCAGATACGCTTCATAAGGAGTGCCTCGAACTTGGCGAGCTGATCGAAGACAGTTGGGATGCCGAGACGGTTTCAAAGAGAGTCGGCCGATACGAAGATGAGGGTGATGAAATATATCATGAGCTGGTCTTTTATGTGCGTGACATGGGCATATATAATGACCATGAGACAGGCGATCTGATGAGGATCGTTACTGATATAGAAGATCTTTCAGACTTGATAGATGATCTTGCAAAGAATTTCTTCAGATATAATGTTACGACTATCAGAGATAATGCGACAGTATCGATAATTAATTGTACTGCGGCTGCTTCTATGCTCTGTGAACTTGTTGTATCCCTCAGGAAAAGCAGAGATAAGATAAACAGACTCTTTAAGGACGCGCTTGAGCTTGATCATTATAAGGTTGAGGCCGGAAAGATCTATGACAGACAGCTTAATAAGCTTTTTACTAACGAGACAGACCCGGTCGAGATAATCAAGTGGCAGAATATCTATCGTTCTTTCATGGATGTTTTCGAGGGCTTTGAGAAGGTCTCGGAATCTTTTGCCAGATATATAGTTAATGCCGAGTAAAGTCCGGCGCGTGGGCTCCGGCGTATGCCGGGTGCCGGAGTTGTGGCATGTATTTGTTCAATATTCTTCTCGAAAAGCATTCCGGCGGCGTCTATCAGACACGCGTCAACAGATTTGCCGTTTGAAGGCTGATTCTGTTGACGCAACTGCCCCACCCGTCTACAGATTTACGGTTTGATGGTCATTTCTGTTGACGCGACCTACCTTGTCGTCAACAGAAATGGAGGAAAAAGGCCAAATCTGTTGACGCGACCTACCTGTCGTCAACAGAAATGAAGGAAAATGACCAAATCTGTTGACGTACCCGCCCCCGCCGTCAACAGAAATGAGGGAAAAGGGCCAAATCTGTTGACGCGTCCGATCTCGCCGTCAACAGAAATGAGGGAAAAGGGCCAAATCTGTTGACGCGTCCGATCTCGATCAACTTTCTGCAATGCTTTAGTTTGCTCATAGCCGGATTTATTGCTATTATTTTCGATATAGCAATAAAAGTTCAAATAATGTGTTGACACATTCATATGAACGGCGTATCATATGAACAAGGATTCATATGAAGGAGGTAATCTTATGGCAGCATGCTGTGATCACGATAAGAATTGCGAAAGCAAGCACGATCATTCTGATCTTCTGAATAAGGTGAAGTACGAATTGCCTACAGATGATTTTTTGATCGAACTTGCTGATTTGTATAAGATCTTTTCTGATTCCACGCGCATTAAGATTATGTTTGCCCTTTTCGAAGAGGAAATGTGTGTCTGTGCCATTGCTGAACTCCTGGGTATGAATCAGTCTGCAATATCGCATCAGCTTAAGACCCTTAAGGATGCTAATCTCGTTGCTAATCGACGTGATGGGAAGACCATCTATTATCATCTATCTGACGATCATGTCAGATCGATCATTGGACAGGGTTTTGAACATCTGTTGGAGGATCATGAGGCTTTAAAGCAGACACGAACAGAAGGCTGATCCAGCCTCAGTCAACAAATTAATACTCTCAAAGGAGACTCTTATTATGAAGAAGGTATTTGAACTTGAAGATCTTGATTGTGCTCATTGTGCGCAGAAGATGCAGGATGCTGTTGCAAAATTAGAGGGCGTAAAGTCTGTGACTGTAAACTTTCTTGCTCAGAAGATGACGCTTGAGGCAGACGATGATGTGTTTGACAGCGTATTGAAGAAAGCTGTTAAAGAGATCGCCAAGGTAGAGCCTGACTGCACGGTTGTACTTTAATCTTCAGGCCGGACCGGTGTCCGGCTTTTTGTTAATAATCAGAGGATTCTATAATGAAATATAAATTGACGAAGAAACAGCGCAAAAACCGTAATAGGATCGTGCTGGCCGCTGTAACGCTTGTTGCTGTCTGGCTTTTGGCGGAGCTTACAGATCTGCCCTGGTGGTGCGCGATAATCATGTTTGCCATTCCATACGTGATCGTTGGATATGATGTGTTAAGAACGGCTTTTATAAACCTTATACACGGACAGGTTTTCGATGAGAAATTCCTGATGATGATAGCAACGATCGGAGCATTTGCCACGGGGGAATTTCCTGAGGCTACGGCTGTTATGCTTTTTTATCAGGTAGGCGAACTTTTCCAGAGTATCGCTGTTGGTAGAAGCCGTAAGTCCATTGCATCTCTTATGGATATCAGACCCGATTATGCTGTCGTCTTAAGAGAGGGTGAGGAAGTAACTGTATCTCCGGAAGAAGTTGCGATCGGAGAGACTATATTGATCAGACCCGGTGAGAAGATTCCACTCGACGGTCGGATTATCGACGGGACAACCACAATTAATGCTGCGGCTCTAACAGGAGAGAGCTTGCCGGCTGATAAGGTTGCCGGGGATTCGGTTATCAGCGGAACATTAAATCTTACGGGAGTCATTAAGGTCGAGACTACAAGTAATTTTGCCGAGAGTACGGTATCTAAGATCCTGGAGTTGGTAGAGAACTCTTCTGAGAAGAAGGCTCGTGTGGAGAATTTCATAACACGCTTTGCCCGCTGGTATACCCCTCTCGTAGTTATCAGCGCTCTGCTTCTGACGCTTATACCCCCGCTCTTTATCGATCCCGGATGCGGTGCTGTTTGGCTCAAGTGGCTCAAAAGAGCTCTCGTATTTCTTGTTGTGTCCTGTCCATGCGCCCTTGTTGTATCTGTTCCGCTGACTTTCTTTGGTGGTATCGGCGGAGCATCCAAGGAAGGCGTCCTGATAAAAGGAGCCAACTATCTTGAAGCGCTTGCCGGAATCGATACGGTGGTTTTTGATAAGACAGGTACACTTACAAAAGGACATTTTGCAGTTGAAGATGTTCATCCATCTGACATTTCAGTAGACGACCTCTTGGATATTGCATCTGCAGCTGAGAGCTATTCGAGTCACCCTATAGCAGAGTCGATAATCAATGCTCATAAGGGGCATCTTGACAAGAGCCGTCTGGGTAAGGTTGAGGAGATCGCCGGTAAGGGAATCTTGGCTGAAGTAGACGGTCAACAATACTATGTCGGTAATGGTGCCCTAATGGAGAGTATCGGAGCTAACTGGCACGAATGCCATTTGACAGGAACTATAATCCATGTGTCCTGCGGCAAGAAATATCTGGGGCATATCGTGATCAATGACGAGATCAAATCTGATTCAGCCAAGGCTATCAGTGAGCTCAAGAAGCTTGGAGTGCATAAGACCGTTATGCTCACGGGCGATAAAAGGAGTGTTGCGGAAAGTGTTGCAGGCAAGCTTGGAATAGATGAAGTATATGCAGAGTTGTTGCCCGCAGACAAAGTAAGTAAGCTAGAGGAGCTTCTGTCTGCCGGCGGTAGATTGGCATTTGTCGGCGACGGTATCAACGATGCGCCTGTTCTTACAAGATCAGATGTCGGTATTGCCATGGGTGCGCTCGGAAGCGATGCTGCCATAGAGTCGGCAGATGTTGTTTTGATGGACGATCAACCTTCCAAGATAGCATCGGCGATAAGACTGAGCCGTAAGACCATGAGGATAGTCTGGCAGAATATCATTTTCGCTCTGGGAGTCAAGCTTATTATCCTGGTTCTTGGTGCGTTAGGAATCGCCAATATGTGGATCGCGGTTTTCGGTGATGTAGGCGTGCTTATTATTGCTATATTGAATGCCATGCGTTCAATGCGTCGTATCGAAAAATAATTGATCATCAGAAGTTATTACCTCCAAGTAAAGCAGGAGAGCATTCCCGGAAGGGATATGCTCTCCTGTTTTCGATGATTGCTTGTAAAAATCTGACTCCGTGAAAACACCAAATAACAAATATTGTTTATACAATGAATGTTTTGGTACAATAGTACAGGAGATTGGAGGCAATAAGATGGATAGTTCAAATGAGAAGTTCCAGGAGCGATTTAAGGCGATGCTCGCATCGCTTTCGCCGGAAAAACGTAATCAGTTATTCAGCGTCTTGCAGAAGATGGACAAGAATGAGCGCGATAAGGCGATGGTTACTATCTTGCAGCGATATGAAGCAAGCGTTACTGCATCTGCTGATAAGTCGCATGATAAACAGGCTGCTTCAGCTGCAAATCATGTTTCAAATAATAAAGAGCAGGCTGCTCATAGACCCGGCGGAAAGCCTCATCAAGAGCATTCCAATTCAGAGACAGCCAAGCAGAATCATTCTCATCGCGAACAGCCCGGGCAGAGGATGCAGAATGAGAAGATAGATGATAACGACTTTGAGAAGAAAGCTCAAAAAGCTAAGAAGGCTCAAGAGGAAAAGAAGAGAAATGTCGCTTTTCCTGTTTTGCTCACTGTTATCCTGTTATTGGCGGCGGTCGCGGCAGTGCTTTTCTTTATGAATCGCGAGAATAAAGACGACGATAATGATGAGGAGACGGTAAGCACGGCAGTTACTGTGGCAACGGACCCGTCAGAGACGGAAGCGCCTGCAACACCTACATCTACACCTTCGCCTACACCATCGCCTTCCCCGACACCTACCTTGGTGCCCTTAGCTGAAGATGCTCCGGATCTGTCCGGACTTGTAATCGTAATTGATCCCGGACATCAAGCTGAGACATCTTCTCAGACTGAGAGTGCTGCAACATGGTTGTCCGTTGATAAGCCTCGTTCTACATCGGGTTCTCAAGGCGTTGTTACGGGAATCAACGAGTATGAGCTTACGCTGGATTATGCGCTGACAGTTCGTGATTATCTCCAACAGTGCGGGGCGACGGTAGTTCTCACGAGAACAGAAAATGAGGTTGATATTTCTAATCAGGAGCGCGCGCAGATAGCGGTGGATAATAATGCGGATCTTTTTATCAGGATCTATGCCGGTGCCGCTAATGACAGTGCGCAAAGCGGTGTCAAGGTCTATGTTCCCGACAGCGGAAGCTATACATCATCGTCTGTTGCTTGGGGAAATGATCTCGGCAATAAGATCGCAGAGGCAGAAGGACTGGAGTTCCTTGAGACTATGCAGACTTATCTGTATACAGGTCTCAACTATGCCAATACCCAGAGAGCATTTCAGATCAATCTCGGATTCCTGTCCAACAGCGATGATGAGGCAATACTGGTAAGCGAAGAGAACCGAGCAGCAGTTGCAGCAGCTATTTCGGAGTTCTGCGCAGAGTTCAAATAATAAGCAAAACGGAGGAATAAGATGTTTGAATCAATTAATGACGCGCTACATGATGCCAGGAATGCGACCCCTTCGGAGATCGACGGTCTTAAGCAGGAACTGGAGAACTTGACTGCTGTAGTGCATGCAATGTGGATAATGCTCAGAGAGCACGGTGCTTCGGATAATGAGTTTAATGCTACGCTGGCGAAAGTTATTGATATTCGTAAGACGACGCAGTTCGGTATCGATTATTCGTGCCCTCAGTGCGGCAATAAACTTCAGAATGTAGGCGCTTTTAAGATAAAGTGTCTTTATTGCGGCAATGAGTTCGTATCACATCCTTTTGCCAAGTATGATTATCAGCCTGCAGATGAGATGACAGAGCCCCGGGTTGAGCAGGCTCCGGTTGAGGAAGAGTACGATCTTGCAAAAGACCTCAAATTCGATGAAATCGGATGATTGAAAAGCTTTTCGAAAGGTGTTATATTTACATTCACACTTTTAACGGGACGCCTTAAGCTGTGTGGCGTGACGTTAACGGGGGTGTACTGGTTTCGACGGGTTCGTTGATAACGGGAAAGCGGGTGGAGGATTCTCGTTGGCCTCCTTAAAAAACGGGAAACGCAAGTAATTGCAAACGATACACAGCTCGTAGCTGCTTAATTTAGCTACCGCCTTGTCCCTGTATCTGCTCAGGGACGTTCGGCGCCGCAGCAGACCTTACCCGATAGAGGTTAAACGGGACCACCTCATGACTTAAGCTTTGCGGTTGTGTTGTATCTATGAAGCTACCGGAACGGATGCCTGTCAGCGGGCACGTCGGAAAGGGAATTCCTTAAACACTGACTGCACCCGGAGACGTCCCGAAGGATACGGGTTCGGACAGGAGTTCGATTCTCCTCACCTCCACCATATGGCGTTGTCAAAATGACTGCATCGCCTTCTAATGCCCGTAAACACTACGTTTGCGGGTTTTATTATGCCTGTTCCGCATGTGTCGATTTTAAGACTGCTTTTTTCGTTTTTTTGCAACTGAGGGGAATCGGACGACTATCTTATATATTTTTACCCCTTATAAAGACCATCTGATCAGTTGTTGTTTCACAGGCACTGTTGTCGCAGTTATCTGACAAGGCCGGAGTTACACTCTGGTTTTGTAATAGGCTCGTGGAGCCATTGGAACAGAGAAAGATCATCCAGGATGCTGCCCGTAAGAATACGATGCAGTCCACAAGTAATGATGTGAACGAGACGATACAGGCGAGCGAGAACCTTCAGGATGTTGTGGAGATGCTCAGTAATCTCCGTAAGAATAAGGAGCCTCTTCTCCATTCTTCTATCTTCATCGAGCTTAAGGCGAACAGTATGCTATTATAATCGATATGCAGATGTATTATTTTGTCGAGTATCAGGTGAAGCTGGTTTCCGATACAAGCTATGGGAGCTTGTGGGAGGTGAGCTTTACGCTGAAGGAGTTTTAAGTTTTTCTTTATTGTTACTCTGCCGATATTTATAATGGTGAGTAAATATTTTTGTGTTTTTTGTAACCGTGCCGTAGGAAATGTTGCTATATAGGGTGAAGGCCTTAAAGAAGCTGAAAGGAGCTTCCTGTAAGATTTAAAACAGAAAGTTCCGCGAAAGGAGAGTGGTAAAGAAATTACCTCAATGTAGAATAAGAATTACTGACTTCCCGGTTAGTAAATACTTATAGAACAAAGAGGTAACTAAGATGA
>CAMNGC010000028.1 GCA_946537885.1 uncultured Clostridia bacterium
GGATTATTCTCGTTTTAACCTCGCCAGAATTGCGATTAATGATTATTTGGAGCAGAATCCGGACTATTTCCTTAATGATGAATATTACATTGATCTGCAGTATCTTGAGAGGAATAAAATCCCAGGAGATTATGTTGACTCCTGGATAAGCTATTCATCGAATCATTTTCAGTTTGATGGAGAGTCGATTAATAGATCCATGAATAACTGGGAAAAAATAGATTATGTGTACGATAATATCTGTATTGTAAAGTCATATAATGGAATGCATTCAAATGCTTTCTTTGGAAGCGATGATGTGCTGGTTATGGATCTTAGAGGCACACAAGCGACTTGTGGGGATATCATTACAGTTATATCCAATATTCCATCGTTACAGTATGTATACATTAGTGGTTGGGAGAGAGAAAATAATGAGCAATTAGTGAGTGCTCTTCAAGAAATCGGATCGGATGTGATAATCTTGATTGAATATAAAAGGTAAATATGTTTTTGGTTTATATAATTGTAAGAGAAGGAGTATGATCCATATCAGTCATAAACAAACTTGTATAATTATTCTTCTGTTGATGTTAATGCTTTCATTGACATCGTGCTTATGGGGATCTTCGGAATCAACAGTTCCGGAATTGAAAAGAGAGACACATCAACCGCTCGAAGAGCTTGAACAGTATGTATATGACACTGTAGGACCTGATATCTATTTCAAGAAGCCCGTGCTGGATGAAGAAGAATCAATCGCGCGTCTGTATCTGATTCAGTATGAGTATGGAATGGATGTTGCAATATTTGACAGGTCGAGAAATGCAATCAACGAATACTTGGAACAGCACCCTGACTATTATCTCAATAGTTTTGATGAGATAGTATTAATCTACGAAAAGAGAAAGAATCTTCCTGGAAATGATTACGATGATTATCAAGTATCAATTTCCAAAAACACATTTCAGTGTGGCTGTCATACACTCAGTCGCAGTGGCAGCGGAGTAAGTGGAGTCAATGTCAGATATGATTACATAAACGTAGTCGTTGCCTGGCCGTATTTTGAATTGAATCAAGTTACCGATGTGGATGATATATATGCATTGGATATGTGTACGGATATAATAACCTATGACGAGATAACAGAGTTTATAACAAAGCATCCTTCCATTCAGTATATTAGTGTAGATCAATATGAAGGAGACGAAGAAGAGCTTATCAGTTTTTTGCAGGAAGTTGACTCAGATGTGGTTATTTTTATTGAGGGCTATGAAGATTAAAATAAATATATAGCTTCAATGATTGCTCGATTATGTTGATTCCCTAGCCTGCTCTTTGTTTGACATTCCGACAAAGGCTATATATAATCAACACAGTCAATCGGCACTTTAGTTGACTAAAGTGCCGAGGCGAATCAGTTATATCTAACGGAGGTAGAGCATGGGAAACAATAAATATTATACCCCTGACGGTTTTAATGACACGCTGCCCGGGATATGTTCATTCAAGAAGGATGCCGAGAGCAAACTGAGAAGGTTGTTTTCCTTGCATGGATATAGCGAGATAGAGACCCCCGGTATTGAGTATTGTGATATTTACATGAAGCCCTCATTCCTTAAGGAAGAGGAGCTTTACAAGATGGTCGACCAGAAGGGCAGACTGATCTGTGCCAGATATGACGGCACTATCCCGACTGCGAGATTTGCGGCAACTCTTTATAAAGATGAACCGCTTCCGCTCCGGCTTTGCTATATCGAGAATATGTATCGATTTAATCAGAGCGGCGGAGGCAAGCAGAGTGAATTTACTCAAGCCGGAGTCGAGCTCATGGGCGCCAGTGGATCTGATTCTGATGCGGAAGTGATCGCATTGGCGATCAGCGCCGCCCTCGAGACAGGTGTGGAGGATCTGCAGATCAGTATCGGTCAGACGAAGCTTTTCGAAGGGCTGGCCCGTCAGTTTGGCTTGGACGGAGAGAGCACGGATAAGCTTAAGAGCGCCATCGCTTCCAAGGATTCGGTGATGATCGAGAAGACTGCTTCTGAAGCGGGATTGAGCACAGACGACGCAAGGACTCTTCAGATGCTTACCGAATTCAGTGGCAGCGATGAGATGCTGGATGAGTTCGAAAAGCGCGTTACGGATGAACAGGCTATAGAAGCGCTTAAGAATATTAGAGAGATTTTAGCTGCTCTTGATGAATACGGATATCTTAAGTATGTTACCGTGGATCTGGGGCTTTTCGGAAATGAAGACTATTATACCGGCGTTATCTTCAAAGGCTACACTTACGAGGTGGGGTTCCCGATCATAAGCGGTGGACGCTACGATAATACAGTAGGCGTATTCGGAAGAGAGATGAGCTGTGTGGGCTTCTCATTGAGCCTCTCGCTTGCTATCACTGCGCTTGGACGTCAGGGAAAGATCCCGGATGAAAAAGGACCGGATGCGATTATCGGCTATGACATTAATATCCCGGGTGCGAGAGCAGCAGCCCTCGCTCTGGCAATGAAGCTGAGAGGAGAAGGCTCAACCGTTATACTTGATTCATCGCACCTAAGTGAACAGGAGCTCGATGAATATGCAGGAATGAGAGCCATCGCGGCAACTTTCTATATCAATGAAGCTAAGGAGGATGAAGAATAATGCTTACGATAGCTTTATCCAAGGGAAGACTTGCTGAACAGGCTATAGAATTGCTTGAGAAGGCCGGATATGACTGTACGGCCGCCAAAGAGAAATCCAGAAAGCTGATACTCGAGGATCCGAACACGGGCTTGCGCTTTATTCTTGCCAAGCCCGCTGATGTGCCTACCTATGTTGAATATGGAGCAGCTGACCTCGGAGTGGTCGGTAAGGATACATTGCTTGAAGAAGGCCGTCAGCTCTATGAAGTGCTGGATCTCGGCTTCGGTCGTTGCAAGATGTGTGTTGCCGGCCCCAAGGAGTTAAAGGACGGCAAGCTGGATAAGATCCCCAACAAGAGGGTCGGAACAAAGTATCCCAATATTACCAGAGCGTATTTCGAAGGCGTGAAGAAGGAGAGCGTGGAGATCATAAAGCTTAATGGCTCAGTTGAATTGGCGCCCCTGATCGGTCTGTCCGAGGTTATAGTGGATATTGTTGAATCCGGAAGAACTCTTTTCGAAAATGGTCTGGACGTTATCGAGACAGTTGCGGACATATCGGCAAGAGTGGTCGTGAACCGTGTCTCAATGAACATGAAATCCGATGAGATCCGCCCCATGATCGAGAAACTTCGCGAGCAGGTCGCGATAATGAATGATAAGAAAGAGGAATCATAAATGAAATGCAAACTTGTAAAGGGCAATAAAGACAATCTTCGGGAGCTGTGCGCCAGCTTGGGCGCCAGAGGGAAGATGAACTTAGGGCCCATTATTGATACGGTGAACAGTGTTATCTCAGATATCAGAGAGAATGGGGATAAAGCCGTCCTCGCATATACAGCGAAGTTTGACAAGGCCGAGCTTACGGCAGATCAGATGAAGGTCACACAAGCTGAGATCGATGAAGCTATCTCTGAAGTCGATCCGGAGCTTCTTGAAGTTATGAAGATGGCAGCCGCCAACATCAGAGCTTTCCACGAGATGCAGAAAGAAGAAGGTTTCATGATGGAAACAGGCAAGAATGCCAAGATCGGAGTAAAGGTGAGACCTATCACGGTCGCCGGCGTCTATGTGCCGGGTGGTACGGCTCCATTGCCTTCAACGGTTCTCATGGATGTAATTCCCGCTTCTGTTGCAGGTGTTCCAAGGATCGTCTTCTGTACTCCGCCGAGAGCGGATGGCAGCATCGCTCCGGTAATCCTTGCTGCGGCTTCACTTGCAGGTGCGACGGAGATCTACAAGGTGGGGGGAGCTCAGGCAATTGCTGCTATGGCATATGGAACCGAGACGATCCCCAGAGTTGATAAGATCTGCGGTCCGGGTAATATCTATGTCAATACCGCCAAGAGACTTGTTTACGGGCAGGTCGATATCGATATGTTCGCAGGACCTTCAGAAGTCCTGATAATTGCTGACGGTTCTTCGGATCCCGAGTTCGCCGCAGCGGATATGCTGGCCCAGGCAGAGCATGACAAGATGGCCTCCGCAATACTTCTGACAACTTCAGAAGAGTTTGCTGCCAAGGTCCTGGACGCCGTGGACAGAAGATCCGAAGAAGCATCGCGTAAGGCGATCCTTGAAGGCTCACTTGCCAACTATTGTTCCATAATCGTTTGCGACGATCTCGATACGGCGATCGATTTCAGTGAGGAGATCGCTCCGGAACATCTGGAACTCCTTTTATCCGATCCCGAGGCGGTACTTGCCAAGATAAATAATGCGGGCGCAGTGTTCATGGGCAGCTGGTCACCGGAACCATTGGGCGATTATTTTGCCGGCCCCAATCACACCCTGCCTACATCCGGAACCGCAAGGTTCTTCTCGCCGCTTAATACGGGTGATTTCTACAAGAAGATGAGTGTTATTAACTACAACGAAGAATCATTGAGGGATGTCTACAAGTATGTCGCCAAATTCGCGGACAGTGAGGGACTTACATGCCATGCGGCATCTGTCAGGACGAGGTTCGAGAAATGAGCAGATTCTGGAATAAAAAGATCAATTCCATTGAGCCTTATCAGGCGGGAGAACAACCCGGCCCCGGTCAGAAAGTGATCAAACTGAATACTAATGAGAATCCTTATCCGCCGTCGCCCAAGTGCGCCGAGATACTTAGGAGCTTTGATATTGACAGCTTAAGGCTTTATCCGGATACGGATTCGAAGGCTGTCTGCGAGGCCGTTGCCGCTAACGAAGGGGTAAAGCCTTCGAATGTTTTTGTCGGGAATGGTTCTGATGAGGTTTTGGCTCTCTGCTGGCAGACTTTCTGGGAGAAAGCTATTAATACTGATAAGAAGGTTTTGGTGCCTGAGATCTCCTACAGCTTTTATCCTGTTTATTCAGACTTTTATGATGTGTCTATCCGTAAGGTCCCATTAAGAGAGGGCTTTGCCATTGATGCAGATGATTACTGCTCTTGCCCTAATGCCGGAATCGCGATCGCCAACCCCAATGCTCCTACGAGTCGTGTGATCTGTCAGGATGATATTCGAAAAATCCTTGATGCCAATCCCGATTCGGTAGTCCTTATCGATGAAGCTTATGCTGCTTTTGCCGAAGACTATCAGTCGGCAGCACAGCTCGTGCCCGAGTATGATAACTTGGTAGTTGTCAGGACCTTGTCAAAGGCATACGGCCTGGCAGGCTTAAGGCTCGGCTACGCTATTGCTTCCGAGGAGCTTATCGAAGGACTTAAGAGAGCCAGGGATTCTTTTAATTCCTATCCGGCAGACCGTCTGGCTCAGGCTCTTGCAGCAGCGGCTCTTCGCGATCGGGCTTACTATGAGAAGACTCGTAATGCCGTGATCAGCACGCGCAAGAGGCTAGTAGCTGAGCTGACGGCTCTTGGATTCACGATGCCGGATTCAGCCGCGAATTTTATTTTCGCTAAGCCACCTGCCGGAATGAAAGCTGAGACTCTATATAAAAATCTGAAAGAAAAAGGTATACTGATTAGGTATTTTAATAAGCCCGTGATAAACGAGTATCTTCGCATCTCGATCGGAACGGATGCCGAGATGGACGAGTTTATCGACGCTGTGAAGGAGGAACTGAAGGATGGCCAGAACAGCTGAGATCAAGCGCAAGACAGGAGAGACGGTTATTTCCGTAAAGATCAACCTTGACGGCAACGGCAAGTCGACGATCGACAGCGGGATTGGTTTTCTCGATCACATGCTCACTGCTTTGTCCAAACACTCGGGTATCGATATTGATGTGAAATGCGTCGGTGATCTTTATGTAGACGGTCATCACACGGTAGAGGATATCGGGATCGCTCTTGGCATGGCCTTCGCCAAGGCTATCGGTGATAAGGTCGGCATCGTAAGATACGGATCTGCAAGATGCCCCTTGGACGAGGCTCTGGGAGATGCCGTTGTGGATATTTCCGGCAGACCTTTCTTAGTATTTGACTGCAAGTTCAGCTCTGACATGATAGGTCAGATGGACACTCAACTCTTCGAGGAGTTCTTCAGAGCGTTTGCCTTTAATGCGGGGATCACGCTCCACATCTCATCTCCCTACGGGATCAATGACCACCATAAGGCTGAGGCGATGTTTAAGTCCCTTGCAAGAGCCCTGAGACAGGCTTCTTCCATTGATGAGAGATTTAAGAATCAGGTTATCTCGACAAAGGGTGTGCTGTAAGAATCATATTAGTATATCCCGGGGTGTGGTGCATCTTGCTCCGCACCCCGTTGGTTATTCGTAAGACAAGTTGCTTTATAATCAAGGTGAGAGTGTCCTGTGATCCGAAATGGCGAGCAGGATAGTTGACAGAAGGAGAACCAGTATGATCTCAAGCCCAACCAATAAAAGTTCACGTTATATAAAGTTGATAGCATTTGTACTTTCAATAGTATTATGTCTGACGTTTATATCTCTCCCCACTCGTGCCACGGAACTTGATTCCTCTCATTGTTACTCTGTAACTGAAGGTTTTAGTTTCAATGCAACCTCTCAGATCGCAGCCTCCTGGGACAACCACGCCAATGTCGAGGTCATCTTTACCAATACAGGTGATACACGTATTGACAACTGGTACTTCACATTCAGCACTACTTATTGTATCGAGAATATTTGGAATGCTTATATCGTCGAGACAGACAATCAGGGCACATATACCATCACCAACACAGATTGGAATCAGGATATCCCCGTAGGTGGTAGTGTCAGTATCGGAATGACATTGGCTTCTGACGACTCGGAAATAACGTCCCTACCTGAAGCATTTCTTCTGAATACTCGCGAAAAGCAAGTCGACAGCACAGCCTATTCCATCGAATATATAGAATACTCATCCTATGATACAGGCTTTAACGGCGGCCTGACGATCTCTGTGTCAGAGATAATAGAAGACTGGTCGATCAACTGTGCTCCCAATAGACAAATAACAGAGGTCTCTTCTGCTTACCTTATTGAGAACGATGACGATACGATAACAATTAAGAACGACGGTTATAATCAGAATATCCCAGCAGGCAGTACATACTATATCGGTCTCTTAGGTGAGAATTCAGAGGAAGAATTCTCACTGGGAGATGTTACGTTAACAACTGTCGGACTCGCATATTCTCTCATCGACGATCTGAATGAGAACGGAATACCCGACTATGCCGAATTGATGGGACAGAGCATGGAAACTACGGTAACTCCGACACCTACAGTAGAGCCGGAACCGACTGTTACTCCCACTGAGGAGGTAACAGCTACTCCTACGGTTACTGAAGAGCCCACGACCACGCCTTCTCCGACAGCGACTGTAAGTCCTTTACCAAGTGATACATCTACGCCTACACCTACGGAGATTCCGGTAACAAACATCCCGACAGTAACAGAAACACCGACGCCTACAGAAGAGCCTATTACCGTAACTCCTACTCCTACGGATATAGACATCGAGATGGATTCCGATTCTGACGGGCTCTCAGACTTTGTTGAAGATTATCTTGGCACTGATAAGAATGACCCCGATACCGACCAAGACGGTCTGACCGATTATACGGAAATCATGTACGGCTACGATCCGCTCGATCCCGATACTGACGATGACGGAATAACCGACAGTACGGAAGACCTTGATGAAGACGGTCTGGATAATCTCTTCGAACAAAACCTCGGAACACTTCTTGATATCAAAGACAGTGACGGTGACGGACTGTACGATGCAGAAGAATTGGAAGTCTATGGGACAGATCCGACTTTGTACGACACTGACGGAGACGGAGTAAACGACGGCGACGAAGTGAAGCTTGGTAAGGAGCCGACAGAGCCTTCGGACGGTAGCACAAGAATAACTCAAACGATCAATATAGATCTCTCGAACTCTGATCCTTCGGGCATAGAGGGAATAGATATCACCTGTGATCTTGCAGGAGATATCAACAGAGTGATCAGAGTCGAGAGTGTCTATAACATCGACACATATGCCACAGGTGTACAGGGCAGAGTAGGAGTTCCGTTCGATATCGACTGTTCGGAAGAGATTGAGGGTGCAACGCTTACGATCACATATTCTGACGATGTTGATGATTCGGATCTTGGAGTGATTTGGATAGACAGTTCTACAGGCATGATCGTCCTTCTGGATAATGCCGAGATTAATACAGAGAATAATACCGTAACCGTAGAACTTGAACACTTCAGCACATATTCTTTGGTAAATCTCGCGACATGGTCTTCGGCGTTAAGCAGAGGAGTGTCAACAACGACAAATACGCAGAATTGTGATTTCCTCTTTGTTATCAACAGCAGTAGTGACGAGACAATCAGAAACAGAGAACTCGAAACGATAAGGAGCTTTGTTGAACACATAAGACCCGGAGATCGAATTGGACTGATAATCAATGACGGATCGACTCAGAATGATACATGTATAGTTCTTGATAACAGTCTTGACCATACAATGAATCTTATAGAACAAGCAGAGGATTTCCTAGAAGAAGAACACAGAAGAGATGATTATTGTTACAGTTTCATCTGTGTCGAGGATATGTTGTCAGGAAGCAATCCCACCAAGGTTTATGTGTTGACAGACAGGACGTCCGATTGGCTCTTAATGGATGATCTTAACGGACATGTATTAAACTACAGCGGATATGACACAGCAATTGTTCTGATGGGAGAAGACAGGAACAGTGAGGGACAGAGCGTAGCAGCAGACTTTGGATTCAAATACTATCCTTACCCGATATGTGAAGATCTTTGGTTCCATGATATGGGAAGCGGAACAGGAAAGGCAGTCGATACTGACCATGACGGACTGTCTGACTGGCAGGAGATAAACGGAATAATGGGAATAGACGGCAATATGTATTATTCCGATCCGACCAAGAAAGACACTGATGGTGACGGATTAAATGACAGAGTCGAGATGGGGAATATCTACACATTTACGGTTAATACATCAGGTTTGTACAAGGTCTATTCGAACGGACTGTTGGTCTTTGATGAGGCAGAACAAAATATAGGACGGTCGCGAATCGAAAACCTTATTAACATAGCCAGAAAGCGATTCGATCTTTCTGAAGGAGAAGAACTGGTTGTTGCAGATATCATTTCGAACCCCCAGAAGCCGGATACTGATGGGGACGGGTATACAGATTTTATTGATCATCATCCGATGATATCAGATAAGACGGGATACACATTGGGTATTAATCATACTGTTTTATTAAATGAACTTATTAGCAACAATGATGAATACATAGGTGTTGCTTCGTCTAATGAAACTCCGACAGATAACGGGCTATATTCCTATGGTGGAGATCAAGGATGGTTTTCAGATCATTTGCATATTAATGGCACAAATGTTTATGATTTCCCGGATTATGGTTGTGGAGTTATTGCGGCTACTGACGTTAGTTTATATGTTAATAATGGAGTATCATACTATACTTTTAATGAGTATGCCCCTTATGTCGAGAATAATATATGCTATGTTACTGGGTTGCAGGTGCCAAATCGTAAGTATCCTGTAGTCTTACAATCCGATGTAATCAGGATACTTGAGAGTAATGGCCTAGAGGCGGAAGATTCTCCTGCTTTGGCAATTCTAAGCTATTATACTCTTCAGGATATAATAGACAGCATTAAGAATGATCATCCTGTTATTCTTCGTGAAATGGGATGGATAGATGAAATTAAAGACTGGATTGATAACAATATTCATGACTTTGGATTTGATACTGGTATTGGTCTTTATCGGGCCAATGAGAATGACATCGAAGCTGAGCCCAGTAAATCCATGTGCTGGCACTATGTAACGATTACAGGTGTGTATACTAACACTCAAACAGGTGAAGTATATCTTAAGGTTCAGAGTTGGGGATCTTCGTATTATATCGACTATAGTGAGTTTAATGATTATAATTCCGGATTGTTGAGAAGTGGGAGACTCATATTTGTCAGTTGAAGTTTGGGGATAAAGAAGCTATGAGAATTAAAACAAAAGTGCTATTGATATTATTGATATTGCTCTCGTTCTGTATTGTATCTTGTATTTATCATACTGCTGAGAGAAAGAAAGCATTAATACTCAGACAAGTAACTCATTCTAGGGTGGAGGAACTCGAGCGGTATGTATACGATCGTGTAGGTCCAGATATTTATTTTGGTAAACCGGATATTGATGATGCTAAGCACACAGCTGCACTCTATTTGATTCAGCCCGAATCTCACTTTATTGATGCCTTGTTTGAGGAGGCAAGATGTGCGATAAATGATTATCTGACAGAGAATCCGGATTGTTTCTTAAAAGATGACTATAAGATAGACCTGTATTATTGTTGTCGTCATCGATTGCCCCATGATAACTATGATGAACTAGTGGAAGGACATTCATGCAACTACTTTTCTTATAACGGACTCGCGTTGAACAGAAATGAAAACATAGATGAATTGAATTTCCCTCGGGGAATGGTCACTCCTGACAGAACGTATTACTATGCACGTATAGAAAAACTATATGACAGCATTTCAGTTGTTGATTCTTGGAGTTGGGGCTGGTATGGATATACAAATTTGTATGGATCTGATACTGTTGAGGTGTTGGATATTTCAAGTGATAGTCCGGACTATGAACAGATAATGGATATCATAAAGAATATACCGTCTTTGCAATATATCTACATATATAGTTGGGATGGAGACGTGGACGAACTATTGGAAGGCTTGTATAATGCTAATTCCAATGTGATAATCCTTCCTCAAATGCAATAGGAATTATAGTATGGGAGATTAATTGAAGGCAAATGAAGCATATTAATCGATCTCAAATTATTAAAGTCATTGTTACAGTGGTTATGGTTGCAATGAGGATACTCGCAACATAAATCCTGATATTGAGCTGATTTGGAAGTATTATTGAGTATAGGTCACTGGGAGTGTGATATAAATGTGTTGATAGAAAATATCCATGTTTATAGTTTCGATGCGAATAGTTGCGAGATTATTAGTGTCATGTGCTGGCATTGTGTAACGATTAGTTTTATTAGCTGACAAAGAGAGCCGTCCTAGCCTGCTATCCTCCTTGCTTGACAGTCCATAATCTAACAATTATTATTCTAATGTTCCCGGATCGCTTCATTTATCAGAGGGAACGACAGTTAAGATCACTATAAGCGGAGGTAATAATAATGCTTATCAAAGATACTGATTTTATTGACTTGCCGGTATTTATCAAGGGCAAGGTAAGAAATGTTTATGACCTGGGAGATTCTCTCCTCATGATCGTTACGGACAGGATTTCCGCATTCGATGTTGTTTTCGATGAGCTGATCCCGGATAAGGGCAAGGTCCTGTCATCCATCTCCGCATTCTGGTTTGACTTTACCAAGGATATCATTCCTAACCATGTGATCACGACTGACCCCAAGGAATATCCCATGGGTCTTGATAAGTTCGAAAAAGAACTCAAGGGCCGTTCGATGCTCGTTAAGAAGGTTAATATGCTTCCTGCCGAGTGTATCGTAAGAGGATATCTTGAGGGATCCGCCCTTAAGGAATATAAGAAGAGCGGCACGGTCGGAGGCATCAAGATGCCTGAAGGACTCCGTCAGGGTGACAAGCTCCCTGAGCCCTTGTTCACGCCTTCCACGAAGGAAGAGACAGGCCACGACATCAATATCACTTTCGAGCAGCTCAAGGAATTGCTGGGTGATGAGGATGCAAACGCTCTTAAGGACGCAGCTATTGCGCTTTACAATAAAGTATCCGAGTACGCTCTGACCAAGGGTCTTATCCTTGCCGACACTAAGTTCGAGTTCGGTAAGATCGACGGTAAGCTGGTAGTAGCCGATGAGATGTTTACACCTGACTCATCAAGATTCTGGGATGCAGCCGACTATGAACCCGGCAGAGCTCAGAAGAGTTTTGACAAGCAGTATTTAAGAGAATGGCTCGAGACACTCGACTGGGATAAGACATATCCTGCCCCCACGCTTCCCGAGGAAGTTATCAATAAGACTGCCGAGAAGTACCGCGAGTGCTATTCAAGACTTACAGGTAAGGAAATCGAATAAGAGATGATAGCCGTTATCGACTATGGAATGGGCAATCTGGCGTCAGTTCGTAAAGCCCTTACTTATCTTCACAGCGAGGCGATCGTAACTGACGACGTTGACAGGATCATGTCTGCTGACGGAGTTATCCTGCCGGGTGTCGGCGCGATAGCTCCCGCCATGGAAGCACTCCGTGCCAAGGGGCTGGATAAGGCGGTCAAGGAGATTGCTATGTCCGATAAGCCCCTTCTTGGAATATGTCTCGGCATGCAGCTTCTTTTCGACGGATCAGAAGAAGGCGCAGCAGATGGTGAGCTTGTAAGCGGTCTGGGTATTATCCCCGGTGCGGTAAGAAGATTCCCTTCTGATCTTATGAGCGAAAAGGGTCTTAAGGTTCCCCAGATCGGCTGGAACAACCTGAAAGATGTAAGCGGTTCTCTCCTTCGCGAGAATGATTATGTGTATTTCGTTCATTCTTTCTATTGTGACCCTGCCGATAAAAAAGATGCTGCGGCCTATGCCGAATACGGCATCAGATATGCGGCGGCTGTAGAACACGACAATGTATATGCAACTCAGTTCCACCCGGAGAAGAGCGGTGAAGCAGGTCTTCAGATCCTGAGTGCATTTATCAGGAGGACAAGATAATGATCATACTCCCCGCAGTTGATCTTCTCGGCGGCAAGGCCGTAAGGCTTAAGCAGGGAAGATATGACCAGGTGACGGTCTATTCCGATGACCCGGTAGCACAGGCAATAAGCTTCAGAGAAGCAGGCGCCGAATGGATCCATGTTGTGGATCTCGATGCGGCTAAATCAGGCATCCCTACTAATCATGAAATCATCCGTGAGATCGTTAAGGAGACCGGACTTAAAGTTGATACAGGCGGAGGCATCCGTAATATGGATACTTTAAGCCGCTGGATCGAGGATTATGGCGTCACCCGCTGTGTCCTTGGCACATCAGCTATCAGGGATCGCGATTTTACAGAGAAGGCTCTTGACCGCTATGGGGAGGCCATTGCCATCGGTATCGATGCTCATAACGGAGAAGTTGCCGTAGACGGTTGGACTGAAGGAAGCGGAGTTGCAGCTGTTGATTTTGCCTTGACCATGAAGAGTCTTGGAGCAAGAACCGTTATCTTTACGGATATCTCAAGAGACGGAATGCTGAGTGGTCCGGCTTACGAATCTACATCTGAGATGGTAGAGAAGACCGGGATCGATATTATCGCATCAGGCGGCATCGGTTCCGATGAGGATGTTATGTACATAAAGGGAAGCGGCTGTGCCGGTGTCATTGTCGGCAAGGCTATCTACGAAGGGAAGGTCGATCTTCGCAAATGCTTACAAAACGTATAATTCCATGTCTGGATGTTAAGGACGGAAGAGTAGTTAAAGGAGTAAACTTCGTATCACTTCGGGATGCGGGGGATCCTGTCGAGTGTGCCAGACAATATAATCTGTCGGGTGCGGATGAGCTGGTCTTCCTCGATATCACTGCTACTTTGGAAGCTCGTGATACGGTCATCGATATGGTAGAACGTGTAGCGGACGAGATCTTTATCCCATTTACTGTCGGCGGCGGCATCAGAAGCGTAGACGATATCCGTGACATTCTAAATGCAGGTGCCGATAAGGTCTCCCTTAATTCAGCTGCAGTCAAGAATCCCGAATTCGTAAGAGAGGCTTCCGCTCGTTTCGGAGCCCAATGTATCGTAGTTGCTATCGATGTAAAAAGACGTGAGGGACAGGAAGACAAGTTTCCGAGCGGTTGGGAAGTCGTCATAGCGGGCGGCACCAAGCCCACAGGCATCGATGCTCTCGAGTGGGCAAAGGAGGTAAACCGCCTCGGCTGCGGAGAGATCCTTCTCACTTCCATGGACAAGGACGGTACTAAGAGCGGTTTTGACAATGAGATAACATCTTTGATCGCCGAAAATGTAAGTGTTCCGGTTATAGCTTCAGGCGGCGCCGGCTGTATGGAGGACTTCTATGACGGCATCGTTGACGGCAAGGCTGACGCAGTATTGGCGGCAAGTCTCTTCCATTTCGGTGAGATTAAGATATCTGATCTTAAAGATTATCTTGCCGGTCGCGGCATTCCCGTAAGAAAGATCGGCAGAGATCTTAATATGTGGGCTCACATGAAGAAAAACAGCGACGGCATGGTTCCGGCGATCACTGTGGACAGTGTGACCGGCGAAGTGCTTATGATGGCTTACATGAACTATGAAGCTTTCGAGCTGACAAATACAACAGGCTATATGCACTATTATTCACGTTCCCGCAACACTCTCTGGAAAAAAGGAGAGACCAGCGGGCACTTGCAGAAGGTCGTCGACGCAAGCATCGACTGTGACAGAGATACATTACTCTACAAGGTCGAACAGACAGGAGCAGCGTGCCACACCGGTAACCACAGCTGTTTCTACACAAAGCTTGACGAATGGGACGGCGAGACTATAGATTGATAACGGACGGCAATGGCCCGATCCGGTCAGGAGGTTAAAAATGGATATCCTTAATGAACTTTACAATGTGATCCTTGATCGCAAAGCACATCCCACAGAGGGATCTTACACCAACTACCTTCTCGAGAAGGGCACAGAGAAGATCGCCAAGAAGGTAGGCGAGGAGGCAGTGGAGACTGCCATCGCCGCTGCAAAAGACAGCAAGTCCGAGGTAATCGGGGAGATCGCCGATCTTTATTACCATGTACTCGTACTTATGGCTGACATGGATATTTCCATCGAAGATGTCGAAAAAGAACTACGCAGCAGAAGATAATAGAGACAACAAAACGCATATTGTAACAAAAGGCGGTTTTTATGCGATTGACAGGCTTTAAGGACCTGTGATACAATGTCATTCGCTAAAACCCTTTGAGGTCTTTTTTTATTGCTTCGAAGTTGATTTGGAGGTAAAGGTAATGGCTAAGACCAGCGCACGTGATAAGATCACACTTGCATGTGAAGAGTGCAAGCAGAGGAATTATCAGACTTATAAGAACAAGAAGAACAATTCCGACAGAATTGAGCTCAGAAAGTATTGCCCTTTCTGCCGTAAGCACACAGTTCACAAGGAAACTAAGTAATACTGACTACTTAAGTGCTATTGGCGAGGTGTTAAATGGCTGACAAGAAGAAACCGAACATATTTCAGCGTATCGGTATGAAGTTCAAGGAGATTCGCCTTGAGCTGAAGAGAGTCGTATGGCCTTCTAAGGAGAAGCTTAAGTCCACTTCTGCAGTGGTACTTATCGTCATACTCTTTTTCGCTGTCTTCCTTTCTACTATTAGCATCGGTGGCGGTTGGATCCTTGAGAAGATCGGATTCTACGATCCCGATGAGACAACGACTACGACAACTACAGTTGCCGCAGAAGCTCCCGTTATTGAGACAGTTGAAGAGACTGCCGAGGAGACAGAGCCTGCAGAGACTGAAGCAGCAGTGGAAGATGCGGAGTAAGCTGAATATTAGAATCGTTTATGAAGGAGCATCCAATGCCTGAAGAGAACGAAGCAAAGTGGTATGTGGTTCACACATACTCCGGATATGAGAATAAAGTAATGACACTTCTCGAGAAGACTATCGAGAAGCGCGGAATGCAGGACGTAATCAAGGAGATCAGCGTACCTACCGAGGATATTGTCGAGATCAAAGACGGCAAGAAGAAGATGGTTAGACGCAAGAAGTATCCGGGATATGTCTTCATTAGGCTCGTCAGCAATTTCGAGCACCTTAAGAGCGGCGATGAGCCTACTGCAGCCGATAAGGAGTTGTGGTATCTCATCCGTAATACAAGAGGTGTTACGGGATTCGTAAGTACCAACCCCAACAAGCCCCTGCCTCTCACGGAGAGCGATATGCGTGCCATGGGTATGCAGACGGATTGGGTGCCTGAGGTCGATTACGGTGTAGGCGATACGATCCGTGTTATCAGCGGACCTTTCGCAGACAGCATCTGCGTTGTTGAGGAGATGAACAACGAGAAGCAGCAGGTAAGAGTCAGGATCACGATGTTCGGACGCGAGACGCCTGTAAACCTCGACTTTACACAGGTCGAGAGAATCTAACGGTTATCAGCGCCAAGGCGCATGATGATATAAAAATTTTATTGGGAGGTGGCCAAAATGGCTAAGAAAGTCACAGGTTACATTAAGTTACAGATACCTGCAGGCAAAGCAACACCCGCGCCGCCGGTAGGACCAGCTCTTGGACAGCATGGTGTAAATATCCAGCAGTTCGTTAAAGAGTTCAATGAGAGAACAGCAAAGGATGCAGGTCTCGTAATCCCTGTAGTTATTACAGTTTACGCAGATCGTACATTCTCTTTCATTACAAAGACTCCTCCGGCACCGGTATTGCTCAAGAAGGCAGCAAATATCGAGACTGCATCCGGCAGACCTAACACACAGAAGGTTGCTAAGGTTACATGGGAGCAGTGCTTGGAGATCGCTAAGATCAAGATGCCCGATACTAATGCAGCAGATGTAGAGGCTTGCGCCAGAATGGTAGCAGGTACGGCACGCAGCATGGGTATTGAGGTAATCAAGGACTGATAAGGAAAGGAGAATAGCATGAAAGCTGGTAAGAGATATACAGAGCTCGTAAAGCTCGTAGATAAGTCCACAGCCTATGATCCTTCCGAGGCAGTTCGCCTTGTACAGGAGACAGGTAAGGCTAAGTTTGATGAGACAGTTGAGCTCCACGTTCGTTTGGGCGTAGACTCCCGTCACGCAGATCAGCAGGTCAGAGGCGCAGTAGTACTTCCTCACGGCACAGGTCGCACAAAGAAGGTACTTGTTTTCGCTAAGGGACCTAAGGCTGATGAGGCTACAGCAGCAGGTGCAGATTATGTAGGTGCTGAGGAGCTGGTTACAAAGATCCAGAGCGAGAACTGGTTCGATTTCGACGTTATCGTTGCAACTCCCGACATGATGGGTGTTGTAGGTCGTATCGGTAAGGTCTTGGGTCCTAAGGGCTTGATGCCTAACCCTAAGTCCGGAACGGTTACAATGGATGTTACAAAGGCTATCAACGATATCAAGGCCGGTAAGGTTGAGTATCGTCTTGATAAGACAA
>CAMNGC010000029.1 GCA_946537885.1 uncultured Clostridia bacterium
ATTTTGGTGGCACAAGAATTAGCGACGGGCTGGCGCTATGAATGCGCCGTATTCAATAAAAAAGGTTCTTCATGAAAAGCTTGGGAATAGTTAATTGATGACGACATTCGAGCCGGGGACGATATACGCCGGGCGCCGGCAAAGTGCAGCAAATGACCACAGAAATCACAAAAACGCATTTTCAGTGGTCAATACGCAGGGAAGCCTTCCTGGGAATGCGGGCAGGTTTCCCGCAACTGTTCCCTATGCGTGGTCAATGTGCTTCCGAACAGCTTGGGAGACGGCGCCAAGAGTCAAAACCGCCTCACGCCAGCACAAGCTGTCGGGAGAATCCCTAGGATTCCATATAATCCCATAAATTCCGTGAAGGATCATAAAAACCCCCTGAAAACCAATGTTTCCAGAGGGTTTCTGTAAGGGTTGAGGTAAAAGGCTCGGATTTTGCCAAATCTACAGGTTTCGAACGCACTTCCTGATTACTGCATTAAAATAGGCGATGATAAACATCGCCCCTATAATCTTATGAAGTATTAATAAAATTGGATGGGCGGCGTATCCATCATGTCAGGTTCCATTAAGGAGTGCAGGGTGCCTTTCCTGCTCGTCAATCTATTAATACTTCATCAAAATATCACAGCTACACATTATCGTCAATCGGAATTAATCTTCCATTCCTAACATAGGCATCTATTTTACTTTGCTTTACTTCAAACATCGTAGCAACATAGTATTTTGATTTTTTAGTATCTAATTTAATACTTATGAAATTATTATCTTTATAACATTTAACAAATTCGATGCTACCACTGTCATTTCCTATGTAATCAGGATTATTCAAAATATCAGGAAGATAGTCCATATATTTTATTGCTATATAATGCTTCCTGTTTATCAAATGTGTTAACAATCCTTTGGATCTATATATGGGAAAAGAATCATATGACGTTCCGATCCACTTGTTAAGCGATGTATTGAAAGTTGTTACAGTAATTAGTTTTTCCATCTTTACTCATTCGTCATCATCATATCCCCAGTAATATGCTTCAATCTTTTCGTATTTGTCTAAATCTTCAACAAAGGGGATGCCATTTTCAGTACACCAACCTCTAAGGTATTCTGTGGCATCCTCCAGCAAATAACCAAAAAGCACAGGCAATAGAATGAGTCTATTAGTATCATCAATATTATTATTACGACATAATTCCTCTTTACTCTCTGGTTTAAATGCTGCATAACAGCATCCACCTTCTCTATCAAGGTAACAATCTATTTGTGGAGTATTACAGCGTGTGTCAACCGCAAGCCAGCTAAGACTAATTTCTTTCATATATTATTCTTGATTCCTCCTCATCTAGATGTTAAAGTAACCATTGGATAACTATATGATACAGTAACCATTGGTTACCGTCAACAATTTTGGAGTATTTTATGGAACCATTAATTATTTCTGAAAGAATAAAATTAGCTCGTGAAAACATAGGAATAACAAAAGCTGAAGCCTCAAGAAGACTCAACCTTTCAAAAATTGGATATTCTAGATATGAATATGGTGAACGTACACCATCCGCCCAAACTTTAGAGGTAATAGCGAGATGTTTTAACACATCTGTTGATTACTTAACTGGAAAGTCTGATGCTATTACACCAGATTTTATTATTATAAACAAAGGGGACAATCACGAACTCTTCGAATTAGTGTCAACTCTGCAAAATTCAGATAAAGACTCAATTAAAAACATATTGGAGTACTATAAAACTCTAATCAAACCACAGTAACGTAATATACTTCTATAAGTGAATGCCCTTTGTTCTGTAAGTTCCGCACAAGCGAAGCGTTTAAAAACGAATAAAGCATCTTGCTGCTAGTTCCGCAGAGCGTTATGCGCTCGAGGACCTGTCCGACGCCAAGCAAGATGCTTTATGAGTTTTTGGCACCTCCAACAGGAATCGAACCCGTACCAGCAGTACCGGAAACTGCTGTTCTATCCATTAAACTATGGAGGCTTGCAGGCATATTATGCCACAGATCATCGCGAAAAACACTCTTCAGCTCTTGTTTTCGATCAGGATCTGAAGCAGCTCCTTGACTTCCGTTACCGTTCGGTCGTGACGGTTGCTTCTGGGCTTATAGTGCATATAAGGCTTGCCGGTGGCGGAGATCAGGATTCGGCCGGCATATTCTGGCGTGCCGACCAGAGCGCCTACGGCTTTCATATCGATCTTACGGTCTCCTGCAAAATAAAGCAGTACACCGGCCTCCTTGAAACAGACTCTCTCGAATCCGGTGATTGCCGCCATGGAACGTATCATGGAAGCGCCGGCCAGGAAGACCACTTCTTTTGGCGGGTCACCATATCGGTCTATCACCTCGTCCATAAAGTCATCATAGTCCTTTTCGCTTCTAATGTCGCCGATACGGCGGTAAACCGTCATGCGGGTAACTTCGTCACTGATATAGGACGTCGGGATATAGGAATCGAAATCCACCTCCATATTGACATGCAGCTCGGGCTCCGGCGTGAATTCACCATTGTCCTGAAGCAGCTTGATCTCCTCATCCAGGAGCCTGCAATAGAGCTCGTATCCGATAACATCCATCTGACCGTGCTGTTCCGCCCCCAGAAGATTACCGGCACCCCTTACCTCAAGATCACGAAGAGCCACTTTGACACCTGAGCCCAACTCGGTAAATTCACGGATAGCCATCAGGCGCTTACGGGCGTCGGAACTCATTTCCTTATCTTCATTAAAGGTCATATATGCATATGCCTGACGATCAGATCTGCCCACACGACCTTTTATCTGATAGAGCTGGGCCAGGCCGAATCTGTCAGCATCCTCTACTATCATGGTATTTACATTTGGCATATCGACGCCTGATTCGATGATGGTGGTACAGACAAGTATATCCGCCTCTCCCCTTACAAAAGATTCGATGATCTTTTCCATCTGATGCTCGCTCATCTTGCCGTGCGCATAGACGATGCGTGCTCCGGGCATCAACTGCGACAGCTGGCTCGCCTTAAGATCGATGTCGGAAGTCCTGTTATAGAGATAGAAAACCTGGCCTCCGCGAGCGATCTCACGCATACAGGCCTGAACCGTGATCTCCTCGTTATAGGGAATGACATAGGTCTGGACAGGCCGGCGGTTCATGGGCGCTTCATCCAGCACCGATATATCTCTGATGCCCGACATGGACATATGAAGGGTTCTGGGGATCGGGGTAGCCGTCAGCGTCAGTACGTCAATGTTACTCCTCATAGCTTTGATCTGTTCCTTATGATTGACACCGAATCTCTGTTCCTCGTCAACTACGAGAAGTCCCAATCTTGCCGGAACCACGTCTTTGGACAACAAACGATGAGTGCCGATCACTATGTCAACTTTGCCCTCTTTTATATCCTTAAGGTTCTGTTTCATAACCGACAGAGGGACAAAGCGCGACAGCAGAGCGACTCTTACGGGAAAGCCGTTCAGTCTCTCGATAAGATTATCGTAATGCTGTTGAGCCAGAAGTGTCGTCGGCGCCAGCATAAATGCCTGGCGGTTATTGGCAACACACTTAAACATGGCGCGGAAAGCAACCTCCGTCTTCCCATAACCTACATCGCCGCAGAGCAGTCGGTCCATGGGCGTGTCGCTTTCCATGTCGCGCTTGATGTCGCGGATGGCACGAAGCTGATCCTCGGTCTCAACATAAGGGAAATTCTCCTCGAACTCCTTCTGCATAGCGTCGTCCGGATCGCAACGGAAACCCTTGTTTGCCCTTCTCGAAGCGTAGAGCTTTATCAGGTCAAAGGCGACTTTCTTAATGGAACTGCGCGCTTTCTCTACGGACTTGCTCCACTCCTGTGAGTCGAGGGATGACAGCTTGGGCTCACGACCATTGGGGCCTACATATTTCTGTAGTCTGTCCAGTCTGTCCAGAGGCAGATATATGATGGCATTCTTTGCATATGTAATCTTCAAGTAGTCCTGGGCGGAGTTGTTCATCCTGAGGTTTGTGATGCCCTCGTAACGACCGATTCCATGAACGTCATGAACAACGTAGTCACCCGGCTTGATATCGCTGAAGAAATTGATTCCTGAGGAGTGCCTCTTGCTCCTGTTCATCTTCTTCTCGGCACCGAAAACATCCTGTTCACCGATCAGCATCAGATCCAGCGCAGGAGCCGTGAAACCTGAAGGCAGCGACGAATCGACTATATCAGGCGTCGCTCCCCGTTCCAAGAGATTAGAAACCAGGGCCTCCACCCTCTGCTTTCCGGTAACCATAAAGACAACGCGTCTGTCACTGCCCTTACTGTCAGACACGACCTTGGCCAGATCTGCCTCGCGTCCTCTCCAGCTGTCGGAAGCCATACTGATGCAATTGACTGTCCTGCCCCCGGGAAGTCCGTTACCGGATGAAGCCAGACAGGCTATAGCTGTCACAGAACCTTCGGAATCTATGCGCTTCATTATATCCGGGATCCTGAATACAGATTCAGCCGCTGCTTCGGGCGCACCTCCGATCTCCATGGCTGCCTTAAGTCTCGACAAGTATTCAGCGGTATAGGAATCCATGCGGCTCCTGATCTCGGCGAGCTCATCTGCCATCACCATATATTTGGCATGAGAGGCATAGTCCAGTATATTTGCCGACGGCTCCAACAACACACCCAGCCACCTTGCCATAGCGGATATCCTTCGACCGTTTTCGATAGCGTCAGCGTCTTCCTCAGAAGCTCTCCTAAGCAGCTCCGCAGCAGCCCCGGACGACTTGGAATTCATCGTACTGATAGTCTCGGCCGCGGCAGCTCTCACCTTAGAGGCAGCTTTACGCCTTTGATCCGGGTCGATCACGAACTCAAAAGCCGGCACGATAGTCGCCTTTTTCAGCTGTTCCAGCGACCTCTGACTGTCTTTATCAAAGAGCTTGATCTGATCTATCTCATCATCGAAAAAAGCTATCCTCAAAGGATCGCTCCGATCCGGCGGGAACACATCCACGATATCCCCCCTCCACGAGAACTCACCTGCGGCCTCCGCCAATGAAGTCCTCTCATAACCGATCTCAGTCAGCCTCTTGGCAAGATCGGATGGATCGAAAGTATCCCCCAGCCTCAGCTTGATGGTTTGCTTGGAATATGTTCCGACAGGCGGCAGCTTGTTAAGCAACGCCCCCGCGCAAATGATCGCCGCCCCGCAGTCACCGTTATAGATCCTGGCAATTATGCCGGCACGCTCCGCATATGTATCGCGCGAGCTTGCCACAGCTGATACCAGAGACAATTCGGAAGGCATCAGGACCGCCACATCTCCATTCACAAAAGGCGCAAGCGATGCCGCAAGGGATCTGGCTCTTACGGGATCTGATGCAATAATAAGTGGCTTTTTGGCGTGTCTATGTGCGAGAGAAGCTGCCAGATAGCCTTTCTCCTGTTCACAGACACCGGATATATTCAGATGTTTTTTGAGTCTGATACAATCGTCAGACGCTTCGACCAGCGCCTTATCCCTGACTATCAGATCAAGTAATTCCGTGATCTTCTTATTCATCAGCTGTTCTCTCTGATCCAATCGATAACTGCATCACAGGCAAGATCCATGGAATCATAAACAGCCTGCCTCTGATCTTTGGGTATCTCGGCCAGAACATAGCTGATAAGATCCCTGTTCTCCGGGACGGGACCCGTACCGATCCTGACCCTTGGGAAATCCTGACTGCCCAGAAGCTTTATGACCGACTTCATCCCGTTATGAGTTCCGGCGCTTCCCTTGGCTCTCACGCGTATCTTGCCTATGGCGATGTCGATGTCGTCATAGATAATGATGATCCTCGAGGTCTCTATCTTGAAATAGGATGCGATGGCAGCCACACATTCGCCGGAATTATTCATAAATGTCGTCGGCTTGATTATGATCGCATCTTCGCCTGCGATCTTGCCCTTGCCGTAGATACCGTTAAATTTGGACTTGTTAAGATCGATGCCGCACCTGTCCGCCAGCATCTCAGCCGCCAGGAAACCACAGTTGTGCCAGGTATAAGCATACTTATCCCCCGGGTTGCCGAGTCCTGCTACGAGCCACATATCAGACCTCCGTACGGCGGCTGTCAAGTTTGATGAAATTGGCGCCGCGAAGCCTGTTCTTCTTGGTTACCCAGTCTTCCTTATTGACCTGCTTGGATCTTCCTATACCAAGGCCCAAAGCAGGTACATCAGCCGTGATAGTAGAGCCTGCGGCAATATAGCTGTCACGCCCTAATGTTACGCTCGATAAGATATTGGAATTACCGCCGATAAAAACATTATCTTCGATGACGCATCCGACCTTGTCCTGACCATCATAGTTACAGGTAACTGTACCACAACCGAAATTAACATTTTTACCGACAGTCGAATCACCGATGTAAGTAAGATGTCTCGCTCTGGTATAGTCGTCAACGGTGGAATTCTTCACCTCGACATAGGCGCCTATGGTTACATGATCCTTGATCACCGTGTCGGGACGAATGTGCGAGAAAGGACCGATACGGCAATCGGCACCGATAATACACTGGGATGCAATCGAATGGTCGATCTCCGTGCCGTCTCCCACCTGTACGCAATTAAGTCTCGTATTCTCACCGATGATACAGTCCTCGCCGATGACCGTATTACCCATAAGGGATGTACCCGGCAGTATGATGCTGTCGCGGCCGATCTCAACGGCGGAATGGATCCATGTGTTGTCAGCATCGATGATCTGAACACCGTTCATCATGTGTTTCTCGAGGATCCTTCTGTTGATGATCCTTCCCGCTTCCATAAGCTGGACTCTGTCGTTGACTCCTCTTGTGTCATCAAAATCGCACACGACGGCGCCGACCTTATGTCCGTCCCCGATAAGGATGCCGATGGTATCGGTCAGATAATATTCGTGCTGGGCATTACCGGCGCTAAGCCTGCCTAATGCCGACAACAACAGAGGGGTCTTAAAGACATACATGGAGGAGTTGATCTCCCTGACCTTACGTTCCTCGTCTGATGCATCCTTGTGCTCGACAATTCTCAAAACATTGCCTTCTCCATCTCTTATGATCCTTCCGTAACCTGTAGGATCCTCGGCTGTGGCAGTGATTATAACTGCGGCATAATCACTCTCTGAGATACATTCCACGGCGGCCGTTATGGTAGCGGCGCTGACCATGGGGGAATCACCCGGCAATACGATAGTATATCCGTCCCTTCCCTCCAGGAAAGGCGCTGCCTGCATAACTGCATGTCCGGTTCCTAATCTCTTCTCCTGGAAAACATATGCGACGGATTCGCCCAGAACATCCCGGATCTCTTCCTGCATATCTCCGACTATATAAACCTGTTCGTTACAGCCCGCTTCGCAAAGCGCATCCGCAACCCACTGAATGATAGGCTTACCTGCCACCTGATGAACAACCTTGGAATGCTTGGACTTCATCCTTGTGCCATTGCCGGCTGCCATTACTACGGCGCATATATCCATAAAAATTACCTCTTTGTTCTCTTGATCGAAAAGCTCCGCGGCCAATACCCCTCGACCTGCGGCAAACACACTAACAGAGGACAGATCTTCCCGACCTCCCCTCTTTCTCGCAAGTTTGTATCGTCAGATATATTATAGCAAAAAGGATGCCATATGGAGTATAATGCTTAAAATATATTTTATAAAAACGGAGACATATGATCGCGATTCTTCTTGCAGCAGGCTATGCCACAAGACTCTATCCTCTGACAAAGGACAAACCTAAGCCGCTCCTTCCTTTGGGCGACAGGCTTATCGTTGACTACATAATCGACGCCATCGACAGCATCGACGATGTCACTTCTATTGTTCTGATCAGTAACGCCAGATTCGCATCTCAGTTCGAAGACTGGGCAGAAAGCATCAAGGCTTCCCGCGAAGGGAAGGCTCCTATCACGATCTTAAACGACGGCACGACCGACGACAGCAACAAATTAGGCGCTATTGGCGACATTAAGTATACTATCGACCGGTTAGCCATTGACGAAGATGTCTGCATCGTTGCAGGCGACAATATCTTCACCTATGACATCCGCGAGATGTACAGCTTCTTCAAGGAGAAGAAAGCGCCTACTCTCGTGGCGATCAAAGTAGCCGAAAAGCACCAGCTGCAGCGTCTTGCGGTGGCGGTAATCGATGAAGACGGCAGGATCGTCGATATGGAAGAGAAACCTGCTGAGCCTAAGAGCCATTGGGGGATCTATGCGACATATTTTTACGGTCGTGAGATACTTTCGATGATCGATGTTTATCTGAAGGAGGGCAACTCACCTGATGCCCCCGGCAATTTCCCCGCATGGCTTTACAAGAGAATGCCGGTCTACGCCTACAAAGGCAAGGGCAAATGCATCGACATCGGCACTCTCGAGAACTACGAGAAGACCTGCGAAGAATATCGTAAAAATGCGAAGAACTGACAAGGACGGATACAATAAAAGACGGATCACGCGGACCCTGGCGACAATGTTACTGGGGACCGTTTTTTTGTGTCAGCTGAGCGCATGTTCCAAGTCGGATAATGATGATGCAGACAGCAACGCTGCCGATCAGGAAGCAACTGCTTCTGTGGCAACAGAGACGCCCTCACCTACTCCGCTTCCTACTGATACTCCCACGCCCTCGCCTACTCCCACTCCGTCGCCGATCCCGACGCCCGTCCCGGAATATGTCGAACCTCAGTTCTCGGAGACCTGGTACAACGGGTTTGTCGACGCACGCTCGGTACGCGCTCAGATAGTCGATAATCCCACGGATATCGACGTGCTGGTGAACAAGTATTACGCCCTGCCCTCCGATTATGTACCCCCGGATCTGGTGGATGTGCCCCACTCAGGCAATCAACAACTGCGCCAGGAAGCTTGCGATGCCTATCTTGCAATGTACGATGCCTGCCTTGAAGCTACGGGGCAGGGACTATATCTGGTATCCGGCTACAGGGACTATAACCTGCAATCCTACCTTTTCTCCCGCTCGACAAACCTGCGCGGCATTGAATTCTCCGTTCGTAAAAATGCCGTCGCCGGCCGTTCCGAACACCAGCTTGGTCTGGCATTGGATATCACTCCGGAAGGCGTCTACGAGATCCTCGACAGCTTCGGAGAAACCACCACCGGAATGTGGGTAAATGAGCACTGCTACGAGTTCGGCTTCGTCCGCCGTTTCCAATATGAATACCGTTATATTACAGGCTACGATCAGGAGGCCTGGCACTATCGGTATATCGGCGTCGAGCTGGCTACCTACCTTTACGAGAACGACATGACTCTGGAGGAATATTATGGCCGCCCGCAGATCATGCCGGGTGACGAGTAAAGTTTTATGGCATTTCTTTTCCGGTGACCGTCCGAACTCAGGTCTTTGTCAGCCAACCTCTATGGTCACTTTATTAGCGAACATATCCTGACTATATTCGATCTCGATATTATTTGCATTCTTCGGAACAGCATAAAAACCATAAATAGCGGCGTATCTTCCGGATGCAATATTAGCGTAGCTATCTATCCCATCCTGTACGATGATCTTCTCGTCGCATAAGCGATTATCTGCATATACTTGAAAATCAGATGTGCTGACATAGAAATCATTCTTTTTACCGTTGGCGACACCAATCGTTAATACCAGATACTGCTGCCCACTGGGTAGCGCATACAGATTTAATGTGTCATTAGGAATGCTGTCCCAGAACTCTGAACTGACAGAGTATAAAACATCATTATATGTAAACTCACAGGGGGTAACTAATTGCACCTCCACATCGCCTGTAGCACTCGGATCTGCCGTAGTTCCGCCGCTCCTCAGAACACTCGGTGACGTGTCCATGGTGCAAGCCGTAAGCAAAGACACAAGCAAGATAACAGCTGCCACTTTGACCTTGTCAAAAACAACTCTCATAACAACACCCCCTCACAGATCTATACTGTCAGTATATCCATGGATCTTGAAGCCGAGGAGGCTGACAGCCTACAGCTCTAGTAAGCAAGATTGACTCTGTCGTTTTGTAGCAACATCGCGCCATCGCACAAACACCTGCCCCCCTTTACAATCCCTGCTACACGTGCAATAATTAAGCGAATCCAAGGTGGGGCGCAATTCCCCGACCGGCGGTGTCCCGGCTGATAGCAGCCAGAGGTAAGCCCGCAACTCCCGTTAAAACTTATGACGGGACTGACACGGTTAGATTCCGTGGCCGACGGTACAGTCCGGATGAAAGGAGTCGATTTTTTATGTCCGATTTAACCCGCGATTCACGTTATTCACGCCAGGTCATGATACGCCGTATCACTGCATCAGGTCTTCTGACTGCAATGGCGGTCGTCCTGATGTACATGGAGGTCTCACTCCCCCTCATGCCCGCGTTTCTGAAGTTTGATTTCTCGGAAGTGCCTGTGCTGATCGGGGCCTTCTCCATCGGTCCGGTCTACGGGGTCATTGTCGAGCTTCTCAAGAACCTGATCCACCTGCCGGCAACGGGCACCGAAGGCATTGGCGAGATGTCCAACTTCATCACCGGCAGTCTCTATGTTTTTACCGCAGGCCTGATCTATCAGAAGCACCGCACCCGCAAGGGCGCTGTTGTCGCAATGCTCGTCGGCACGGCGGTTCTGGCCCTGATCTCTGCCCCCTTCAACTATTTTGTGACCTTGCCGCTTTACGGTTCCGTTCTCGGCTTCCCCATGCAGGCGATCATCGGCATGTGTAACGCAGCCAACTCTCATGTACATGACAAGACGGATGTTATCCTGATGGTTTTCGTGCCCTTCAATCTCTTTAAGGGACTGCTGGTCGCGTTCATCACCTTCTGGGTCTACAAGCCGATATCAAGGCTTATCAATCAGACCTACGAGAAGACACACTGAGTATAATAAAGTCCCGTCTCACTTTACCGGAGGCGGGACTTTTCGATCAGCTCATTCTTCTTCCTCGATCCAATCATCGAAAAGGTATCCGTAATAATCACTATTCAGCACTCCGCGCATAAAGGAGATCTTGTTACGGACTATGGTGCGGATGGTCTCGATATATTCGTCAGATACTTCTATCGACGGATCAGCCGGTTCGAAAACTCCTCGTCCCGCATAATAGGTCCCCAGATCGGTCTTCCAGTCGTAATTGGTGTTGAAGGCCAACGGGATCGCATTCGAGAAAACATCGCGGCCCGGCAGCAGGCGCGAATCCCACTCCAAACCGAACAGATTCGATAAGGTCGGCAGAATGTCGATACTGGTACATGGTGTGTCAACGATTATCGGATCCATGGACTCGAGACAACCGGACCAGATTATCAGTCGGTTGTGGTCACGGGTAAAATAATCGGAAACCTTATCGACTCCGTAAAGCTCGGCAAGGTAAGGAAGACTGCCCAAAGGCGCATCGTTATCAAGACCGTAAGGGAAATGATCCGCCGTAATAACGATAACCGTATCATCGGCGATACCTGCCTCCTCCAAAGAATCCACGAGATAGGTCATGGCAGCCTCGAATTCGAGGTTAGCTGCGTAGTAAGCTCTTACACGGTCTGAACAGTCAAGATCCTGAACCTGGTCCCAGTGTTTACGCGCTTGGGCGTTGGAACCGCGGCTGTAGCCGGAGTGGCCGCTGACCGACATATAATAGACATTAAAATGCTCCTGATCTATATAAGTCGGGACCGTAGCCTCCATCATCTCCAGGTCGCTCTCGGGCCACTCGCTGGTGATATAATCCTCAAGCCCGTTGCCGTAACCCACAAAGCCCTCCGAATATCCGAGGCGGTTGTGAGTAATGTGACGGCTGTAGAACTGATAGTCATTGTTGTGATACATGATGCCGTAATACCCCAGACGATCCAGCTGCGATCCCATAGTCAGATAGACGTTGTCGGAAGTGTAGTGAGACATGGAGCTGCCGCCGTCCACCGGCAGGAACCCGGTTATATGGGAGAACTCGCCGCCCGTTGTTCCGGCTGACGCAGGCACATAGTAATCAGTAAAATTGATGCCGGAATTTGCAAGGCGATAAAGCGTAGGCGTCAACTCCGGATCGATAACCTCGGCAGTAAAGGCCTCGGCCGTTATCATGATAAGGTTTTTCCCTTCGAAAAGTCCTGTAAAATCATTTGTCATCGTGGGCGTCAAAGATGCCACATACTCATTCAGCTCGCGGGTGGTTCCGCTTGAATCCTCCGCCAACGCTTCAAAATCTATATCCAACACCTGCGGCTCAGGCTCCGGAGTGGGAGTCGGCGACGGTGTAGGAGTTGATGTTGCAGTAGGCGTTGCATCGGGAAGGGTCTCTTCAGGTTCAATAGGCTCGGTCACTTCCACCTCTTCCCCGGAAGAAGGCAGTGTCGCTGCTGTATACTCGGTCAGATCTCCGACATCGGCAAATTCGACAGCGCTGTCAGGGTCAGCCATGCGATCAAGATCCAGGCGGATTCCGGTTGCCAGACCAAAATCAGCCACCGCTTTCTCGAAGCTGTACTCTTTGTCATAGGGATCCTTATAGATCCTGTTCTCCTTGATGAGCCTTATAGGAAGCACCAGGCAGATCAGCGCCGCAAGAACCGTCGCGACAGCCATGACGGCAGAACTCTCAGGGACGATACGCCACCCCTTGGCAAGCATTATCGATGTTATGACTGTCGGCAACAAATAAAGCGCTATCATGATAAGTCCGCTGCTGCTGAAGACCATTTCCGCGATATGATCCGAGAATCCGTTCAAGGCGCCGCCGGAGCCGTTCGTAATGGTATTGATGTCATAGCAGACCTTGAATTGCCTGTAGATAAAATACTCCACCAGATAAGGCACTGCGGATAATACTGCCAGAAGCAGCGCACAGATACGGGATGGAAGGGATGGCAGAAACGACAGCGCCGCAGAGATCATAAATCCAAGCGCCATGGAAAAAAGAAAAATGTACAGCAGATTTATGTCGTGAGGCTCACGCACGGTCGCATACTTAAAGAGCAACTCCTCGGCAAAGATCACAAGACCCGGTATCAGGAGACGGATGATATCAAGGATAATATTTCTTCCGATGTATTCTTTACGCACTGTCAGGCACCTGCACTTTCGGAAAGGGCGCAGGCAGAGATAGCTTCTATGGCATCACATGACTCGGGCCATGTCGGATCTGACACCGGGAAGACATGATGCATATCGCGTCCGGGAACAGCCTTGTAATCAAGCAATTCAGCCCTGATCCCGGCCTCATCGCAGATCTTCTTCAAACGGAGGCTGTCTTCTCTCAGATAATCTCCCTCACCGGTAATCAGGACCATTGGCGGCATATCGCTTCGGGCAGCTGCGGCACACAGATCATACATATGATCCGGCAGTTTCTCTTCTTTCTCGAAAAGCGCTCCCGGGAAGCTCTCCTTATCCAGCAGATATACGCCGCAGATAAGCCCCGCAGAGACCGCCGTCACGTCCTTATTGACCGCGATCTTAAGCTCTTCGGCAAATCGCCCCGGCCTGTGGCAAAGCACCGTTGCCAAAGCCAGATATCCGCCGGCGGAATCACCTGTCACATGTATTTTCCTGATATTATATTTCTCGCTGATAAAACTTACTCCGCGGCAGATATCTTCTATGCTTCCGCAGATGCCGGTATCGGGCAGGAGTCTGTAGTTCAGATTAAATACCATAAGGCCGGACCCGGCCGCCAGATACATGCCGTATCGCTTATCCAGAAGGCTGGTCCCGTAGACAAAAGCGCCCCCGTGGATCAGGATAAATGCCTCATCACAGAGCCTGGGGCCTTCTGCCGGAATATAAAGATCATATCTATGTTCGGCAAGGTCGTCGCCGGCATATGAGGCGCCGTCTTCTTTTACTATGGCAGAATCGGGAAAGGACTCGGTTAAGAGGCGATCTCTGTCATGTTCTGTACATCTGTTGATAAAATCGATCCGTTCCTTTTCGATCTGTTCACGAGACTGTCTCATAAACCCTCCGCCCGTTGAGCATCCTTGGCGGATAACACAACACATAGTATTTCGTTTATAATATACCAACAGAATGCGCCTTATAATATTATAAAAAGGTTTCATTTTGAGAATTCTCGATGAGGTAATCAGAATGGCAAGACCCTTTCCGAAGAAGGATGAGATCATAGAAAAATACAATGCGGTCATAATAGATCTGGACGGAACACTTCTTGATTCCATGGATCTGTGGAATCGTGTGGACATTGCTTTCCTGGCGTCCCGCGGCTTTGAAGTAACGCAGGATTATACCGATTATGTTAAGCGCACCACCATACGCGAAGCGGCCGAGTACACTGTTGAAAGATTCAGTCTCCGGGAAAGTCCGGATGATGTCATGAACGAATGGAATGCTATGGTATCCAAGGCTTATAAGGAAGAAATAGTCTGCAAGCAAGGCGCTGCCGAATATGCCGTATCTCTTAAGGAGGCCGGCTTAAAGCTCGGCATCGCAACGGCGCTGATAGAAGAGAATGTCAAAGCGGTATTGAAGTTCAATTCCATCGAAAATCTCTGGGATGCGATCCTTACAGTCGGCGACATGGGCGGCGCGGTAAATAAGAGCCGGCCTGATATCTATCTTAAGACGGCAGAAGCCCTGGGAGTCGATCCGTCCAGGATCTTAGTCTTCGAGGATGTCCCGGAAGCGGCCGCAGGCGCAAGGCTCGGGGGCTTCGACACCTGCGCGGTCTATGATCGGATCGGCTGCGGCAAGTGCTGGGATATTTTCGAGCAGGAATGTAAATATGCCCTAAGGTCGTGGGAGGAATCGTAATGATTATTCAATTGTTTCCTTATATTCATAAAGCTGCAACTTTGACGGTGCATAATATATAGTGAAAGAGTGTGAACAGGAAGGTCAATTTATGAACCGTAAGAACAACAATGTTTTCTTAAGTGACAAAAAGAGTTCCATCATGACCATGTCGGGACTGTCGGCACTGTTTTTTATGGGGCTTACGATCCAAGTGGTCTTCAGTTTTGCCGTCACAAGGATCTACGTGTCAGTCATACTCATCGCCCTGACCTTTCTCTTTAATATCTTTTTGGGGACAGCCGGCATGATCCTGGCAATGAGCTGGAATATACTGCAGCTTATCGTCTACGGCTACGAATACAGCCGCTACGGCGACCGGGTGTCAGTCTATCTGATCGCCATGGCTCTTATCTCCATGATAATCACTTTGCTCTTCAGGATCTTCGTCTCAAGAGTCAGTGGCGTAATTTACGAACTGCGCGGCAAGATCGACGATGAGAAGACCCGTCGCCTGAGCCGCGAAGAATCGTCCCTGATCTCCGAATCGGCCGTCAGGAGCGGCGGCCTTATCCTCACTCACAGACAGATGGGGGACTATGATGAGGTCAGCGAGGCCATCGCCATGTCTCGCTCGGCAGGCCTTGACCCTCTTACCACCCTGCCTAACCGCGACAGATTCATCGAGCACATCGGTCGCCTGATCGATAAGAATATCATCAGCTCCAGAGAGCAGATCGACGGGCACACAGAAGAAAGCGATGCACCGGTCATGCCAATCTACACTATCTATCTGAGCGTAGATGACACTGATGAGATAAGAAAAAAGGAAGGCCATAAGAGGCTCGATCTCTTCGTTCAGAGCATGGCCCACAGAATAAGAGAGATCGCCGATTCCGCAGACATGGTAGGACATATAGCGGGAACGGAATTCGTCGTCGCCACAAGTCGCGGCATCTCGGAAGACGGACTTCTTTTCTATATTGATTCGCTGCGCAAGGCCGCAGCATCCTCTTTCAGGAGCAAGAAGGGGGACAGCATAGTCACCGTGTCGGCAGGCTACTCAAGATTCCCCGCAGATGGCCGTTTCCCCGGGGAACTTCTGAGCATGGCCGAAGCTGCCATGTCCGAAGCACAGAAAAGCGGAGGCGACAGCGTTAGGGCAAGCGTACAGCCGACTGCCATCACTCGCCGCGTAGGTCTTATGTCAAAGATGACAGCCCGGGAAATAAGCGATGTTCTCGAGAAAGCTTTCTACGACGGACACCTGCGCATGGTTTACCAACCCAGATTCGACCGCGACGATAAACTGACCGGATTTGAAGCCTTTATAAGATTAAGCACCCTCGGGACTCCCGAACTCATGGATGCGGCTGTCATGACCGGCAACCTGGCCCGTATCGGCTCCTTCTCCTTGGCGCAGGCAACTCGCCGGCTGTCTGAGATCAACAGGCTGGATCCAGAGCTTAGCATGACTATCAATCTGTCGGCGGAGCAGCTTCGTGATAACAAGCTCGCAACGGAGATCAGAAGGGCTGTTGATGTGGCAGAATGCAACCCGAACAATCTTATTTTCGATATACCGGAAGAAAGCCTGCTGGGGGCGTCCGAAAATGTAAAGCCTCTGCTGGATGATCTGACGGCCATGGGTATCAGGATCGCGCTGGATAATTTCGGGAGAGGTTATTCGTCCCTGAATAATGTACCCTTGCTGCCGATCAGTTCGCTGAATCTGGACGGTAATTTTACCGACGAGATCCCCGATAACGAGGCTTCCGGGATCCTGACGTCAGTTATTATCGAATTATTGGATGAGATCGATATCCCGGTGTGCGCCACAGGAGTCGAGAATAAGAGCCAATACGACAATCTCTATTCCTTCGGCTGCGCTTCTTTCCAAGGCAAATATAAATGCGAGCCCCTGGAGGATGACAAGCTCGAAGCCTATATCTTAAGCCATATACCAAGTGAGGCCGAGGAGGAGATCTCAGGCTTCGAACTGGATATATAAAAGGGCTTTCCGGAAGCACATTGACCACAGAGGTAATCCACACGCTTTTTACCCGCACAGTTAACCCAAGCTGGGTTAACACCAGAGGTAACCCGGGAACAATTTAAGCAGAAGGGGTTGTCTCAAAAGTGACTAGTTCACAGAGAGGCAACCCCTTTAAATTG
>CAMNGC010000030.1 GCA_946537885.1 uncultured Clostridia bacterium
TAAGATAAGGCTCGACCCACTGCTGGATAGCGGAGGGCCCAGAGCCTTTTTCTTATGCTTGTTTTTAATAATTTGCTTCGCGTCAAGACCATCTGAGCAGTTGTTTTTTCTACCGTATTCAGATGGTCAGGCGGTAGTTAAGTTTCCTTGACATCTAATACCACTAACTGTATTCTTGCATATGGTAATAAATTGGGAAGGACTAGAAGGAAACTATGAAAAAGTTAAAAATCATTGGAGCTCTTATACTCAGCATCACAATGATCATGTCATGTGTTGCATGTTCTTCTAAGAAGGACAATGATGAAGAGAACGAAGAAACCACCACAACTTCAGACGCTACAGTAGAGACAGAAGGAACGACAGAGAGTGCTGCGGCTGCTGTTGAAGAAACGGAAGGAACGGCAACAGAATGGATCTGTGAGTCATGCGGTGCAACCGGCAATACAGGAAGATTCTGTAATGAGTGTGGTGCGATGGCCCCGGATTCATTCCTCGAAGATGGATATGTTGATGTTGCTGAGAACACGGCTCCTTCTGCTACTATTATGACCTATGAGACAGAAGAGTTTGTGGAAGAAGGTACTAATACGGTTGAGTTGACATTCGGAACAGTTGCCCCGATCCCTTATATGGATCCGGAGACCGGAATCAAATTGGACGTTTGCTTTCACGGTACAGTTACATATGTCGTGGATGAGGGAGAGACGATCGGTTCAGATCTCTTAAAAAGCTATGTACTCTCACTCGCTCAGCCTCGTATAGCTAATCTCGTAGATCTAGGCGTTAATTATTCAGATATCGAAAGCTACACTGAAGATATTGAATTAGGGCTTGCGTACGATCTGAGAGAGAATAGTCCCATTCATAATGTTACTGTCCATATAGAAGAGTTTGGGCTGACGGATAGTTCACAGGCCGAATATGATGCGGCAATGGAAAATAACTGACAAACATAAATAAGAGATCAAGATGGAAGACTTCGGAATGGATTCGAAGTCTTTTATTTCGAGTGTTTTTCGGTGTTGAAGCCGGTATTTATCCGTGATAATATCCTGCGTGATATAATCAAGCTTCAACAAGAATAATCATTATTATGTGCGGATAGGCAAGGAGAATGGATCTGAAACCGAGAATTGTTTATTACCATCTTCCGGGACTATTTGAGTTCTATGACCTTTATAAGCTTTTTCTGCCCCTTTATTGTGAGAATAGGGAGTATTTCTACGATTGGTGTGAGATCGGTTCGATCTACGGCGCTCCGGCAGATTGCCTCTGGGGAGGGGGCCGGGTCGGCTTCGGTGATGCAAGAGCGGCGGAGGTTGCAGCTCTCATGGCAGAATACCAAATATCCTCGCGTCTGACATTCAGCAACTCTCTGCTAAGGGAAGAGCACCTTTCCGACAGAAAGTGTAACTCTCTATGTGATTTATTTGAGCAGAACGGCGGGGTCGAGAATGGTATTATCATCACTTCGGATCTGTTGCTGCGATATATTGAATCCCGATATCCGGGCTTCTATTTTGTGTCGTCCACTACGAAGGTCCTGACTTCTTTTTACGATCTTCGAAAAGAGCTTGACTGGGATGAATACAGATATGTTGTGCCGGATTTTCGACTAAATAAAGCATTTGATCTGTTTAAGGATCTAACAGATAAACAGAAGAGTAAACTGGAGTTTTTATGTAATGAGTGCTGCCGGTTTGATTGTGCTAAGAGGAAAGAATGCTACGAGAACGTGAGTCGGAAAAGCCTCGGTGAAGAAGTAGAAGATCATCGTTGTGTGTCTCCGGATGCTTCACGCGGATATAGATTTTCTGACGCCATGATGAATCCCGGATTTATCTCGATCGACGATATCAGGGAGATTTATATGCCACAAGGTTTCTCTCACTTTAAGATCGAGGGGAGAAGTCTTGGAAGCGCCATGATACTTGAATTTCTTCTGTACTACATGACAAGACCGGAATACCAGTTGAAAGTAAGAGAAGAGATATATCTGGACAGTTCACTGGATCTTTTTTGAAGGATTTGAGTACCGTGATATAATATGCCCACTATACTAATTCTGCTTTTTGGGGGAGTCGAAAATGAAGAAACGTAACATATGCGCTGTTGTTTTGGCATCTGTGATGCTTTTATCTGCGGTTGCGTGTTCGTCGGATGATGATTCTGAAGAGACAACAAGTGAAGCTGAGACAACACAGTCAGTTGTTGAGACTGAGGAGCCGGTAGCAACATCTGCTGATGAGTCTACAGAGGACACACAGATGACCGAAGAGATATCAGCCGGTGAAGATGTGACGGCGTCGACTGAATCGACTGATACAACTGAGAGTGAGGAGACCGAGTCGACTGATGAGACGGAACCTGAGATCCTTGAGACGATAGTTTTCGAGGGGGAAGGTCAGCGCAATGCCAATGTATTCCTTACAAATTTTGCCGAACAGAACTTTCATGAGGCCGGTGCCGCTGATGAGTTCGATGTGTGGGATGAGGACAATGTCAGTGCAGAGGAGCTTCTGACTTTTGTATATTTCCATATCAAGATCAATAATTTCAGTGAATTTGAAATTGCTCAGAGCGGAGAACTGACATATGTTACATTTACGGTCGACAAAGCCATTGAGGTAATCCATAAGTATATGAACAATGCTTTCCTGCTTACAGAGGAGGATTGTCAGGCCTTCCCGGCACCGCCGTCTTCGATGGACAATATAAGCTTCGGCCCTTTCTATCAGGATGGCAAGATCTGGTTTATGTCCGGAGACGGTGATATACACTCTGATATAGCTGTTGTAGATTATGCTATCAATACCGGAGACGGAACACTGACTTTCTATTTCAAGATCTACAACATTAATTATGAGACAGTTGAAAGTCCGGATTTTGCAGGGTTTGAAAGATACTATTCCCTTACGCCTGCTGAAGCTGCGAATGATCCTACACTCGAGTACAGAGGCTCCGGTGTTGCCAATGCAGCAGTCGGTCAGTTTGGAAACTATAACTTGAACACCTATGATGTTGATATAGGCGCTTAAATACGATGGTTCATTAATCCATTGTCGGAAAAGCCGCTTGAAAGCTTGTCAGCTGAAAGCGGCTTTTATTTGTTCCAGAAATCTCCCGGCAAGTGGCGTAAAGTTCTGGTATTTGTTCCATATGAGATATAATTCCGACTTGAGTTCGGGATATAGCGGCCTGAAGACAATATCCTGACCTTCTGTATTTATCAGATCCTTAAAGGTCAAAAGTATGCCGAGCTTTTCTCTGACAAAGATCGAGCCGTTATATGACAATCTGAAGGAGCCTTCCAAAGTGAGCTCGGGAAAACGATCCCCGGCCCATGCTTTGATCTCATTATTCCAGCTTTGTTCTGAGACAAAGATCGCTTGTCCTATCAGGTCTGATACTTCTATGTTCTTTTTCGCTGCCAGGGGATGAGATGCAGGGATTACAGCTCCCCATATGTCAGATTGGGGAAACTTGACCGATTCGTATTTGTTGCTGTCCGGAGTCTCGCACAGCACGGCGAAATCAAGTAATCCTTTATCCAGCTTTTCAGTAACCTGTTCGGTGTCGCCGCTTGTTATGTGATAAGTGAAATTCGGATATTTTTCTTTAAGCTTATAGATCTCTCTTGCCAGATAGCGTATCTGGTAGCTTTCGGCAAGGCCTAAATAGATCTCTCCTCCGGCCAGATCGTCAAGTGTTGTAAATTCTTTCTCGATCTTGTCTGCCATTGCTACAAGGTCGGATGCCCGGTCTCTCAGGAGCATGCCCTCGTCGGTCAGGGAGATGCTGAAACTGTGTCTGATGAACAGTTTCTTGCCCAGTTCCACTTCAAGAGATCTCATTGTCTTTGACAGAGTTGGCTGGGATACATGCAGTTGCTTTGCCGCTTTGGACATATTCTCGGCTCTTGCTACTGCAAGAAAGTATTTTAGGTTCTTTATATCCATAGGCGGCTCCTCCGAAATTGATTTTCGATGATATTCTAGAATCGAATATCATGATATTTATTATATTCATTAGCGAAAAACACATCAAGACCGTACAATAGAGATATAAAGGAGGACACGAGCATGATCACCAAAGAAAATCTTAAACTTGTTGAAGAGTGGGATAAGACCTTCCCGAAGAGCAGTAAAGTTGAACACGGCAAAGTGACTTTCGTTAATCGTTACGGTATTACGCTGGCAGGTGATATCTATATTCCAAAGACAGCAGAAGGAAAGCTTCCGGCGATCGCCGTATGTGGCCCCTTCGGTGCAGTTAAAGAGCAGTGTTCAGGCCTTTACGCCCAGACTCTGGCTGAGCGAGGATTCATAACATTGGCATTTGACCCTTCCTTCACAGGCGAAAGCGGCGGAACTCCGAGATATATGGCATCGCCTGATATTAATACGGAAGACTTTATGGCGGCAGTAGATTTCCTGTCACTTAACGCCAGAGTCGATCCCGACAGGATAGGTATTCTTGGTATCTGCGGCTGGGGCGGTATGGCTATCAATACGGCTGCTCTTGACACCAGGATAAAGGCTACTGTCTCGGCTACTATGTATGATATGACGAGGGTTAATGCCAAGGGCTATTTTGACGCTGAAGACAGTGAAGAAGCGCGCTATGAACACAAGAAAGCTATGTGTGCCCAGAGGCTTGAAGATCTTAGGAATGGTGAATATAAGCTTGGGGGCGGTGTTGTCGACCCCCTCCCCGAGGATGCTCCGTTCTTTGTTAAGGACTATTATGATTACTATAAGACAGACAGAGGCTATCATTCGAGATCACTTAATTCAAACGGCGGCTGGAATGTGATCGGTTGCGAGTCTTTTATAAACCAGCCGATCCTTAAGTATAGCAATGAGATCAGAAGTGCCGTATTGCTTATCCACGGCGACAAGGCGCATTCCTTCTATTTCTCTAAGGATGCTTACGAGGATATGATCAGGGACAGCAAATATAAAGACAACAAGGAATTGATGATCATACGCGGAGCTGTTCATACTGATCTATATGACGGCGGAAAGGATAAAGTGATACCTTTCGATAAGATTGAGAGTTTCTATCTTGAGTATCTGAAATAATGAAGAGGCCGGTATTGTCAGTATTGTTGGCTGCCTTGCTGGTTATGGGCGGATGTTCGAAAGGGGCAGATGAGAATGAGCCGGGGAGGCAGGGCTCGATCCCTGCAGTTTCCGGCGATCGTGAGATTGCTATGACTTTATATATAGACGACAGGGAAGTACCGGTAATCTGGGAGAATAACGATTCTGTGGCAGAGCTCGAAGACCTGGCCTCGGGGGAATTGATAATTCCCATGAGCATGTATGGCGGTTTTGAACAGGTTGGAGATATTGGTCATAGCATTACGAGCGATGATTCTGATATAACGACTGCCGCCGGGGATATTGTACTGTATTCTGATGATCAGATCGTCATTTTCTACGGTTCCAACAGCTGGAGTTACACAAGACTCGGCAAAGTTGACCTGGAAGCAGATGAACTAACGGATTTGCTGGCAAACGGGGATGTAACATTAAGGCTGACAGCTGAATAATGATCCTACGCGCTTACGATCTTTCCGGGAGTGATCTCTTCGTCAGGAGTTGAGCGAGTAATTATCGAAAAGGGGATGCCTCGATTATGTTGAGACATCCCCCTTCTGTTAATTAGCTTATTATGTATAAAGAGGCTGATAATCACTTTCTGCTTTTTAGCTCGGCAAGCTTATTAAGTGCTTTCTCATTGGTTACGATGATACCGACCAGGCACATGCCGATTGTCGTGCCGAGACATACGCCCTGTAAAAAGCTGAAGATCGCGCTCTCTCCGACATAATCTTCCATGAAGATGCTGAAGAAATATGCCATTCCGAGGAATGTGGCAATTATAAACAAAACATGCATTCTTTTTATGATGGTTTGCTTTTTCTCCTCAACATAGTCTGCCGCCATTAATAATGTTTCCTTGTACTCATTGTCCATAGTTGTGTCTTTCCTTTGACCATTTAAGATTTCCCGAAGGTCGACATCATAGAAATCCGCCAGTTCAATGAGAACGGAGAGGTCGGGGAGGTTATTACCTGTCTCCCATCTCGAGACTGTTCTTCTGGATACCAGCATCTTGTCAGCGAGCTCTTCCTGAGTAATGTTCTTTTCCTTACGAAGTGTCTTGAGAAATTCTCCGATCTTTACCTGATCCATTCTGTGATTCTCCTTGTTCGAGATGACCTAAGACTACATTTTACGGGGCTTCTGTTAAAGGACATGCTACGTCACTAACCCCCGTAAACAGCTATGAGACACGAAATGTCACAAGGATTATTATATACCTTTTCGATAAGAAATAAGCATTTCAATTATTCTTGTCGGCATAATATAATAGATATATCGAAAAGAGGTATATGATGAACGATTCAGGATATATGGAACTTGGATTTGCCAAACTTGATACTGACCGCAAGGAGAGGACCGGCTTTGCCGAAGTTGTCTTCTGCGAGCGGAAGGAAGCGGAATTTCTGACGGAGATATATAAACGCCTTTACGAGAAGAACGGGGAGGTTTTCGGTACGCGTGCATCCCTTGAACAGTATGAGGCGGTGAAGAAGGTGCTTCCTGAGGTGACCTATGATAAGATCTCACATATCCTGAAGCTTGAGAAAGAACAGAAGGACTTCATCGGCAATATAGCTGTATGTACGGCGGGAACGGCCGATGTGCCTGTTGCAGAAGAAGCGGCACAGACGGCTGAGTATTTCGGCGGAAAGGTCAATCGGTTCTATGATGTTGGAGTAAGCGGGATTCACCGCCTTCTTGATAAGAGTGATGAGATCGCCAAAGCTAATTGCGTTATCGTGGCTGCCGGGATGGAGGGGGCTCTTCCGTCGGTTATCGGAGGCCTTGTCAGGAATCCTATCATCGGACTGCCCACATCGGTAGGTTACGGTGTCAGCTTTGGTGGCAATGTTGCGCTTCAGGCAATGCTCTCATCCTGCGCTAACGGAATTGCTGTAGTAAATATCGATAACGGCTACGGCGCCGGCTATCTGGCAACACAGATCAATCGCCTCGCCTGTGGGGCACATGACAACTGAGGGACTTTTCATGACTGAACTTGACGCTAAATTGGAAAAACTCAAGAATATCATCAGAGGATACGATTCACTTGCTGTAGCTTTCTCAGGTGGCGTGGATTCCGGTTTGCTCCTGTTTGTCGCTCATGATGTTCTTGCAGACAAGTGTATTGCCATAACTGCTGATTCCGAGCTTTTACCACGAAGAGAGAATGATGATGCCGCTGCTTTTTGTAAAGACAGAGGCATCAGGCAATTGGTATTTAAGGCTAATGAGCTTGAAGATCCGGTGTTCACGGCTAATCCCAAGGATCGTTGTTACCATTGTAAGAAGAAGATCTTCAGCACAATGCTCGAGATCGCCTCGGCTAATGCTGCCGATTCTCTTGCCGAGGGTTCAAATACAGATGATTCGGGGGACTACCGCCCCGGGATGCGCGCGATTGACGAACTGGGTGTCATAAGCCCTCTGCGTGATGCCGGCTTAGGTAAAAGCGAGATCCGGGAATTATCCAAACGTTACGGCCTTCCGATGTGGGATAAGCCGTCTTTTGCATGTCTTGCCAGCAGGATCCCATACGGTGAAGTCATAAGCGCGGACAAACTCCTTATGGTCGAGAAGTCAGAGGATTATCTTTATCGTCAGGGCTTTAAGCAGTATAGAGTCAGGGCCCATGGAAATGTGGCAAGAGTCGAACTTCTGCCCGGTGATCTTCCTCGTGCGCTGCAAATTAGAGAAGAGATAGTCAATGCCCTCAAGAAGGCCGGATTTTGCTATGTTACAATTGATCTTGAAGGATATAAAACAGGGAGTATGAATCGTGTATTATCTTGAATGTGAAGCCGGAATTGCCGGCGATATGATGGTGGCGGCCCTTCTGGACATGGGGGCTGATGAGAAGAAGCTGACAGATGTTTTGGGATCACTTCCTCTTGACGGTTATGAGATAAGGATCTCGAGAGTAAAAAAAGCGGGGATCGATGCCTGCGACTTCAATGTGATACTTGACGCCGATCATGAGAACCACGATCATGATATGAACTACCTCCATGGCGATATTAAGACGCATAGCCATGAACACGACCATGAACACGAACATGAACATGAGCATGAGCATAATCATCATGAGGATCCGCATGAGCATCATCACGACCATGACCACGGTTCTCACGAGCACGGGCATCATCACCGGCATGAGCACCGTCACCTGAAAGATGTTTATGCCATAATAGATGCTGGTAAGATGAGCGACAGGGCGCGAGACCTTGCCAAGCGGATATTTATGATAGTTGCCGAGGCGGAAGCGAAGGCACATGCCCTGCCGGTCGACGAAGTTCATTTCCACGAAGTAGGCGCGGTAGATTCCATCGTTGATATTGTGGCAGCAGCAGTCTGTCTTGATGATCTTAACATCGACAGCCTTATCGTACCTTATCTGGCAGAAGGTGAGGGGACGGTAAGATGCGCTCACGGGATACTGCCGATACCTGTGCCGGCCGTTCAGCATATTACGCAGACTTATGCTATCCCGCTTAAATATATCGGTGTTAAGGGGGAATTCGTAACTCCTACAGGCGCTGCTATTGTTGCGGCTTTAAGAAGCGGCGAAGCTCTGCCTGAAGTATATACGATCAAAAGGTGCGGTTATGGCGCCGGTAAAAGGAACTATGAGAGGGCAAGCCTGGTCCGTCTCTATGAGCTTCAGGATGACACAGAACGGACGATCCTCGATGAGGATAAGGATCTTATTTGGCGCCTCGAAAGTGATATAGACGACTCTACCGGCGAGTCTCTGGGCTATCTGATGCAGGCGCTCTACGAAGCCGGAGCTCGCGAGGTCCACTATACTCCGATACAGATGAAGAAGAATCGTCCCGGGATGGAATTGGTGGTCATATGTAAGGAGGATACGCGCCTTAAGCTGGAAGAGATTATTTTCGCTGAGTCAACTACGATAGGTATCAGGCGGGTGCAGATGCAGAGGAGCATCTTGCCAAGACGTATGGAGAAGCTTACTACTAAGTATGGTGAGTTGGCAGTCAAAACCGTTACTCTTCCTGATGGCAGAGTGAGATCATATCCGGAATATGATGATATCATCCGCATAGCACGGGAGAAGGGCGTGGCAGTAAGCGAGGTATGGGCAGAGGCGGTAAAGAACATTGACTAAATAGTGGTCAATAGATATGTTTTAATGATAGAATTATAAGGTATAAGTGATTTACAACAGGAGGAATTGAACATGGCATGTTTTCTGGTTTCAGCGGCAGAAGCCGTAGTGGTGAGTGCAGTAAATAGGCGTATGGAGCTTACAAAAGCACAGGAAAAACATACCGAGGAGGTTGAGGTCGTTAAGATCCCGGTTTCCGTTAAGCTTAAGTGGCTCACCAGGATGCTTACAGGCGGTTCTTTCCTCCTTGCTTTTGAGCATGTGTGGCACGGCGAGGTAACGGCATGGTTCCCCTTCCTGACGGCAATGTCAAGTGCGGCTGATAGGGCCGAGATGTTTAAGGAGATGGCTACTGTCGGTGTCGGAATGGCTATTCTCATCACTGCTGTATGGGGAGCGGTTTGTGTCGCTGCAGATGCCATTATTAAGAGATCCTCATCTGAGACAAAGATCGAGAGTGAGAGATCATGACTTTACTTATTACCGTTTATGCGGCGATTGCTGTCACTTTAATCTGGTATTTCAAGCAAGATCATTCGCTTAGACTGGGAGTCCTATGTTTTATGTATTGGGGCGCTGCCATCATGTGGCTCGTAGATGCGATTTTCGAATATGCGGATATGGGCTCCGAGTATTTCGAGCCTTCTGCCAAAGAGATGTTGAATGATTCTTTTCTCGGGTTGTCTGTAGTAGCTCTCGGGCTGGTAATCTGGCTCATTATCCTCCTGATCAAAGATCCAAAGGGGACGGTAAGAGACAGCTTGAAGCGTCAGGCGAAGTAAGAGAGTGATCGGCGGGCATTAATAAGCTCATTTAACCGATAAAGCAAGCGTCTGTACGGATGAACGCGATTTCTATATTCCGGTGTCTGTTTATGTGAAAGATCAGGGCAGGATCTTACCTCCGGCCTGATATATCTCGTACCACTGACGGCGGTCTATTCTGATATCCGCTGCCCGGGCTAATTCTTTTACGCGATGGATCTTGGTTGTTCCGATTACAGCCTGGATGGGTGAAGGATAACGAAGGATCCAGGCGATGGCAACTGCAGCGGGACTGACGCCCTGTTCTGAAGCGATTCGGTTCAAAACCTTGTTAAGTTCAGGAAACTTGTCTGATCCGATGAAGACTCCTTCGAAAAAGCCGTATTGAAGAACCGACCAGGCCTGTATAACGATATTGTTCAGTCTGCAGTATTCAAGGATGCTGCTGTCTCTCACGATCCCGCTATCTGTTCCCATATTCACATGAAGTCCGGCGTCGATACTTGGGCAGAAAGCTGCGGATAATTGGATCTGGTTTGCTGTGACCTTCTCTTTGACATCTCTTTTGATCAGATCGATCATCATTGGGTTCATGTTGGATACACCGAAATCGATGATCTTACCGGCTTTAACAGCTTCCTCGATAGCCTCATTTATTTCCTCCGGCTCCATCAAGGTGTCAGGACGGTGAAGAAGCAGGGAATCGATATGATCGGTCTTAAGTCTCATAAGGATACCGTCGATAGCTCCCGTGATGTGTTCGCGAGAGAAATCAAAATATTTAAGACCGTCATCTCTTCTAATGCCGCACTTGGACTGGATCCAGATCTTCTCGCGCAGGTCGGGACTGGAAGATAGGACCTTGCCGACGATCTCTTCGCACAGACCGTCTCCGTAGCAGTCTGCCAAGTCAAATGCATTGATCCCACATTCGAGTGCTGTCTCGATAAGCTCTTCAACCTCGGAAGGCGTCATCTTGCTGATCCTCATCATGCCCAGGATGACCGTTGAGAGTTTTGTAGAATTCTTTCCATATTCTATGTACTGCATAAGAGAAGATCCTTTCGCTTAGTTGTGGTTTAAGATTAAACTGAGCAGTTGAGGAATGCAACTGTTATCGTAGTAGGAAGTGAATTAAATAAGGAGCTTCGATAGTTGCGGACCGGTGATGGAGATTAGTCTTGCAGAAAGTCGTGTAAATCAAACAATAGAATAATTCATGCAAAAGCTCCGGAGAACGGAGTCTGAAGCTTTTATCAGCATGTAATAATCATTTTGACAGATGCAGAGATCTTTGGCGAGATAATCAACAGGAAGCAGTACTAAGCGGCGTCCATATCGCCTGCATTAAAATATAGATGTTCCGACTTTGGATACTGTTCTGTGCAGAAGACAATTCGATTCTTGCGTTGAGTTGAACGATGCACCAGTTTTGGAGCATCGTTCAGGTCAAGGAATTCGTAACTGCAGCCAACATCTGCACCTACGACATTGATCTCGTTTCCGGACGCTACACAGTAGACGGCAAGAGTCTGATGGGAATCTTCAGCATAGTCCCCTCCGAGTCACTGGAGCTCAACATCTACTCCGATGGCTGCGATGCCTTCCTGGAGAGCATAAAGAAATTCATAGTTTAAGCAATTGGATAACGGTGGCGACAACTCAGGCGACAACGATTCCACTTTTTGTTGTCGCTCCCGGTGTCGCTTAGCCCAAGATCTATTTGTCATAGATTGATTCTTTGCCGTATATAGATTGTGAGCAATTGTGTGGGATTGTGACAAATTGTGAGCAATTGTGTGCCTTTTTCACTCGTCAATAGTTGAATGCACCAGTTTTTGAGTATCATTCAGGGATCGATCCTTAACGCTGCAGAGGCTCGTAGTGACTGAACTGTTGACCAACTCGTTCAGTCAGTCACACTTTGTGTCACTGGGCGGGTGAATGTGGGGCGGAGCGGGGAATATGGGACGAGGCGGGTGGTTGTGCGGGATGATATAATCATATCGGAAACGAGGTAATGCCCATGTTCAGAAAGATGAGAAGATTCGGTCAGCTGGTGAGCGACGAGGAGTGCATACGCATTCTTCAAGAGCAGAAAAGGGGCGTATTGTCGGTATTAGGCGACGACGGCTATCCGTACGGCATACCGCTCGATCACTGGTATTGTCCCGAAGACGGAAAGATATACTTTCACAGTGCCAAAGAAGGACATAAGATCGATGCGATCAAAGAATATGATAAGGTGAGCTACTGTGTTTACGACGAAGGCTTCAAGAAAGACGGTGACTGGGCGCTCAATATAACGAGCGTTGTCGTGTTCGGCAGGATGAGTATAGTGACGGATCCTGAGAAGACGCGCATGATATGCACGAATCTGTGTCGTAAGTTTACGGATGACGAAGAGTATCTGCAGCATGAACTTGTACATGCGCTGCCGAGAGTCCTGTGTCTCGAGCTTACGCCCGAGCATATGACAGGAAAGCTCGTTAACGAGTCTTAAGGATGCAAAATCTGCAGGCTTAAGTCAGGGGGATATAAGTCAGTCGGTGAAGACGAATTCGTGAACGCCGAAGCTCATGGTCTTCTTGATCGTGATGCCGTCTGCAGGGAAGTCGGATGCTTCGATCGTCTTACGAAGTGCTTCGGTCTTGGCGGCTGCCTGTTCGAGGGTTGTGTCGGGCATCAGTATTATGAATTCCTCACCGCCCATCTGTAGGCGTTCTCGTTATCTTCGCATGAATCCATGAGAAGTTTGTTGAACGATGCACCAGTTTTTGAGTATCATTCAGGCTGATCGCTTCGGGCGAGACCATCCAGACCGAGTGTAATTTCTGCGGCGCCAAGTACCGCTTCGATACAGACGAGCTGAGAGCGATGCTGTAAGGCGGCGCGGGGTGTGAGGGATAGATTCGATATTTTTTTGTTTTTGAAAAAATGTCGAAAAGGCTTGACTCAGGCCGGCAATGCCAGAGCTTCGGAGCTTACAGACCGCTTTTAATGTGTAATTCTGCTGCATTGCCGATCTCCAGTGTTCTGAAGCCCATATTTAACCTCCTGCATATGTTAAACAGTCACCACTCGAAAAATACCAAATAAAATCCAACTTAACCGTTTTTTTTATTCCCCAAAAATGAATAGCAATTGATTTTGGGGAATAGAAATGATATGGTTTTGTTGGAGGTATAGTTTTATGAA
>CAMNGC010000031.1 GCA_946537885.1 uncultured Clostridia bacterium
TGCACATTTTAAAGGGATGCCCCAAGTGAATTAAATCACTTTTGAGACATCCCCCTTTCTTATATCTGAATGATCCTATATCAGATCGCGTAGTTATCCTTCAGCGAATCCATCAGGCCATACTCGAGAAGGATCTCCTCCAGCCTCTCCTGCGTCATGGGCGTAGGGATCGTAAACATGGTGTTCTTATCGATCGCTCTGGCGAGTGCTCTGTACTCGTCTGCCTGTGATGACTTGGGTTCATACTCGATTACAGTCTTCCTGTTGATCTCAGCTCTCTGTACCACATTGTTACGGGGAACAAAGTAGATCAATTGAGTGTTCAGCTCTTTAGCGAATGCAGTCAGAAGGTCCTTCTCCCTGTCAACATTACGGGAGTTGCAGATAAGTCCGCCGAGGCGCACACCGCTCTTACGGGCATACTTGGCGATACCCTTGGATATGTTATTTGCCGCATAAAGGGCCATCATCTCGCCTGATGCGACGATATAGATCTCCTTGGCTTTTCCTTCACGCATCGGCATAGCGAAGCCGCCGCATACAACATCACCCAATACATCATAGAAAACATAATCAAGATCATCGGTGTAGGCGCCTTCCTGCTCCAATAGACCGATAGATGTGATGATGCCTCTGCCTGCGCAGCCGACACCGGGTTCAGGGCCGCCGGACTCAACGCACTTGATGCCGCCGAAGCCTTCCTTCAGGATATCATCAAGTGAGATATCCTCACCCTCCTCACGGATAGTATCAAGAACTGTCCTCTGTGCCAATGTGCCTAAGAGCAGACGGGTGGAATCCGCCTTGGGGTCACAGCCGACGACCATTATGTGCTTACCCATTTCTGCCAGACCTGATGTCAGGTTCTGCGTCGTTGTGGACTTACCGATACCTCCTTTTCCATAGATTGCGATCTGTCTGATTTCCTTAGCCATAGTTTTTTCCTTTCCGTTCTTTTTTATCCGTGCGAGAATGTATCCGTCACCTTGATCTCTCGCAGATAAATCTGTTTTGAAATATCTTTCCCGCCGGGGATACCGACGGCATCCGCTCTGCAGCGCTGGCAGTGCCTGAAGACTTTGATATGCTTCTCGGCCTGTAATCTTGCGATACCCAGAGTCACACAATCAGGCTCGGTACACCAGGACAGCTCATGATTGGGTAACAAGGGGATGATGTTATATATGCTTGCCCCACACTCGGCCACTGCCTTAGCCACCGCCTCGATATGATCCTTGTTGATCTCAGGGATCAGGACAGTATTAACCTTGACGGTAACACCTCCTGCCGCCACTTTTCGGATACCGTTCAACTGGTTCCGTATCAGGATCTCGGCGGCTTCAATACCTTCTATCTTCTTGCCGTGATAGATGATATATTCATTGATCTCGACCTGTATTCGGGGATCAACGGCATTGACCGTCACAGTAAGCGAATCGATCCCGGCAGCGATCACCTCGTCAGCCAGCTCATCGAGCAACAAGCCGTTGGTGCTCATGCAGCTGATCAGATCCGGATGCTTTTTCTTCACTGCCCGGAAAGTCTCCAGCGCATAAGGCGAAGCAAGCGTATCTCCGGGGCCTGCAACACCGACAACATGTATGTCCGGCATGAGCTCAACAGCTCGTTCTACGGCCTCGACGGCCTCGTCGGGCGTAAGAAGCGCTGAAGAAACTCCGGGCCTTATCTCATAATCGTTAAAATCTCTCTTACAGAAGCGACAGGCTATATTGCAACCGGCCGACACCGGAAGATGGATCCTTCCGTTATTAGTCTTGGCACCGAGGGCAAAACAAGGATGTTTCTGCTTAAGTTCATCAAATGAAACTGCCATTGTTCCTCCCTTTACCCTTCCTGATCGTTATCAAGAAGCCTGTTGCTGATAATGCTGGCGGCGATCTTATCTATCGGGCCTCTGGCCTCAAAGACTCTTACGCCCCTTGAGATACATACCTCGGCAGCACCGGGCCCTATCCTTATACAGAAGAGAGCCTGACAATCCTTAAGCGTCTCAAGCGTATCTTCAAATCCGCCTTCGCAGTGTCCCTTGCAGGACGTTCTGGTCATCCTGTCCTCAACATACTCGGCAGTCTGTCCGAGATCGTAGATCTGCCAGTAACGGGCCGTGCCGAAGTGCTGATCTATCTGAATGCCATCCGTGCTGGCAAAAGCTACTCTGTAGTTCCCCATCACTTTTCCCCTTACATATAAAGATCAAGTGCTTTGTGATAGATATCCTCTATGAGTCTCAAACCTCCACTGAAGCCCACATAGTTCGTGGTCATTACCAGACGGACAGGACTCGGGACTGCGATCGACAGGAACTCATAGCCCTTTTCTGATGCCAGATTCTTATCCCAGCCGCTTCCGAGAATAATGCCGTTACCCTTATGGGAAATGCTCCTTACCAGGTTCTGAGCCTTGCCCGCATCCGGTTCAAAGTACAGAGGTATGGTCTTCTTGTCAGAAGTAGACGCGAGATCCTTAAGAATATCTTCCTGATACTTCTGAGGCGTGTTATCAATAGCGAAAACTTCCTTAGGCACAACTCCCGTCTCATGCAAAAGGAATTTGGAAATTCCCACAACATAGCCCGCATCGGCAAAGATGTGCGCATGATTGGGAAGGCCGTATCTGAATTCCAAAAGGAAAGTCGCCAGGTTGTCGATCTCCTCGTAGTAGGCATCAACCTCTTTCTGAATGAACTTTTTGGCATCGTTCTTATTGATGCCGCTTCTATGCTCTATAGCGAAGTCAAGCACCTGATTTAAGAACTTCTCGGTCTCGTTTCCACCGATGGGAAGCGAATGGAACCAGGTATATGGCTGTCCGTAGCGGATTTTCAGATCGTCTACGATCGGCTTGCCGTACCAGGGCGATACAAGAATATTGAAGTTCGCTTCCGGGATCGTTCTCCACTCGCTGACACCGCCGCTTTCCGGTCCGAAGAGCACATTCACCTCAAGTCCCAAACCTTCAAGAAGTCTCTTATATTCTCTTAAATTGCCCTTCCAGAAAGGATCCTGGTAAGGCAGCGAAGCGAAAATATTCACCAGTCTTCTATTGCTCCTGGCAGGATGTTCATCTTCATAAAGGCTTACATATTGATCGATGATCGCCTTCACGACATTTGAATGCGACTGATAGTTATTGCACTTAAAACCGGGAGTATCAACTGCAACAATTGGCTTGCCCTCATTCTGGAACTCGGCCACTACCGACTCGATATCATCGCCTACGATTCCGCCGGTGCAGCCTGTCATTACGACCTGCAGATCTGTATCAAGCACCTTGTAACTGTTGCTGATGATCCTTCTAAGCTTATCTACCGCACCGAAAACAACATCTTTCTCATTGAAGTTTGTACATGGCGATGTATCTCCGCCTGCGTAGCCTTTACTCCTCTCAAAAAATCCCGATACCATATCTCCGCAGCCCGGCCCCGAGTGCAGGATCGGTACCGCTCTCGGGATGGCGACAACGCTCTGAAGAGCGCCGATCGCACAAGAGAATCTCGGTTGTTCGATCATTCCGTTATATGCTGCCATTACTGACCTTTCTCCTTTTCTGTAGCCTTCATAAAGTAGTCACTGTCCTGAGTGAGCCACCATTTGGTGTAGGGATTGACGGCGTGCTTCTGAAGATTCTTGACGAACTCATCGTTCTCGATAACATCCAAAATGCGATTACCGTAATCTACTATTCCCTCATATCCCATTCCGTAGTGTTCGTCACCTATCAGGAGGCTGGGAATCCCGTACTTGGCGCCCCAGAGTGTCATTCCTCCGTGACGGGCCAGAAGCACATCCGGATGGAGCTTACCCAGCGCATTTACCAGCTCGAACTCCTGCTTGGAGCATACGCGATAGTGAGGTACATCTCCGAAGTCTTCGACTCTCTGTCTTAACTGATCGTTATTCTCATCACCTATATCGTAGACAGGATCGTGATGGAAGATGGACGCTCCCTTTGCCCGTATTCCCAACTCTCCAAGGACGCTTAAGAGCGCGTGTCCGTGAGCTGCTCCTCCGGTTACATAAGCTGTCTTGCCGCGAAGTTTCTCTCTTAATTCCTCGATCTGAGGAAGATATTCTTTCTTCTTCTCTTCGATGATCTTCTCAGCCACATCTTCCTGATGAAGGATCTTACCCAGAGCTCTGAACCAGCGATCCGTCTGAGCGATACCGTAAGGCGGAGCCGTGGGAACCTCGGGCACTCCGTATTCCTGTTCGAGCGCCGCGCCCAGATAGCTTCCCAGAGTGGAGCAGGCCTGTACGGTTGCTACTGCTTCACCTGAATGCCTTAATGTATTTACCGTTGAGTAGGGTGTGATGTAATTAGGTCTGTAACCGAAAGGCTTGAACCACTCGGAGAAACGATCACTGCCCCAGAAATTGATTACATTGATAAAGTCACTCTTCTTGTCCGTCTTCTCAATGAGCTTACGGGCGATACCGTGATAACCTGCATCAAATCCTGTAGTCCAGATCTTGGATCTGAAGCCCTCACAGGTTATTGCCACGACCGGAATACCGAACTCGGCTTCGGCCTGATCGCAGGCACTCTCGATATCATCGCCGACAATTGCGGAAGCACAAGTTGACAGAACAAAGATCGCATTAGGCTTTTCTCTCTCGTAGACTTCCCTGATGGTCTTTTCGAGCTTGGCGTTACCGCCGTAGACTGTGTCTTTCTCCTGAAGATTGGTCGAATAGATCTTCCTCTGCTTGGGATCGGATACATTACGCAGATCGGCGTTGACCATATAGGTGAAATTAAACTCCTGCAGGCAGGTCGAACAACCGATGGGGCCGTGCTCTATGACTGCCGCATCCTGAATTAGTATCGTCATACAGGCCGCCTTGCTTATCGAGCATCCGGCGCACTGCATAAATGAACGTTCCCTGTCCTTAAGTCTGCCCTCGCAGTGAGACTTCTCCACGAGATCCTTGGCATTTCCGTCGTAACCGGATATGGAATTGATCCTTACTTCACGGATCTCAACTGCAGGCAGATCAAGATTGATTTTTGTCATGTTAATAATTCCTTCTTTTCGCTAAATATCATGAATCAAAAACCTGTTCCAAAGATGTCTTCAGGTCCTCGATGAGATCTGCCGAGTCCTCAAGACCGACTGATACTCTGATGAGATCCTCATCAAGATCGGCCTTTACTCTCTCGTCACCGTCAAGCTCGCTGTGAGTTGTTTGAGGAGAATTAACGATGAGGGAACGGACATCACCGATATTTACATGGAAATGGAAAAGCGTCAGGGAATCAAGGAAACGGTTCTTCTGCTCCGTTGTGCCCTTGATCGCGAACGAGAAGATATTGCCTGCGCCTTTCTTAAGATACTTCTCTGCCAGCTCCTTATTCGGATTACCTTCGAGTGTAGGATAGTTTACCCAGGCCACATGCTTGTCAGACTTCAGGAAAGCAATAATATCTGCAAGGTTCTCCTGTTGTTTTCTTATTCTCTCGGAGAGGGTATCAAGACCCAGGATCACGAGATAAGCTTCAAAAGCACTTAGCTTAGCTCCGAAAAAGTTAAGGCCTACAAGTCTCAGTCTTGCCGTAAAAGGAAAGTCAGGGAATACTTCAGGGAAAGTTCTTGCATCATTATCACTCTCGACATCCCTTAATGTGTAATATTTCTCAGTAAATGCCGGGAATTTGCCGTTCTGCCAATCAAAACCACCCTTCTCGACTACGATGCCCGCAACTACATTGCCGTGGCCGGACAGGTTTTTGGTAGCCGAATAGATAACAATATCCGCACCATATTCTATAGGATTAAGCAGATATGGTGTCAGCAAAGTATTATCAACGATAAGCGGGATGTTGTGCTTATGAGCAAGCTCTGCAAGAGCTTCGAGATCGGCAACATCGGTTGTAGGATTGCTGACAGTCTCTACATAGATAGCCTTTGTATCTTCCTTGATATCCTCCTCAAGTTTAGCGGGATCATAGATATTCTTTGAGAAGTCGATCCTTATGCCATAATCCTTATAGACTTTCTTGAAGCTGTCGACAGTGCCTCCGTAAAGATGATAGGAAGTAAGGATGCTTCCTCCGATACCTACCTGAAGAAGAGTATTTGTTATCGCTGCCATTCCGGAGGCAAAACTGATAGCCGCATTGGCGCCGTGAAGAGCAGCAATCCTCTGCTCCAGCGCATCAACGGTAGGGTTGCCTACTCTCGAATACAGAAAACCTAACTCTCTGTTGGTAAAGAGCCTCTCGCCCCTCGCCTCATCTCCGAACTCGAAAGCAGCTGATTGATAAATAGGAACATTCACCGAACGAGCATGAGCGTCAGAGTCATATCCGCCGTTGATCTTCAGTGTGTCAAACTCCAATTTCTTGTTTATTAAAGCCATAGTATTTTTCCTCCCGGACTTTGTGATGTTTATGTAGAACACCTATCCTGGGTAATGCTAACACTAGACTTTTATGGCGTGAAATATCAATGAAATATCATTAGATATAAGAAGAACATATATCTGTTTTAGTCTACAAGTCTATCAGTGATCAGATAGCTCTTCGACATTTACATCGTAGCCCTCTTCTTTGGCGATCTGCGAGATAGTCTGATATACATAATCTTCATTGAGCGAAAAAAACAGTCTTCACGGAATGCTTGGGATTCTCCACCGACAGTTTGGACTCTTGGCTCCGTCTCGAAAGATGTACCGAGGCGCATTGACCACAGAGAATGAGAAATCTGACTTTTCTGTGGTCATTTGCTGCAGTTAACCCAAGCTGGGTTAACACCAGAGGTAATCCGGGAACAATTTAAGCGGCACCTTAAGCAACATGCTTAAGCCTTGTGTGAAAAACCGCCACTTTTAAGCAGAACCTTAAGCAACGTGCTTAAGCCTTTGCTTAAAGCATTCACACTATATCCCAAGCTTTCCGTGAAGAACCGAAAAGGGGCTGTCTCAAAACTAAATTGAGATAGCCCCTTAACTTTGCAAAAGAAA
>CAMNGC010000032.1 GCA_946537885.1 uncultured Clostridia bacterium
TTTTTGTGGCTATTTTAATCCGTCTCTTAGTGGCGATTTTCACCCGACGCTAACATCTAAGACCTGATCTATGAGTCTTACCGAATCGTCTACGGGGATTATGCATTCTGTGTTGATAGGAAGTGACAGTTGAATATAGCGTTGTCGTTCAACCACTGTTTTACAGTAACACCATGTGGGCGATTATTGCATTCTTCTACAATGTGTTTCCAATTGTTCAGTCGTGCCTCATGAGTGATCTTATCCATTTTAGAGTCCTCCAGAAAAACTAGCTAGTTTTGTTAGTTTTTTTAGTATCCCCTAAAAACGTCGTTGGTGTAAGGCGGATGGTTTGACGCTTACGTTTAATACATCAAAGAACAAGGATTTTAAATCGCTTGTAAATCTGAAAACTTCGGTTATGGGATTCACAAACTATATTTCGCAAAAAGCCTTGATATATAAAACCAATTATTATCCGTAGAACCGCCCTTTTCCATCAATTCATATGCATAACTATTAGCTTTATAAAAGCCTCTGTCTATAGATTGTACCATATCACCTGCTTGATAAATCAGAGCAGGCGATATGGTAAGACCTTTTACTTGTGAGACGCTTACTTTTGATAATACACTGTTTCATCAGGGAACTTTCTTCTATAACCATTAATTCTTATTCCACAGTACCATCTGCATTTCACGAACATATCGTCCTTTTCCATTCGCGCTCTCATACATTGGAAGATTTCATTCATTTCTTCTTTTGTATACTTTTTGTGTGAGACTCTTATTTTTTTATAGTCGATTTTACGAATAAATGGGACATTCTCAATATAGCAATAAGAACTATCAGACATCATATGCTTGATGTAAGATTCTTTATCATTACACAGATAGAAAACTAATAATGAAGACGACGCATTCATTGCAACAGCTGTAATTCTTTTATCGTTAAGAATTTCGTTGACATCCTGCTTCTGTATCTTAGATATAATATGACTTTTATAAGTGTCTTTTTGACGTTTATGAAGAATTGTATTGACTCGATATCGATTAACAACACTACACATATATGCAGCTATAATAAAAAATAAACTAATTAACAAATACAACAAAACGCTCACAAAGCCACAATGCGTTATTTGAGCAAGTGAAACAAACAAAAATGCAAGTATAAGATCAGCAATGATAAATGTATTATGAGAAGTGATTATAACCAAACTACTCGCTAACAACAGTATCACCGCCTCTACACCATCATTACGAGACAAAAAGGATACTCGATATACAAGCCAAATAACCGTAAAAACAGCTATAATACCGACAACCTTTTTCCCATTTGGCCAAATACTGTCAGATTTGCGCACAATTATTTTGTGAGGGGTATTATTAACAAACAATATGACTATCACACCACATACAATAAAAGCTACATACACCCAAAACACCATCCAATAATGAATTCTATAAGAAATAAAAAAGATTGTAAGTAACTCCTCAATTGTTATTATTACACAATTAACAATCAATCTTTGGCACTCTATTTTCTGAATCATAGTATTTCCCTCATACAGACTTAGCTAATTGTATCAAATCCATTACTTGACTAATAGTGCTGTTTGGCAAATGCGATATACTTGATAAAAAAACATACACTGTTTCTAGAAAAGCATCACCCATATTATCCATAAGCTTAGCTATATTCTTTTCGTATTCAGAATCATCCCCGTTTTTGCTATAGTCAGACTGTAAGTTTAGAATATGTTTCATCACAAATATTCTAACAATAAATGGGCCCCTCGGGACCCATTTTCTTTTGCAAATAGATAGGGGCTATCTCATTTTGTTTTGAGACAGCCCCTTTTTCGCGCGTGGAGAATGATCTCGGGGGTAAATTAACTCGGATGTTAACCCAAGCTGGGTTAACTATAGAGGTAATCACGTGGCCGGAAAATACACAGACCGCAGGCAAATACAAATATAAGGCAAATAACAAGAGGGCTGTCCGCAGACAGCCCTCGATATACTGTTATCAGCTATAAGATCAGTTGTTCTGATTCTTGTTGTCGTTCTCTCTGATCTCGACACGGCGGATCTTTCCGCTTATGGACTTAGGCAGCTCTGTTACGAACTCGACGATACGAGGGTATTTGTAAGGAGCTGTCTTGTGCTTGACGTAGTTCTGGATCTCTTTCTTGAGGTCCTCCGTGGGGACTGCCTTGCCGGGGACGAGAACGATGGTTGCCTTAACGACGATGCCGCGGACTCCCTGAGGATCAGGCGCGCCGGTGACAGCACACTCGAGTACATAAGGGAGCTCCATGATGACGCTCTCGATCTCGAAAGGTCCGATACGATAACCGGAAGACTTGATGACATCATCGGTACGGCCGACATACCAGATGTAGCCGTCCTCATCCTGCCATGCGGTGTCGCCCGTGTGGTAGAAACCGTCGTGCCATGCGGAAGCCGTCTTTTCCTCGTCGCGATAGTATCCGAGGAAGAGACCGTTAGGGGTGCCTTCAGCGGTCCTGATGCAGATCTCGCCCGTCTCACCGGGCTTGCACTTTTTGCCGTCAGGATCGAGGATGCAGACGTTGTAGAGGGGATTGGGCTTACCCATAGAACCCATCTTGATGGAGGAGCCAACGAGATTGGCGATGGCAAGAGTTGTCTCTGTCTGGCCGAAGCCCTCCATAAGGCGGATGCCTGTTGCTCTGATCCACTGATTGAATACTTCCGGATTCAAGGCCTCGCCGGCTGTTGTTGCATACTTGATGGAGGTCAGATCGTACTTGGACAGATCCTCCTTGACCAGGAATCTGAACATCGTAGGCGGCGCGCAGAATGTTGTGATGTGGTACTTGGCGAACATGGGAAGGATCTCGTCGGACTTGAACTTATCGAAGTCGAAAGTGAAGACCGGTGACTCGCAGAGCCAAGAGCCGTAGAGCTTGCCCCAGAGTGCTTTACCCCAACCCGTATCGGAGATGGTGAAGTGCAGGCCGTGAGGATCCACATTGTGCCAATATTTAGCTGTGGTGATGTGGCCCAGAGCATATCTGTAGGAGTGCTGAACCATCTTGGGGTAGCCGGTTGTACCGGATGAGAAGAACATTACCATTGGGTCGTCGCCGCAGGCAGCATCAGCCGGGCGTTCGAATTCCTCGGAGAATTCTTTGACTTCCTTATCGTAATCTCTCCACTCGCCACGCGCACCGTTGACCATAAGGAAAAGATCCATTCCTTCAACGTTTTTCGCTGCGTTGAAAGCCTCTTCTGCTGTGTCGCCGTCAGGTGTGCAGATGATACCCTTGGTGCCGGCTGCCTTGTAGCGATAGTCAAAATCATGTTCTCTTAGAAGAGCAGTAGCGGGAATAGCAACTGCTCCGAGCTTGTGGAGAGCCATCATGGTTACCCAGAACTGGTAGTGACGCTTCAGGACAAGCATGATCTTGTCGCCCTTCTTTACGCCCAGAGATGCCAGGTAGTTAGCTGCCTGGTTGCTCATCTTGCTTATCTCACCGAAGGTGAAGCGGTGGTCTGTAACCCCGTCCTTGGCAACCCACATCATGGCTGTCTTATTGGGATCCTTCCTTGCGATCTCGTCTACGCAGTCATAAGCGAAGTTAAATGTCTTGACGGCATCTTCGTTGAAGTGTACTTTCTTGAGAATTCCGTCGGGGCCCAATTCGCCCTCGAAATACTTGCTGTAGACAGCATCCTTAAGATTAGCTTTATCGACATTAGTAACATTATCCGCCTTCATGATCTCGGACTTGATGGAGATGTCCGGCATGCCCTTTGTCCAGGCTTCAGGATTCATGATGATGGAGTAGAACTCGCAGTCCTCGCCGCCTACGGCGATCTCACAGTGAGGGAACGAACTGTCGAAGTAGATCATGTCGCCGGGATGCAGCAGTTCTGTCGCATCTCCGATCATAACCTTCAGGTTACCTCTTACTACGATATTGATCTCCTGACCAACGTGGGTTACGAGCTTGTAGGGAGGGTTTAAGGCCTCCTCGGAATAAGGTGCGATAACTCTGAAAGGCTCGCACATCTTGTTCTTGAAACGTGAGCCGAGTCTGTTGAATTTGTAACCGTCAAGTCTTGCGATGGGACGGCCCTCGCCCTTACGTGTTACTGCATATGTCGTAAGTGACGGAGTTGTACCCTCAGTAATATCACTCATCTCAATGCCGGCAATATTGGAGAGCTTATAAAGGAAAGTGAAGTTAAAGTCTTCCTTGCCTTCCTCATAGCGAAGATACTCATTAACATCCATCTTGAGGAGGGAAGCGAGTTCCTCCGGGGAGAGGTTCATGTCGAGTCTTAAGCCCTTAACTCTGTCTGCTACCTCACGGAGCTTCCGGTCCATGCCTGCTGTTGATCTGTTGTCGTTGTCCATTTTGTTTCTCCTTCGTAATTCTCGTTACCTGCTTCGTGCATATCGCAGCCACAAAAAAACGCCCCACATCTTTCTTCTTGAAAGACATGAGACGGAAAATCCGCGGTACCACTCATATTGCATCTTGCGATGCCACTTAGCAGGTTCTGACAAACCCTTTGCCTTAACGCGGCGCCATCGGGTGCAGTCTACTTGTGATCAAACGTTCGGTGCACCGGCTCAGAAGCGATAGGTCATTTGGAAATTCGGATGCCGGCTCTCATCAATGCCGTGCTCTCTGTGAACCCGGGGGATTCCGACCCTCTTCGTCATAGCCTTTAACTATTCAACACGATAAGAGGATAATCTCACGCTTTTAAAATGTCAACAACTTTTTTGGGAAGAAACTGTTTTTCTCATCGAAAAATGTCTCTATCCCTGTTCTTTTGTGCCCGATTCAAAAAAAGAAATCTTTCTGTAAAGAAAAAAATACCGTATTAAGGGGTGAAAGATGCTCGTGATTATGCGAAAATACATAGTATACGTGGGGGATCTTATATTTACTGAGGGGGCAAAGTCTATGTATGACAATTACCTTTTGATCGGCGCAGTAACTCCGGTAGGAAGATATCTTTTGCAGGAGCTTTCACGTGAAGGCAAGAAAGTCAGAGTTCTTCTTCCGGAAGAAGCTGATGCGAGTGAGTGTGAGAGGGCCGGAGCTGAAATCTATTACGGCAATACTTTCGATAAAGATTCAATGAGGGATTTCTTTAAGGTTGACGATCCGAGACATTCGGTTGTCATCGATGTTGATGAGATCGCCAATTTCTCCGGAGAGAAGAATCTGGATATGCGCCGCACGAATGTGGCGGGTACCATTAATGTTGTCGATCAGTGCCTCAAGTATAAATTGGGAAGATTGGTTTATTTAAGTTCCGCATATGCACTGGGAACGCCGCCTGCCGAGGGGGAGACGAATTTCCACTTTGACCGGACTAAGGTCGACGGGGATTATGCCAAGACCAAGGCGGAAGCGTCGGCTTATCTGATGGAGAAGATCTCCTTAAATAAGTTCAACGCTGTATTGCTCCTGCCAACTTTCATCATGGGACCGGGATTCGACAAGGATTCCGAGATGGGAAGGATCCTTAATAAATATCTGGAGAAAGGTGTAACGCCTGTCGACGGAGGACACGCTTTCGTAGATGTGCGCGATGTCGCTGCGGCCCTTATCGCCATTACTGAAGACGGTGAGCGCGGTGCCTGCTATATTATCTCCGGCGAGTATAAATCAACCGATGAATTCTTTACCGATGTGTGTGAGGCTCACGGCATAACGAAGTCGGTCAAGCAGGCGTCCAGACTGGTTACCAGCCGTAAGCTCGCCAAGCTTGTAGATACATATTATAAGCTGTCCCGTAAGGATAATCCGAAGGATGTTTATGCTCTCTTCCGCGACAGACCCGACACTGTTTTCGCTAATACGGTTTCCGATGTATTGCCTGCGGCTCCGGCTAAGAAGGTCGTTGATTCGCTGAAGGACTACAAGGCCGGGACTCCTATTGAGGAAGAGATCATCATGCGGCCTGCTGCTATGGCAGAGACTGCTGCGGATCCTGTGGAGGCTGTTGCTGCGGATGATCAGGCGGATGCGGTTGAGGACCTTTCGGATATCGCCGGCGGGGATTCTGAAGAATAGGACATATAACTGCTGATGCGAATAATCCTTGCAAGTAATTCACCCAGGCGCAGGGAATTGATGAAATTGATCCTGCGCGACTTTGAGACGGCTTCTCCCGATGTAGATGAGAAGAAGATCACCGAAGATATGCAGAATGAGGGGAAGTCCCCGGAAGAGATAGCATGTGTTCTTGCGGCTGCCAAGGCGGAGGCTGCTTTTGTCGCGGCCGGATCTCCGGCTGACACGGTTGTGATCGGCGCTGATACATCTGTCGTGACCGGGAGTCAGATATTGGGCAAGCCCGAGGGGCGGGAGGATGCGGTCCGGATGCTTACTGAGCTGTCAGGGATTACACATCGCGTCATTACCGGCGTGTGCCTTTTCGGTGAGAATGGGATTAGGCAGTGGGCTGAGGTGAGCCTCGTTGAATTCTATCAGGCGGATGATTTCCAGACAGCTCTGATCGAGAGATATTGTGACAGCGACGAGCCATATGATAAGGCCGGTGCTTACGGGATACAGGGCGGCGGTGCCTTGCTGGTAAAGCGAATGGAAGGCGACTATTTTAATGTGGTCGGACTGCCTGTTGGAGCGCTGGCGAGGGAACTGGAGAAGTACACTGGGGAGAGGAGCTTTTAAGAGGTTTTCCGCGGATCCTGTGGGGATTTCCGCGTGGATGCTTTAAGCAAAGGGGGCTGTCTCAAAGTTAAATTGAGATAGCCCCTTAAATTTGCAAAAGAAAATGGGTCCCAAAGGGCCCATTTATTGTTAGAATAATTTTGTGAAACCTATTCTAAACTTACAGTC
>CAMNGC010000033.1 GCA_946537885.1 uncultured Clostridia bacterium
CTCCTGCTCCTACAGAGCCAGCTCCTACACAGCACGTACATAATTATGTTGTAGTAGATACTTGGACTGAAAGTGATACAGTAACTTGTTATTATTCTGATGGTATTAGCTTTGGTCAGGATTATAATGCAGCATTAGAATATTCTAATGCCCATGGTTCTAGTATTGCTACATCAACAGAAGAAGTAAATGCAGTACAGCGTACTTGTTACCAGTGTACTGGTTGTGGAGATAGTTATATAGAGTAACTATTGATCTGAACCCCTATTCCGATATGCACCCCTTGCCGATGTGAACCCCTTGGTAAAAACTAGGAAACAGGCCATGAAGCGCGTAATCGGTATCTCTTCAGGCGGAAACGGAGTGCCTAATATAACCGTGGAGCCTTCTTGCTTTGTTGATATCTTTCTCCCTCATATCGTCCTACATCTCGGCGATTGCATCTAAGCAAGTTATTGAGAACCAATCCCGGTCTGCATCTTTCTATAGACGTTTTAGTATCTTGAGTTGTTAATGACAAAAAAACTATCCTTTGACAAACGACACGGAAACGACACTGTCAAGGAGGATTCTTATTGTCGTTTTGTTGTCGTTCGGGCTTTGAGAGGGTGTTTTCGGCCAAACGACACGGAAACGACAATGCCTGGCAGGGAATCCGTTGTCGTTTTGTTGTCGCTTGTCGTAAGGTGCTATAATAAAAGCAGCTATTTTATATAACGAGGGGATACAAAAATGAATAAGCGTTTCCGTAAGCTGATGGCAAGCTTAGTAGCTATATTAATGACTTTCTCTTTAATCACAGCTTCGGCTGTTGCCGCAGATAAAGCTCCTGTAATCGATCGCTCTCAGATAACAGTCAATCAGGGGATCTCCGACTTTGTAACAAGATTATACGATATCTGCCTTGACAGGACTCCCGATCCGACAGGCTTCAAGACCTGGACAGAGCAGCTCTCTAACGGAGAGAATACGGGGGTAGGCTGTGCCTATGGCTTTATCTTCTCGAATGAATTCCAGAATAAGAATGTCAGCAATGATCAATATATCGAGCTGATGTATAACTGTTTCTTCGGAAGAGCATCTGATCCCGACGGTAAAGCCAATTGGCTTAGTGCCATGAACTCAGGTATGACAAGGGAAGAACTCTTCCTAGGCTTTGCCAACTCAGTCGAGTTCTTTAATCTCTGTAAGACATACGGTATTACTGCAGGCTGTCATGTATTAGGTAAGGACTATCAGAAGGTAGCCAAGATCAATCTCTTTGTAGAAAGGCTCTACAATATAATCCTAAGCCGTCCCTGTGATCAGGCCGGTATGATCGATTGGTCCACCAGACTTGCCAACAAAGAGATAAGCGGAGCTCAGGCCGCTTACGGCTTTATCTTCAGCGACGAATACAGAAATAAGAACAGATCTGATTCAGACTTCCTGGAAGATCTCTATCTTGCCTTTATGGGCAGAGCCTCTGATCAGGGCGGAAAAGCATACTGGCAGAACCAGATCAACATTGGAAGGACAGACAGGGATATCTTTAACGGCTTTACCGGTTCTCAGGAGTTTATTGCTATATGTAATGACTACGGAATCGATAAGGGAGGGGATATCACGAACGGTCAGACATCTGCCAGAGCAGGCAGATCCCCTGCTCAAACAGAACCTGCTCAGACACAGCCTCAGCCTACTGAGACTCAGGCTCCAGCTCCTACACAGCATGTACATAATTATGTTGTAGTAGATACTTGGACTGAATCTACCTCTGAAAATCATTGGTTCTGTCAAGGAATTGATTTTGGTCTTGACTTTGACGCAGCATTAGAGTATAGTACTGCTAATGGAGGTAGCGTTGGCGAGCAAACAGTTCAGGTAAATCCAGTACAGCATACTTGTTATCAGTGTACTGGTTGTGGAGATAGTTATATAGAGTAACTATAAGGAGATATATAAAATGAAAAAGTTGTCATTTAATGGCAGCTTTTTATAATGACCTGAACCCCGTATTCCGATGTGAACCCCTTGCCGAACTGAACCCTTTGGAGTAGAATCCAAGTATGAGGCGTACCAAAGGCTTTGCCAAAAACGATTACGAGATCATTCGTAAAGAGATACGTGAGATTTTCGAGGAGAGCTATAAAAGCTACGGTTATCGAAGGATCACGGCTGAACTTAATGCGCGCGGGTATGCTGTTAATCATAAGCTCGTCTACAGGCTGATGCGCGAAGAGAATATCAAGTGTGAACAGCGTGTATCGCGGGAGACGGAAACTACCGGTCATTTTGAAACATACAGTAAGACCTGGGGTAAGAAGGGTAAAGACCTTCTTGCCCGTAATTTTAAGACAGATGCTTTCGGGCAGGTGTGGGTCACTGACATGTCTGCGATCATGGCAGGTGACATCCTGATCTACCTGACGGTCGTGATCGATCTCTATAATACCGAGGTCGTAGGTTACAGTATTTCCGATAAGCCTAAGCTGCCGACTGTTCTCGAAGCAATCCGTTTTGCCCATTACCAATATGATTCTGTTCGCCCGATCCTGCATTCCGATCGAGGGTGGTTCTACTGTTCCGATATCTATATCAATAATCTCAAGGAATACGGTTATACGCAGAGTATGGCGGAGAACGGGAGCTGTTATGATAATGCCGTCGCAGAGAGCTTTTTCGCACAGATAAAGACTGAACTTATCTATCCGAATGAGTGGGAAGATGAGAAGACACTTAAGCGGGAGATCCATAAATACATCAAATACTACAATACGAAGCGCATCAAGAAGTCACTCGGTTACAGGTCGCCCGAGCAGTATAGAGAAGGCCTTCCTTGAATAATCTGCCTCTATAAATTATAATCAAGTGTCATATTTTTTAATTCTTTGGGAGGCTCATATGTCTGAGAAGAAACCGTTTTACATTACTACCCCTATCTATTATCCTTCGGGAAATCCGCATATCGGTCACTGCTATACGACCCTTGCCTGCGATGTCGTTGCCCGAATGAAGCGAATGCAGGGCTATGACGTAATGTTCCTGACGGGAACGGATGAGCATGGTCAGAAGATCGAGAAAAAGGCTGCCGAAGCGGGCGTTACACCCAAAGAATATGTCGACGGTATCGTTGCCAACTTCAAGAAGCTCTGGGGGACGCTCGGCATCACATATGATCGTTTTATCAGGACTACGGATGACTATCATATTGAGTCAGTCCAGAAGATTTTCGAGAAGCTTTATAAGGACGGCTACATATATAAGGGTTCTTATAAGGGAAAATATTGCACACCCTGTGAATCCTTCTGGACAGAGAGCCAGCTGGTCAACGGCAAGTGCCCTGACTGCGGAAGAGATGTTACGGACGCTGAGGAGGAAGCTTATTTCTTCAAGTTGTCTCAGTTCGGTCCACAGCTCAAGGAGCTCCTGCTTGATGAGGAGAAGAATTTCCTTGAGCCTAAGAGTCGCGTAAACGAGATGATCAACAACTTCATCGACCCCGGACTTCAGGATCTGTGCGTTTCCAGAACCAGCTTTACCTGGGGCGTTCCGGTTACTTTCGATCCCGGACATATCGTATATGTTTGGGTAGATGCCTTGAGCAACTATATCACGGCATTGGGCTACATGAACGAGAAGTATGATGACTATAAGAAATACTGGCCAGCCGACATGCACGTAATGGCCAAGGAGATCGTAAGATTCCATTCGCTTATCTGGCCTGCAATCCTGATGGCTTTGGGCGAGCCATTGCCGAAGAAGGTATATGGTCACGGCTGGATCACTTTCGGCGCGGCCGGCGGCAAGATGAGTAAGTCACAGGGTAATGTCATCGATCCTTTTGTACTCGTTGACAGATACGGTGTGGATGCTCTGCGTTACCATCTCTTAAGAGAGATGCCTTTTGGAGCAGATGCGCCTTATTCAAATGAGATGATGTTTAACAGACTTAACTCCGATCTGGCAAATGATCTGGGTAATCTGGTATCCAGGACAGTAGCGATGGCCATTAAGTATTTTGGCGGAACGCTTCCTGTCGAAAAGGATTTCACCGATGCCGATGAGGAGCTCCTGTCCATGACGGACGAGCTGCCGGCATTTGTTTCCGATAACTACGAGTCGCTTCATATCTCCGATGCTTTGGAGAAGATCTTCCGTGTTATCGCACGTGCCAACAAGTATATCGATGAGAATGAGCCCTGGGTGCTTGCGAAGGATGAAGCTAAGAAGGGAAGACTTGCAGCAGTTCTTTATAACCTGCTGGATACGATCAGAAGATGCTCGATCCTCTTATCGCCCGTAATGCCTCACATTGTACCCGAGATCTATAAGCAGATCGGCGCGTGCGAGTACTGCACAAGCTGGGAGAAGGCTTCCGAGAGACATGCTCTTAAGGCAGATGTTACGGTAGAGAAGGGCCCGGTTCTCTTCCCCAGGATCGATATCGAAAAGGAACTTGCCGAGCTTGAGGCTCTCTCTCCCAAGAAAGAGCTGCCTGCCGAGCCTTTGAAGGATCTTACAGACTTTGACAATTTTGCTGCGCTGGATCTTCGCGCGGTCAAGGTCCTCTCATGTGAGAAGGTTAAGAAGTCCGAGAAGCTCCTCCTCTTCAAGGTGGACGACGGCTTTGGTGAGAGACAGGTGCTTTCCGGCATCGCTCAGTACTATCAGCCCGAGGATCTTATCGGTAAGACACTCGCCATGATCGTCAACTTGAAGCCCCGTAAGATGATGGGCTATGAGAGCAATGGCATGATCCTTTCCGTAAGGGACGGCGAGAAGTTCAGAGTCGTTGAGTTTGGTGACGACATCAAGCCCGGATCGGATATTTCCTGATGAAGGAACCGGTCCGTTACGAGCAAAGGGTGGAGGGGATTTTCGATACTCATGCCCACCTTTATGACAGCCGCTATGCTGAGGAGACGATAAGTCCCGAGGCTTTGCTGACTCGCGCTTACGAGACCGGAGTTGAGAAGATACTGATTCCCGCAGATTCGATAGAGTCTTCAAAGGCTGCGATAGAATATGTCGCTGCTTATGATAAGACCTGCGGTGTCTCTCTTTACTGTTCAGTAGGGATCCATCCTCATGAGGCTTCTTCCTATAATGATGAAGCGGAGGATCAGTTAAGAGCGTGGCTTGACAGAAGAGAGGGACTAAAGATCAAGGCTCTTGGCGAGATAGGGCTGGATTATTATTATGATCTGTCACCGAGAGAGGTGCAAAGAGATGTATTCAGATGTCAGCTCGACCTTGCATTTGAGGCGGATATCCCGATCGTTATCCATAATCGTGAGTCAACGGGGGATCTGATGGATATCCTGAGAGAGTATAAGAATAAGGGGAAGATCAGATCTAATCCCGGTGTTGTCCACTGCTGTTCGACTTCTCCCGAGATCGCTCTTGAGTTGGTTAATATGGGCTTTTATATCGGTGTTGACGGCCCGCTGACATATAAGAATAATAAGAACACCCCTGCCATATGCGAGGCTGTGCCGCTTAACAGACTGGTCATTGAGACAGATAGTCCGTATTTGACGCCGGTTCCAAACCGCGGCCACATCAATGAGCCTTCATATGTGGCTTTTGTGGCAGCAAAGCTTGCTGAGATCAAAGGGGTAAGCGTGGAAGAGGCAGTTTCCGTAACGACAGCCAATGGACTTGCGATGTATGAGATTGGAGAATAAAGATGAAACGTAAAGAAGTTGTTTTGATAGCCATAACCGTCGTTTTGTTGATCGTCATGATCGTAGGCTTCGTGAGGGATCGTAATGAGGCCGTTCTTAAGAGGACATTGCCTTTTGAATATACGGACGATATGGAAGTCGTTGAGATGGAGAAGAAGGGAATGCTTCTCGCGCGAACATCTTATGAGGCCAAGATAAGAGTTGAATGCGATGATATTTACGAGCTTTTCGAAATGATATGGGATGCGGCAGGCGTGGCTGTCGAGAATCCGGAGGATAATTATATCGAAGCTGACGAATATGAGAGGTTTAAGGCAACCGTGCTCCGAGATTCCGATATCGTGCCTGAGCCGGATCCTGACACCAGAGTATGGGCTTTCGGCTTCGAAGACGGCGGACATGATTACTATTGTGTCGTTGATATCGAAGGCAGCAGCATAGGTGCGGAGGGCAAAGTAGAAGGCGGAGAGATCTATCTTTATGTCTACTATACACGCTGACATTGCTTAGTCGGCAGTATCGGGAGAACCTGAGATATAAGCCTTCAGGTGTGTGTGTCAAAAAGTTTTGCTTGAGGCTAAAATAATGGTTGACACGATCCCCACCTTTCGTATATACTTCTTGTGCGCTTGAGAGAGCGCCCCGGCGATTAACAAGATGGAAGCTTAGCTCAGCTGGGAGAGCATCTGCCTTACAAGCAGAGGGTCACA
>CAMNGC010000034.1 GCA_946537885.1 uncultured Clostridia bacterium
GATTTTTATGGTTTTACCCCGTGCATCGGATAAAGTTTTGAACAATTTAAAGGGGTTGCCTCTCTGTGAACTAGTCACTTTTGAGACAACCCCTATACATCTGCAGAATAATGATAATAATGATCAGGCTCTGAGCGTGATGCCGTACTTTTCGTTAAGGTTCTTGAGGATCGTATCTACGAATCCGTCGATGACCTCTGGCTTGAACTCCTCGTCCTTAGGTGTGAATACTACGCTGAATGCAAGGCTCTTCTTGTTGCCGAGCTGAGCACCTTCATAAATATCGAAAAGCTCGATCTTCGTGATATAGTCGCACGATGACTTGATCTCTTTCTCGACTTCGGCACAGGTGATCTCCTTGTCCATAACAAAGCAGAAATCACGTTTCTCTTCAAGGAACTTCGGAAGGGGAACAAACTTGCGCTCCTTGCCATAGTACTTGGACAGGAGCCTCAGATCGATCTCGGCTACATAGGCCGGGACTCTCATATCCAGCTCATCACAGATCTCGTAGAGGACCTGCCCCAGGTAACCTACAACCTCACCGTCACAGAGGACTCTTGCTGTTCTTCCGGGGTGGAGGAAAGGCTTTGTGTCCTTCTCATAGTCGAATTCGACATCAAGCGCATCAGCTATTACGGAAACCAGGCCCTTCAATGAGAAGAAATCCTCATCCTCGCCGAAGACACCGATGCAGATCGTCTCGCGCTCGTCCGGATACTCCGTGAGAGGCAGGGACCTAGGCAGGAACTTGCTGCCCATCTCATAGATGCGGCCCGTGAGAATGCCGTTCTTCTGATTTCTGGCCATGGCCTTGATCATCTGAGGTGCGAGTGTCGTTCTCATAAGAGACAGATCAATGTTGATAGGATTCATGATCTTGATTGCAAATCTCTCAGGAGCATCTTCGGGGAGCCTTAACAGATCGAAGTCGGAGGGCGAGAAGAAGGAATAATGAACGCCCTCATAAGCACCTGCTGCACAGAGTGCATTCTTGATCTTAAGTTCGGAACGTTGCTTAAGATTGTTGCCGCCGCTCGTAACTTTTGCAGTAGGGATGAATGTAGGAACGATGTGCTCATAACCGTACATACGGATAACTTCCTCGGCAACATCCTGATAGCTCTCCATATCTACACGGTAACCGGGGATATAGATAGTCAGCTCGTCACCGTTAAGCTCAGGGGCGAAGTTAAGGTTTGTAAGAATGCGAACGATATCCTCATCGGGAACCGTGATGCCGAGGACGCCGTTGACCTGAGCTACGCTGACGGTAAGCTTACGGGGTTCGACTGAGTTGCCTGTGTTGATATCGAAAGAGGTCTTGCTGACCTTGCCACATCCCAATTCTTCCATCAGATGAAGTGCGCGCTTCATGGCCATAACAGTTGTGTACTCGTCAACTCCCTTGGAGAAACGAGCGCTTGAGTCTGAGACCTGTCCCAGCGCTTTTGAGCTCTTACGGATATTGTCATGAGCGAATTTTGCCGCTTCAAACATAACCGCAGATGTAGTATCGAGGATCTCGGAATTGAGACCGCCCATAATGCCGGCAAGAGCGACCGGCTTCTTGCCGTCGCAGATGACAAGGTTATCTGAAGTGAGTGTGAATTCCTTTTCGTCAAGAGTTACGATCTTCTCGCCCTCTTCTGCGCGGCGGACATGGATCTCACCGCCCTCGAGATAGGAGAAATCAAAAGCGTGCATCGGCTGACCGAGTTCCTTGAGGACATAGTTGGTTATATCAACGACATTGGATATAGCCGAACATCCGACAAGAGCCAGACGACGCTTCATCCATGCAGGAGACTCTTCGATCTTAACATCGGATACATAATGACCGATATATCGGGGACACAGATCCGGTGCGGATACGCGGATATTGAAATCGATGGTCTCATCGGATTCCGTATAATCGAGCGCAGGTTCCTTAACGGGCTTGCCGAGAACTGCAGCGACCTCGCGTGCGATACCGAAGATGCTCTGGCAGTCCGGACGGTTAGCGGTTATCGATATATCGAAAATATAATCGTCGAGTCCGAGTATCGGCTTAACATCCGCACCGGGGACTGAATCGGCAGGTAATACGAGAAGTCCGTTATACCCTGCACCGGGGAACATATCCTCGCTAACGCCGATCTCCACGCCGGAACAGAGCATTCCGTAAGAATCATAGCCGCGAAGCTTACCCTGACCGATGGTCATAAGGCCTTCGACTGTCTTGTGATCTTTTGCGGTAGCATATACCTGAGCTCCGATAAGAGCGAGCGGGTATTTGCCGCCTGCTTCAACATTGTCAGCGCCGCAGCAGATCTGAAGCGTGCCGTGCTCTCCGGCATCGACAGAGCAGAGGTGAAGATGCGTGCCCTCGATGAGATCACATGTCTTTACCTCGCCGACTACGACATTACTGATATCATGTCCTACTTCATACTTCTCTTCTACTTCGAAACCGCAGCTGAAGAGCTTCTCCTCGAGTTCATCGGGAGTAACGTCTATATCAACATAATCTTTAAGCCAACTTAATGGTACTAACATTTCCTTGCCTCCTCACTTCTTAGTCATCGATCTGTCCGAGTACGCGCAGGTCTGACTCGAACAGCAACTTGATGTTATTGATGCCGTACTTGAGCATGGCAATACGATCAATACCTATACCGAAAGCAAGACCACTATAGACATTACTGTCGATACCGCAGCCGTCAAGAACCTTCTTGTTTACGACACCGGCGCCGAGGACTTCGATCCAGCCGGTACCCTTGCAGAGCTTACAGCCCTTACCGCCGCACTGGAAACAGCTGACATCGACTTCCACCGAAGGTTCGGTGAAAGGAAAATAGGAGGGACGCAGACGTGTGCTGGTCTCTTCGCCGAAGATCTTCTTTACGAAGACATCGAGCATTCCCTGCAGATCGCAGAGAGTTATTCCCTTATCTACTACGAGGCCCTCCATCTGAGAGAACATCGGCGAATGTGTTGCATCATCGTCCGAACGGAAAACCTTACCGGGGGAGATGATCTTGATAGGCGGCTGCTGAGCTTCCATAACATGGATCTGACCTGCCGATGTTTGGGTACGGAGCAGGAATTCGGGACTTAAATAGAAAGTATCCTGCATATCTCTGGCAGGGTGATCCTGCGGGATGTTAAGAGCCGTAAAGTTATAATAATCGGTCTCGATCTCGTTTCCTTCGTAGATCTGGAAACCCATTGATCCGAAGATATCAACGATCTGATTTCTTACCTGTGTATTGGGGTGAAGGTTGCCCTTCTTCTGACGCTTCTCGGGAAGCGTTACATCGATAGCCTCCTTATCGTAGCGCGCCTTCATCTCACGAGCCTTGAACTCGGCATCCATCGCGTCGAACTTGTCCTGTGCCCAGTTCTTGATCTCGTTGACCATCTTGCCGTAATCGGCCTTCAGTTCCTTCGGGATCTTTCCCATCTCTCTCATAAGAGATCCGATCTTACCTTCCTTTGAATCCATGACAGTCTTACGATATTCGTAGACTCCCTTGGAGCTTGTGATCGTAGCCAGATTACTTGTGATCTGACTCTTGATCTCAGAAAGCTTTGCACTCAATTCACTAAGTTCAGCCATGTTTTCCTCCTGTTCTTTCTTAGCCTCGGGCAAATAAAAAGCCCATGGCAACATGTCATTGCCATGGGACGAATTTGCAATCTATCGCACCTTCGCGGTACCACCCATGTTCGAGAGTGACAAATGGTCACATCACGCACTTGTTCGCGCCTTTAATGCTGCGCCTGCATCTGCTTAATCGAAAAACGTTTTCGCAGAACGCTCCGATGTTGAAATTCATCTTCATACCCCGGGGTTATGCTCTCAGCCGGTGACACAACTCTCTTTGCCTGTCATATGAGACTACTTACGCATTTTCATAGCAAGACCGATTGTACATAGACGGTCGGCAAAAGTCAAGATAAGAAGGGGTTCGGGGATAGGAGAGGATTTCAGTCTCAGAGAATAATAAGTAGGCACATTGAATCACAATTAGTTCATCGCGCATCATTATTAGTTCTTGACGCTTTTGGACGATTAATGCGATTATTATTAAAATAAGTGTTTAGTATAACAAAAAATAGATAGCAGTTCGTTTGGTTTGAGGAACAACTTTATGGATTTGGGAGATAAGATAAAGAAAGCAAGGATCGAGTCCGGAAAGTCTCAAGATGAATTGGCGGATGCAATCGGTGTTACCAGAGCTACTATCTCTCGTTGGGAGAGAGGTATGACCAGCCCCACGCTGAGAGATATCAGAAAATTAGACGAAATTATAAACCTTGACTTTTTTGATAAAACGACTGACATTACAAGCAACGAGATTGATGGATCAAATCTAGTGAGCACTATTGAAGATCTATCGCATAGTATAGAGGATATACGCTTGGATCTGATCAACTTGGAAAAATCCAGACGTAGTACGAGAAAGACGGTAATTGCAGCTATTATCATATCTGTGATCCTCACTTTGGCAGTTGTATTCGCGGTCATTATCTTTTTTAATTGGCCGGCTTCAAAAGATGATCAACCATTGAAGATTGAATATTTGAATGAACCAATAAGTCAGACGACGGGAGGGGCAAATGGTTAGAAAGATAGTATCAGCTATAGTTGTTGTTTGTTTTGTTTTCTCTATTGCAGGGATTGTTTCAGCATCGGATCAGAAGTTGTTTGATCTTATTGACTATTTGCAAAAGAATGATGTTGATTCAAGAGCTGAACTTCAGTACATTCTTAATGCCTATGTTGTAGATTATGCATCTGCTAAAACAAATACTGGAGATGAGGTGTTTTTTGAAATTGAGATCGACGAAGATAAACAGATAGTTGAAGTAACTACCATATATGAGATTTCTGCTACATCATACACAACATCGGGTAGTGTTTCTCATGAAGTGTTTTCCTCTACTGGTTCGTTAATCTACACAATAGTGACAGCAGGGACCTTTAGTTGGAATTCACAAGTTTGCTCTACAACATCTGCGAGCGGATCATTTCAGCCTGCTTCCGGAAGCACATGGAGTAGTGCACCCACCATATCCAGAGGAAATCTTTCACGGACACAGGCATATGCGAGAACATCCGGAACGGCTAGGTCAGGGTTGTTATCAAATACATACAATCTTACATTAATCTGTAATACATCAGGAGTTTTATCAGCTACTTATTCATAAATACTGTGGATGTCCTATTTTTGATACATATTTTAGGGCCTATTATCTATAAATAATCCATAATGTGACAGATATGAAGCTTGTTATTCTATGTTACCCCCCCGTTAATATTGAGGTATACAAACGAGTATTTATACCAATACATCAAAAGGGGGGATTGTTTATGAAGAAAAATTTCAAAAAAATGTTTTGTATTGTGTCAATAGTTGTGGTGTTTTTATCATCTATGCTAACTGTCACTGCGGCTCCGTCGTCTCGTTCGTGGAATATGTACTACACTAACAGCACATCAGGGAATCACACATATGAATCCACAACAATTGCAGATGCGCTACAGTACACATGTAACATATCTTCATTGTCGGGAAGTAACGGAGGGAAAAAGATGACAGTTGAAGTTCTATATGCTTTACCCGGACAGGATAGGGCAGTGTTTACAAGTGTTACGGGACCGGTAAATATTCGTTCTGTATATTTGAACGTTGATAGGACAGTTAATTTTACCCTTTCTTATGTGTCTAACGGCGGTATATGTGCTTCGACGGTGTTAGCGTCGGGTGAAAATCGCCACTAAGAGACGGATTAAAATAGCCACAAAA
>CAMNGC010000035.1 GCA_946537885.1 uncultured Clostridia bacterium
GTATCTCTTTTTTATTATCCGATGTCATAATTCAACTATTTGATATAGATCTCGCGGAACAAATCATTATCAATTATCCTCTATTCAAAGAATATTGATATTATAGCATGGACCGTTTGCCTAGTGCAAAGATGCTCTCTGTGTATCACTTATGATATTTCTCGCCGCCGGCGATCTTAAAACCTCTATATATCTGCTCTAAGACGATCAATCTGGTCATCTGGTGTGTCAGGGTCACTTTGCCGAGACATATCCTTCGATTGGCTCTTGCCGTTACCTTGGGATCAAGTCCGTTACTGCCGCCGATAACCACCGTAAGAGATGAGCCGCCCCTCTCCATATCATCGACCAGAGCCTCCGATATCTCTTCAGACGTCATGAGCTTGCCGTGAAGATCCATAACCCAGATGATATCACCGCTGTTTATTTTCGATAAAATAAGCTCTCCTTCTGTTGTCAATGCCCTTTCCACAGGCAAAGAATCCGGACTGTCAGCCACTTCGATAAACTCAACGCTGCAGTATCTGCCGAGTCGTTTTACATATTCGGCTATGCCGGAATTAAGCCATGCTTCCTTTATCTTACCGGGGCAAACGATCTTAAGCTTCACAATATCATACCGTCCGTAGGTTCATATCTCTCGGCAACGGATAATCTGTAATCTCTGTTGCGTACGAGGTCGCTCTTGGCTAATATATCCACTATCGTACTTACTGCCTGCTTCGGCGTATTATTCTTGTCACTTAAATGACCTATTATAAACTGCTCTGTCCCGTGCTCGATCATGACCTTGATAAGATCAGCACACTCCTCATTGCTTAAATGACCGCCATCTCCTGCAACACGAGCTTTAAGCTCATCGGGATAGAAACCGTATATCAGCATCCTGACATCATAATTAGATTCAACCAGTGCTCCGTCTACTCCATATGCGAAGTCCACGATCTCTTCCGTCAGATGTCCGACATCCGTCAAAAGAAGAAAAGATTTGTCGCCCGCAATCACCTTATAGCATACTGAACCGGCCGCATCATGAGGTGTCGGGCATGACATAACCTTAACTGTATCAGACAAAGTCACACAGTCTTTCTGTCCTATCTCGATCATTTCACCCCCGAACTTCTTCCTGCAGGCGGATTCGATTACATAACAGGTGTCTGCCGTCGTGTAAAGAGGCGCAGGGTGATGTCTCTCGAAAACATCCACCCCGGCAATATGATCGGAGTGACAGTGGGTAATAAAGATATAGTCTATGCTGTCCGGATCAACATCAATGCTGACAAGGCCTTCGCAAAGTCTTTTGCAACTCACTCCGGCATCGATCAGGATATTGATTCCGTCTGCTTTTACAAGTGTCGCATTTCCACTGCTGCCGCTATATAAAGGGAATATTTCAAGTTGCGGCATCAGGCTTCGACATCCTGTTCGAATTCAACGTTGTCTACACGGCAAATATCAGCTCCGAGGGAGGTCAGCTTCTGCACAATATTCTCATAACCTCTGTCGATCTTGTTGGCTCCGGTAATGTAACTTGTTCCGTCCGCAGCCATGGCCGCACAGACGAGAGCCGCTCCGGCTCTTAAGTCCGTCGCGATAACCGTGGCGCTTCGGAACTTTTCGATGCCGTTGATCAAGGCAACTCTCTCGAGACAATTTATATTGGCTCCCATTCTTGTAAGCTCGGGCACATACTGAAAACGGTTAGACCAGACATTCTCATGCATCTTGCTGAAACCCTTGGCCAGACAAAGAAGCACAACAGCCTGGGGCTGAAGATCCGTAGGGAATCCCGGATAAGGCGAGGTCTTGATATTAGTGCCTGTAATTACTGATCCTTCTTCCTTATAGACTCTTACCGAATCATCTCCCTCATCCACACAATAGCCCATCTCACGCATCTTGGCGGAAAGGGGCTCCATATGAGTCGGAATAAGATTATGGATCGTCACATCACCGCCTGTAACTGCGGCTGCGATCATATATGTGCCGGCCTCGATCTGGTCGGGAATTATAGAATATGAGAAATTACCGGGAAGGACAGGGACACCCGTGATCCTTATCGTATCTGTTCCTGCGCCCTTGATCTTGGCGCCCATAGCATTAAGAAAGTTAGCGACATCAACAATATGAGGCTCTTTAGCCGCGTTTATGATAGTAGTCGTTCCTTCTGCCTTGGCAGCAGCCAACATGACATTAATTGTCGCACCGACACTTACTATATCGAAAAAGACCTTTGCCCCCCTCAGAGGCTCTGCTGTCAGGGTGATTATGCCACCCTCAACTTCATGAGGGTCAACTCCCTTGGCTCCCATCAGAGAGAAGCCCTTAAGATGCAGGTCTATAGGTCTCTGACCGAAATTACAGCCGCCGGGCATACGAATAGATGCTTTCCCGAATCTGGCAAGCATAGCTCCCAACAGATAGTAAGAGGCTCTGATCTTGGATACGGATGCTCCGGTAGCCTTATAAGTATTAATAGTCCTCGGGTCAATATGCAGGATAACGGAACCCTCCGGAGCGATTTCCGACTCAATCGTAGCGCCGATAGATCGGCACAGTTCCACCATTACCTTAACATCCGAGATATCCGGCACATTCTCAAGAACGCACGGCCCGTCGATCATCATAGCAGCTGCCAATACGCCCAGAACGGCATTCTTGCTTCCGCTGATATTGACATCACCGTGAAGCGGATGACCGCCGTTGATCTTATATGAATATGAACTCACGTTGTTTCCCCTTTATCTTCTGCTGTCTTATCGGCCGTTACCACGATTGGAGCGGTCTCATCGAGAACCTTCCTAACCGCCGATTGTATCGCGGGTTCTTCAGGCTTTTGTTTTCTCACTGTAAAACCCTCAAATAGTGAGGCCTTTTTCTTCCCGCTCTTACTATTATACATTTTTCTCGGGGTGTTTGGGTGAATCCTTGGCATTTCTTTCACAGATTCAGGCTTTTTCTCTTCATTTTTATATAATGGGCTTCTGGGAAGGATATTCTGGGTAAGTATCTTACGCGCCTCTTCCTTCTGCAAAGCTATCTGCTCTGCTTCGCTGTCTGCAGAGCTCATGGTCTCGTCTTGGAAGTCTTCGCCATTATCAGATTCAGAAGTTATATCTCCCTCGATGCCGGATTCCTCATCTTCTTCATCAAAAGGCTCGTCATCAAACATCTCATCGTCGATATAGGTCAGCTCTTCTACCAACTCCTCGTATCTTTCCTTGCCGATCTTTGCCAGAAGTTCAGCCAGAGCCTTTTCATGAGCCGTCTTCTCGCCGGATAAGGACCGCTCATAATTCTCAGCTTCGTTCACCGCATCATCGTAGCCCATCGATCTTACGGCCTCAACGGCCTGAAGTCCCATAAAATCAGCCGCTCCGGCATAATACTGATTATCGCTGATGACGCCCGTGATGGCATCGTCATAAACATTTTCGAAAACACTCTGAGCGGAAGGCAGCACAAATGTAAATGTTGAGCCCTGTCCCAATGTTGATACTACATTGATGGTACCGCTGTGCATGTCAGCGACCTCTTTGGCGATGGCCAGGCCAATGCCCGATCCTCCAACATCGCGCGCACCTGAATTATCAACACGATAAAACCTCTCGAAAAGGTGATCGATCGATTCCTCGGGGATGCCGCGTCCGTTATCCTCAACTTGCACGGCTACCCTGTCATCTATAGTCGCAATGCTGATATTTATAATATGCGGCTGATCTTTTCCCTCATAATCGATATATTTAACGCTGTTTGTCAGCAGATTGATTATTACTCTCATGACAAGATTCGGATTTCCGTAGATCAAGGGGTAAGCTTCAGCCGCCGGCAGATTTATCCTGACACTATCTCGTCCCGGATAATCGGCTATGCTGTTAACAGCCTTACCTACTATATCATTCAGATCCAAAATGCTCATGGGAACGCTTGCCGAACACATTGACAAGATCAGAAAGTCCTGAACGATATCCTGCATCCTTACGGCATTCGAAACAATTCTGTTTCCCCACTTCTTGATCTCTTCATAACCCGGGACATTATCAGGCGATATTGAATTGACGAAGAATTCAGAAGCCCGGATAACCGTAAGAGGCGTCTTAAGTTCATGGGATACATTGGCGGCCAGATCCTTCTGACGTCTCTCATCATCCTTGATCTGGGTAATATCATCAACAATAACTATATCGAGTCTGTCTTTGTCAAGTGTTCTTCTTAACACCTTGATCTCATAGATCTTGCGACCGGTACAATAATTGGCGCGAATGATATTATCGTCATTCTCAGCATTTAACAGATAGCCGGCCTTTAAGTGATTATTCTGATCGTAGGCTTCGAGAAAAGCATTGATATCACGGGGAATGCTGCCACTGGTACCGAGAAAGCCCGGCATCTCGTAGATAGTTTGGTTCGAATAAAGAGCCCCTTCTTCACCATAGGCAATAACACCGAGATTAACATTATCAATAATTGAACCTTTAATAAGCCCGGACTGCTCAAGCTCCTTCACAACGCTATCAACACGCTTACGAAGGAGTACATTTCCGATCAGATAACCTGCCAGAAGCGCGGCCAGTAGCAATATACCGACAGCAGCGAGAGCAAGGGGCATATTCCCGCTCAGGACCGATCCCAGGGATAGTATCATTATCTTTTACCTGTCAGGTGAGATCCTTGGGGAAATAGTAGCCTGATCCCCTTCTGGTGAGAATGTACTTATACTTAGGCTGATTAGGCTCGATCTTCTTTCTTGTACGTCTTACAGTAACATCAACAGTCCTTACATCACCTGAGAAAGCATAATTCCAGACCTTGGTAAGGAGCTCATCTCTGGTGCATACTCGACCGGCATTATTCTCAAGATACTGAACAAGCTTAAACTCATTGGATGTGAGATCACAGCTGACGCCATTGACGAAAACCTGCATAGCATCAAAGTCAATAACCAGCTCTCCGCCGCCATAAACATGTTTGGATCCCGTATTCTCTGTAGTCTTGGAGGAATCCTCATTGGTAGATCTCTTAAGCAGATTCTTAACTCTGGCAACAAGAAGCGACGGATCGAAAGGCTTTGCCATATATTCATCGGCTCCCAAACGAAGTGCCTCGATCTGATATACGGGCAGATCTCCCCTGGCCGTCAGAAAAAGGATAGGAGTCGTATAACCGGCAGCTCTGAAATCTTCCGTGAACTGAAGTCCGTTATAATCCTTCATCATCCAGTCAAGAATTATAATATCAGGAAACTGCTCCTTGGCCATCTTAAGACCGATCTTGCCATCTGTAGAAGATATAGTTTCAAAGCCGAAGCTGGTCAATACATCTGAGACAGACGCAACTATCTCGGGTTCATCATCAATAATCAGTATCTTTGCCATACGCCTCATCCTCTTTTTTACATCAAAAATGTAATATTACAATTTATGGTAACAATAAAATAATTTATAGGCAATTAGAAAATTCACATTTTTATCATCGAAAAAGAAATAAAAAAGAACCCCTCCGCGTTGATTCGCGAAAGGGTTCATATAATCCGGCAGCGACCTATCTTGCCAGGCCGTCTCCAGCCAAGTATTGTCGG
>CAMNGC010000036.1 GCA_946537885.1 uncultured Clostridia bacterium
CCATTTTCTTTTGCAAATAGATAGGGGCTATCTCATTTTGTTTTGAGACAGCCCCGAAATAAAATAACTCCCTGTATTTGCCGAGGCTGATGCAGGGAGTTATTGTTTTAAAACTCCTCGCTCATCTTATGCATCAGTCTGAACTCGCGGGTAATGAATATCATGACTATGACAAAGGCCGTGAAATCAGCTATCGGAGCAGCCGCCATAACACCGTTCAATCCCATAAGATAGCCCAACAGGATGATAAGAGGGATCAGGAAAAAGACCTGACGTGTGAGGGAGAGTAACGCGCCTTTGAGGGGCTTGCCGATTGCCGAGAAGAGATTGGATGATATCATCTGCAAGCCGGAGAGGGGCAGAAGCATAAGGAATACCCGCATGAATTTAACAGCGAACTCCAGATAAAGAGCATCTTCCTTTCCGAATATACCGAGCACTTGCTCGGGTAACAGCTCGAAAAAGAACAGACCGATCAGTGTCACGATCAACTCGTATTTAACAGCAAGCAGGTAGACCGCGCGGACTCGATCATATTTTCGCGCGCCGTAATTAAAACCAATGATGGGCTGCATTCCCTGTACAAGACCGATAATAATGGCCAGGACTATGCCGTTGACTTTCATGACGATACCGGCGGCTGCCAGGGGGATGTCTTCTCCGTAAATGCTCGCGCGACCATAGTGTACCAGCGAGCGGTTCATTACGATCTGAACAAGTGTGATCGCAAGCTGGGTGAGACCGTTGCTCATTCCCATAAGAGCCGTAATCCCCATCTGTTTGGGATTAAGGCGGAAGCTGTCGCGATTGATGCTTACGCGTTTGAGCTGTCTCAGATACAGAAGGGCATAGCCGCAGGAGATAGCCTGACCGATGACGGTGGCCCAAGCGGCTCCCGCTACTCCCCAGTGGCATACAAATATGAATATCGGGTCCAGTATCGTATTGATAACCGCTCCGATAAGCATGGTTATCATGGAATACATAGGACTGCCATCTGCTCTGGCGATATTGCTCATACCGTTCATCAGCACGATCAAGGGCATGCCGAGCGCAGTTATTCGAGTGTATTCGACAGCGTAATCAAGTACTTCGCCTGAGGCTCCGAAAGCGAGCAGAAGGCGCTTCAGAAACAGTTCAACTATGAGAGCATAGGCGATACCGAAGATGAGCATCATGCAGATGCCGGTGCCCACGGTGCGGGCCGCCTGATCCTCCTGTTTACGTCCGAGATAGAGTGAGAACCTGGCGGCGGTTCCTATGCTTATAGTAAGAGTTATGGCCATGCAGATCGTCGTGAGAGGGAAGGCCACATTGGTGGCGGCGTTGCCCTGGTATCCGACGCCTCGGCCGATAAAGATCTGATCTACGACATTATAAAGAGAGCTTACGACCATCGCGATGATGCTCGGGATGGCGAATTCTTTGAGTAAAGAAGATATCCGGCGATACCCCAGTGGGTTCTCGTTATTTTCCGCAACAGTATTAACACTCATATTGATCTGTTTATCTTGAACGTCGGCTTTGCTTGTCTTTATACATCGCTTCGTCTGACTCGTTGATTATATCCTCGAGCACCAGCGTATCGTCGATAATGTGTGTAGCAACTCCGATACTGGCTCTTATGGTATAGGGTTTGTCGGCCGTGAGAATGTCATTGGCTGCATAGCTCTCTATAATAGTACGGATTCCGGATGTGTCAACCGATGACGGATCATCTTCTACGAGTGCGAAAGCGAATTCATCACCGCCGTAGCGGGCGCACAGACCATTTTCGGATGCATAGCGCCTGATGGAATTAGCCAGTGTGTGGATGGCAAGATCACCCTCCCGGTGCCCGTATTTGTCATTGATCGCTTTAAGGCCGTCCATATCGATCGAGAAGAATGTCAGAAACTTTCCTTTATAGGCCGGGTCAACTATCATGGCGTTGAGCCTGCGGAAGAAACCGCGACGGTTATAAAGGCCTGTGAGATAGTCGCTTTCCGATATCTTTTCGATGGATCTGTTGGCCTGGATATATTTGCGGTTATTCATAACCGCGACCGTCATGGCCGACAGGAACAGACCGAATTCTTCAAAGCGTTGCTGGTCGCGCAGGTTTATTTTCTTGTAGCCGTTGACCACATAGCCGTAGGCTTCGGATTTGGAACGGATCTGTCTTAAGAGCAGAATATTGATCCCGCTGTCACGTGCAAGTATGTCTTCGAGATCGGGAAGAATACCGGGCATATCATAAAAGCGCTGACGGTATTTATATTCGCCGTTTCTGCCGTAGAAGACGCAATGTATACAATTGCTGCTCTCCTGTACCGCAATGAAATAATACTGCTCTTTCCACAGCCAGAGATAATTCTGCAGATCCTGAGCGGCAGTATCAATGTCGGACATGCTGAATGTCCTCGTGACAAAACGGCCCATCTCAAGATTGTGCCTGAAATAGTCATGATTATCGCTGGCAAGCGTGATGACCTTATTAGCCCAAGATTCATCGTCGTTAAGCACGCAACCGCAGGATTGAGCAGGTTCGCGCTTAAAATCTATGTTAATGGTATAGCCGTCAGCAGCTTCACCGGGGTTATAATTCCTGATGATATCGAGCATGGTAGGGATCATGCTGCTGTAGTCGGGGGCAGTTGTGCTTATTGTCGGATTGTGATAACGTCCTTGCCATATGCCGTCAAATCCGGTGACGATAACATCTCTCGGAACGACATAGCCATGGTTATGGAGACTGTCGCAGGTGCCTATTGCCATAGAGTCATTGGCGCAGATTATGGCATCCGGGAGTTCGTAGCCGTCTTTGATCAGAGCGTCCATCACATTCTTAGCCGGCACATCCCAAAAATCCCCATAATAAATATTTCTCAAGTTTACGCCTTCACTCTCAGCTACTTTACGGCAGGCGCGGATTCGTTCTTCCGAGAAAGGATTATCCTTGAATCCCGCCATCATATCGATAACCTTACAGTTATGGTCGCATATAACATGCTTTGTCATCTCTTCGAATGCTTTGGCATAATTGAGTGTGAGATTATAACAACCCTTATGTTCATGTTCACACATGAATACGGGAATATTCTTCTTGATGCCAATATCGACAAGGCATTCGATCAGCTCATCATTTTTGAGCATCTCAGCGAAAATGACCAATGTTGCAGGATCAGCCTTATTTACATTCTCGGCAAACTGAAGTTCCATCTCGAGCGTTGTATCAAGCGATGTGGGAATCCCAAAAGTAAAACACGCGATAACATAGTCTTTGATAACCTCCTTAGTCTGGAGAGATCTTACAAAGACATTAAGATTCTCAGCGTCTTCCCAGACGCCACATACTACGATTGTCTTACGGATATCACTCATACAAAAATTATACATCGGATTTCAAATGATTTACAGTATCAATAAATATTGGACAGGAGTGGCTTCCGTATGATATTATTATCGGGCATCGAAAAGATGCAGTTTTTATTTCGGCACGGAGATGTACCCAAGAGGCCGAAGGGGAGGCTTTGCTAAAGCTTTAGGCGGGGCAACTCGCGCGAGGGTTCGACTCCCTCCATCTCCGCCAAGACCTCTCGAGAGATATTCTCGGGAGGTTTTTTGTTATAATCAGGAAGAGAGTATGAGGTTTTTATATGGGCAGTGTTAAGACTTCAATTCGTTTCTTTAATGATATTCCCGTGCGTTCCGTATGGGATGATGATACTGCCGCGTGGTGGCTCTGTGCTACGGATATCATCACGGTTCTTGTTGATACGTCTAATCCGAGAGTTTATTGGGCTACGATCAAAAGAAGAAATCCTCAGTTGTTTGCAAATTGCAAACAACTGAAACTGATGGCGTCAGATGGTAAGAGATACAATACTGATGTTATCAATGATGAGATGTTCAATTCGCTGATGGTGATACTGAAGAGCCCCAAGAAGGAGATCTTCCAAAAGTGGATCACTACAGTAAGCAGTTCCATTGATGAGAAAAGTAAAATCAAAGCGTATGATCTTTTTGACAGCGGTGCTATCAACGATATAGATTCAGGTACAATCAGAGGTCTTCAGCAGATTCATTCATATCTCTTCGGTGGATTGTACGATTTTGCCGGCAAGATCAGAGAGAAAAATATAAGCAAGGGTGGTTTTACCTTTGCAAATTCAATGTATCTTCACGATGCCCTGAAAAAGATCGAAACTATGCCTGAATCAACAGTGGATGAGATCATTGAGAAATATGTCGAAATGAATATTGCTCACCCTTTTATGGAGGGTAACGGAAGGAGCACAAGGATCTGGCTTGATCTGATATTCAAGAATAATCTGTCCAAATGTGTGGATTGGAGTAAGATCGATAAAAAGGAATACCTTATTGCCATGCAGAAAAGTCCGGTCAATGATTCAAAGATAAAAAAATTGATAAAAAGTGCATTAACAGACAGGATTGATGACAGAGAGATATTTATGAAAGGTATCGATTATTCCTACTACTACGAAGAAGAGTGATCATTTCACTTAGAACGTGTTGTTCACTGCCTTTTGAAGTCACAAATTGTGACTTCACCAAAGCGCGTGACCGTTCGTCACCTTCCTAATACGCTATATATCGGATATAGAACTAATACACAATGACCCGTAGACTTAGTGTTTACGGGTTTTTTGTTACCTGTTTTTGCGGTGGAGTCCCATTGATGGAGTGTTCAATACTGTATAATGAACATATATTCGCAAGGCGAATCAATTAGATATGGTTTTAATTGTTTACTACCGTTTGAAGTCACAATTTGTGACTTCAAGTTAGGAGGTTATATGG